>DASYBC010000105.1:0-68120 GCA_036500965.1 Allostellaceae bacterium | reverse complement strand
CTCCGCAGCGCCGGCAAAACCGGAAAACAGGCGCTCACCGCCTGCATCCGAAAACTCGTCGTCATCCTCAACGCCATCCTGCGAGACCGAAAACCATGGCAACCCGCTTGACGCCAAAAACAGTCGCTCAGGATGAGGTATTTTCTCATCATCATCAATCGGATACCTCATGCTGAGGAGCGCCGAAGGCGCGTCTCGAAGCACGCACGATCTCAAGGCAGCGAGCGCTTCGGGAATTGTTTCACACGCTCCTGCGCCGGGGCAGGCTTTCACCAAAAACCGCGACCGGCTTTTGGAGGGCGACATCGCCCAACAATTTCTTGCCGCGGTGCTGGCCGACGGCAAGGTCAAGCGGCTGTTCCCTGAGCCGCCCCAAAAACCTCGCCCAGAACCTGGAAACGACAAAAACTCACCCCCTTTTTCAGCAGCCTGCTAGTAGAGAGAGGCTGATCGCTGATCGCAGGGCATGGCGGCGCCGTGCTCTCGCTGCGCTATCGGCTTCAATGTCGCTGATGCGCCGTGAAGGGCGGCGGTGGTCGCCGCCGCCCTCCGGAGCGGAAGAACCTCCCGGAAGGACGGTCTTCTCGTTTTCGCTCGCGGTAAGGTCAGGTCGCTTTACCGCGCAACCGCGACGATCTTGTGACCATCGGGGTCACGAAGATAGGCAAGATAGGCGCCATTCGGGCGCACGCCGGGCGGATCCTCGATCGACGTACCGCCATTCGCAACGCCGGCCTTGTGCCATGCCTCGGCCATTTTGGCGTCGCTCATCAAAAAGCCGATCGTGCCGCCATTGGCGGAACCCGCCGGCTTGCCGTCGATGGGCTTGCTGATCATGAAGCGGCTGCCATTGTGCGAGTAGGCCACACGGCCTCTGGCGTCCACGGTGCCGGGCTGCGCGCCCATTGCCGCAAAGAGGGCATCGTAGAATTTCTTCGACCGGTCGATATCGTTGCTCCCGACCATGATATGGCTGAACATCTCGAATTCTCCTTGTGAGGATTACGCAACGGGCCGCCGCTCCTCCCCATAGTTGGAAGCGACCCAAGGGCCCGCGCTAGTATGACGGGACTGCGATCGGCATCAGAGCAAAAACGGCGGGTGCGGTCACCTGTAGCAGCGGGGCTTCGGCCGAAAGCGGGAGCGGTCCGGTTTGGGGGCAATCTAGGGCGTCTCCGCCACGCCGGCCACGCGGCTGCTATCCTGGGAAGAGGCGACTTCGTCGGGGCGGATCGCACGGGGCGAGATGCGCCCTGAGCAGCCATTGAGCCGGAACCTCCGCGACATATACTGAGCGGAAATCAATGGGGGCCTGATGCCGAACATCTTGATCGCCGAGGGAACGCCGGCCGTCTGGCAGGCCGAGCGCGCCGGGTTCGGCATCCCTTCCAACTTTTCGCTGTTTGCCGCGGCTGCTCAGCTGCATCACCCGGGCATCCGCTGCACGCTTCTCAACATCGCCGACGGCGAGGCCTTGCCGTTCGGCACCGCGCTTTCGGACTTCGACGGTGTGATGATCCCGGGCTCACCGCTGCACATTTATGACCCGACCCCTTGCGTCACGCGGCAGATCGATTTTGCCCAGGCCGCCTTTTCCGCTGGCGTGCCGGTCTGGGGGAGCTGCTGGGGTCTGCAGCTAGCGATTGTGGCTCTTGGAGGATCGGTCCGGCGCAACCCGCGGGGACGCGAGCTGCCGATCGCCCGGGCGATCACCGTGACGGAAGCCGGCCGGGCCCACCCGCTTCTCGCGTCCCGTCCTGCCGTTTTCGATGCGCTTTGCTCGCACATCGACGAAATCGAAACGCTGCCGCCGAACTCGGAGGTCCTGGCCGCAAACGAGCTCTCCGCCATCCAGGCGATCGCCACGGAGACCCCGTGGCGGGGCAGCTTCGTCGGCAAGCAGTATCACCCCGAGCACACCCTGGCGGTTTCGGCTGCCCTGATCGAGATGCGGGCCAACGAGCTTGTCGAAGAGGGATTCGCAACGGAGCGGTCCGAAATCGTCACGGTCGCCGCCGATTATCGCGCGCTCGACGCGGAGCCGACCCGCCGCGACCTGATTTGGCGGTATGGGATTGCGAGCGAGATTATGGATCCCGTTCGCCGGACGACCGAGATCGGCAACTGGCTGCGGACCGTCGTCGAACCGCGTCGCTTCCTGGCTTAGCTGCCGGGACTGTCAGCGGCGCACCAGCGCCGTGCCCGGCCAATGTTTCGGGCGGGCGCGCCGGTATTGTGGCGGGTAGGCGGCATCGGCGCCAAGCGCGGCGGCGGCATGCCAGGCCGAGCGCGGGTCGTGGAGAAACTCGCGCGACGCGGCTCCTTCGCGGATCGAGATCATTGGGTTACGCCAGCAGCCGCTCCCGGCCGGTCTGCGACGCGCGGACAATGGCATCGATCAGCCGGTGGCGCCGCACCGCGGCATCGAAGCCCGGTCTGGCCTTTGTGCCGTTGCGGATGCTCTCGCCGAGCTTCCAGTAAAGTTGCGCGACATTGTAGGGCGAGTCCGAGGCGATCGTGTCCGGCACATAGCGGTGCTTGGCGGGGATCGGCAATTCTGCGAGCTTGCCGCCCCTGCCCTGCGCACCGTGCAACGACAGTTCTTGGCGCTGCATCGAGCCCCCGGTCGTCGCCGCGGCGACGAGATCGCCTTCGGAGCCGTGGATCTCGAACAGGAACTCGATATTGCGCGCCATGCCGCCGCGAATCTGCAACGAGGCGACCGCGCCGCCTTCGAGAAGGCCGATGACCGCGAGCTGGTCGGGCGACGTCAACGGGATCGTCGTGCCCTGGTCCTCGGCGAAAATCTCGCGGCGCTGGGTCACGGCATAAGCCGACACCTCGCGAAACTCACCGAGGCAATAGCACAGCGCATCGATCTGGTGCCCCCCGGTGATCGTCATCAGATTGGCGCCGCTGGCAACATCGGCTTGATAGGCGGGTCGATGGTGGCGCCCCAGTTGGGCGCGCGGCCGATCACGGTCGCGCTGAGCACGCGGCCGACATACCCGTCCGCGACGAGGTCCTTGATGTAGTTCAAGGTCGGCGACCACTGGCCCTGCAGTCCGACCGCGTGGATGACCCCCTTGTCTTCCGCCGCTGCCAGCATGCGTTCAGCTTCGGCGGTGTTGCGGCCGAGCGGCCACTCACAATACACATGCTTGCCGGCCTCGATCGCCGCCATGACCGGCGGCAGGTGGTCCGGCACCTTGACGCTGACCGTCACCAGATCGACCTCGGGATGCCGCGCCAGGGCGACCGGGTCGCAGAAGGCCAGCGGAATGCCGAAATGCCTTGCCGTCGCCTCGGCGCTCTCTTGCCGCGTCGTGCACACCGCGGCGATCGCGAAATCAGGCAGCCCGAGCAATGCCGGGATGTGCGCCACCGAAGCGAAGCCGCGCTCGGGGCTGGCGCCGACGATACCGACGCGGATCTTGTCTCGGGTCGTCATTTGATCTCCCCTCTGCCCGGCCAACCGCTGCGAGCCGATCCTAGTGATCCGATCGAAACGCTCGGTTCCCAAGCGTTTCGTGAATCGACCCGCCAATTAATACGCTGGTGGTGCGATGCAGCCAACGGGGCGCCTGCGCCCCGGCCTCATTGAAGCGGGGGTGAAGGGTTCGCCGTCGCCCCGATCCGCTCGGGCATCCGGGGCGCACGAGCCCCGGCCTCATTGAAGCGCCGATCTCCCGCTGCGGCCCCGGCGCGCTGTTCTGAGCATCCGGGGCGCACGCGCCCCGGCCTCATTGAAGCGTGGTTCCGCGCAACGCTTGGCCACAAGGTCGCCGAGCATCCGGGGCGCACGCGCCCGGCCTCATTGAAGCTCGACACGGGCGTGTGGAACCCGAACATGGAGGCCAAGCATCCGGGGCGCACGCGCCCCGGCCTCATTGAAGCTTGGAGCACTCGCCGAGCGGCTCCCTGTGGCGATGTGATCTCAGGCCAGCGCGAGATAGTCTCCCGGGCGCAGAATGGACACGCCGCGCCAGGGGTTGAGCACGAGCAGATCGTTATCGCTGCTGACTATGATCTCCGCACCGGCGGCGAAGGCCAATTCGAGGTATTTGTCGTCTTTCGGATCGCGGCAATCGGTGACGCGCATGTCGGGCTCGAACCAGATGGCGCCGTCCCGCAAAATTTTGAGGAAACGCTCACGGCGTGCGGGCCGAATGGCAGCCGCGAATTTCGCGCGTTCAGAATGGCGGCGATTTCGGCATCGACCGCCGGGGAAAGCGCGAAGACATCGACTTCCTCGGCGCGCAGCAATGCACGTTCGGGAATGCTGTCCCCTTGAGGGCTGCGCTGATAACGGTCGAGGCGTCGAAGACAATCAACCGGCGATGCCGCGGTCGCGCCGCTCGGCGTTGTAGGCGGCAAGCTCGGCATCGATTTCAGCTTCGGTCAGACCGGCCGCTCGCGCATCGGCCTTTAGATCGGCGATCGCCCTAGCAAGAGGCGTCGGACCGGAACCCGGATGGAGCACGCGGCTGACCAAGCGGCCGACGGCTTCGCGATTACGCGGGTCGGCGAGGGCCGCGGCCGCCTCAGGTTCAACCGGAATGGTCACGTTAACGGTTCTGTCCATTTCCAACTCCGTCGCTGCGACTATAGCACGCCCATAGCAACAGACATCCCGTCCGCGCGGTGCCGTCAGTTGTCTGCTTACGCGCCAGTGCCGAGTGGTATTACTGCGGTGTTTTCCTTTCCAGCCAGCCCGGCACCGTCAGCCATTGCTGCGGCGATCTTGCCCGCGACCGCAGCAGCGGCGGCCTTCACCGGATCGCTCGCGAGATGCGCCTAACGCACGGTTGTCGACGGCTGGCTATGGCCAAGCATCTTGCCGATGATCGGCAACCCCATGCCGCTCGACGCGGCCACGCTCGCGAAGGCGTGCCGTACATCGTGTAGCCGCAGATCATCGAGTTCGGCTGCAGCGCGGATCGCGCGCCACGGCTTTTCGAGGTTGACGAGCGCAGCACCCGATTTCGCCCCGGCGATGACGTAAGTGTTGCCGACCAGCCGCGGCAATTCGGCGAGCACCGCGAGCGCGGGGGGCGGCAGGTGCAACGTCCTGGCGCCCGTCTTGCTATCCGGCAGCCGCGCCTCACCACGCTCGAAATCAATCCATTCCCATTTGAGCCCGAGGACCTCGCCGAGCCGGGCACCGGTGAACACCAGGAGCTTGACCGCGGCAACGGCATAGGGCGAGCCCGCCATCGGCCGCAAGCGCATCACCGAGCCGGACCAACTCGGCCGGCGAGAGGAAACGCTCGCGCTTCCTCTCAACGAATTTCTCGATATGGCGGCATGGGTTCGAGCCGTCTGGCCGCAAGCCCCACCGCTCGGCGAGGTTGAACATCTTGGACAGCGCCGCGAGCACGCGGTTGGCTTGGTAGGGTGCGGCGTGGTTAACGTGGTGCAGTCTGGTAATCTCGGCACGGGTCACATCCGCCACCTTCCGCGTCCCGAGCGCTGGCAAGATGATCCTGTCGAGCAGCCGCCGATATTCGGTAGCGGTACTGCTCTTACGCTCCGCCTGGGCATGCTCGGCGAGAAAGCGCTGGGCGAGTTCGGCCATAGTCGGCGCTTCCTGCCGGGCGATCTTGTCGGTGGCCGGATCCACCCCGGTTTCGATCAAACCCAGGAGCCGCTTCGCCTCGCGCCGTGCCGTCTCCGGTGTCCAGGGCGAACCATGCCGGCCGATCGTCAGCTTCCGCAGCAATGCATCGCGGCCGGCGCCCGCACGATAGTGCAGCACATAGCTTTGGGTGCCACCGCGCTGCATACGGACGCCAAGGCCTTTTCAACTCGCTATCCCAGAGGACGGTCTCGCCGCCATCGGCCGCCAGCGTCAAGGCGTTGACGGAACGCTTGGTGATCTTGCCGCGCATCGCACCGGCTCCCTGTCATCGGATCAGTGGACCGGGCTAGGTATTACGAAAAGTCAAATCGCAGGTAACAGGCGGTCACGGGTGGGGATCTATCATATTGAAATAAACCACGATAGGATACGCGTGCGTACCGTCGGAAAGGCAGGATCGGAAACTCTTAATCAGCGGGTCCAAGGTTCGAGTCCTTGTGCACCCACCAATAAATCAATAAAAAGCCGCGACCCCAAGAAGGCGATGCGGGCTGCCGGTGGCGGCCTTTATCTGATCAGGCGGCTTGCAGCGTCGGGATCGCCGCTATTTCGGCGGCCTTCTCGCGGCGCAACCGTTCCAGATCGTAGCGGGTTTGCAGCGCGAGCCACAGTTCGGGACCGTTGCCGCACAGCTTGCCGAGCCGCAGCGCCATTTCGGGCGTCACGGATGCGCGCTCGGCGAGGACGGCATGAAGAGCCTGCCGCGACACCCCGAGAAGCTGCGCGATTTCGGCGCGCGGGCGGCCAAGCGCTGGCAGGATTTCCTCGCGCAACAATTCGCCCGGGTGCATCGCGGGCAGCCCCGTTCCGGTCGTCGGCTCGATCATCAATGGTAATCCTCCAAATCGACGGCGACGGCATCGGCGCCATCCCAAGCGAAGGTGAGCCGCCAATTCCCGGTAACCCGGATCGTCCAGCGCGCCGCGCCTTGCAGCGGGTGCCAGTAGAAGCCCGGCAAGTTGACTTGCTCGGGCCGGGTCGCGGCCTCGAGCGCGCGCAGCATGCGCCCTATCCGCGCGACGTTCGGCACGCTCAACCCGCTGGGGTCGCCCGCCTCGAAATACCGCTTGAGCCCGTGGTTGCGGAAACTGCGTATCACCGCTGGAAACGTGGCGTCACCGCCTGAAAACGTCAAGTGTCGCTTTACAGAAGGTCAGCCGCCCTAGCGCAGCGGCAGCACCGTGTGCCGTCTTGCCCAGCTTTAACGCGATCCGCCGGGCAGCGCGGTGACCTTGCCCGGCCGTGGGGTAGGATCGCGATCGCGCTGTCGCCGACAGGCTTGACGGCCGCCCCGGGCCGCGAAAATGTTGCTCGCCGAACCTCGGCAGCAGCGCGGGGTGCTGAACATGATCGACGCGGCTGATGCGCTTGCGGATTACCGGCGCCGACACCCTGGCGCTCCGCCGGCCCCCGACGGGCGCCTTTATCGCCAGCATGCTCCCGAATTGATCCGGTGCACGGTCAGGCCGATAATCGCCGAGGCTTGGCTCCAACCCCATTTCTACACGCCGCAGGCAAAGGCGATCCTATTGGAAATCTCCGCCCGCTACGCCGCGGTGATGGAAGCCGGCGCCTGGGAAGACCGCGGCGACGATGATCCCGTTGTGGTCCATGCCACCGCCAACCGCGCCGGACGGATGGTTTGGAACGGCGCGCATCGCCTTGGTGCGGTGATAATCCGCGGTCGGCCGTTCGATCTGCCGATTCGGTTCTGCCGCTAGCCCAAGAGAGCCTTGCCTTTTACGGCAGCTAATCTAGCCGCGTCACGGCCGCGCCGGTCCATTCGCGCGAAAAGCGGCTCGGATGCTGAACTTTTGCGACCCTGCCGCCGTTTGTTGCAAAGTTCACCCGGCGGGTGGCGCGGAGGTTCTCTTGGCGAAAATCAGGGTCGCGCTGATCGGGGTCGGGAACTGTGCTTCCTCGCTGATCCAAGGCGTCGAGTTCTACCGCAGCGCGACGGGCGACCGCCCGATCCCCGGGGTCATGCATCTCGATCTCGGCGGCTATCACATCGGCGACATCGAGCTCGTCGCCGCCTTCGACATTGCCAAGGGAAAGGTCGGGCGCGACCTCGCCGAGGCCATCGCCGCCGCGCCCAACAACACCGAGCGCTTTGCCGCGGTTCGCTCGACCGGCGTCGAGGTTCGGCGCGGCCCGACCCATGACGGCATCGGCAAATATCTGCGCGAAACGGTGATCGAGTCGCCGGTGCCGGTCGATGACGTGGCCGGCACCTTGCGGCGGACCGGCGCAGAGATCGTGGTGTCGTACCTGCCGGTCGGGTCCGAGGCGGCGTCGCGTTGGTATGCCGAAGCGGCGCTGGCGGCCGGCTGCGGCTATGTCAACTGCATCCCGGTGTTCATCGCCAAGGATGCGCGATGGCGCGAGCGGTTCGCCGAACGCGGCATGCCGCTGATCGGCGACGACGTCAAGAGC
This sequence comes from Allostellaceae bacterium, assembly GCA_036500965.1. Lineage (GTDB taxonomy): Bacteria > Pseudomonadota > Alphaproteobacteria > ATCC43930 > CGMCC-115725 > AP-15. The sequence continues at coordinate 60,043 of DASYBC010000105.1, read as the reverse complement.
CAGGTGGGTGCCACGATCGTCCATCGCGTGCTGGCCAATCTGTTCCGCGAGCGCGGGGTGCGGGTGGACCGCACTTACCAGCTCAATTTTGGCGGCAACAGCGATTTTCAGAACATGCTGGAGCGCGAGCGGCTGCAATCGAAAAAGCGCTCGAAGACCGATGCGGTGACGAGCCAGCTCGAGGACAAGCTGTCGGACGAGGACGCGCATGTCGGCCCCAGCGACTACGTGCCGTGGCTCAGCGACCGCAAATGGTGCTACATCCGGATCGAAGGCACGACTTTCGGCAATCTGCCGCTCAATTGCGAACTGAAGCTTGAAGTCTGGGATTCGCCGAACTCGGCCGGGGTCGTCATCGACGCGATCCGCTGCGCCAAGCTGGCGCTCGACCGCGGCATCGGCGGCGCGCTGATCGGCCCGGCCAGCTATTTTATGAAGAGCCCGCCCGAGCAGTTCACCGATTACGAAGCCCGCGCCCTGACCGAAGCCTTTATCCGCGGCGAGACGGCGAGCTGAGCAGAAAGCTGGTGCCGTCCCACAGGCTGAGATCGCTTGTGCCGTTGCGCCGCACGTGCAGCCCGGCAGCCGCGGCATTGGCGGCGATGTCGGTGCGGTCGGCCGCGAGATCGTCGCGGTAGGAGTAGTTGAAGATCGCCAGCACGCCGCCTGGCCGCAGCATCCGGGCTGCCTCGCGAATGTAGCGCGCGGCGATGTCGCCGCCGGCCGAAACGACGCACGGAAAGCTGTCGACCGCCAGGACCAGATCAAAGCCGGCCTCTGGGAAAGGGGGGAGCGCACGGCCGTCGCATACCGCGAATGCAACATTGGCGATGTCGGCGCAGCGACGTTTCGCCTCCGCGATCATCGCCGGCGACAGGTCGATCCCGACGATATGCCGCAACCGCGGCGCCAATGCCCGCTCGATCCGCCCGATGCCGCAGCCGATGTCGAGCGCATCCCGATCGGCGCCGAGCAGGCCCCAACCGTCGAGCAGGGTGGCGAGCTCGCCGGTGGCGCGCTCCAGGATCGCCGGCGCGCCGAGCGAATAAAGCGCCACCGCCGCCTCCGGCGCGAGTGCCACCGCCCGGTCGTATTGCTCGCGAATGGCCGCGACGCGATCCTCGCCGGCCGCCTCGGTGAGCCCCGCCTCGACCAGCCGGGCGGCGCGCTCCAGACCCGCGCTATTTTGCGCAGCGAGCCGCGCCAACCGGACAAAGGCGTCGCGCCCAGTCGCGGCGAGCGTCTGCAAAGAGTGCTGCAGCGGCGGCACTGCGCCCGCCCTCAGCAGCAGGTGCATCAGCGCGATCTCGGCGGAGACTTCGCCGGCAAGATAGCGAGCCAGCATCTCGCGCGCCGCTGCCGGGCAGGCGGCGGCTTCGGTTTCGCTCAGCGGTTCCGGCATCGCTGCCTCAGATGAAGGGATATCTTGGCATGGTCGGCGGCGCCCCAGGCATATTTGTAGCCCTCGGCGCCGCGCAGGAAATCGAAGCTCGCCGCACCCTCGGCGACGGCCTGCTCGATTGCATGAGCGATGATTTGCATTCCCGGGCTCAGCCGCGGCTGCGCCGGATCGAAGCCGCCGAGATAGGCATAGGCCCGGCCCTTCGCGGCAAAGCCGTAATAGACCGCGCCGACGGCATCGCCGATCCACAGCCGGTAGAGCCGCAGCATGCCGGCCGCGTAGAGGCCGGCGGCGGCCGCGCGGTGAAAGCCGCGCACGCGCGGATCGCCGCACAGACCCTCCTCGCCGCGGGCGCGCCAGCGCTGCTCGTGCAGACCGAACAGATCGCCCATCGCCGCATCAAGCCCGTCCTCGGCGATTGTCTCGATCACCACATCGCCGGCCGCGGCGGCCCGCGCTCGCGCCTGGCGCAAATCGCGCAGCATCTTGCGCGGCACGACCTCGCCGAGCGAGGCCCGGTCGCGCGGCAAGGCCAGCGCCGGGCAGGGCGCCGCCGCCGTCACCGCCTCCACCACGGACCGGGCCGCCGCTCTTGCCAGCGCGCCGTCGGACGCAAGATCGGGCAGCCAGCCTTCGTCCCAGCCACGCGTCTCGGCGGTCGCCGCGATCAGCACATCGGCAGCGGCGGGTGCCGTCGGATCGAGCAGCGCGTCAATGTAGTCCGACAAGCCGACGCCGATCGGCAGCAGCTTGCGGCGGCCGGCTTCTGCAAGGAAGTACAGCGGCAACAGCCCAACCAATTCTCCGGCGTCGCGCGCGGTCAGCACCAGCGGCTCGGGGCTGCCGAAAAACCGCCACCAGGCGAGCAGCCAGGCCGGCGACTGAAACGGCGTCGCCGTCGGGTCGCGCTGCCACAGCGCCTCCCATTCGGGCCGCAGCTGGGCGATGCCGCCCTCGTCGGTGACTGGCACGACCTCGATCATGACACCGGTTCGGCTGCGGCGAGCCGCCGGTACAACGCGAAGTATGCCGCAACCATGCGCTCGAGCGAAAAGCGGCGGCGCGCCACTTCGCGGCAGCGCTCGCGGTCGAGACCGTTGGCGGCGCGGATCGCCTCGGCCATCTCGCGCATGTCCCGAACCAGATAGCCGGTCACCTCGGGCTCGACGATGTCGGCGAGCGCACCCGCCGGAAACGCGATGACCGGAGTGCCGCAGGCGATCGCCTCCATCGCGACCAATGAGCTGGTCTCCGGGGCCAGGCTCGGCGCCAACAGGCAATGCGCTGCATTCAACAGCCGGCGTTTGCGCGCCCATACGACCGGCCCGACAAACCGTGCGCGCGCGCCGAGGCGCGGCCGGATCTCGGTCGCGAAATAGCGGCGATGCGCCTCGTAGGGAAACACCTCGCCGCCGATCAGCAGCGGGGTTGCGGCCAGCCGGGCGGCGTCGAGCGCGTGCTCGAAGCCCTTTTCGGGGCAGATCCGGCCGAGGCACAGCGCGAAATTGCGCCGCGACAGGCGAGCGTGCAAACGATCGACCGGCACCCCGTTGTCGATTTCCGGCAGCATCGCCGTGAAATTCGGGAAGCTGCGGCGCTGGCTCGCCGAAACGCAATTGAACCAGGTGCGCGGCCGCTCTCCTTGCACCGCGCCGGGCGGGTAGAAGTCGCGCGGCAGATGCAATGTCACCAGGCTCGGAACACCGGTTTCGGGCAGATGGTCGGCGAAATCGAGGGCATGGCTGTGCACGACATCGACCCGGTATTGCGCCAATGCCTGCCCGACTGCGCGCCGGTGCCGCTCGCCGGCGCACGCACGCTCGGCCTCGGTGATCAGCCCCGGGAGCGGCCCGGTCGGGATCAGGGTTCCGGCGACCTCCGAGCCGGCGTTGGCCACGACGACCGACTGGTGGCCGGCCTCGACCAGCGCGCGGTCGAGCGCCGACAGGACCTGCTCGGCGCCGCCGACCGCATCCGGCCCGACCGGCGCCAGGCTGTAGCCGATGCTGAGCACGCAGAGCGGCATCGGGCGTTAATCGAGGCCCAGTGCTCCGAGCGCGTCAGCCGCCCGCCGCCGCCAGTCGTCGCCGCTGATGCCCCAGCCATAGGTCTCGTAGAGCAGCGCGCCCGGATGCGGGGGCGCGCGGAAATCATAATCCGGCGCCGGCCGGAAGCGCTCGGGGCCGAGCTCGAAGCAGCGCAGGGTTTCGCGCTGCGTGCGAAAGCAATCGATCGTCCGGCGCTTTCGCCGCAGATCCGCGTCCGCGAGCGGAACGGCGACCTCCTCGCGATCGCCCGGCAGGAAGACGCCGGTGACCATCGACCCACCGACAGCGTGCGAGATCGGCATCTCGACGATCGCCGGTGGATCCTCGGCGGCGAGGCAGCGGCAGGCGGCATGCATCGCGAAGGCGGCGGCGTCATGGTCGGGGTGCCCGCCTTCATAGGCATGGGTCAGCACAGCTGCCGGACGGTCGCGCCGCAGCCATCGGGCGAGCCGTCGAGAGAGCCCGGCGAGGTCGAGACAGGCTTCCTTGTCGGGCAGGCCGAGCATCGCTGTCCGCAGGCCGCCCGCCTCGCCCGCGGCCAGCGCCGCGGCGAGCTCGCGCCGCCGCGTCTCGGCGTAATCGGCGAGCGTGGCAAAACCGTGGGCGCCCGCATCCTCGCCGTCGCGCGGCGCACCGTCGGTCACATGCAGCAGCTGCGCATCGCACAGCCGGCGCAACTGTGCGCCGAGCCCGATCGTCTCGTCATCCGGGTGGGCGACGACGATTAAGAGCCGCATCCGGACCGGGCCAGCTCCCGCGAGCTCGGAGAGCAGCGCAAGAGCCGGTTCAGCCGGCGGCGATCCCGGCTGCGCCCCGATCACGCCGGCGCTCCCGCGAATGCCGGGTTCGGCCCGTATCCGGCGCCGGCGCTGCAATAGCGCCGGATCATGCGCAGGCAGAATTCGGCAAACTCGTCATCCGATTGCGGCGGGCTCGTATGGTGCGGTGCGATCCCGCGATGTTCAGGAGTGAAGCACAGGGTCAAGGTCACCTCGAACGGCTCCAAGGCGCGCATCTGGCGGTCGAACCAAGCTTCGGCATTGGGCCGAAAGCTGTCGGCCCAGCTGAGCCCGGTGCGCAGGTGCCGCACCCCCAGCCGCTTCAGCCAATGCACCGCCTGATCAAGCCGGTGATCCTCGAAATGGAACCACTGGCAGATGCCCAATTCCGGCGCGAACTCGGCAAAATGCTGCGCCGCGCGCTTTGGCGTGCCGTCCTCGCGCAGGAGCCCCATGTAGAAATGCCGGTAATAGGACGAGCCCTCGGCCTCCTTGTGGCGGGTCGTCGCCGGCCAGGCCTGCGGCAGGTCAAAAAGGCTGTACCAATGGATGCGCGGCGCGCGCCCGATCAGCAATTCGGCGGTGCGCCGCAACCCGAATTCCTGCACCTCCTCGGCGCCAAAGCTCGAGGCGCCGCATTCCGAGACCCACACCGGCAACTCGGTCACGGCGGCGATCTCGGCGAGCTTCGCCGGCCAATCGTCGATCGGCCACAAATTCCAGTCGAGCGGAAAGCCGTGCACGGCGACGACGTCGAGCCGGTCGAGCACACCCTGACCGGCGAGATTGCAAATGAAGGCCGGATCGATCGGCGAGATGCCGCCCAACACTCGCGGGAGCCCGGGAGCGGCTGCGGCGATCGCCTCGCCGGCCAGCCGGGTCATCCGCGCGAATTTCGACCAGTCGGGATCGAGCTCCAAATCCCAATGCGACTTGTTGTTGGGCTCGTTCCACAGCATCGCGGCCTCGATCACGGCGCCGCTCCATTGCCGCGCCGCGGCGGTCGCGCCGGGTAGACGGCGCGATCGCCATCGGCTGGTCCGGGGCGGCACACGAACACCTCCTCCTCCGGGTTATCCTCGATGACAAACCCGGCGCTGCGCAGCATCGCCGCGGTGCAGGCATGGTTGGGGATCCACCAGTTGGTGCAATCGCCGGCATAGCGGTGCTCGACAAAGGCGAGACGCGGAAATCCGCTATGTTCGAACACAGCGGTCTCCGAGAACGGATAATCCTCCTCGATCCGCTCTTCAGAGGCATCGCCGCGCTGCATCGACTGGCAGACGAACAGGTCGCGGACGACATGGTCGCGGATCAGATCGAGCGCCAATAGCGGGTGGCGGAGATGATACAGCACCCCCAGAAACAACACGACGTCGAAGCGCTCTCCCAACGCTGCGACGTCATAGACCGACAGAAGGGCGAACTCGATGTCGAGCCCGAGGGTTTGCGCGGCAAAGCGGGCCTGCCGCAAATAATCCTCGTCGTGGTCGACGCCAAGCACGCGGGCCGCACCCCGCCGCTTCATCTCGATCGCATAAAAGCCGCCGTTGCAGCCGATGTCGAGGACCGTGCGGCCGCTGAGATCGGCCGGCAAGGCGTGCGCAAAGCGGCGCCATTTCACCGCCGGGTAATCGCCGAGGAAATGCTCGGGGGCGGTGGCGACCCCGCCGAGATCGATGTTGTGAAACCACGGCCCGAGCGCCGCCGCCTGGCGGCGAATGTCGTCGGGTTCGAGCTTTCTCATCGCCGCCGGCCTCCACGCGCCGCGCTCACGGCGGTAAGGGCGGCCTCTGCCGGCGCATGGCCGCCGGTCAGCAGCCGCATCGCCTCGCGATACCCGCCCAAGGTGCCGACATCGACATAGGCGGTGCCGGCGGCGACCGCGACCGCTTCGCCGCCATCGGCGAGATAGGCGTTGACCAGGGTGCCGATGTATTCGTCGCGCCGCTCGCGCCGCTCCCACAGCCGATAAAGCGCATGCAGGACCGAGCCCGGAAGCCGAAACGCGCCCCAGATCCAGCGGGTCGAAGGGCCCGGCGATTTGACTTGGATTTCGCGCACCCTTCCGTCGCGATCGGCGGCGACCGCGTCGAAGAATTCAGGCCGTGCGACCGGGAAGGTCAGAAACGCCAGCCGGTCGTCGGGCAGTGCGGCGAGCCCGTCCTGCGGCAGCCAGATCGTATCGGGCAGGCCGACCAGCACGGATTCCTCGGGCCGGATCAGCGGCAGGGCGCGAAAGATCGCGTCGCACAGCCCTAGCGCCTCGGGCTGCACGACATAGGCGATCGCCGCGCCTTCCATCCCGGCGCCGTAATACTGCAGGATATCCGACTTCCACGGCGAGATCACAAAGCAGATCCGGTCGGCGCCGGCGCGCAGCATGCGCTCGACCAGATACTCGCTGACCGCGCGCGGCCGCTCGGTATCGCCGTCGAGGCGGCTGCCGACCGGCAGCAGCTCCTTCGAGAAGGCGAGCGGCTGGATGCGTGTGCCGTTTCCTGCAGCCGGGACGATACCCCACATCGATCAGGCCTCCTGGCGCAATTCCTCGGGCATGCGAGCTTGCAGCAGCGTTTCGAGCTGCGCCGCGCGACGGTCGCCGGTGTGCTCGGCCAGAGCCCGCTCGCGCGCCGCGGCGCCGATCCTCGCCAGCTCGTGGTCGCCGAGATCAAGAGCCATCAGAACGTCCCCGGTCGTGCGCACGATCAGGATCTCGTTGCCGGGATCGAAGAATTCATCGAGCCCCTCCCACCAATCGCTGAGGATCGGGGCGGCGCAGGCGGCTGCTTCGAACAGGCGGCCGGACGGGCACCAGCCGCAAGCAGCCATTGCCGCGCGGGTGATATTCAAGGTCGAGCGCGCGGCGGCGTAGAAGCCTGGATGTGCCGCCGGCGGCACGTGGCGCTCGAAGAAGATGTTCGGGCTCCACGGGAAATCGGTCGGGTACTGCGCGCCGCCGATCACGAACCGGCATTCCGAGCGCCGATGGGCGGGGTCGAGGAACAGGCGGCGCAGTGCTTGCTGCCGGTCCTCGGCATAGGTGCCAAGATACGACAGCGCGGCACGCCGGCCGCCGGGCGGCGGCGCTGGTCGGTAGCGCTCCGGATCGACGCAGCCGTAGAATGGAGCGACCCGGCGCGCGCCCAGGCGCTCGCGCAGCGCGGTCAACGCGTCGCCGCCGGCATAGCTCAGCACCAGATCAAACGGCGCCAGCCCGTCCGGCCCGAGATATTCGACCGGTTCGCCGGCGGCGAGCCGCGCCAAGGTCACCGGGCTGTCCAGATCGTAAAAGACCCGCAGCGCCCGGCCGTCGCAGACGAGATCGGTGGCGGCGAGCGCATCCGGGCAATACGAGGTCACGATCGCCGCATCGGCATCGGCAAGCTGGCGCCTGGCGCTCGCCGCAACCTCGTTCCAGTCACGGTACAAAATCAGCCGGCCGCCTTCGAGCTCGGTCAGGTCGCGGTTCTCGGCGTAATACGGCACGTCGCGCTCGAAAAACACGGTGTGGTGGCCGCGGCGCCCGAGGCTGCGGATCAGCGCGCGCCACAGCACCGCATGGCCGTTGCCCCAGGAGGAGCTGACCGAGAGCCCGAAGATCACCAGCTTCATTGCGCCGGCCCGGCGAGCAGTGGCGCCGTCGCTTCGGGCGCAATCCGCCGTCGCGCAGAGCCCTTCGGCCGCATAACCCCTCGGTCGCGCGCTTCTTTGAAATAGGCTTCGAGCGTGGCGGCGCGGTGATCGGCGGTGTGAGCGGCAAGCACGCGGCACCGGGCGCGCTGGGCCATCTGCCGCCGCTCGGCTTCCGGCAGCTCGCGCAAGCAGTCCAGCACTTGATCGGCATCGCGGACGACGAGGATCTCGCGGCCGGGCTGGAAGAACTCGTCGAGCCCCGGCCACCAATCGCTGATGATCGGCACGCCGCAGGCGGCGGCCTCGAACAGGCGCACGCTCGGCGAGTAGCCGCAGCGGATCATGTCGGCGCGGGTCACGTTGAGGGTAAAACGCTGTTGCGCGTAGAACGTCGCATGCCGACCGGGCGCGATGTGCTCGATGCGCTCGACATTCTCCGGCCAGGTCAGCTCCGGCGGATAGAGCGAGCCGGCGACGGCGAACCGGCCACCCGGCCAAACGCGCGCCGGGGCGCAGATCAGGCGGTCGAGCGCCGGCTGCCGGTCGGCGCTGTAGGTGCCGAGATAGCCGAGATCCCACGCGGCCGCGACCGCTTGCGGAGAATGGCAGTCCGGGTCGACCGAGCAATAAAGGGCGCTGGCCATCCGCGCGCCGTATTCACGCTCGATCTGCCGCAGCACCGGGCCGCCGGTGAACGAAAGATAAAGATCGAAGCCGGGGATCAGCCCAGCGCTCAGATATCCGCAGCTTCCGGCCGCCAGCGCGGCCATCGTCACCGGCGTGTCGATGTCGTAAAAGGCGACCACCCCGCTCGCCGTTTGCTGAGCCAGCTCGGCCACTTCGATGCCGTCGGGCACATAGGAGCCGACCATGACCAGATCGGCCTTGCGCAACGAACCGCTCCAGCGCCGGCGCAGCTCGGCGACGCTGTCATAGAGCCGCGTCCAGCCGAACGGGGGCCGCGGCAGGTCGCGGTGCTGGCGATACCACGGCGTGTCGCGCTCGAGGAACAGCACCTCGTGGCCGCGGCGGCACAGCGCCCGCATCAAGCCCCGATAGGTCGTTGCGTGGCCGTTGCCCCAGGACGAGGTGATCGACAGGCCGAGGATCACGATCCGCAACCGCTCCGACGGCGGCGGTACGGCCGCGCTCACGGTTCGGACCCATCGAGCACCCGCTGCAGCAGCGCCACCCTCTGCGCATAGGTGTGGTCGGCGAGCGTGCGGGCCCTCGCAGCGGCGCCGATGCGGCTCGCCTCGTCGCGGCTCAGGCGCGCCAGCTGCTCGGCCACTGCCGGGCCATTCGCGGCAACCAGGATTTCCCGACCCGGCTCAAAGAACTGGGCGATGCCCTCCCAGGCGTCGGTAATGACGCAGGCTGCCGCCCCGGCCGCCTCGAACACCCGCGTCGCCGGGCTAAAGCCATAGGCCGCCATGCTGTCGCGGCTGACGTTCAGCACCGCCAGGGCCGAGGCGTTGAACGCGTTGTGGTCGCGCGTGTAGAGGTGGCCGAGACAGGAGACATTGGTCGGCAGCACCTTGTCGGCCCAGCCATTGCCGCCGAGCAGAAAGTGCGCGTCGGGCAGATCGGCCGCGACCTCGACAAAGAATTCGTCGATCCGCCGCTCGCGGTCGGGCAGGCGGTTGGCGACGAGGCCGAGATCGCAGGCAAAGCGCGGCTCGGGTGCGACCGGATGGTGGGTCTGCGGATCGAGGCCGTTGTAGATCGGCACGCAGCGCCGCGCGCCGAACCGCTCGTAGGCCGAAACCACCGGGGGGCCGCCACCATAGGTCAGGATGATGTCATAGTCGGGGATCAGCGGGCGGAACGGGTCGGCCTGGTCGGCGGCGATACGGTCGAGGGTGGCCGGCGCATCGACGTCCCAGAACGCGGCCACCGCCCCGGGCCGCCGGGCCGCCGGCACGCGCGCCTCGAGCAAATCGTCGAACACCCCGACGCCGCTGGCCTTGACGATCAGATCGGCGGTTCGCGCCGCGTCGAGGGCGCGCTCGACGCCGGCCTCTCCGTCCACCGGATAAACCACCACCCGCGCCCAGTCGGGGTCGGGGATGTCGCGATGCTTCTGACGGTCGTAGGCGTCGGGCTCGTAGAAGGTGATGCGGTGCCCGTTGGCCGCGAGCGCCCGCAGGATGCCGCGGTAATAGGTCGCCGCCCCGTTCCAATAGGCCGAAACCAGGCTCGACCCGAAAAAAGCGATCGACAGCGGCGTCACGACGCGGCCGGCATTGCGGGTTCGACCAGCTCGCGGCCCAGCGCGCGACAGATGCCGAGCAGCTCGTCGACGCGATGGGCGCAGCTGTGGCGCGCCATGACCGTCGCCCGCCCACGCGCTGCCAGAGCGGCACGCAGCGCCGCATCGGCGCGCAGTGCTGCCAGCTGCCGCCGCATCTCGCCGCCGTCCCGCGCGACCAGATAATCCTCGCCGGGGATGAACAGGTTCTCGCAATCATCCCAGGGCGCCGAGACGAGCGGGATGCCGCAGGCCAGCGCCTCGAACATCCGGATCGTCGGAATGCCGGGCAGCATCCGCGCATAAGGCCGGCGCGGCACATGGACCGTCATGCGCGCGGCGGCGAAAGCCTGGGGCACCTGGAAATTGGCGAGATAGCCGGCATAGTCGATGCCGGCCGCGGCCAGCGCGGCGCGCGCCTCGGCCGGGTAGCGCACGCCATGCACGCGCGCCCGAAGGCCGAGTGCCGCGATCGGCTCGACCAGGAATTCGCGGAGCTCGGCAGCGCGCTCGCCGTCGCCCCAATTGCCGATCCACACCAGGTCACGCTCGCGGCTGATCTCCGGGCATGGGTGGAACACCCGCAGGTCGGCTGCCTCGTGCCAGGTGAACACCTGCCGTCCCCAGCCGCGGCGCCGATAGGCCTCGGCGAGCGCCTCGCCAAAGGCGAGCACCGCGTCGAACCCGTCGAGATCGAGCCGCGCCATCTCTTCGGGCGCGCTGACCATGCGGTGATGGGTGTCGTGAAACAGCAGCAGGTGGTCGGCTCCCTCGCGACGCCGTGCCGCGAGGCGGGCGATCAGCGCCGGATCGCTCCATTCGTGGACCATCACAAGATCGGCGCCGTCGAGCGCCCGGTCGAGATCGAACGTTGTCGGATCGTAGGTTGCCGCCTTCACATGCGGATAGACGGCACGCCACGCGTCGAGCGCCGCCGGCCCGGAATCGGCGGCGAGATTGCGCCCGCTCCAGCCGTTTTCGGCCTCGAATGCCTCGAAATCAAACCTGCGCCACCGCAATTCGGCCGCGATGCCGCGCAGGAAATGGGCATTGCCGTGATTCCAGTCGGAGCGCAGCGAGTGGCAGAACAAAACGATCTTCGCCATCAGGCGACCCGCTGCGCGTGTGCGCCGCCGGCCAGCTCGCGATAAGCTGCGCGGTAGCGCGCGGCGGTGCGGGCGATGGTGAACCGTCCGGCGCGGGCGCGGGCCGCCGCGGCCAGCCGCTCGCGCATGTCGCGATCGCCGATCAGCCGGGTGAGCGCCGCCTGCCACTGCCCGGCATCCTCGGGCGGCAGGAAGATTGCGGCGCCGTCCCAGGTTTCGCGCAGCGAGGCGATGTCGCCGAGCGCCAGCGCACACCCGGCGGCGGCGGCTTCGAGAATGCCGAGGCCGAACGGCTCGTAGCGCGCCGGTGCTGCGAAAATCGCGGCCTCGCCGAGCCGTCGGCGCATTTCCACCGCATCGAGCACGCCGAGCGCCTGGGCATGACGCAGCCGCGCCTCGCCGTGCTCCGGATGGGCGGTTTCGCCGGCGATCTCGACCGGCCAGGCCAAGGCGGGAGCAATCTCGTCGAGCAGGCGGAGGTTCTTGGCCTCGTCCCAGACCCGCCCGGCGGCCATGACGACCGGTCGTTTCGGGCGCGGAACGAACGCCTCGATATCGATGCCGTTGGGAATGACTGCGGCACCTTTCAGCGGCAGCGCGTACTCCCGGCGCAGATCGCCCAGCACCGCCTCGGTCGGCGCCACCACGCCCGCGGCAGCGCACAGCCCGCCGGCAACCTGCCGGCGGTACTCGTCCCATTCGACCGGCGCCGTGCGCCGATGCACCGCCCTCCACCAGGACGCCACATCGGAATGGGCCACGACCAGGATAGGGCGGCCGCCGGCGAGCCGCGCCTGGGCGAAGCCGTTGACATGGACCAGATCGACGTCGTGCTGCGCCGCAAGCGCCTCTAGCCCCCGGCAGCTTCCGGCGACATCCGCCTGGCCGCCGCCCATCCATTCAAGACGGAAGTCGCTCTTGACCAAAGTGACGTTGCCAAGCCGTGTCGCAGCGGCGCGCTGCGCCCGTGCCGGTTGCGGCCCCAGCACCGCAAGGACAAAGCGGATCTCCGGCAATGCCGCGCACAGCCCCAGCGCGTAGGACCACACGCCGCCGACCGCGTCGGCGGTCATCAGCACGGTCATCGGCGGCCCGATCACCGCAACGGAGCTTCCAATTCTTGCAGCCGCCGCGGCAGCGCCTCCTGGATGTCGCTGAACGCGGCGTGGCGGTCGAGGTAATGGTCGACCGCGCGCTCCCAGGCCAGATCGTCGGGCAGCCCCCACAGCCGCCGGTAATCGGGCGAGCCGGGATAGGGGAACAGCGGCACGGGCTGGTTCGCCCACACGCCTTCGTCGCGCAGCGCCGCGCGCCAGCGCTCGACCGCGGCCGGATCGTCGCCGTCGCTGGCGATCAGATTGGCCTGCACGAACGGCACCGAACGCTTGGCGTGAACCAGGCGCCTGGTCAGCTCGTCGGTCGAGATGCGGCAGTCCTTATCGAGCCAGTCGCGGCCCTCCGGGGTCAGGCTTTCGACCCCGGCCTCGATCGACACGCAGCCGGCGGCGCCGAGCAGGTCGAGCATGTCCTCGCGCCACAGATCGATCCGGGTCTGGACGCCGAATTGGATCTGGCGCTGCGCGACGCCTTCCAGGAGCTCGCGCCACGGCAGAAAAATCTCGTCGATGAAATAAACATACCCCACCCCGGCCGCGATCAGGCCGTCGAGCTCGGCGAGGACCGTCGCCAATGGCCGCCGGCGATAGCGGTCGCGGAAATTCTCCTTGGCGCAAAAGGTGCAATGATAGGGGCAGCCGCGCGACGCCTCCATCTCGGCACCCGGCACCGGCGGCGCGGCCTCGAAGCGGTGATGGTGATGGCCGTGGCGGCGCAACGTCTCGGCCGGCCAGCGCAGCGCCGGCAGCCGGGCGATGTCCGTGGCCTGCGGCCCACCTTGGACGACGACCTCGCCGCCAACCTGGCGGCACAGCCCGGCGATGCCGCCCCACTCCCCGCGCGGCGCATCGGCGAGCCGAATCAGCACCTCCTCGCATTCGCCTTGCACGACGGCGTCGACGGCGAGCTTGCGCAGGGCCGCGCGCGGGGTGGTCGAGCCGTGCGGGCCGACTGCGACCTTGATCGCCGCGATGCCGGACAACGCCGCAAGGGCCGCTTGCGGCACACGCAACTCGGGCGGGGCGCAGCGCCAGAACAGGTAGCTCGGCGCGGTGGTCACGACGATCATGTCCGGTGCAAAGCCCGCGACCCGCGCCCGCAGCGCCTCGGCATCGAGCGCCTCCGCCTGCGCGTCGATGATCGCGGCATCGTGGCCGGCGCGCGCCAACAGCGCCGCAGCGTACCCGTATTCGAGCGGCAGATGCGGCTCGCGACAGCCGAAATAGATGCTGCCGGCAAACTCCCAGTTCGGGTTGACGAGCGCCACCCTCATTCCGCCGCGTCCCGCTGTTTGACCGGGCCGGCATCGGCGGCCAGCCAGTCATGTAGAGAGCGCACCCCGTCGCGGAGCCCGGTCCTCGGCCGCCATCCAGTGGCCCGCGAGAATTTTCGGAAGTCCGACACGTACCAGCGCTGGTCGCCAGCCCGCCAATCGGCACGGCGGACCCGCGGCCGCGAACCCCGCAATTCGGCGATGTAGCCGATCAGCTCGTTGAGGCTCGACGTGTTGGCGGGGCCGCCGCCGATGTTGAACGCCTCGCCGGCCAGCGATGGCAGGCGTTCTTCGGCGCAGGTCAGCGCGGCGACGAGATCGTCGATGTAGAGGAGATCGCGCACCTGGCGGCCGTCGCCGTAAATGGAGATCGGCCGGCCCGCGGCGGCGCGGATCAGGAAATGCGCGACCCAGCCCTGGTCCTCGGTGCCGTGCTGGTGCGGCCCGTAGATGCAGCTCATGCGAAAGACGGCGCAGCGGAGGCCGTAGCTGCGGGCGTATTCGAGCACATATTGGTCGGCGGCCCCTTTCGAGCAGCCGTAAGGGCTGTGGAACGATAGCGCGCGGCGCTCGTCGATGCCGGTCCGCGCAAGGTCGCCCTCCGGCGAATACCGGGTGGCGCCGGCAGCGAGCGGAAGATCGTCGAGCGTGCCGTAAACCTTGTTGGTCGAGGTGAACACGAGCCCGACCGAACCGCCAATTTCGCGCAGCGCCTCCAACAGGTTGAGGGTGCCGATCGCGTTGACCGCGAAATCCGCCCGCGGGTCGACAAGGCTCGTCGTCACGGCGACTTGCGCCGCAAAATGGAACACCATTCCGACATCGGCCAGCGCTCGGCGCAGCGCCTCGGGCTCGCGGATATCGGCTTCGACGAACTGCAGCCGGTCGCGGTGGCGGGCGCGCAGCCAGCCGAGATTGCGCTCGGTGCCGGGGCGCGCCAAGCTATCGTATACACGCACATGCCGGCCCTGCGACAGCAGGCGGTCGGCGAGGTTGGTGCCGACAAACCCGGCGCCGCCGGTGATCAGCACTCCCGTTTCGCTAGGCTGCGCGCCCGCCGCGATCATACCGTCAGCCCGCGCGCGGCCAAGGCGGCGAACGCTTCGCCGACGCGATCGACCGCGACCCGTCCGTCGAGCCACTCCACCAGCCTGCCGATGCCGTCGTCGAGCATGGTCTGCGGCCGATAGCCGAGAACCGAGCGGGCCCTGGAGATGTCGGGAAAGCAGTGGCGGATGTCCCCCATGCGGCAGTCGCCGGTGACCTCCGGCTCGATCGCCGTGCCGAGGGCAGCGGCGAGCAGGCGTGCGATCTGGTTGATCGTCACCGCCTGGCCGCTGCCGATGTTCAACACGTGTCCGACCGCCGCGTCACAGATGAGCGCCAGTCGGCACGCCTCGGCCACGTCGCCGACATAGACAAAATCGCGGCGCTGCTCGCCATCCTCGAACACCAGCGGCGGACGGTCGTTGAGCAGCCGCGCCGCGAAAATCGCCAGCACGCCGGTATAGGGGTTGGAAAGCGCCTGATGCGGGCCGTAAACGTTGAAAAAGCGCAGCGCCACGGTCGGGATGTCATAGGCGCCGCCAACCAGGAGGCAAAGTCGCTCCTGATCGTATTTCGACAGCGCATAGACCGAGCCCATCGACAGCGGCTTGGTTTCGGGGGTCGGCAACGGCTCGAGCGCCCGGCCGGCGTCGTCCATCGGCTCCCACCGGCCGGATCTGAGATGCTGCGACTGGCGCGCGACGACCGGGACCGTGGCTCCGTCCGGCGCCTGGTAGAGGCCTTCGCCGTAAACGCTCATGCTCGAGGCGACGACAAGGCGGCTGAACGGGCGCCGCCGGGCGCGCTCGGCCATCGCTTCGAGCAGAACCGCGGTGCCGCGCGAATTGACGTCGGTGTAGTCGGCGAGCTCGTACATGCTCTGTCCAACCCCGACCCGTGCCGCGAGATGAATGACCGCATCGGCATCGGCAAGAGCGCGCCGTACCATCCGTGGCGAGCGGATATCGCCGACCAGCAGATCGACGCGGCGGTCGAGATAGGCCGGAGGGCGCTGCTCGGCTCCGTGGATCTGCGCGTCGAGATTGTCGAGAGCCCGCACTTCATAGCCGTGGCCGAGCAGCACCGTCGCGCAATGCGAAGCGATAAATCCGGCGCCACCGGTAATCAGGACCTTTGTTGCCATCCTCGTTCTGGGCCTGCTGAAACCACCCCCGATCAACGCGGTGATTCTGCAGAAGGTTCAAACGTTTTGGCTGAATTTTTTGGCGCGGGCTCAATCTTCCGCGGGAGGATGCTCAGCGGCCAGCTCCGCCGCACGGCTGTCCGGTCCAAGATTTTCCAATAATCCGGACCGGTCGCGGCGGCGTGGCGATACTACCTGAACCTGTCATAGCCCGTTCTGTTCTATCCATCCGTGCACTCGGCGGCAGCCAAATCGGCGCCGCCGATGGCATGCATCACCGGGGCAAGCCCGGCTCGCCATTGTGCAGCCGGTAGGCGCAGATGAAGACAAGCGCGCGACGATTGAGCAGGATCGGGCCGAGCGCGGCGAGCCAGTGAAAACCTTGCCCGGCTGCGCGCGGCAGCGGGGGCAGCACCACCCAGCCGATCAGCGCTCCGGCAAGCGGGCCCGCGCCGAGCAGGGCGAGGCCGAAGCGCCAGCCGAGAGTGTCGGCGAGAAGTCCCGAAAGCGCGTAGGAGAGGCTCACCCCGACCGTGAAGGTTGCGGTGTAGACCGCGACGGACCGCGTCTCCTTATCTGCCGGGACCGCGTCCGAGAGCGCTCGCATTCCCGGCATGTGGGCTCCGCCGAACGCCGCCCCTTGCAAAAACCGCCACGGGACGCGCTTGCAGCGCCGCTTGCGAAAAGGGCGAAGCCGAGGGCGGTCGCGGCGCCAAACAGCAGCGACGCAACGTAGATGCGGCGAGGGTCGAGCCGGTCGGTCAGGGCGCTCAAAGCAGGAACGGAGACGATGCATCCGGCAAAGTAAATACCGCTGATGAACCCGGCCTGGCCGCTGGACAGCGACCACAGATGCTGGAATTGCGGCAGCAGCGCCGGGAAGGAGACGATCCCAGCCATGCCGAGTGCCTGGCCGACAAAGACCGCGGCGATCATCCCGCCGGCCGACAAGGAGATGCGAAACCGCGTCATTCACATTTGAATTTCATCGCGGCCAAATCGCGAGTGAATTTCATCGCGGCCAAATCGCGAGCGGCTGGCGTGGGTCGGCCAATATGCCCCCAGCACGGAAAAGCTGCTGATCATACTCGACATCCGCATCTGAGCCTGCAGAAGCGACGTTGGACGCGTCACCCCGACCGCGCCCGGGAACCGTCTCGGCTCTCGCGAATTCTCTGCCGGGCCCGCAGAGGCGCGGCTCGTTTGGGGTCGCTCAAGCTGGCAAAATAATTTAGAATGCTTCGACGCTATGTCCTGGGAGGATGACACCATGCCTGTGATCAAGGCCTTTGATCTCGCTTATGGGCGGCTGCGCTCGCCCGATCTCGACAAGCAAGAAGAGTTCCTGACCGATTTCGGCATGGTGCGCGCCGACCGCACCAAGAACGCGCTCTACATGCGCGGCACCGACGCGCCGCACCATCTGCATGTGACCGAACTGGGCGAGCCGCGCTATGTCGGGATCGCGGTCCATGCCGCGGGGATGGAGGACCTCGAACGGGTGTCGCGCGCCCCCGGCGCCTCGAAGATCGAGGACATCGACGAGCCCGGCGGCGGCAAGCGGGTTCGGCTGACCGATCCCGACGGCTATCAGGTCGAGGTGGTTCACGGTATGCAGATGCTCGATCCGATCCCGGTCAAGCGCCCGAAAGTCAATTCCGGCGACGACAAGTACCGCCGCAAGGGCGAGTTGTTCCGCGTCGATCCGGGCCCGTCGCATATCAAGCGGCTCGGCCATTTCGTCGTGATGAGCAAGAATTTCGAAAAGACGCTCGGCTGGTATCGCGAGACGCTGGGCTTCCGCTGCTCGGACGAATTTTATGCCGGCGACCCGAACAACGTGGTCGGCTCGTTCAACCGGCTCGACCGCGGCGACGATTATGTCGATCACCACGCCTTTTTCTGCATCCGCGGCGACAAGAGCGGGCTCAACCACCTGTCCTACGAGGCCGCCGACATCGACGATGTGATGACCGGCCACGAGCACCTCGAAAAGAAGGGCTATCAGCATATGTGGGGCATCGGCCGCCACCTGATCGGCAGCCAGCTGTTCGACTACTGGGCCGATCCGTGGGGCCGGGTGCACGAGCATTGGGCCGACACCGACGTCTTGAACGCCAGCACCCCGCCCAATCGGCTGGAGCGCGGCGCCGGCGGCGGCGGCCCGTGGGGCCAGCCGATCCCGCAGATCTTCATGGGCCACGCCTCGCCCTGAGGCGGCCCGGGGCAAAAGCCCCTCACCCCGACCCTCTCCCCGCATGCGGGGAGAGGGAGGCGTCCGCGGTGCGGGCGGCTAAGGACTATTGCTATTCGGCGGCGGCGCGCACCGGCGGGTGCAGACCGCTCATGTAATCGACGCTGACCGGCTGGTTCGTCTCGAACGGGCTCTTCAGGTCGAATTCCTTGGCCATCTCGCGCACCGCCGGGAACACCTCCTGGCCGAGAAGGCGGATGCAGGTCTTGGCGTCCTGGTGGCTGACCGTGCCGTCATTGCCCCAGGTGCCGAGGATGCCGGGCCGCGTCTCCTGCAACAGGATGCGCAATTTGGCGATGACCTGCTTTGGCGTGCCGGCGATGATCATCAATTCTTCGAGCTGCTTTTCAAGGGCCGGGCGGTAGCGCGGGTTTTTCGACCGGCCGGTGGCGAACTCGACAAAGGCGCGGCGATTGTCGGGGCTCGAATAGCCCGAGGGCGTGCTCCACACCGGGTGCGCCAAGCCGGTGAACTCGCCCTGCATCCACATAAACTGGCGCGCGTTCTCGATCGCTTTTTCCTCGGTCTCGGCGACATGGATCTGCTTTAAGAGGCCGTGGTAGTCGGGGCCGGGGGTAAAGCCGGCCTCGGCCGCGGCGCTGTCGTAGATCTGCCAGATCTGCTTGGTGCGGTCGATCGGGGTGTTGAGCGCGATATAGGGATAGCCGCGCGCCGCCGCCCACAGGATCGTCTCCTTGCTGATGACCCCCGGGATCCACACCCGCGGATGCGGCTTTTGCAATGGCACCGCCCACGGGTTGACGACGCGGTGCTGGTAATGCGTGCCCTCCCAACGGAACGGGCCCTGCCGGGTCCACGCGGCGACGATCAGGTCGTGCGCTTCCTGAAACCGCTCGCGGTTGTAGGCCGGGCTGACCCCGGCCGCGAGCTGCTCCTGCCCGCCGCCGCGGACAAAGCCGGAAACAAGGCGGCCCCGCGAGATCATGTCGATCATCGACAGTTCCTCGGCGAGCCGCACCGGGTTGTCGGCCAGGGGCAGCGGGTTGCCGAGCAGGATGATCTTGGCGTTCTTGGTCACCGCGGCGAGGATCGCGGCAAAGATGTTGCATTTCGCCTGCATGCAGAACGGCGCATTGTGATGCTCGTTCAGCATGAAGCCTTCGATGCCCATCTCCTCGGCATAAATGTAATGTTCGAGGTATTCGTTATAGAGCCGGCTGCCGGCGACCGGGTCGAAATACTTGTTGGAGAACATCAGCGCCGTCGCCCCGAATTTGAGGCCCTCCTCGGCAAAATAGGCCGACATCGGCTGCTCGGTGAAATACATCAATTGCATGGAGTTTCTCCGTTTCCGGCATCGCCGCGCTCGGCCGCGGCGCTTCGCGAATTCTGTCACAAATTTCGCTGCCGAATGCGGGTTTTTTGGCTCGACGAAACTGCCGCCGGCGCGGCGCTTGCCGCGAACGCCGGGTGCGCATTGCCCTGTCCTCCGGTCTGCATGTCACGGGTGAGGAGGCGGACCGTGCCGGAAAGGTGCGGCCTGCTCGCGGCGGCGGACGCGAAGCGGCGATCGGCGGTCATGACATGCGTCTGGTGGCGCAGCGCCAGCGCCAGATACAAGCAATCGTAGATCGGGTGGCCGATTTCGATGGCCAGCTTCAGCGCCGGCTCGAGATGCGGCTCGATCGGCAGCGAGGCAACCGGGGCGTTGCGCAGATCGGCGAACCACTCCACTGCCTCCGAGGCGGTGATCTCGCCGCGCTGAGCCCGTCGCCACAGCGCGTTCGCCGCTTCGGCGAGCCACAAAGTAGGTGCGATCAGCTCCTCGTTGCGCAGCGCTACCGCCGCTGCGCTGTCAGGCTCGTCGAAGACCCATTTCAGGGCAACGGAGGCGTCGATAACGACGCTCACCGTTCGTCGCGATCCTGGCGAATGAGGTCCTCTGACGGGACCGAGATCCGGCCGCGCGTCGCTTCGCGCAGCGCCGCGGCGCGCTCCCAGAATGCGGCACGGCCGGCGCGCAAGGCTTCTTCCAAAATGACGCGGTGCTCGGCTTCGGCGCTGCGGCCGTGCTCGGCGGCTCTGCGCTTTAGGGCTTCGACGACATCCTGGGGAACGTCTCGAACTAGCAGTTGGGCCACACAAGCTCTCCCAAATGTCGCTATCAGATGATAGCGCCGGAGTAGTGGAAGTCCAGCGGGTCGAGGCCGGGGTGGCGACTTCGCGGCGCGTGCATTAAATGCTGAAGGTGGGCCCGGCCCGCGCGGCGGCCAGGGCTCGCGTCGTTTGCCCGCCCTCTCCCGACGGGAGGGGGATTTTGTTGCGATCGGATCGTTTTGATGGATGTTGCCTCCTCCTCCGCCAAATTGCCCGCCGCGGTCGACGACACCCTGGCCATGCTCGGCAGCGCCGACTACATCGCCGACCGCAGCCTGGCGACGGCGGTGCATCTGGCGCTGCATCTGAAGCGGCCGCTGTTTCTCGAAGGCGAGGCCGGCGTCGGCAAGACCGAAATCGCCAAGGTGCTGGCGACGGCGCTTACGCGGCGGCTGATCCGCCTCCAGTGCTATGAGGGGCTCGACGTCGCCTCGGCGGTCTACGAATGGGACTATGCCCGGCAGATGATCGAGATCCGGCTCGCCGAAGCGGCCGACGAGGATCGCGGCGAGATCGAGAGCACGATCTTTTCCGACCGGTTTCTGATCAAGCGGCCGCTCTTGCAGGCGCTGGAAGCCGACATCTCCGGCCCTCCGGTGCTGCTGATCGACGAGCTCGACCGCACCGACGAGCCGTTCGAGGCCTATCTGCTCGAGCTCCTTTCCGATTTTCAGGTGACGATCCCGGAAATCGGCACGATCCACGCGGCCGAGCCGCCGATCGTGATCATCACCTCGAACCGCACCCGCGAGATCCACGACGCGCTGAAGCGCCGCTGCTTTTATTATTGGGTCGATTACCCGAATGCGGCACGCGAGCTCGAGATCCTGAAGCGCAAGGCGCCCGGCGCCGCCGAGCACCTGTCGCGCGAAGTGGTCGGCTTTGTGCAGAAATTGCGGGCGATGGATCTGTTCAAATTGCCCGGCATCGCCGAGACCATCGACTGGACCGAGGCGCTGATGCAGCTGGATGTGTTGGAGCTGACCCCGCACGCGATCAACGACACCCTCGGTGTGCTGCTCAAATACCAGGACGACATCGCCCGCCTGCAAGGCAGCGAAGCCGCCCGCCTCCTCGATCAAGTCAAAGCCGAAGCCGCTGCGGGCTGAGACAGTGATCGACCAGCCCCTCACCCGGGCCCTCTCCCCGCGTGCGGGGAGAGGGCGGGATCCGCGTGAGCGGGGGGGTGAGGGGTGTGCCGAACTCGGTGGATCGCTGCTCGCGAATTTGATGCATTTCGGCCGCACCTTGCGCGCGGCGGGGCTGCCGGTCGGGCCGGGCAAGGTCATCGATGCGGCCGAGGCGGTGCGCGCGGTCGGGATCACCGATCGCCGGGATTTTTATTGGACGTTGCACGCGGTGTTCGTCAACCGCCCGGACCAGCGGCTGATCTTCGACCAGGCGTTCCACATCTTCTGGCGCAACCCCGATCTGTTGAAAAAAATGATGGGGCTGGTCTTGCCGGAATTGCGCGTCGAGGGCGAGGAGGACCCGGGCGCCGAGATGGCGCGGCGGCTCGCCGAGGCATTGCACCCTAGCCAGCAAGAGCCGGAGCGTGAGCCCGAGGAGGTCGAGAGCGAAATCGACGCGGTCATGACCTTTTCCGACCGCGAGCAGTTGCGCGGCATGGATTTCGAGAAGATGTCGCTCGAAGAATTGGCGCGCGCCAAGGCCGCGATCGCGCGGCTGCGCCTGCCGGTTCGGGACGTGCCGACGCGCCGCTTCGCCCCCGACCGGCGCGGCGCCCGTGCCGATCTGCGCGCGACGATGCGCGCGGCCCTGCGCTCCGGCGGCTTGATCGAGCTGAAGCGCAAGAGCCCGCGCCGGCGCCCGCCGCCGCTTGTCGTGCTGTGCGACATTTCGGGCTCGATGAGCCGCTACAGCCGCGTCTTTCTGCATTTCATGCATACGGTCACCAACGACCGCGACCGCGTTTACGACTTTGTCTTTGGCACCAGGCTGACCAACATCACCCGCTATTTGCGCCATCGCGACGTCGATCTGGCGTTGGAGCGGGTCGGCGAGGCGGTCGCCGACTGGTCGGGCGGGACCCGCATCGGCCACTCGATCGCCGAGTTCAACCGGCTATGGTCGCGCCGCCTGTTGGGGCAGGGGGCGATCGTGCTGCTGATCACCGACGGGCTCGACCGCGACGCCGGCGCCGGGCTCGCCCGCGAGATGGACCGGCTGCATCGTTCGTGCCGCCGGCTGATTTGGCTGAACCCGCTGTTGCGCTACGAGGGGTTCGAGCCAAAATCTCTGGGGATGAAGGCGATGGTGCCCTATGTCGACGAGTTCCGGCCGGTGCACAATCTCGAAAGCCTCGAAGCCTTGATCGCGGTGCTGAGCGCGCCCGTCGCACGGCGCGGCACGGCGGCCGCGGAGTGGCGGCAAAACGGAGAGAGGGCAGCATGAGCGAGACAACCGAAATCCTCGAGCAGGCGGCGCGCTGGCGCGAGGCCGGATCGGGCGTCGCCTTGGCGACCGTCGTCACCACCTGGGGCTCCTCGCCGCGGCCGGTCGGCGCCAAGCTCGCGGTCGACGACAAGGGTGCGATGGTCGGTTCGGTGTCCGGCGGCTGCGTCGAGGGTGCGGTCGTCGAACAGGCGCTCGAAGCGATCCGCGACGGCAAGCCGCGGCTCCTCGATTTCGGGGTCAGCGACGACCAGGCCTGGGAAGTCGGCCTCGCCTGCGGCGGCAAGATCCAGATCTTTGTCGAGCGCGTCGAATGAGGGGGCGCATTCTCGACCGCGTCGTCGCGGCCGGGCGCGAGCACCGTTCGGTGGCGCTCGCCACCGACATCGCCACCGGCCATCAGCTGCTGCTCGATGGCGGTGATGCCGAGGGCGATCTGGCGCTCGACGAGGCGGCGCTTGGGGCGATGCGCGAGGCGCTGCGGGCGGACCGCAACCGGCTTTTCGAAACTCCGGCGGGGCGCGTTTTTGTCGAGGTGTTCAGCCCGCCGCGGCGCTGCTTTGTTGTCGGCGCGGTGCATATCGCCCAGCCCTTGGTCCAAATGCTGGCGCTGGCCGATTATGCCGTGACCGTGATCGACCCGCGCGGGTCGTTCGCGACCGAGGCGCGCTTTCCAAACACCGAGCTGACCCAGGATTGGCCCGACGAGGCGCTCGACCGGCTGCGGCCCGACCGCGGCTCGGCGGTGGTGACCTTGACCCATGATCCCAAGCTCGATGATCCGGCATTGGCCGTGGCCCTGCGCTCGGATTGCTTCTACATCGGCGCGCTCGGCTCGCGCCGCACCCACGCGGCGCGCTGCTCGCGGCTGAAGGAGCAGGGCTTCAGCGACGACGACCTCGCCCGCATTCATGCCCCGGTCGGCCTCGCGATCGGCGGCGTGTCGCCGGCCGAGGTGGCGATCTCGATCGTCGCCCAGATGACCCAAATCCTGCGCCACGCCAGAGCCGCGGAGGCGGCATGAAATTCGGCGAGGTCCCGGTCGCCGAGGCCGAAGGGGCGATCCTCGCGCACAGCCTGAAGCTCGGCACGACGGCGCTGAAAAAAGCGCGGGTGCTGTCGGCTGCAGATGTCGGGCTGATCGCCGCGTCCGGAATCTCGCAGATCACCGTCGCCCGCCTCGATCCAGGCGACATCGCCGAGGACGAAGCGGCGCAGCGGGTCGCGATCGCGGCGGCCGGGCCCGGCATTTCGGTCGCCGCACCGTTCACCGGGCGCGCCAACCTGCACGCCGAGGCGCGCGGCTTGCTCGTGTTCTCGCGCGAGCGCATCGATCGCCTCAACCTTGTCGATGAAGCCGTCACGCTTGGCACGTTGCCGCCGTTTTCGGTGGTCGAGCCGCGGCAGATGGCGGCCACGGTCAAGATCATCCCATTCGGCGCCCCCGAGGCGGCGGTCAAGGAATGCGTCAAGGCGGCGATTTCCGAGGGTTCGCTGCTGCGGGTAGCGCCGTTTCGCCAGCTCTCCGTTGGGCTCGTCCAGACTCGGCTCCCGGGCCTCAAGGACAGCATCCTCGACAAGACTCGCGAGGTGACCGACGGGCGGCTCGCCGCGCTCGGCTGCAAGCTCGTCTTCGAAGAGCGCTGCGCCCATGCAAATGGCGAGCTGGCGGCCCGGATCCGCGACGCGCTCGGCCAAGGCATTGACATGCTGCTGATCCACGGCGCCTCGGCGATCCTCGACCGGCGCGACGTGATCCCGGCGGCGATCGTCGCCGCTGGCGGGCGGATCGACCATTTCGGCATGCCGGTCGATCCCGGCAACCTCTTGCTGCTCGGCCATGTCGGCGAGCGCGCGGTCTTGGGGCTGCCCGGCTGCGCCCGGTCGCCCAAGGTCAACGGCTTCGACTGGGTGCTGGAACGGCTGGTCGCCGGATTGCCGGTCGGGCCGGGCGAGATCATGCGCATGGGCAGCGGCGGGCTCTTGGCCGAAATCCCGTCGCGCCCGTCGCCTCGCGCCGGGGCCGCGCCGCCGCCGACGGCTCGGGAGAAGCCGCAAGGCCCGCGGATTGGCGCGCTGTTGCTCGCCGCCGGCCAGTCGCGCCGGATGGGCGGCCCGAACAAGCTGCTCGCCGAAATCGATGGCGTGCCGATGGTGGCGCGGGTGGCGCGGCGGCTGCTCGCCTCGCGGGCGCGGCCGCTGATCGCGGTTTTGGGCAACAAGGCCGATGAGATCGACGCGGCCCTCGGCAAGCTACCGGTCGAACGGGTGCGCAACCCGGATTTCGCCGACGGGCTGTCGAGCTCGCTGCGACGCGGGATCGCCGCCTTGCCGGCCGATCTCGACGGCGCCCTCGTTTGCCTCGGCGACATGCCGCTCGTCACCGGCCGGCACATCGACCGGCTGATCGCCGGGTTCAACCCGCTCGAGGGCCGCGCGATCATCGTGCCGACGCGCCGCGGCAAGCGCGGCAACCCGGTGCTGTGGGCACGGCAGTTCTTTCCGGAGATGAGCCAGATCGCCGGCGATGTCGGCGCCCGGCACCTGATCGGCGAGCATGCCGAGCTGGTCGCCGAGATCGAGATGGACGACGACGCGATCCTCGTCGACATCGACACCCCCGAAGCGCTCGACGCATTGCTGGCCAAGGCCAAGCCGGCCGCAGACCGCAGCTAGTGAGGATCAAGGCCGGTCGAGTAGCGGCTGCGCAGGTCCCCGTCGGTTCCGCGAGCAGCGGAAGCGCTAAGCGCTAGGCCCGGTTCAGGCGGTTCGCGGCAATCTCGCCGTCCTTGACCACGAGGGCGAGGTGCGCGGGGTTTTGCAGCATCGTCACGTCGGCGAGCGGGTCGCCGCTGACGACGACCAGGTCGGCGAGCTTGCCCTTTTGAACGGTGCCGAGATCGTCCGCCCGCCCGATGCATTCGGCGGCCCAGCCGGTCGCCGCGCGCAAGGCCTGGAGCGGCGCCATCCCGGCCCGGACCAGACAGGCGATCTCGATCGCATTTGCCGGATGGCCGTGGCCGCCGGCGTCGGTCCCGGCGGCGATCTTGACCCCGGCGGCGAGTGCGGCGCGCAGGCTCGCGATGTGGTGCTCTTCGAGCTCGCGCGCCCGCTCGCGGACATGCGGCAGCGGCGATTTGCGGTGGTAGTCGTAAACCGCGAAGGTCGGCACAAAGAAGATGCCGCGGCTCGCCATCTTGTCGAGCAGCTCGGGCGCGCCATCGAGGTAGCAGCCATGGTCGATCGAATCGGCCCCGGCCTCGACCGCGATCTTGAGGCCCCGCCCGCCCAGCGCATGGCAGATCACCCGGCGGTCGAGCGCATGCGCCTCCTCGACCAAAGCCTGCATTTCGTCGAGATTGAAGGCGCCGTCGGTCGGCCCGTGCCCCGGGCGCGAGCTGGCGCCGCCGGTCGTGGCGCATTTGATCACATCGGCCCCGGCGCGCACCACCCGTCGCACCACCGCCCGGACATCGCCGATGCCGTTGACGACGCCATCGGGCAACGGCGGGTCGTTGGGCACGCAGCACGAAAACCCCGACGGGCTGACCCGGTCGCCGATGCCGCCGATCGGCGAGATGATGACCAGGGACAAGATCAGCCGCGGCCCCGCGATCAGACCTTCGTCGATCGCCCGCTTGAACCCGGCATCGAGCCCGGCGGCGTCGCGCACCGTCGTGTAGCCGGCGGCGAGCGTCTCCGCCAAAACCTTGGCGGTGCGCAGGGTGCGGGTCGTCTGCGGTTCGTCGATCCCCCAGCGGCGCGCCAGATCGTAGCCGTGCATCGCCAGATGGTCGTGGACGTCGATCAGCCCGGGCAGGATGGTCATGCCCGACACGTCGATGATGTCGGCGTCGGCGGGCCAGCCGCCGCGAGCGCGCGTCTCGACCGCCTCGATCTTGTGGTCGCGGATCACGACCGACGCCTCGACCGGCCCGGCCCCGGTGCCGTCGATCAGCCTCCCCCCGTTCAGCACCCGCATCATCGCCGCCTCCTTTCCATGCCGACCCATTAAGCCCGAGCAGGGCGCCACCCGCAATTCGGGATGGCCGACGGGCATCAGCGTGGCTTACGACGATGCGGCGGCCTCGGGCACGGCTTGCGGAGCGTCGTGCTCCTGCGAGATGTCGCGGTTGGTGTAGTCGGGCAGGAAGAGGGTGGCGCTGACGCTGACGATCGCGCAAAAAAGGATGTAGCACGCCACCGCATAGCCCGATCGGGTCGCGGCAAACACGGCCGTCGCGATCAGCGGCGCCGGGCCGCCGGCGATCACCGAGGACAGGTGAAAGCCGAGCGAGGAGCCGCTGTAGCGCAGCCGCGGCGTAAAACATTCGGCGATCAGCGCCGCCTGCGGGCCGTACATCATGTCGTGCGGGATGAAGGACAGCACGATCGCGGCAAAAATCAGCACCGGAACCATGCTGTTCATCATCGTGAAGTAGATGAAAGCAAACACCCCGGTGGTGACCGCGCCGATCAGGTACATCCGCTTGCGGCCGATCAAGTCCGAGATGTGGCCGGCCAGCGGCGTCGTGACGGCCGAGAGCGCGGTCGCGCATAAAACGGCGGTCAGCAGGAAGTCGCGCGAGGCGCCGGAGACCCGCGTTCCGTAGACAAAGACAAAGGCGGCATAGACATAGAACGGCCCTTGCTCGGCCATCCGACACAGCATCGTCAGGATGATCTGCTTGGGCTGGCGCTTGATCACCTCGAGCACCGGAGCGCGCTCGGTGCGGCGCTCTTCGAGAATCCGCGAGAAAATCGGAGTTTCGAGAATCCCGAGGCGAATGTACATGCCGATCCCGACCATAATGATCGACAGCCAGAACGGAACCCGCCACCCCCAAGTCAGGAAATGGTTGCCGGAAATCGCGCTGAAGGCGAGCACCGCGAGATTGGCGAGGAACAGCCCCGCCGGGCCGCCCCATTGCGGCCATGAGGTGATAAAGCCGCGATGCTTGTCGGTGCGCGCCCATTCCATCGCAATCAAGGTGGCGCCGCCCCATTCGCCGCCGATCCCGAGACCCTGAATAAAGCGGACGACGGTCAGGATCACCGCCCCCCAGATGCCGATCGAGGCATAGCCCGGGACAAAGCCGACGGCAAAGGTCGACAAGCCGGTCAGCAGCAAGGTCGAGATCAACGTCACCTTGCGGCCGATCCGGTCGCCGTAATGCCCGAACAGCGCCGCGCCGACCGGGCGCGCGATAAAGCCGACGGCATAAATGCCAAAGGCCTGCAAGATACCGATATAGGGGTCGGAGGTCGGGAAAAAAAGTTTTGCAAAAACGAGCGGAGCGACCAGGACGTAGAGCAGGAAATCATAGGCCTCGATGATCGTGCCGACGGTGCTGGCCACCATTGCACGGCGCAGTTGCCGGGCATGCTCGGCTTCCGACAGCGCGAGGGCGGGGCTATGGGTCGTCATCATCGCATTCCTCCCGTTTTTCCGAGCGGCCGCGACGCCGCTTTTTTTGTCCCTCCGTCGCGCCAAGGCGTTTGGAGGTGTCCGCGCCGCCGATCGTAACCATCTTGGCGAGAAGAATAAAGCGGCCCGGCGAGGCGATGGCCGCGCAACCGGGCCGTGTCGGCAAGGTCGCGGCGAACGCGCCGGCGAACGAGCGTGTCGAGGCGCCTTTACCGCCGGGCCCGACGCTCTAATCTGTCGGTGAGAGCGCGAATGGAGGTCTTGCTTGCAGATAGCGCGGACGATCCCCGAGCTGCGCGGGCAGCTGGCGCGATGGCGCCGATCCGGCGAGCGCATCGGGCTGGTGCCGACGATGGGCGCCCTGCACGACGGGCACATGGCGCTGGTCCGCGCCGCCAAGGCCGGATGCGACCGGGTGGTCGCCACGATCTTTGTCAACCCGAAGCAATTTGCGCCCACCGAGGATTTGGGCGCCTACCCGCGGCGCGAGGCGGCGGATCTCGACATGCTGCGCGGGAGCCAAGTCGATCTGGCCTTTGTCCCCGCCGCCGAGGAAATCTATCCGCCGGGGTTTGCCACCCTGGTGCGGGTGTCGGGGTTGAGCGAGGGCTTGTGCGGCGCGCACCGCGCCGGGCATTTCGACGGGGTCGCGACGGTGGTTACCAAGCTGTTGATCCAGTCGATGCCCGATTTCGCCTATTTCGGCGAAAAGGATTACCAGCAGCTGCTGGTGATCCGACGGCTGGCACGCGACCTCGACCTGCCGGTGCGCATCGAGGGGGTTGCGACCGTGCGCGAGCCCGACGGGCTGGCGCTGTCGTCGCGCAACGCCTACCTGACCGCGGCGGAGCGCCGGACCGCGCCCGAGCTCGCCCGGGTGTTGCGCGGGATCGCGGCGGCGCTGTCAGCCGAGCCGCATGCGGTCGGCCGCGAAATCGAGCGCGGCCAAGCGGCGCTGATCGCAGCCGGGCTCGACGTCGAATATCTCGAAATCCGCGATGCCGAGAGCCTCGCCCCGGTCGGCGAGGCGGTCGCAGCACCGGCTCGCGTGTTCGCCGCGGTCAGGCTCGGACGGACCCGGCTGATCGACAATGTCCCGATCGACTGAGCGCCCGGCGATCCCCCTTACCCGGAAATGCCGAGGCCCGCGCGGAAATCCCGCAGCACCTCGTCGCGGGTGCGGGTCTGCCAACGGCGGCGGCGGCTGATCGGCTCGTTCTCGATCTCGGGATTGACCTTGCAGGCGACAAAGACCGGTCCCGGGGCCGCCATGATCGCCGGCAATTCGCGCGAAAACTGGTCAACCTCGTCAAAGGCAAAAGCCCGCGGATAGCCGGCGCCGCGCGCGAGCAGATCATAGGCGATGTTCTTGGCGTTCGGCACCGGCTGGCCGCCGGTCGTCGCGTAGCATTCGTTGTCGATCAGAAAATGATAGAGATTGGCCGGCATCTGCTCGGCGACCGTGACCAGCATGCCGAGGCTCATCAGAAGATCGCCTTCGGTGTCGAACAGCATCACCTTCTTGTTGGGCTGGGCCAGCGCCAACCCCAATCCGAACCCGGCATGGCCGCCCATCGCCGGATCGCCGATCGGCAGGTCGAGATTGGGATGGGTCGTCAGATCGACCCAATAGCGGCCGCCGCGGCCGGGAACGACGATCGCGTCCTCGCGGTAGGGGGCAAAGGCCTTCATCATGTCGGCGGTGTGCATCATCGTGAGGCGCCTTCTCGACCTAAAAATCCGGGGCAAGCTTGGTGCAATAAATACGAATATTCGTCGATGCCATGCAACCCAATCTGACCGTCCTCGGCCCCGGGAAACCGTACAACCTTTGTGGCTTGGCGGCTTGACAGGATTTCGCACCGCCACCTAAATGCCGGACGGCGAAAGCGGGCGCGTAGCTCAGCGGGAGAGCACACCCTTCACACGGGTGGGGTCACAGGTTCAATCCCTGTCGCGCCCACCACCGCCCGAACGGCCGGTCCGGCACATTCAGGCGCGTAGCTCAGTGGCAGAGCGCTCCTAGCACATGGGAGAGGTCAGGGGTTCGATTCCCTTTCGCGCCTACCGCCGCGCCCATCTGGTCCGCGCAACAGGCCGCAGGAGGCTTGGGCAGCAGCAGTCCGGGGCCTGGTTCAGAAATAGCGCGCGAGATTGCCGCGGATGCGGGTCAGCACCGGTACTGCCGGGTCCGGCAGGTCGAGAGGCTGCCCGGTGATCGTCTGATAAACGCCGACATAGAGGCGGGCGGCTTCGGCGACGATGTCGCGCGGGATCGCCGGGATCGGGTCGCGGTAGGGGTCGCAGCGTTCCGCCACCCAGCGGCGGACGAAATCCTTGTCGAGACTCTCCGGCGACTGGCCGGCGGCAAAGCGGTGCGGATAGCTTTCGGCGAGCCAATAGCGGCTGCTGTCGGGGGTGTGGATCTCGTCAGCCAGCACGATCCGGCCCTCGGGGTCGAGGCCGAATTCGTATTTGGTGTCGGCGAGGATCAGCCCCCGGTCGCGGGCAACCTCGCGCCCGCGCGCGAACAGCGCCAGCGCCAATTCCGAGACCCTGTGCCACTGCTCGGCCGTCAACAGCTTGCCGGCGACGATCCGATCCGCGGTCAGCGGCTCGTCGTGGCCGCCACCCGGCGCCTTCGTTGTCGGCGTGATGATTGTCGCCGGCAGCTTCTGGTTATGGCGCAAGCCGTCGGGGAAGCGGATTCCGTAAATCTGCCGCTGCCCGGCCTGGTACATCGGCCAGACCGAGGTCGCCGTGGTCCCGGCCAGGTAGTCGCGCACGACGATCTCGACCGGCATGATCGAGAGCCGCCGGCACACGAGAACATTCGGATCGGGGTATTCAATGACGTGATTAGGGCAGATGTCGCGCGTCGCCTCGAACCAATACCGGGCGATCTGCGTCAGCACCTGCCCCTTCAACGGGATGGCGGCGATAATCCGGTCGAAGGCGCTGAGCCGGTCGGTGGCGATGATGATGCGCCGGCCGTCGGCAAGGTCGTAATTGTCGCGGACCTTGCCGGCGTAGTGGTTGGGCAGCTCGGGGATCGTCGCATCCGCCAGAACCCGGTCGAGATGGGCATCGAGCATTGCCGGTTCGGTCATCGTCGCGTGAGCATCCCCGGCTGCCGATCGACCAGTCTCGGGCTGCGCCGATCAGCTAGCGGTGGCCGCCGCCGCCGTGAAACCCGCCGCCGCCGTGAAAGCCGCCGCCGCCATGAAAGCCGCCGTGACCCCAGCCGCCACGGCCCCAGCCGCCGCCCCAGCAGCAGCCGCCCCAGCCGAACCCGATGCTGACGCCGGCCGGCCAATACCACGGATATCCATAATAGGGGTATGCGTAATATGGATTGTAGTAGGAGTAGTATGGATAATATGGATTATACGGATAATATGAATAATACGGATTATAGGGGTAAGCGGGTTGCGCCGGCTGCTGATAGCTGTAGTTCGGATACGCCGAGGTCGCAGCCGGCTGCTGATAGGAATAGCCTGGGGTTGTCGGCTGCGCGTAGGAATAGCCGCTGGCCGCTTGCGCTGCCGCCGGCCGCACCGGAACCCCGACGGCAACCGCTGCTGCCAACGCCGCCCCGGCAAAGACGGCGCCGCCGAACCGGCTGCACGTTGCGCGAACAGGCATCGCTTCCTCCATCGGTCCGCATCGGGACCCTGATCACAACGCCCTATATGGATAGGGCATTCCGATTGTCATCGTCCCCGACGGGCCGTTTACGATCAAAGCCGGCGTCGATGCCGCGCGCCGGTGCCGGAGCGCAGGAGGGGTGATGGGATCAGCGATCGCCGGCGGCGCGTTGCCCGCCGAGCCGCTCGAACTGCCGCGGGCGGCCCCGCTCGTCCGGGTCATGGCGATGCCGGCCGACGCCAACCCGAACGGCGACATCTTTGGCGGCTGGCTGTTGGCGCAGATGGATCTCGCCGGCGGCAGCCTTGCGGTGCAGCGGGCGCGCGGGCGCTGCGCCACCGTCGCGGTTGACGGCATGGTGTTTCATCAGCCGGTCTATGTCGGCGACGAGGTCAGCTGCTATGGCGAGCTGGTCCGCACCGGGCGCAGCTCGATGACGATCCGGATCGAGGCGTGGCGCCGCAACCTCGCCACTGGCGAGGTGCGCAAAGTGACCCAGGCGATGTTCACCTATGTGGCGCTCGGCGACGACCGGCGGCCGCGCGCGCTGCCGCCGGCGATCGACGCATAAGCCCGGCTCGATGGCCGCGGATCGCCGCTATGTCGCCGCCGCCAAGAGCTCGGCAACAAATTGTCCGCCGCCCTCGGATGGCATCTGCTCGAAGGTGCATTGGCCGGGCGCTTTGTCGGGGCGCCAGCGCAAGAGCCTGGTGCCATGCCGAAAGCGACCGCCCGTAACCTGGTCATACCCCACCTCGACAACCAGCTCCGGCCGCAGCGGCTGCCATTCGCCGGTGCGCTCGGTAGCCCAGCGGCTCGGGCCTCCGGGTGCTGCGCCGGTGAAGCCCGGCGGCATGATCAGCCGCTCCAGTTGCCGGGTCAGCGCGTCGCGGTCGAGACTATCGAGCGTCGCGGTGAAGCCGACGTGATCGAGCTTGCCTGCGTTGTCGTAGAGCCCGAGCAGCAACGATCCGACCCGACGGGTGCCGCGCTCATAGCGGAACCCGCCGACCACGCAATCGGCCGAGCGCCGCCGCTTGACCTTCAGCATCGCCCGCTCGCCGGGGGAGTAAGGTCCGTCAAGCCGCTTGGCAATGACGCCGTCGAGCACGCCGCCGCTGGTTCCGAGCCAATGCCGCGCCTG
Organism: Allostellaceae bacterium; assembly: GCA_036500965.1. Lineage (GTDB taxonomy): Bacteria > Pseudomonadota > Alphaproteobacteria > ATCC43930 > CGMCC-115725 > AP-15. Next base: position 27,234 of record DASYBC010000105.1, on the reverse strand, counting down.
GCCTCGATCGCGTGTGTAGGGCGAGAGCTTGAGCGCCGGTTCACCCTCAGCCTTCCGGTAAAACGCCTCGAGGGCGGCGCGGCGGGCGGTGAGCGGCTCAGGCAGCAGATTTTCGCCCTCAGGCGTTGCCAGCAGATCGAACAGGATCAGCACCGCCGGCGTCTCGGCCGCCAGCTTGCGTACCCGGCTCGCGGCCGGATGCAGGCGCTGCTGCAGCGCGTCGAACGACAAGCCCTCGCCGATCGGGACGACCAACTCGCCGTCGAGCACAAAACGGCGGGGCTTCGCGCCGCGCACCAGCGCCACGATGTCGGGAAAGTAGCGGGCGAGCGGCTTTCCCGATTTGGCGCGCAGCTCGACCCGGTCGCCGGCGCGAAACGCGAGGCAGCGGAACCCGTCCCATTTGGGCTCGAATTGCCAGCCGGGCTCGGCCGGCAGCTCGACGACAAGCCGCGCTTCCATCGGCGCGGTGTCAAGCGGCAACGGAAATTCGCCTGGGTCATCCTTCATCATCGCCGCTAACGATCAGCCCCGCCTAGCGGTTCGCCGGCGCGTCCGCCCGCAGACCCGTCATCGCAGGTCCGGCAGGGCATTGGATTAGCCGGTGACGGCGATTGGGACCGCCTTCATCGGCCGCTTCCAAAAAGCCGGGACCGAGTCGTCGGTGTGCTTCGATGGCGCAGAGCCACAAACTCGGCCGCTCGCTGGCTCGTTGCCTTATTGCTCGGATTATACCGTCGCTTCGACCCCGAGGATCACGGTGCTCTGCGAGGAGAGGACGCCGCCATTGCCGTGGGCGATCGCGGTTTCGCAACCCGCGACCTGGCGGGCGCCGCACTCGCCGCGCAGCTGGCGGGTCGCCTCGATCAGCAGAAACAACCCGTACATTCCGGGATGGCAGTAGGAAAGCCCGCCGCCATTGGTGTTGACCGGCAGACCGCCGCCGGGCGCGATGTGGCCGCCCTCGACAAACCGACCGCCTTCGCCTTTGGCGCAGAAGCCAAGATCTTCAAGAAAGAGGATCGTGTTGATCGTGAAGGCGTCGTAGAGCTCGAGCACGTCGATGTCGCCGGGCCCGAGCTTTGCCATGTCGTAGGCGGCCTTGCCCGAGGCCAACGCGCCGGTCACGGTCAGATCGGGCATGCTCGAAATGTTGGCGTGGGTGATCGCCTGCCCGCAACCCAAGACATAGGCCGGCGGTTTTTTGAGCGAGCGCGCGCGCTCGGCAGTGGTCATGACCACGGCACCGCCGCCGTCGGTGACGAGGCAGATGTCGCGCACCGTAAACGGGTAGCTGATCATCCGCGCCGCCAGCACTTCCGGGACCGAGAGCGGCTTTTTTTCCCAGGCGACCGGGTTCAGCAGCGCCCATTGCCGCGCCGCCACCGCGACCGCGGCCAATTGCTCGCGGGTCGTGCCGAATTGGTGCATATGGCGCGAGGCGGCGAGCGCATAGGCGGTGGACGGCAGAAACGGGTGGAACGGGGTTTCGTAGGGATTGTATTCGTGCACCGAGGCGTGGCGGCGGCCAATCGTGCGCTGGGTCGAGCCATAGGCGATGACCGCGACCTGGCACAGCCCGAGCTGCAGCGCCATCTGGGCATGCGCCACATGAAACATGAAGGACGAGCCGCCGAGGATCGTCGTGTCGATAAAGGCCGGCGAGATCCCGAGATACTCGGCGAGGTTGAGGCCCGAAGTGCGGCTTTGCGCGGTGGCGCAAACGAGCCCGTCCACATCCTTGAGGGCGAGCCCGCAATCGGCGAGGGCGCGATGGATGCCTTGGGCCATCAGATCGATCGGGCTGATCTCGGCGGCGACCGCGCCCAAATCGGATTCGGCGACGCCGACGATCGCGGCGCTGCCGCGCTGCAAGCCGCCCATCACGCGCCCCCCGCGGGCCCGGGGGAGGGAAGGGTGGGGGTGGCCACCGGAACGAAGACCGGGTAGGGCGGCTCGTCGCCGCCGGGGCGATGGAGGCGAAACTTGACGCGCATGCCGATCGCGACCGCGTCGGGGGCGATGTCCTCGACCCGGCTCATCAGGCGAAAGCCCTCATCGATGTCGATCAGCGCGACGTTATAGGGGGCGCCGTCGCGCGGGTGGGTGACCGTGGTCGCGTAGACCGTGCCGAGCCCGGCGCTCAGCCGCCATTCGAGGCGCTCGCTGCCGGTATAGGGGCAGATCAGCCGCGGGTAGAACACCGCGCGGCTCGCCTCGAGGCTCCACTGATAGGCGAGCTCGCCGCGATCGAGATATGCCTGATAGACCGCCAGCGGCGATTGCGCGATCCGCTCCATCGTGCCCCCCTGATGCGCTCGCGGCATTGTGTCGGCTCGTACCGGCAGCGGCAAGAGCGGCAGATGGCGAAACCGGCGCGGCCCATTGAGGGGCCGCGATGGCGCTCGGCCCGCCTCAGCTCATCGAGATCAGGGTGCCGATCAAATCGGCCGGCCAGACCAGGCTGACCGGGGCGCTGGTCAATGCCGCGCCGAATGATGGGTCGCCCTGGACGAAATCAAAAACCATGTGATGGCTGAAATGCGCCAGCACCCCGGCCAGATAAAGCCCGGTCATCCATTTCCAGGCATTCTGGCGCTGGCGGGAACGACGGGGCGTAGCGGCGGCGAATGAGAAAACGCGGCGTCCATATTTGGGCAATCCCGGCGGGCCGATCATGATCGCACCTGAGTATTTGCCATGTCGCGCACAAAGGCAGAGCAAATGGGGCCACCCCATCGCGGCAGGCCCGCAGAGGGATCGGCTGCTCCGGGCGAGGGTAGGGCATAGTACTCGATGGCGGCGTCGCCGTCACTAGTCTATGTCCGCAGGCGGCACCCGGGGTGCGATCGGGATGCGCGAGTCATGGCCGACCGCCCACCAGCCCCGCGGCCGCGGCGATTGTATAGAGCCCGGCTGCGGCCAGCACCCCGATCGCCAGGGCGGCAAAAGCGCCGGCGCCGAGACGGTCGCCGAGCGGCCGGCCGACCAGCCCGCCGACCACCGCGAACGGGATCAGGATGGCAGCCGCCAGCCAGGTTTGTGCTGGGACGCCGATCGTCGCGGCGTTGGCGGCGAGGGTCGCGGCATACACCAGCGCAAAAAACGCCAGCAAGGTCGCGCGCACGATGCGCGGCGGCGCCTCGGCGAGTAGCAGGTAGATCACCACCGGCGGCCCGGAGATGCCGGCGAGGGCGGTGGCGACACCCGACACCATGCCGACGGCGAGATCGCGCAGCGGGGTCATCGCGACAAGGCCCCGCCCGAGGCCGCGCCGGCGGCGGCGCAACACCGCGTAGAGGAAGGCGAAGGCCAGGATCGCCGCGCCGACCGCCAGCTGCACGACCCGCGGATCGGCATAGCGAAAGGCGGCGAGGCCGATCGGCAGCCCGGCGAGGCTGCCCACGGCCAATCGCGCGAACAGCAGCGGCGCCACTGCCCGCCACAGCCGGCGCAGCACGGCGAGGCACAAGGCGGTCGAGAGAATGACGACCAGCTGCACCGCGCGCTGCGGCTCGACCACGATCAGATAGAGCGGCGCCGCCGCCACGGCAAAGCCGAAGCCGCCCGCCGCCTGCAGCAGCGCCGCGGCAAACGTCGCCCCGGCCAGCCCCGCCCAATCGACGAAGGTCACGCGATAGATCCGCGATGGCCGTCAAGGAGCCTGATCGATCGCCGCGCCGTTTGGCGCGCCGCAGGAATGGATAGTCGGGTCATGCTCGGCGCCTGTTTTGACAAATCAAGCCGCCGAGCGGCGTCCCCGGAAATTGTACCCAGGCAAAAGTCCGCCGGCCGCCTCAGGCGGCCCCTTGGAATCCCCGCGGTGAGCTGGCAGAACAACCCAACGCTATAACCGTAGCCTAACCATTCTCGCCTTCCCGGCGCAGGCCGGGACCCATGTCAGCCATGGGCACCGGCCTTCGCCGGTGTGGAAACTTCGGTGGGTCTCGTTTGTCAGAGTTGCTCCAGGCGCTTGCGGGCGAAGGCTCGATTACGGCAATTCGAACACCGTTCCTTCGGCATGGGCGCGGCCGCCGGCGGTCGTGCCGTAGAGCCGGCCCGAGGCGTCCATGATCAGCCCGGCATACGCGAAAGGGCTCTGGCCGTCGGCGCAGCTCACGCCGCTGGCACTGCGCGCGCAGAAATTGTATAGAATCGTCTGAGTCCATTTGGTCTTAGCGGCGTTCGGGGCCAGCTCGAACACCGTACCACCGCCATGCGGGCCGCCGATCTCGGTCGTGCCGTAGAGGTGCTCCGCGCGATCCATGATCAGTCCGGAAGAGCCTCCGCAACTCGCGCACAGGACCGTCTGGGTCCATTTGGTCTTGGCCGCATTAGGAGTCAGTGCGAACACCGAGCCCCCACCGCTAGGCCCCCCGCCCCCGAACGTCGTGCCATAGAGGTCTCCCGATGCGTCCATGATCAGGCCAGCGTAAGGGCTGGCACCGTCGGTGCATCTCTCACCTTCGCCTCGCGCGCAAAAGCTGTAGAGCACCGCCTCGGTCCACTTAGTCTTGGCGGCGTTCGGGGTCAGCTCGAATACCACCCCCGCGTTGTAATGGGCGCCGCCTAGGGACGTTGTGCCATAGCGGCGCCCTGACGCATCGGTAATCAGCCTGGCGCGAGGCCGTTCGCCGTCGGTGCAGATGAGGCCGCCCTCAGAGCAAAAGCTGTATAGTATCGTCTCGGTCCATTCGGTTTTTGCGGCGTTGGGGGCCAACTCAAACACCGTGCCCGCGTTACGAGCGCCGCCGCCGTCGGTCGTGCCATAGAGGCGCCCCGCCGGGTTGATAAGTAGCCCGGCGACAGGGCCTAAACCATCGGTGCTGCCGGAAAAGCTGTACAGCACAGTCTCAGTCCATTTGGTCTTGGCAGCGTTCGGGGTCAGCTCGAATACCGTTCCCTTAACGCGGCCACCCGTGAAGGTTGTTCCGTAGAGGTGCCCCGCCGCATCCATGACTAGGCCGGCCTCGGGAAGCTCGCCGTCGGTGCACGCGGGCTGGGCGCAAAAACTGTAAATTACCGTCTCGGTCCATTTGGTCTTGGCGGTGTTGGGGGTCAGCTCGAATACCGTGCCCCCATTGTGAGCGCCGCCCCTCGGCGTCGTGCCGTAGAGGTGCCCCACCGCATCCATGATTAGGCCGGCGAGGGGACCCGCGCCATCGGTGCAGGCCTTCCCACCCCGCGCGCAGAAGCTGTACAGGACCGTCTCCGGCTCCAATGAGGCTGCCGCGGCGCCGCTTAACGGCGCCAGGGTTGCCGCCGCCAGCACCGCCGCGAGCGGCACCAAGAGCCGGCCGAGCGTAAGGTTCTGCATCGGCCCAATCCCTGTTTGCGGTTTTTCTGGGCGGTATTAAACCGGCGATTTCCGGGGCCGTCTACTCCTTTGGTATTAACCTTTGGCATCGCCGGCGGGCAGGGTCAGCAAATCTCGCGGCTTTGGTGCATGGCGGGGCTTCAGCGGGGGGCTTTGCCCCAGACGACGTAGCGGTTGCGGCGGCGCGGTTCGAGCCCTTCCTCGACCATGCGTCGCACCTGCGCCTCGATCAGGTCGGCCAGCGGGTCGCCTTGGACATCGGTGAGGCCGTGCGCGCGCAGCAGCTCTTCGATCTCCTCGCGCGGGCGGCCGCCGAGGAACGGCAGACGGTCGCCGACCGCCGCGTATTCGGGGCTGGTGCGGGCGTTCTCCTGGCAGCCCGGCTGCGCGCCCTTGGTACGGTCGCTGCCGTCGAGCACGGCGCCGTCGATGATCACGAGCCGCCCGCCCGGCCGCAGCACGCGCAGCCATTCCTCGATCGCCGCCTCGGGGTGCGGCAAGGTCCACAGCACATGCCGGCTGATCGCCAGGTCAAAGCTCTCCGGCGAATACGGCAGCTGCTCGGCGTCGGCCTGCTCGAAGCGGATCCCGAGGCCGCGCTCGGCGGCTTTGCGCTCGGCCCGCGCGATCATCGAGGGCGCGAAATCGACCCCGGTCACGCGGTGCCCGCGGGCCGCCAGCTCGAGGCTCAGAAACCCGGTGCCGCAGCCGAGATCGAGCGCATCGAGGGCGCCCTTGCCCGGCAGCACCAGGCCAAAAATGCGGTCCCAGGCGGCGCGCTCGGCCGGGGTGCGGATGCTGTGGCCGAAATCTTCGTCGAAATGCGCCGCCCGGCGGTCCCAATGGGCGGCGACCTGCTCCTTGACCCGATCGGAAGGCAATGACGACATTGGCAATGTTCCTCGACTTCAACGCCTGGCCGGAACCAACATCCAACCCGGCTAGCGGAATGAGATTTTACCTCGCCTTGCGCGGGCTTGTCCCGCGTATCCACGTCCTCTCTTCCGGCGGCCAAAGATGTGGATGCCCACGGATCAAGTCCGTGGGCTGAAGGCCCACGGGTCAAGCCCGGTCAAGACGAGACGGGGAGAACCTGTCCTCATTTTGGCGACGCAAAACTTTCTGGGGCAGCCGCCTGCGCCTTCGCGGGAATGACGGTCAGATTTGGCGGAATGTGCCCTCAGCGCAGCCCGGCGACCGCGGCCAGCGCTTCGACCTGCTCGGCGTAGCGTGAGACCGGGTTCAGCAGCAGGTGGTTGGCGCCCATCGCCACGATCTCTTCGAGCCGCCCGCGCACCTGTTCGGGGGTGCCGTGGACGCCGGAGGCGTCGGTCCCCTCGGGGTTGTGGTAGACCTCGGTGAACCAGCGGTTGAGCTCGGCCCGCGCCACCTCGGGGCGCTCGTCGACGGCCATGAACAACCGCTTCGAGACCGGGAACCCGGCCGGGTCGCGCCCGGCTTTTTCCAAGGCCTCGCGCAGGATCGGCACCGAGCGGGCAAACGCCGCGATGCTCGACCCGCCCGAGCCCATCCAGCCATCGGCGAGCACGGCGGCGCGGCGCACCGCGTCGGGATGGCCGACCCCCATCCAGATCGGCAGACGCGGCTGCTGCACCGGCTTCGGGCGCATCGTGCCGCCGTCGAGCTGGTAGAGGCTGCCGCGATAATCGACCCGCGGCTCGGCCCATAGCGCGCGGATCAGTGCTATCTCCTCGCGGAACCGCGTCACCCGACGCTCGCGCGAAACCCCGAACTGTTCGTAATGATGGTCGCGGCCGAGCCCGACGCCGAGGATCGCCCGGCCGCCGCTGACATAATCGAGGCTCGCCCATTGGTGGGCGACATGGGCCGGGTGATGCACCGGCAGCACCACCACCGAGGCGCCGAGGCGGACCCGTGTGGTGAGCGCGGCGGCATAGGTCAGCACCACTACCGGGTCGAAGCAGAAGACGTGGTCGAGCGTGTTCTCGGTCACCCACAGGTCGCGGAAGCCGAGCGCCTCGGCGCGCTGCGCCACAACCCGCACCGCGGACATGTCGATCGGCTCGGGCGAGCGGTGGGGCAGCGCCATGCCGAGCGCGATCTGGTCTTTGAGCGCCATGCCCGGCTCCTTTTTTGCGCGCTGCTGGCGCCTGGGTCGGGCTCAGACCTTTTCGATCAGTTCCATCTGCGCGCCGTCGGGCGCTTCGATAAAACACACCCGGCGGCCGTTGTTGGGGGCCATCTCCTCGAGGATATGCACGCCGTTCTTGCGCATGCGCTCGACCGTCCCGGCATAGTCGTCGGTATCGACCGCGATGTGCTCGATGCCGTAATGCTGCTCGTGGCTCTGGCTGGCGATCAGGGTGGTGATGTTGAGCTGCAGCCCGTGCAGATCGAGGCGGAAGCCGCGGCCCGGGATCTCGGCCTTGAGGGTCGCACCGAAATTATCGACGTAGAACTGCATGGTCGCTTTGGGATCGCGGGTCTTCAGGTGCACATGCTGGACGCCGTAGGCCATGATCGTTCTCCTTGTCGGTTGCCGCGTTGCTGCGCAGCTTGTTGCGCGGCCGCCGGTGCGGCACGCTAGTGGTCCGGTCGAACCGCTCGATTGCCAAGCGTTCCGTGAATCGGCCCACCAGATTGATACATTGGTGGTGCGATTCAACCAACAGACGGGAGTCGTCTACTGGCCCGCACCATTAGGATATCGCGATTGGCTGGCGGCGGCGAGCCTTTGTTGACGGCCTCTCTCACCGCCGGGCTCGCCAGTCGGGGCTTCGCAGTTGACGCAACTGCGCCCCCCTTATAGAAAAGCCGCCTTGTTTCACCGGGGCGAACCGAGCATGGCCACCCACAAATCAGCGGAAAAGCGCATCCGCCAGACGGCGAAGCGCACGGCAATCAACCGCTCCCGGATCAGCCGGGTGCGCACCTTTGTCAAAAAGGTCGAGACCGCGATCGCCACTGGCGACCGGGCCGCCGCACAGTCGGCTTTTCAGGTGGCCCAGCCCGAGTTGCACCGGGCGATCACCAAGGGTGTGCTGCACAAGAACACGGTCGCACGCAAGCTGTCGCGCCTCGCCGCCCGGATCAACCACCTCTAGTGGGGCGATGCCATCCCGTCTCGGGTTGGCGCAATAGGGCGCGCCGGCGCCGCCCCGCCATAGGCCGCAAATCGGGATAGGCCGCGATCGGGTTGGGAGCAGGGGGTGGCGCCGCGCCGAGGGACCATCGCAATCGCATAAAAAATTCTTTTAGCGTTCCCTTTTCGGACGGGTTGTCATCGTTTGGATACGTAAGCTAGCATCCCTGTATCGAGCGGCCAACAACACAACGGTGTCCTGTAAATCGCGGGTGCGGGCAAAACAAATGCCGTTTGCCCCGGGACTGGGCAAATAACCGGCTAAACAGAGGAAGACGTCGTCGGCACAGCGCCGACGGTAAAGGGGCCGGATATTATCATACGAATCAGTAAAGCTTGCCGGCGTGGAACCGGGCGGTGCTGCCGTCCTGAGCGGGGGATGCGGTGGTGATAGGAACAGCTCAAGCAGAGAGTGGCGAAAACGAGACGAGCCAAAACACGACAGCCAAAAACGCGACACCCAAAATCGCGAAAATCCAAGCTACGGCGACGACGTCGCCCTCCCAGTGGGGCGCAACGCCGCAATCCGAGTGGAGCCGAGTTCTCGGTCAGCTCAAGCAGGAGGTTGGGGAGACCGCCTACCGCAGCTGGCTGGTCCCGATCCGCGTGCAGCGCGTCGATGGCGGCGAGGCGGTGATCGCCGCACCCGCGCGGTTTTTGCGCGATTGGGTCGCCTCGCATTACGCCGATCGGATCCTGGCGCTGTGGCGGGCAGAGAACCGGCAGGTGAAACGGGTTTCGGTGGTCGTGGCGCCAGGGCCGCACGCGCCCGGATCGGCCGATTTCTCCGGCAGCGTCTCCGGCGGCGATGATCTCATGGGAAACCGACCCCCGCCCGACCCGGCCGCAGCCCTCGATGCGGGCGATGACAAGGCGCAACCCGCGGGGCTCGACCGGCGCTTCACCTTTGAGAATTTTGTCGTCGGCAAGCCCAACGAATTGGCCCATGCCGCGGCTCGGCGGGTCGCCGAAGCCTGCGCCAGCCCGGTGCGCACGGTGCCGTTCAACCCGCTGTTTCTGTATGGCGGGGTCGGGCTCGGCAAAACCCATCTGATGCATGCGGTCGCCTGGCATGTCCGCAAGCACGCCTGCGGCCGCAAGGTCATTTATCTTTCGGCCGAGAAGTTCATGTACCAGTTCATCCGGGCATTGCGGTTCAAATCGACAATGGACTTTAAGGAGGAGTTTCGCTCGGTCGATTTATTGATGATCGATGATGTTCAGTTTATCAGCGGCAAGGAATCAACCCAGGAAGAGTTTTTCCACACCTTCAACGCGCTGGTCGACCAGAACCGCCAAATCGTGATCTCGGCCGACAAATCGCCGTCCGACCTCGAGGGTCTCGAAGAGCGCATGCGCTCGCGCCTTGGCTGGGGGCTCGTCGCCGATCTGCACCCGACCACCTATGAATTGCGCCTCGGCATCCTGCAGTCGAAGGCGGAGCAGAGCAACCTGCGCATTCCGCCGAAGGTTATGGAGTTCCTGGCCCACAAGATCACCTCGAATGTGCGCGAGCTTGAGGGGGCCTTGAACCGGATCATCGCCAACATGGAGCTGGTCGGGCGCGACATCACGCTCGAAAGCGCGCAGGAGGAATTGCATGACCTCTTACGCTCGCATGAGCGGCGGGTGACAATCGACGAGATCCAGCGCCGGGTCGCCGAGCATTTCAACGTCAGGCTGGCCGAGATGACCTCCGATCGGCGGGCGCGCATCGTCGCCCGGCCGCGCCAGGTCGCGATGTACCTGGCCAAGCGCCTGACGACCCGGTCGCTGCCCGAGATCGGGCGCAAATTCGGCGGCCGCGACCACACCACCGTGATCCACGCGGTGCGTAAGATCGACGAGCTGATGCTGACCGATCCAGTGCTCGCCGAGGATGTCGAGCTGTTGCGCCGGATGCTGGAAAGCTGAGCCGCGGGGCGGCGACCGGCCGCCCTTTGATGGCCGCGAAACCGGGTGCTGAGGCCGAGGCCGGTTTATGCTATGCTGACGCCCCGCCTCCCGACCCTCCGGGCTAGAAGACGGGGGCATCGGCTGGGCATCCGGTCAATGCCAGCCGGTCCGCCAACCTGCGTGTAGCCAACATGAAGCTGACCATCGAACGGGGCGCTTTTCTCAAGGCGCTGGGGCATGTTCAAAGCGTCGTTGAACGGCGCAACACGATCCCGATTCTGTCGAACGTGCTGCTGCAGGCCGATGCCGCCGGCCAGTCCGCGAGCGGCGCCGGGATGCTGGCGCTCAGCGCCACCGACATGGATCTCGAGATTGCCGAGCGGGTGCCGGGCCAGGTCGAGCGCGCCGGGCGCATCACGGCGCCGGCGCACACGCTCTACGATATCGTCCGCAAATTGCGCGAGGGCGCCCAGATCGAGATCGAGGCGAGCGGCGAACGCAACGCGATGGTGCTGCGCTCCGGCCGCTCGACCTTCACCTTGGCGTGCCTGCCCCCCGAGGACTATCCGGTGATGGCGAGCGGCGAGCTGGGGCACAGCTTTACCGTGACCGCCGCCGAGCTGCGCATCCTGGTCGACCGCACCCGGTTTGCGATCTCGACCGAGGAGACGCGGTACTATCTGAACGGCATCTACCTGCACGTGACCAAGAATAACGAGGTGCCGGTGATCCGCGCGGTCGCGACCGACGGGCACCGGCTCGCCCGGGTGGAAATGGTCATGCCCGAGGGCGCGGCCGGGATGCCGGGCATCATCGTGCCGCGCAAGACAATCATAGAGCTGAGGAAGCTTGTCGAAGAGAGCGAGGACGAGATCGAGGTGGCGCTGAGCGAGACCAAGATCCGCTTTGCCCTCAGCGGGTCGGGTCAGGACGGCGCCGCGGTGCTGACCTCCAAGCTGATCGACGGGACCTTTCCCGATTATGACCGGGTGATCCCCTCCAACAACGACAAGATCCTCGAGGTCAAATGCAAGGACTTCGCCGAAGCGGTGGATCGGGTCTCGACGATCTCGAGCGAGAAGAGCCGGGCGGTCAAGCTCGCGATCGTCCCCGGCACCAATGGCGGCAGCCTCGCGGTGTCGGTGACGAGCCCCGAAAACGGCACCGCGGTCGAGGAGATCGACGCAACCTATCTCGCCGACCCGCTCGAAATCGGCTTCAATTCCCGGTACCTGTTGGATATTGCCGCGCAGATCGAGGGCGAGGGCGCGCAATTCGAGATGTCGGACTCGGCCTCGCCGACCATCGTGCGCGATCGTGCCGATCCGAGCGCCCTCTATGTGCTGATGCCGATGCGGGTTTGAGGCTTGGGGCGGCCCGCGGCAAGGTCGCGCGGGTAGATAAGAGGGGCGCTCGACCCCATATAATACGCATGGATCGCGCCTTGTTGAAGCCTTCCCGCGGCGCGGCCATAGAGCTTTTCGCAAGCGATACGGGCCGCAGCGCCGACGCCGTTACGGCAGACGCGCCGGGCTGGCGCGTCGGCCTGACCCGGCTGGTGCTGACCGATTTCCGCAATTATCGCCGGGCCAGCCTCAGCCTGGCGACCGACCCGGTGGTGCTGACCGGCCCGAACGGCGCTGGCAAGACCAACCTGCTCGAAGCGGTGTCGTTTCTGGCGCCCGGCCGCGGATTGCGCGGTGCCAAGCTGACCGAGATCGACCGGCGGTCAGCGCCAAGCGAAAATGCGCAGGAGGCCGCGGACCGGGGTTGGGCGGTGGCTGCAGATGTGGCGGTCCGCCATGGCGCCCTGCGGATCGGCACCGGCCGCGAACGCGCGGCGGGCGACCGCCGGATCGTGCGCATCGATGGCGAGCCGGCGCGCAGCCAGGCGCTGCTTGGCGAGCGGCTTGGCGTCGTGTGGCTGACCCCGGCGATGGACCGCCTGTTTCTCGATGGGCCCGGCGGCCGGCGCCGGTTTCTCGATCGCCTGGTGCTGGTTCTCGACCCGGCCCATGCCGCGCGGGTGGGGGCCTATGAGCAGGCGCTGCGCGAGCGCTCGCAGCTGCTGCGCGCCGGCGTCTCGGGGGATCGGCCGGCCGATCCCGGTTGGCTCTCGGCGCTCGAAGCGGTCATGGCGGCGCAAGGTGTGGCGGTTGCGGCGGCGCGGCGCGATGCGGTAGAGCGGCTCGACCGCGCCTGTGCCGCGGCCGATGGGCCGTTTCCGCGCGCCGGCTTCGGCCTTCTCGGCGTCGTCGAGGAATGGCTGGACCAGATGCCGGCGCTTGCTGCCGAGGCGAGATTCGCCGCAGCGCTCGCCGCGGCGCGGCGCGGCGATGCGGCCGCCGGGGGTGCGGCGATCGGCCCGCACCGCTCCGATCTCGCCGTCAGCCTGGCGCAAAGCGGGATTGCGGCGGCCGGAGCCTCGACCGGCGAGCAGAAGGCTCTCCTGATCTCGATCCTGCTGGCGCATGCCGGGCTGCAGCGGGCGTTGCGCGGCGAGCCGCCGCTGCTGCTGCTCGACGAGGTCGCCGCCCATCTCGATGCGAGCCGGCGCGAAGCGCTATTCGAGGCGATCGGCCGGCTGTCCAGCCAGGCCTGGCTGACCGGCACCGACGCGGCGCTGTTCGCGTCGCTGCGGTCGCGTGCTCAGTTCTTCTCGGTCCACAGCGGGACCTTGGCGACAACTGCTTTTTGACCCAGAGAGGCTCGAATTACGAAGGACATGGCAAACATCCCCACACCCGATCCGCATGTGCCGGCCGGCGGAGGCCCTCGGCAGCCGCCGATCTCCGGCAACCCCGACACCAAAGCTGCCGCGGCAAGCGCCGGGAATGGCGAGGCTCATGGCAGCGGCGCCGACGAGACTTATAACGAGCAGTCGATCGAGGTCCTGCGCGGGCTCGACGCCGTGCGCAAGCGGCCGGGAATGTATATCGGCGACACCGACGACGGCTCCGGCCTGCACCATATGGTCTACGAAGTCGTCGACAACGCGATCGACGAGGCGTTGGCCGGCTATTGCGACACGGTCGTGGTGAGCCTGAACGCCGATGGCTCGGTCACGGTGACCGACAACGGCCGCGGCATCCCGGTCGGCATCCACGACGAGGAAGGGGTCTCGGCCGCCGAAGTCATCATGACCCACCTCCATGCCGGCGGTAAATTCAACCAGAACGCTTACAAGGTGTCGGGCGGGCTGCATGGCGTCGGGGTCTCGGTGGTCAACGGCCTCTCCTCGCGCCTCGAGCTGCGGGTGTTTCGCGGCGGCTCGGAGTGGTTCATGCGGTTTCGCGACGGCGTTCCCGAGGCGCCGCTCGCCGAAATCGGGCCGGCGCCGGCTTGGCCTGATGGATCAACCCGCCACGGACCGGCCACCGGCACCGAGATCACGTTTCTGCCAAGCACCGAGACGTTCACCCGGACCGAGTTCGACTTCACCACCCTCGAGCACCGGCTGCGCGAGCTGGCCTTTTTGAACAGCGGGGTGACCCTGGTGCTGAACGACGCGCGCGGTGTCGAGCCGAAGAGCGTCACCCTGCATTTCGAGGGCGGGCTCGAAGCCTTTGTCCGCTATCTCGATCGCTCCAAGCAGCCGCTGCACGCACCGCCGATCGCAGTCCGCGGCGAGCGCGATGAAATCCTGCTCGAAGTCGCGATGGAGTGGACCGACACTTATCACGAGACGATGCTGTGTTTCACCAACAACATTCCGCAGCGCGATGGCGGGACCCATCTGGCTGGGTTTCGCGCGGCTTTGACCCGCAGCGTCAACGCCTATGCCAATGACAGCGGCATCGCCAAAAAGGAAAAGGTGACGCTCAGCGGCGAGGACATGCGCGAGGGCCTGACCTGTGTCCTCTCGGTCAAGGTGCCCGACCCGAAATTTTCCTCGCAAACCAAGGATAAGCTGGTCTCCTCCGAGGTGAGCCCGGCGGTTGGGGCCATCGTCTCCGACAAGCTGACCCAATGGTTTGAGGAGCACCCGGCCGAGGCCAAAAAGATTGTCGCCAAGGTGGTCGAGGCGGCGGCTGCACGCGAGGCGGCGCGCAAGGCGCGCGACCTGACCCGGCGCAAAGGGGCGCTCGACGTCGCCAACCTGCCGGGCAAGCTCGCCGATTGCCAGGAGCGCGATCCGGCCAAGAGCGAATTGTTCATCGTCGAGGGCGACAGCGCCGGCGGCTCGGCCAAGCAGGGCCGCGACCGGCGCTTTCAGGCGATCCTGCCGCTCAAGGGCAAGATCCTCAATGTCGAGCGCGCCCGCTTTGACAAGATGCTGGGCTCGGCCGAGATCGGGACCCTAATCGCCGCCCTTGGCACCGGCATCGGCAGCGAGGATTTCGACCCGGAAAAGGCCCGCTATCACCGTATTATCATCATGACCGACGCCGATGTCGACGGCAGCCATATCCGCACCTTGCTGTTGACCTTTTTCTTCCGGCAGATGGCGAGCCTGATCGACAAGGGGTTTCTCTACATCGCCCAGCCGCCGCTCTACCGGCTGCAGCGCGGCAATCAAAAGGCGGTCTATCTGAAGGACGATCCGGCGCTCGAGGCCTATTGCGTCGAGGCGGCGCTGCGCGACGCGGTGTTCACCCAGCATGACGGGGTCGAGCGCGCCGGCCTCGATCTGCGCGCGCTGTCCGAGGAGGCGCGGGCCCAGCGCCGCTCGCTGCAGGTTCTGGCGGCGAAGGTCGGCGACATCGCGGTGGTCGAGCAGGCGGCGATCGCCGGGGCGCTGTCGCCGTCGCTGCTGGCCGATCCGAACCGCGCGATCGAAGCCGTCCACCGCACCGCCGAGCGCCTGAACCGCCTTGCCCCCGAGCACGAGCGCAGCTGGCAAGGCTCGGTCATTGCCGGTGAAGGATTGGTGCTGCGCCGCAGCCGTCAGGGTGTCGAGGAGCGCCGCCTGATCGATGCGGCCTTGCTGCGCAGCGCCGAGGCGCGCCGGCTCGATGCCGAGGGCGATGCGTTGCGCCTGACCTTTGCCGGCTCAGGCCGGCTCGATGCGCGCGATAAGACTGTGCCGATCGCCGGCCCGGTCAGCCTGGTCGAAGCGATCATGGAATTGGGCCGCCGCGGCATCGAGGTGACGCGCTATAAGGGGTTGGGCGAGATGAACCCGGAGCAATTATGGGAGACTACCCTCAACCCCGAGGCCCGCGCGCTGCTCCAGGTCAAGGTCAGCCATGCCGACTCGGCTGAGGAAACCTTCTCGACCCTGATGGGCGACGTGGTCGAGCCGCGTCGCGATTTCATCCAGACGAACGCGCTCTCGGTCGCCAATCTCGACGTCTGACCGCCCTCATCGCGCGGTCGCCGCGAGGGAGAGCGCCGCCGCGTCGTTCAAGGTGTGGCGGCGAAAGCAGGCTTTCGCCGCTCTCGCCGGCTTGCCCCGGCTCGGTCGGGACCTGCCGCCCCGGCACGACGCAAACAATGTCAATTTCTCGGCAATGTTAATTTTTCGCGGTCCGGTGTGAACCAGCTCACATTTATGTGTGCCGCCCGAGGCTAAGGTGACCCGAGAAAAGCCGGAGGTTTACCTTGACCCGCAAGAGAGGGCTGGCGTTCACCCCGCCGACGCGAACAATTCAGGATCTTTCGCGTTCTGGGCACGCGGTCATCGCAACATTCGGTCACCGCCCCATTGTTGTCCTACCCGCCGGGACATTTTCGCAAACGGGGCGGGGGACAATTCGGCACTAAACCTGCGTACTTCTCACCGTGGCGCGGGCTCGACCGAGTGATCAGATGACCATGGTTATCAGATCATCCCCGCGTTGCCGCGACTACCAGCCGGCAGATTTTTTAGGGTGTGTCGTGCTGGAGTTCTCGGGAAACGATATGTTAACGACTTAGGGTGATGATTAACCACGACGACGCCGGCGTGGGTTGCCGGCAAACCCCCCGGAGGCGATCATGCGTGTGCTCATTGTCGAGGACGACCTAGCCACGTCTGCCAGCATCAAGCTGATGCTGAAAAAGGAAAATTTCATTTGCGACACGACCGATCTCGGCGAGGACGGGCTGGAGATCGGCAAGCTTTACGACTACGACATCATTCTCCTTGATCTGATGCTTCCGGACATCGACGGCTACGAGGTGCTGCGCCGGTTGCGCGCGGCGCGCGTGCACACGCCGATCCTGATCCTCTCGGGTCTGGCGGCGCTCGACAACAAGCTCAAGGGCCTGGGCTTTGGCGCCGACGACTTCCTGACCAAGCCGTTCGACCGGCGCGAGCTGGTGGCGCGCATCCATGCGATCGTGCGCCGCTCAAAGGGCCATTCGGAGTCGGTCATCCGGACCGGCAAGCTCGTGGTCAACCTCGACGCCCGCATCGTCGAAGTCGAGGATCGGCCGGTGCACCTGACCGGGAAGGAATATGGCATCCTCGAGCTGCTCAGCCTGCGCAAGGGGACCACCTTGACCAAGGAGATGTTTCTCAATCATCTCTATGGCGGCATGGACGAGCCCGAGCTGAAGATCATCGACGTCTTTGTCTGCAAGCTGCGCAAGAAGCTCGCCCAAGCCACCGGCGGCAAGCATTACATTGAGACGGTGTGGGGTCGCGGCTACGTGCTGCGAGATGCGCCGGAACCTCTGGTAAACGGCAGCGTCAACCCTCAGGGGACCGGCCACGACAGTCTCGCGCCGAGCCACCGGACCGCTGCGGCTTAGGCGGCGCACGCGATCGACGAGAGCCTTATTCGCCCGGGCTCTGTCGCAGCGGCGAGGCGCCAGCCCCAGGCTCGGGCCAGAAGACCGGCAAAATAGGCGTTGACGGTGCGTGTGGTCAGGTCCCCGGGCGACGGCTCGAGCCGCAGCGCCGCGGCTTGCTCCGGGGGAAACAAGACGGTTTCGCCGGTTGCGTCGAGCTGCATGCCGGCGCTGGTGACAGCCAGAGCGAGGCGCCCACCGCGGACCAGCGCCTCGGCTCCGACCACCAGCAGGTTGCAGCCGAGCTTTTGCCGGCCAAGCGGCAGCGCGCGAACGCTCGCAGCATAGTCGCACGCAATCGGCAGTCCCTCAAAAACCTTCGCGGCCAGCTCATAAGGCGCCGGCCCGGCAGCGGCATCACCGCCAAAGCCATAGGCGAAACGATAGAACTGCAGCCGGTTGGCGGCACGCCGCGCGCTGTGCGTCACCAGCGCTATGGCCTCGCCGGCAAAATCGGCGTCGCCCTCGGCGAGCAGCTCGACGCCATTGCCGACGGCGGCGATCGGGCCGCTCAGCTCGTGGCACAGCCGCGCCGCCAGCAGCTCCAGCACTCGCATGTCAAGCGCGCGATTCATGGTTAATGTTGCCAGCATATCCGCGTCGCCGCAACTTCGTCGGCAGCGTCGCCAATCGGCGGCAGCATCGATGCTGCGGCGGGACTGTCGCTGCACCGATGGCGCCGCCATCCGGCGCCGGTTCCCGCGCACCGGAACCGGCTCGGGCGATCTCCCGCTGATGCCGTCAGCTCATCGGCGCCCGCCCGAGCAGGCTCGCCGCGGTTTCGAGATCCTCGGGCCGGTTGGCGTTGAAGAACGGGTCGATCGGCTCGCTGGCGAAGCTCACGGTCACGAGCTGGTGACGCGCGGTCCATTGGTCGACTTTGCGAACCCCCTCGTCGACGACCGCCCGCCGCAGGTCCTCGCGCAGCCGCACCGGCCACAACCCGAAGACCGGGTGCGAGCGGCCGCCCGAGGCGGCGCAGGCGAGATCGGCACCGGCCGCGTCACGAGCGGCGGCGAGCCGTGCCGCGAGATCCTCGGGCAGGAACGGCGCATCGGTGGCGACGCTAACCACGTCGGAGCAGTCCGGCTGGTGCGCCGCCGCCCAGTCGAGCCCAGCCAGCACGCCCGCCAGCGGACCGGCGAAACCCGGGACGCTGTCGGCGACCAGCGGCAGGCCAAAGCCGGCAAAGCGGGCCGGGTCGCCATTGGCGTTCAGCACCAGCGCATCGACCTGGGGCCGCAGCCGGGCAACCACGCGGTCGAGCAAGGTCGCGCCGCCGAGCCGGCGCAGCGCCTTGTCGCCGCCGCCCATGCGTCGGGACTGGCCGCCGGCGAGCAACAGCCCGACGGTGCTCACGCCGCGTCCTCAGCGAGGCTCGCCTTGCGCGCGAGGCGCGGATGCTCGTCCTCGACAGCCCGGACATCGCCGTCGAAGATGATCCGTTCGCTGCCGGCCAGCGCCACAAACCGCTTGCCCTTGGCGCGGCCGATCAAGGTGAGGCCGGCCTGGCGCGCCAGATCGACGCCCCATGCGGTAAACCCTGAGCGCGAGATCAGGATCGGGATGCGCATCTGCACGGTCTTGATCACCATCTCCGAGGTCAAGCGCCCGGTGGTGTAGAAAATCTTGGCCTCAGGCGACACCCCGTTGAGGTGCATGTAGCCGGCGATCTTGTCGATTGCGTTGTGGCGGCCGACATCCTCCATATAGAGAAGCGGCCGATCCTCCTCGCACAAGACGCAGCCATGGATCGCGCCGGCGGCCAGATAGAGGCTCGGCGCGGTGTTGATCTTGCGGCTCAAGGCGTAAAGCCACGAGGTCCGCAGCACCGCTTCCGGGGCGAGGCGCACCTCCTCGAACTTCTCCATCAGATCGCCGAACACGGTGCCCTGCGCGCAGCCCGAGGTCAGCGTCTTTTTGCGCAGCTTGTCCTCGAAATCGGTCTCGCGGTCGGTCCGCACCACCACGGTTTCGAGCTCGTCATCGTAATCGATCGCGGTGATGCGGTGCTCGGGCCGCAGCATGTTCTGATTGAGCAGATAGCCGACCGCGAGATAGTCTGGATGATCGCCGACCGTCATCATCGTCACGATCTCGCGCCCGTTCAAAAACAGGGTCAGCGGCCGTTCCATGACGACGGCGGTCTCGACCAGCCGGCCTTCATGGTCGATGCCGGTGACGGTGCGGGTGAGCCTCGGATCGTCGGGCTGGGGGCGAACGGTAAATTCCTGCATCCCCCGATGATGGGCGCGGGCGGGTTCCGCTGCAAGCCGGCAAGCTCGATGTGTTGTGCTAGAATGGCCCCGAAGGGAGCCGATATGGCGCAACCGAGCTCGCTCTACGACGAGGACTTCCTGGCCTGGTCCCGACAGCAGGCCGACGCGCTGCGCGCTGCGGCGCGCAATGGCTCGAACCAACGCCTGGACTGGGAAAACCTGGCCGAGGAGATCGAGGATTTGGGCAAATCGGTCAGGCGCGAGCTGCAAAGCCAAATTCGGTGGATTGTCCGCCATCTCCTGAAGCTCGAGCACTCCCCGGCGAAAGAGCCGCGTCGCGGCTGGGCGGAATCGATCGTGGACGCCAGGGCCGAGATCGAGGATTTGCCGGAAGCGAGCCCCAGCCTGAGAAGTGGGCTCGGCCGCGACCTCGAGCGACAGACGCAGCGCGGCATCGATCTCGCGCTGAGGGACCACGGGCGCTATCAGGAGATCGATGCTGCAACGGTCGCGAGGTTGCGGGCCACGGTCTACACTGAAGCGCAAGTGCTCGGCGACTGGTTTCCCGGGGAGCAACGATGACCGATCTGAAGAGGCTCTACGCCGAGGATTTCGTCGCCTGGGCGAAACTGCAGGGCGAAGCCGTGCGGAAAACCGCGCGCACCGGTTCGAACCAGGAGCTCGACTGGGAGAACATCGCCGAGGAGATCGAGGGCTTGGGCACGTCGCAACGTTCGGCTCTCGGCAGTCACATCATCAGCATCATTCAGCACCTGGTGAAGCTGGAGTATTCCCCAGCGGTCGAGCCGCGGAACGAATGGCGGCGGACGATCCGCCTCGCTCGGTTGCAAGCTCAACGGCGCCTTGACGACGGTCCGAGTTTGAAACCCGAGCTGGGCCAGTTTGTCGAGGTGGAAACCAGACGCGGGATCGAGCTTGCAATCGCGGACCTCGAAGAGCACGGCGAGATCGACGAGGTGGATGCAAACGTTCTACGGCGGGCGCGCTACACTGAAGAGCAGATCCTCGGCGACTGGTTTCCGCAGGAGCAGCGGGGCTAGCGCCGGAAAATCCCACGGTCAGATCGAGGGCGACATTTGCCGAAGGCGCCCCCATCTTAACAAGATGAGAAAGCGGACGAGCACAGCATGATCGACCCGTTTGGACGGACCATCACCTATCTGCGCGTATCGGTGACCGACCGGTGCGACTTCCGCTGTGTCTATTGCATGGCGGAGGAGATGAATTTTCTGCCAAAGGCCGAGCTGTTGACCCTCGAGGAGCTCGATCGGGTGTGCAGCGCCTTTGTCCGCCTCGGCGTGCGCAAGCTGCGCCTGACCGGCGGCGAGCCGCTGGTTCGGCGCAACATCATGGCGCTGTTCCGCTCGCTTGGACGCCATATCGGCTCCGGCGCGCTCGACGAGTTGACCTTGACGAGCAACGGCAGCCAGCTCGCCCGCTATGCCGAGGAGCTGCGCGATTGCGGGGTGCGCCGGATCAACGTCTCGCTCGACACGCTCGACCCGGCGAAATTCACCGAGATCACCCGGCGCGGCCGGCTCGAGGTGGTGCTCGACGGGCTCGCCGCCGCCAAGAAAGCCGGGCTCGCGGTCAAGATCAACACTGTGGCGCTGCGCGGCGTCAATGAGGACGAATTGAACGATCTGGTCGCGTGGTGCGGCGACCAGGGTTTCGATCTGGTGTTCATCGAGGTCATGCCGATGGGCGACATCGGCGGCGAGAACCGGCTCGACCAATATCTCCCGTTGTCGGTGGTGCGCGCCCGGCTGCAGCGGCGCTGGACGCTCGACGACAGCGATTATCGCACCGGCGGCCCGGCGCGTTACGTCTCGGTTCGCGAAACCGGCCGCCGGCTCGGCTTCATCACCCCGTTGACCCACAATTTCTGCGAGAGCTGCAACCGGGTGCGGCTGACCTGCACCGGCACGCTCTATATGTGCCTCGGCCAGGAGGATGCGGCCGATTTGCGCACCCCTCTGCGCCAATCGGAGGGCGACGAAGCGCTGGTGACGGCGATTGGTGAGGCGATAAGCCGCAAGCCGCGGGGCCACGATTTCATCATCGACCGCCGCCACAACCGGCCAGCCATCTCGCGCCATATGAGCGTAACCGGCGGGTGACGCGGTCCGTGTCGCCGCGGCTGGCGGCCCCGCGGATCGCTGTCGTCGCAGCCGACACCGAGCCCGCGCAACAGGCGCTGGCGGAGCTCTGCCGCCTGTATCCCTGCGTCGCCCCCGACCATGCTCAAATCGTCGTTTCGCTCGGCGGCGATGGCTTCATGCTGGAAACCCTGCATCGCTTTCTGCCGCAGGGGGTGCCGATCTACGGCATGCATCGCGGCAGCGTCGGCTTCCTGATGAACTCCTATCGGCCGGACGGGCTCGACGAGCGCCTGGCCGCGGCCCAGCCGGTCGTGCTCCACCCGCTCGAGATGACGGCGCGCGACGAGCAGGGCGGCCGCCATCGGGCGCTGGCTTTTAACGAGGTCTCGCTGCTGCGCGAAAGCCGCCAAGCGGCAAAGCTGCGGATTACTGTCGATGGGGTGGTCCGCATCGACGAGCTGATGGCGGACGGCATCTTGATCGCGACCCCGGTCGGCAGCACCGCCTATAATCTGTCGGCGCATGGCCCGATCATTCCGCTCGGCGCCGGCGTTCTCGCCTTGACCCCGATCAGCGCGTTCCGACCGCGGCGTTGGCGCGGCGCGTTGCTGCGCCATCAGGCCAGGGTGCGGATCGACGCGCTCGAAAACAATAAGCGGCCGGTCAGCGCCGTCGCCGATTTCACCGAGGCGCGCGATGTGCTGAGCGTCGAAATCCACGAGAATCGCGATATTGCCATGACCCTGCTGTTCGACCGAGAGGCAAATCTCGAAGAGCGCGTCTTCAAGGAGCAATTCGCCACCTGATCAGAGCGCGCGGGCCATGGCCGCATAATCTGCGGCAAGGCCGGCCGATCGGGAGGCCGGGCCGCCGCCCGCAATCGTGTCGGCTGACCGCCTTATCGTGCGAAGCTCGTTCGCAGAACGGAGTGACGACGATGGCGCGCCTGCCTTATCTCGACAAATCCGATCTGTTGCCCGAGCACCAGGATCTGCTGGCGCGCAACATCAATCTCTACCGGCTGCTGGCGCACAGCCCGCGCGCCGCGCGCAGCCTCAACACCTTGGCACGCTTCATTCGCGACGGCAGCCGCCTCGACCCGAGACTACGGCAAATGGCGATCCTGCAGGTCGGCTATGTCACCCGGTCGGCCTATGAATATTCGCATCACATCAGGATCAGTCGCGAATTTGGAGTATCCGACGCCGATATCCGGGCAATTGCCGATGAAACCCAGGGCCGGCCCACCGACCTCGATCCGCTCGCCAAGGCGGTGCTGTGCGCGGCACGCGAGATGACCGAGAAGCTCGAAATTTCGGACGACACCTTCGCGGCCCTGCATCAGGGCCTGGGCGACGAGCGTGTCACCGACCTCGTCCTGACGATCGCGTTCTACAACGGCCTGGTGCGCCTGCTCGGCGCGATGCAGGTCGATGTCGAAGACGGCTATTTACCCTATCTCAACGAATTCCCGCTGCCCGATGCGCCCTGAGCACACCGTGGCCGCGGCGCTGCTTGGGCTACCCGGGAGCAGGTCAGTGGGCAGATCAGCGGCCTTACCCGCTGGCCAGGGCGCGGGCGAGCTGGCTCACCGCCTCTTGGTGCTTTTCATTTCGGATCTCGGCGAAGTTGCGCGCGATCTCGAGCAGCATCCGCTGATGCGGCGTGATCTGGCGCGGCCCTTCCTGGCCGATCCCCTCGTAGAAGTGACTGACCGGGGCACTCAGCGCACGGGCGATCTCGAACAGCCTGCCGGCCGAAACCCGATTGATCCCGCGCTCATACTTATGCGCCTGTTGATAAGTCACTCCGATCATGTCGGCCAGTTGCTGCTGGGTCAGCCCCAGCATGATCCGACGCTCGCGAATGCGCGCTCCGACATGATCATCGATGGCGGCCGTGGACCGCCCTCGCTTTGGCTTAGCCATGCCTTCACCCGTCTAGCTATGCTCAAACGCCGACCGTTTTCTGCGACACTCTATCAACACGTTGGCGGTGGTTTCATTCCACCTGCTCAACGGATGGCCGATGCGACGGCGACAACTGCGATCCAAACGGCCATCAACGGGAGCGGCAGTCCGAGCCTCCAATAATCTCCGAAGTGGTATGCCTGCGGACCCACGACAAGGGTGGATCGGCTGGCGTTGCCCGGGGATCGCCGGCCGAACGACCCGTAACCGGGCCGGGAACCGGGCTAAATCCCCGGTGCAACATCTCCCGAGCGCCATCCGGAATCTGGCAAGATCAGGCGCGCCTATAGCCGCGCACTTTTGACGGGCTGAATCCCGGTCGGCAGGTTGTCGAGGGTGTCGATCAAATCGACGATCCAGCTGCCGGCGTTGCCGGCGCTGCATGCGGCTGCTGCCGCATCGATCGCCGCGGCGACGAAGCTGAGGGCGATGCCGCGGCGCTGCGCTCGACCAATCGCCCGCTCCACGTCGGCCTCGCCGAGCGCACGCCTCAATTCCGCCGGGTCCGCCTGGGCCGGGTTTGGCCAAGCGAAACATCCGACCAGCGGGCGCCCCAGCCCAACCGCGGCCTCCATTTCTTTACGCAGCCAAAGCACAGTATCCGTGCGTGTCATGATGTCGCCTGCCACCCAGTATTTCCGGAAGCATAATCCTTTCAGCCGATCAATGAGGAAGATTCGACGTTAATTCACCAAGAATATTGGACAGTTTGTAGATGCAATGCCGCTGCGGCCCGACATCGTGTCGCCGCCGAGGCCGCAACCGGAACGTGCGCCGACCTGATGCTCGATCCCGGCGATCGCGAAGGTCGTTCGTATGGCTGCGGATCGGGAGAAGACCAGCGGGTTACAGATAGGAGCAGCGCCATGGCAAATGAAGAATGAACGTCAACGCCCTCGGGGTCGATCGAACAGATATGCGGTTGTGTGATCGCCAATGGGGGAGCAACGGGGATGACGCGGCGTTGGCCTCGGACAACTCCGCTCGGAGGTCCAGGGCATTCGCGGTCAAGCATGGCGATCACGCTTTCGCCCAGCCGCTTTCACCGAAATTGAACGGTTGCGATGTACAACCGCGACGTCCAGAGCGTTCCCGGCGGGACATAGGGGGGTCGAATGGCTGTTGAACCAAGCACTGACGCATTCGTCACGCTGGCGCACCCGGCGAGATTCGAACTCACGACCTCTGCCTTCGGAGGGCAACTGGCCGGGTTTGCTGCGGTTTGGCCCTGTTTGCGTATGTGATATATCTCAACGAGATAGGGACGGTTTTGGTTTGCGGCAAGCGGCTTCAAGTTGCCCCTGCTTGCCCGAAGTTGCTTGCCATGTGCTTGCCACGGGACCATCTACTTGCCATCGGCGGCCGGTAATCGGCCCGCGAGGGAGGCAGGGATGAGCGAGCGGGTAACAAAGATCGGGCTCGATGACGTTCGGCAGCTGGGGGAAGACGCGATCCTGTGGGAAACAACGCTCCCCGGATTCGGAGCGCGACGGCGGCGCGGCAACGCGGCGGTGCGGTTTTTCGTTTTCTACCGTACCCAAGAGGGGCGCCAGCGCTGGCAAACAATTGGCCAGTTGGGCGCGTTAACGCCCGACACGGCGCGCAAGCAAGCCCGCGCAATCCTCGGCGAAGTCGCCAAAGGCGGCGATCCTGCCGCAGCCAAGAAAGCCACGCGCCAAGCGCAGACAGTCGGCGAATTGTGTGACGCCTACCTAACCGACGCCGAGGCGGGGCGGTTGCTGACGCGGCGGCGGACAGCAAAGAAGCAAAGCACGCTTGCCACAGATCGCGGGCGGGTTGAACGTCATATAAAGCCACTGCTCGGTAAGTTGCCCGTTCGCGCGATCACCCGCGACGATGTTAAGCGCTTCATGCATGCTGTCGCCGAGGGCGAGACGGCGGCCACGGTCAAGACGAAGCTGCGCGGGCTGGCGCGCGTCAGCGGTGGCAAGGGAACCGCGACCCGTACCGTCGGATTGCTCGGCGCGATCTTCGCCTATGCCGTCGATCAAGGGGTGCGGTCGAACAACCCGGTGCAGGGGGTTATGCGATTTGCCGACGGCCGGCGAACGCGACGGCTCAGCAATGACGAATACGCGTCGCTCGGCGCGGCACTGCGCCAGGCGACGGCGGAAAGTATCTGGCCGCCGGCAATCGCCGCAGCGCAATTTCTCGCGCTCACAGGATGGCGGCGCGGCGAGGCGTTATCTCTGCAATGGCCGGATGTTGATCTTATTCGGCGCACCGCGACGTTGGCCGATACCAAAACCGGGCATAGCATGCGACCGCTGTCGCAGGCCGCGTGCGACGTGCTGCGGACGATGCCGCAGATCGCCGGGGCGCTGGTGTTCCCGGCGACGCGGGGCGCGGGAGAGATGGCCGGCTTTGCGTCGTTTTGGGATCGCATCATGGGGCTTGGCGAGTTGCCGCGCGACATAACGCCGCACGTGTTGCGGCACTCGTTCGCAAGCTTGGCTAGCGATCTTGGGTATTCGGAACTGACGATCGGAGCGCTTGTCGGCCACAAGGGGCAGACGATCACGTCCCGCTATGTCCATAGCGCCGATGCGGTGTTGCTTGCCGCAGCCGACGCGGTTGCGGATCGCACGGCTGCGCTGATGGTCGAGCCTAATGGGCGAGAATAGCCCGCACCAATCCGAGCGCAAGTCAGCTCGGGCCGGGGGTGCTCTGAATATTGCACGGGCGGTCCTCGCCGCACGGCGTCATCGGCACCGGAGCCGGGGCTATCGCGAGGGGCGAAACGGGTGAACCGGCGGTCGGAAGCACAGTCGGTCTCGGTGGGGGCGCGGTTGGTCCGATCGGTGTAGCGATGGGGGCGGGTGCCGGCGATGGCGCCTCTTGGCTTACTTGCTCCCACCCCAACGCTTCCATGCAGTCCCGCTTGTTGGTCTCATCCTGAGCAATCGATCCCAAAACAGAGAAAGCGTATGCGGTGTTGCTGAGGGCTCGATTTGAGCTTTCGATGTACTCTGGATCTTCGTGCATCCCTCGCGAGAGCAACCTGCATCGTGCGCTCGCCTGCGCGAAGGTCCCTTCTGCGTTTGGGCCTGGTGCCCAATACGTCGTACAGCCTCCTATCAGTGCTGCTAACACCATGCTACTCAACGCAACCGTCGCCCGCCTTCCGCTCTTCACGCAATTTGGGTCCTGCATGTTCTTCCTCCACGCATTCCCCCCCGGATTGAACAATCGCCAGAAAGGGTAAACGTCTCAAAAATATTTTTCGTAAAGCGTGAGCACTGCCTCAAAAAAAGGGCCCCGGAAGGCGCTGTTGCGAACGCCGATGATCCGGGACCCTGCACCCGCAAAAGCCAGACGGGGCCGGGAGGTTGTCGCGCCGTGAGGGGGCGCTGCCGCGAACGGTTTACCCGGTGTTCACCGCTCGCCGGCCCGCGGGCGGGAGAAGCCGTCCGGGGACTTTTCGAGGGTGCGCAAATGGCGAAACACACCCTCGAAATCACCAAATCGTTTCTAAGACTCGTACAGCGCCGAAACCGGCGGGAGTACCGGCGGTACCGTGCAAACCCGTTCCCAGCATCAGGCGGGCTCGGCCGGGGGTTTTGGCGGGCGCGGCGGGCGCGGTGGCCGAGCGGCAGGGTTGCCGGGCCGGGTGGTCGGGATCGGCGCCTGGTAGCGCTTGCCCAGCCGGCGGTATTCGATCGGTGGATTGCTGATTTGCTTGTGGCCCGATTTCCATCTCGTGCTCGTTAGCGTCCGCGCTCGTGGTGGAAAATCGGGGGTGAGCGCGCGTCGGGTGGAATGCCCGATCACATGGAGCCCGGCGCGCGCGTGAGCGACGGGTGGTCACCGGGAAGGTGTGCGTTACGGTGGAGTTGCGAGAACCACC
>DASYBC010000104.1:0-6042 GCA_036500965.1 Allostellaceae bacterium | reverse complement strand
GTCCCCCGCCTTCGCGAGGGCAGGCCCTTCGAGACAGCCGCTTCGCGGCTTCCTCAGGATGAGGTATGTTCTCATCATCATCAATCGGATACCTCATGCTGAGGAGCGCCGAAGGCGCGTCTCGAAGCACGCACGATCTCGGGGCAGCGAGCGCCTCGGGAATTGTTTCACACGCTCGTTCGCGGGGGCGGCGACAAAGCGCGGAAAAACGCAGCTCCACCTCGGCTCTGCCGCCGGGGTCAGACGATCCCCTCGGTGCGCAGGGCCTCGACCTCGGCTTGGCCGATGCCGAGCCACTGCTGCAACACCTCCGCATTATGCTGGCCCAAAAGCGGCGACGGCTTGACCTTGGGCGGCGCGCCATCGAAGCGCACCGGCCAGGCCGGCATCTTGTAATGGCCGGTCGTCGGGTGATCGACATCCTGCATGATGCCGCGCTCGGCGAGCGAGGGGTCGTTTAGGAGCTCGAGCGTGTCGAACACGGCACCGGCCGGCACCCCGGCCTCGCCGATGATCTTCATCGCCTCCTCCTTGGTGTGCTGGCGGGTCCAGGCGGCGATCAGCTCGTCGACCTCATCCACGCGCTGGCCGCGCGCCGGCCCGGTCTCGTAGCGCTTGTCGCCGATCAGATCCTCGCGGCCGATCACCTTCAAGAGACGCGTCCAATGTTCGGGATTGGCGCGGCTGGTGAAAACATAGACGTAATCGTTCGGCCCGCCGGGCTTGCACGGATAGAGCGCCGACGGCGCCAAGAGGGCGCTCGACCGGCTGCTGCCGCCGCGCAGCTGCGCCTTGCCGCTGAGCTGCGTGCGCGAGAACGGCACCCGCATGTAATGGACCATCGCATCCTGCATCGCCACCTGCAGCCGCCTTCCCTTGCCGGTGCGGTCGCGCTGGCGCAATGCTGCGAGGATGCTGATCGCCATCAGCATGCCGGTGCCGGTGTCGCCGAAAGACGGGCCCGGCTTGACCGGCGGCCGGTCGGCCTCGCCAGTGACGCTGATCGGGCCGCCCGCGGCCTGCGCGATCATGTCGAAGGCGAGGTTCTTTTCGTAGGGGCTGCCGGCGCCAAAGCCCTTGACCTGGCAATAGATGATGCCCGGGTTCAGCTCTTTGACCACGTCGTAGCCGAGGCCCAGCCGCTCGATCGTACCGGGGGCCATGTTCTCGACCGTGATGTCGGCCTTTTTCAGCATCTCCTTGACGATTTCGAGTCCGCGCGGCGATTTCAGGTTTAATGTCAGCGACTTCTTGTTGGCGTTGAACTGGTGGAAATACCACGGGTCGTCGTCGGGATGGCCGGGCCGCAGCCGCCTTCCGGGGTCGCCGGTCTTCGGGTTCTCGATCTTGACCACCTCAGCGCCGAGCCAGGCCAGCGATTCGGTGCAGGACGGCCCCGCCTCGAACTGGGTAAAATCCACCACCCGCACGCCTTCGAGACAATCCAGCTCTACGCCGTTGATCGCAGCCATCGCTCGTCACTCCTCCCGAAGCAAATCTCCCGTCACTATAGCGCGTTCGCCGCCATGTGCGAGCCGGATTGCCACAGACCGCGGCCTCGGCGAAAGTGACGCTCCGAATAGCGGGAGACGGGTATGGCGATAATCGGGGATATCGCGCGATTCCACGACGAGCTGACGGCATGGCGGCACGATATTCACGCCCATCCCGAGCTCGGCTTCGAGGAGACGCGGACTGCCGATTTCGTCGCGCGAAAGCTCGCCGAGTTCGGCTTTGAGGTGTCCTCTGGCATCGGCAGAACCGGGGTTGTCGGCCGGCTGCGCGCCGGCGCCTCGGGGCGTTCGATCGGGCTCCGGGCCGACATGGATTGCCTGCCGATCGAGGAGGCGACCAACCTCCCCTACCGATCCCGGAATACCGGGCTCATGCATGCCTGCGGCCATGACGGCCACACGGCGATGCTGCTCGGCGCCGCCCGCTATCTCGCCGCGACGCGCAATTTCGATGGCACCGTGCACCTGATCTTTCAGCCCGCCGAGGAAGGGCTCGGCGGCGGTGCGGCGATGGTCGCCGACGGGCTCTTCGACCGCTTCCCGTGCGATGCAATCTTTGGCATGCATAACCGGCCGGGGCTGGCGGTCGGCAAATTCCAGATCCGCAGCGGGCCGATGATGGCCGGCGGCGCCTATTTCGACATCGCGGTCGCCGGTCGCGGCGCGCATGGCGCCCGCCCCGAAGCTGGAATCGATCCGGTCGTGACCGCCAGCCATATCGCGATCGCGTTGCAGACGATCGTGTCGCGCAATCTGCGCGCGCTCGACACGGCGGTGCTGAGCGTGACCCAGATCCATGCCGGCGAGGCCTACAACGTCATTCCCGAGCATGCGGTGATCCGCGGCACCGCGCGCTGCTTCAGCCGCGAGACGATGGCATTGATCGAGCAGAACATGCGCCGCATCGCCGCCGGCGTCGCCAGCGGCTTTGGCGCCGCGGCCGAGCTCGATTTCCGCGTGATTTTCCCGCCCCTGGTCAACAACGAGGCCGAAACCCGCTTTGTCGCCGACGCCGCGGCCGAGCTGGTCGGCGAGGGCAACGTCAACCGCGACGGCAATCTGGTGATGGCCTCGGAGGATTTCTCCTACATGCTCGAACAGCGGCCCGGCGCCTACATCCAGATCGGCAATGGCGACGGCGCCGATGGGACCGGGGGCGGCTGCGAGGTGCACAACCCCGGCTACGATTTCAACGACGCCGCCCTGCCGCTTGGCGCCAGCCTTTTCGCCCGGTTGGTTGAAAAAAAGCTGGCCAGCGGGTAACGGGCACGCCTTCCCTCACCCGCCTCCCCCCGGATCGTAATCCGGGGTCGGCACCCTCTCCCGCAATGCGGGAGAGGGGCGACCCGGCGCGCCAGCGGCGGGTGGGTGAGGGTATCTGCTACGCCGGCGCCGGTATCGCGCGCTGGTTGTACATGATTTTGCGCATCTGCTCGCGCTCGGCGGCGGTCAGGCTGGCCGGGTCGACGCGCAGATTGTTGCCGGTCTCCATGCCGCGCTTGACCGCCGGGCGGTTGCCAACCTCGTCGAACCACCGCTTGAAATGTTTGAACTCGCCGATGTCCTGACCCTGGCCTTCCCAGCCGACGGTCCACGGGTAGGAGATCATGTCGGCGATCGTGTACTCGTCGCCGGCGAGATACTTGCGGTCATAGAGGCGATTGTTCATGACGCCGTAGAGGCGGTTGGCCTCGTCGGTGAAGCGGCGGATCGCGTAGCTCAGGTCGCCGGCCTCGGGGCCGGCGCGGCGGAAATGGCCGCATTCGCCGAGCTTCGGCCCCTGATTGGCCATCTGCCAGATCACCCATTGGGTGACCTCGTATTTGCCGCGCAGATCCTGCGGAAAGAACCGCCCCTCCTTTTCCGCCAGATACATCATGATCGCACCCGACTCGAAAATGCTGATCGGCGCGCCGCCGCCCTTGGGCTCGTGATCGACCAGCACCGGCATCCGGTGGTTCGGGTTGATCTTCAGGAACTCGGGCTTGAACTGGTCGCCGCGGCCGATGTTGCACGGCACCAGATTGTATTTGAGCCCCAGCTCCTCGAGCAGGATCGTGACCTTTTTGCCGTTTGGCGTCGGCCAGAAATGCAGGTCGAGCATGGAGTGTCCTTTTCAGTTGATGGTTGGCTGGGCCGCGCGGCTGACGCCCTCTATGTGCGACGCGGCAGGCTACAGGTCGGTCTCGGTGGTCTGCCCGGGGAAGAGTGTGGCTCGGCTCCATTCCGACCAGTCGCCGTGCACCGGGTTGTTCGGGTCACGGTCATGCCGCCAGCAGATGGTCTCGGCGTGGGGTGCCACGACGCTGTGGGTCTGCCCCTTGATCATGACAAAATCCTTGGTTGCGACATAGCCGTTTTGCCGCTCGTCGCAATCGCTGCTCTTGGTGATTACCGCCTCGACGTTGACCCGGTCCCAGGTCGGGTTGTCGAGGATCAGGGTCGCCGATTGGCTCGACCCCGAGGAGCAGCTGGAGATCACCAGCAGCGCCGAAAGCAGGAACAGGTATCGCATCCCCGTCTCCTCGCCGAAGACCCGAGCAAATACGGTCTCGCATTGATCCGGCGCAAGCAGGAACTGCCGTTCGGCGCGCGGCGAATTCGCCGTCTTCCGCCGCGAGGCGATTGGCTCGCGCGAGCACCGGCTCGCGCCATTGATCGCGTCCGACGCGCCGGCTACGGTGGCGCCAGCCAAAGCGTATTGCCCAAGGGAGATGCCGAGATGCCCGACGACGCCCGCAGACCAAGCTTCGACAAGTCGCGGCTGCCGAGCCGGCATGTCACGGTCGGGCCCGAGCGGGCGCCGCATCGCGCCTTTCTTTATTCGATGGGCTTGACCGACGAGCAGATCGCCCAGCCCTTGGTCGGCGTCGCCACGACCTGGAACGAGTCGGCGCCGTGCAACATCTCGCTGTCGCGCCAGGCGCAGGCGGCGAAGAAGGGGGTGGCGGCCTCGGGCGGCACGCCGCGCGAATTCACCACGATCACGGTGACCGACGGCATCGCAATGGGCCATGAAGGGATGAAATCGTCGCTGGTCAGCCGCGAGGTCATCGCCGACTCGGTCGAATTGTCGATGCGCGGCCATTGCTACGACGCGCTCGTCGGCCTCGCCGGCTGCGACAAGTCATTGCCGGGGCTGATGATGGCGATGATCCGGCTCAACGTGCCGTCGGTCTTCATGTATGGCGGCTCGATCCTGCCCGGCCGGTTCAAGGGGCGCGACGTGACCATCGGCGACGTGTTCGAGGGGGTCGGCGCACACAGCGTCGGCAAGCTTACCGACGAGGAATTGCACGAGCTGGAATGCGCCGCCTGTCCCTCGGCGGGCTCCTGCGGCGGCCTCTTTACCGCCAACACGATGGCCTGCGTGTCCGAAGCAATCGGCCTGGCATTGCCCGGCTCGGCCGGCGCCCCGGCACCCTACGATTCGCGCGACGCCTATGCCGAGGCCTCAGGGCAAGCGGTCATGGAATTGCTGCGACGGAACATCCGGCCGCGCGACATCGTCACCCGCGAGGCGGTCGAGAACGCCGCGACCGTAGTCGCCGCGGCGGGCGGCTCGACCAATGGCGGCTTGCACATCCCGGCGATCGCCAATGAGGCCGGCATCGATTTCGATCTGCACGCGTTTGGCGAAATCTGCAAGCGCACCCCCTATATCGGCGATCTGAAGCCGGGCGGCCGCTACGTAATGAAGGATCTGCACGATGTCGGCGGCGTGCCGGTGCTGATGAAGGCGCTGCTCGACGGCGGCTATCTGCATGGCGACTGCCTGACCGTGACCGGCAAGACGATCACCGAGAACCTGCGCTCCGTCGTGTTTCCGACGGGGCAGGACGTGGTGCGGCCGACGGCGCGCGCACTGGCCCCGAGCGGCGGGCTCGTCGTGCTCAAGGGCAACCTCGCGCCGCAGGGCGCGATCGTCAAGGTCGCGGGCATGGCGAACCAGCGCTTTGCCGGAACCGCGCTGTGCTTCGACTGCGAGGAGGACGCGTTCGCCGCGGTCGAGGCTCGTCGATACAAGGACGGCGACGTAATCGTCATCCGCTACGAGGGGCCGCGCGGCGGGCCCGGCATGCGCGAGATGCTGTCGACGACGGCCGCGCTCTACGGCCAAGGCGTCGGCGAGCGGGTGGCGCTGTTGACCGACGGCCGCTTCTCCGGCGCAACGCATGGCTTCTGCATCGGCCATGTCGGCCCGGAGGCGGCGGTCGGCGGGCCGATCGCGCTGCTCAGGGACGGCGACCGGATCACGATCGACGCCGCCGCCGGCACGATCGAGGTGGCGCTCTCCGACACCGAATTGGCCGAACGCCGCCGCGCCTGGACGCCGCGCAAGAACGCCTACCAATCGGGCACGCTGTGGAAATACGCGCAGACCGTCGGCGACACCGAAAAGGGGGCAGTCACCCACCCGGGCGCTGCCGCCGAAATCCACGTCTATGCCGACCTTTGAGCGGTTTCGTTCCGAATCGACCCCCCTCACCCAGCTGCGGGTAGGGCTCGGCGACGACGCCTCGCCAAC
>DASYBC010000103.1:0-7428 GCA_036500965.1 Allostellaceae bacterium | reverse complement strand
GTGCAAAAAGCATCGTCGCCGGACTACACTCTGTCGGCATCGGGGACCTCCTCTGCAACCGGATAAGCCTTTGTCGCAGAAGAATTATCCCTCTTTCAGAACCCCGATGCACTCATCCCGGTGAGATATCCGGGCTAGGATGGTCGCGCTGAACGGGATTGCCGGGGGGATTTGATGACGCGATTGGCCAAGTGTCGGTTGTCGTGCCTGATGCTGATCATGGGCGTCGCCGTTGCGGCGGCGGCGGCGGCGGCGGCGGCGGCGGCAGCGCCCGCGCTGGCGCAGGACAAAGAAGCGATCCTCAAAGAGCGTCAGGCGACGATGAAGCAGCAGGGTAAGGACCTCGGTCAGATCAAGGGCTATCTCGACGGCAAGGCCGGGCAGCCCGCAGCGCTCGCCGGCGCCACCAGCCTGACCCAGACGACCCGGAAGATCCCCAGCCTGTTCCCGCCGGGCACCGAGGGCACCAGCCCGGACGGCGATTATCGGCCAAAGCCGGCGGTATGGTCCGATCACGCCAAGTTCCTCGACGCGCAGCAAACCGCCGCGGCCAAGGCCGACGCGCTGCTCGCCGCGGTCAAGGCCGACAACAAGCCGGAAATCCGCAGCGCGTTTGTCGATCTCGGCAAAAACGGCTGCGGCAACTGCCACCAGACCTTCCGCGAAAAGCTCAAGCCCTGAGGGCGGCGGCGCTGGCGGTGCTGCTGGGGCTGGCGTGCCTGCCTCGGCCATTGTCCGCGGCGGCAGCACCGGGGAGCGCGGCAGCAATCCGCGGCGCCTATCTCACCGCCGCCGCGGGGTGCGGCCAATGCCACACCGACACCAAGCACAAGGGCCAGCCCTATGCCGGAGGGCGAGCGCTCGCGACCCCGTTCGGAACGATTGTCACCCCCAACATCACGCCCGACCGGCGGACCGGGATCGGCCGCTGGCGGCTCGCCGATTTCACGAAGGCGATGCGCTGGGGCATCGCCCCCGATGATTCGCATTATCTGCCGGCCTTTCCATTCGCCGACTACAACCGGCTCAGCGCACACGATCTCGGCGATCTGTGGGCCCATCTCCACACGATCGCGCCGGTCTCGCGGGTCAACCGCGCCGGCGACCGGGCGCCCTTCGCCGCCGCGCGCGCGGCGCTCGCCGTCGCCGCCTCGCCGTTTCCCGGACCGTGGCGCCCCGACCCGCAGAAGGGCACGGCATGGAACCGCGGCGCCTATCTCGTTGCCACCATCGGGCGCTGCGGCGACTGCCACACCCCACGAAACTGGCTCGGCGCTCCCGATCCCGAACGCACGCTCGGCGGGGTACCGGCCGGCCGCGACGGCCATGCCGTGCCCAACATCACCCCCGACCCGAAAACCGGGATCGGCCGGTGGAGCATCGCCGACATCGTCACCCTGTTGACCGATGGGCAGCTGCCCGATTTCGATTTTGTCGGCGGAGCAATGAACGAAATCGTCGACAACACCGCGCATCTCGACGATGGCGACCGGAGGGCCATCGCAATCTATCTGAAATCGCTGAAGCCGCTTCGTTCTGACCGGCGGGTGCAGCAGAAAGACTGAGCGGCGGCGCGTTTCGGCGCTGGACCATCGGTCGGGACTTCTTATGATGAACGGCGTTCCGATAGAGAGCAGCGGCAGCCGCACCCGGCGCGCCGCCGGGGCAGCCGGCCAGCGGGACCGAGCCTTGGAGTGGACCGATCCCGGTTCGGCATGTCGGCGGCGTCCGGTCGGGAACGGGCGGTAGGAGCGGGCATTGGCGCGAGGGCGACCGGATAAGAGCTTGGCCCGCTTCGAACGGATCGCGCTGGTGCTGTCGGGCGGCGAGGCGCTGGGGGCCTACCAGGCGGGCGTCTATGCCGCGCTCGAAAAGAGCGGGGTGCGGCCGAACTGGATCGCCGGGACCGCGATCGGCGCGGTCAACGCCGCGATCATCGCCGGCAACCTGCCGCATGAGCGGGCGCTGCGGCTGCGCCAGTTCTGGCACGAGGTCAGCCACCGTGCCGCATTGCAGCCGGCGGGCGGGCTCGGCCGCTGGGCGCAGCGCGCCGCGGGGCGGTGCCTCGCCCGGGTCCGCGGCGGCGCCGGATTGGCGCTGGCCGACAGCGAGCCGGTGATCGCCGCCGGCGAGCTGCGCGAGCTGATCGGCGGGGTGGTCGATTTCGAGCGGGTCAATTCCGGCAATATCCGCATCGTGCTCGGCGCGGTCAATCTGACGACCGGGGCGGAAACCTTCTTCGACAATGATCGGCACGTGCTCGGCCTCGACCACGTCCTCGCCGGCACGCCCTTTTCGGGCCTGCCGCCGGTCGCAATCGGCCGGCAGCTGTTTGGCGGCGGCGCCGTCTCGGTTTCGGCGCTCGACGAGGCGCGCCCGGCCGATACGTTGTGCTTTGCGATCGACGGCTATGACCCGGTCCCCGGCGGCCATGGCGGGATCAGCCGCTCGGCGCACGAAATCGCCGCGATGCGCCGCACCCACGATTTGCGCAGCATGATCGCGCTGATCGGCGAGCGCCTGCCGCCGGCGCTACGCGGCGAACTCGACATCCGCCGCTGTCTGGCCGAGGCGAGCGACGCGACAATGACGATCCTGCACCTGGTTCACGAGGGCAGCGCCGCCGACCTCGCGGCAAAGATGGCCGATTTCTCTGCCGGTGCCATCAACCGCCGGTGGAAAGCGGGAGAGAGCGACGCGGCCACCAGCCTCGCCCATCCGCGCTGGCTGGCGCCGCCGCCCCGGCTTGCCGGGGTCATCGTTCACGAGGTCCGCGGCGGGGTCGTCGCACCGCCACGCTGAGCCGCACGAGCTCGAGCGTGATCCGCTCTAGCCGGTGAAATAGGCAAGCGTCTGCGAAACCGGGCCAGCACGGCCTTGCGGCTGGGCACAAGGATCGCGCGACCTTGCCTAAGCGTTTGTCAATACCAATATAGGGTTGAATTAAAAGGAGTTTTGATGTGGGATGCTTTCGCCTGCAAATCGATCGAAGCGGCATTCTGCTTCAACCCATAGGACGCTCCTACAATCGGGAGCAGCCCGCATCTACGAGGGCATATGCTTTACGAGGCCTACCAGGCGCAAGACGACTTTCTCGGCTCGGTTCGGCTGATGGCCGAAACCGTGCGCGGTTGGCTCGGCCAACCATGGCTGCAGGTTGGCGAGATGCCGCTGGTGCGCGGCGCCGCAGCCGCGATGGAGCTGTTGTCGCACGCCGGGATGTCGCATGAGCGGCCGGATTTCGGCATCAAATCGGTAACCGTCGATGGCCGGGAGGTCGCCGTCAGCGAGGAGGCCGTAGCCTCCCACCCGTTTTGCAACCTGCTGCATTTCCGCAAGGATTCGACCCGCGAGGAGCCGACCGTGCTGGTTGTGGCGCCGCTCTCGGGACACTTTCCGACCTTGCTGCGCGGCACCGTCGCAACCTTGCTCGCCGATCACAACGTCTATCTGACCGACTGGAAAAACGCCCGCGACGTGCCGCTGCTCCACGGCCGGTTCGACCTCGACGATTTTGTCGAGCTGGTGATCCGGTTTATCCGGCTGCTCGGGCCGCGGATCCATGTGATGGCGGTCTGCCAGCCATCGGTTCCGGTGCTGGCGGCGGTGTCGCTGCTGGCGGCCGAGAATGACCCGTGCCAGCCGGCGGCGATGATCCTGATGGGCGGACCGATCGACACCGCGGTCAACCCGACTGCGGTCAACCGCTTTGCCGAGGCGCACGCGCTCGACTGGTTCGAGCGCACGGTGATCACGACGGTGCCGGCGCGCTATCGCGGCCGGTTCCGCCGCGTCTATCCGGGGTTTCTGCAGCTCGCTGGGTTTCTCAGCATGAATTTCGACCGCCACGTCTCGGCGCACTGGACGATGTTCCGCGATCTCGCCCGCGGCAGCGGCGAAAGCGCCGCGGCGACCCGCGCGTTTTACAACGAATACAGCACGGTCATGGACCTACCGGCGGATTTCTACCTGCAGACGATCGAGCGGGTGTTTCACCGCCGCGACCTGGCGCAGGGCCGGTTCCGGGTGCGCGGCGCCCTGGTCGAGCCCGGGGCAATCGGGGGCACCGCGCTGATGACCGTCGAGGGCGAGCGCGACGACGTCTGCGGACCGGGCCAGACCGTCGCGGCGCAGGGGCTGTGCACCGGCATCCCGGCGGCGAAAAAGACCCACCACCTCCAGCCCAAAGTCGGCCATTATGGCGTGTTCCACGGCCGCCGGTGGCAGACCGAGACCTATCCCAAGGTGAAGTCGTTCATCCGGGCGCAGGGCTAGCCGTCCCCTCCCCTCTGGCCCGGGTCCGCCGGGAGGTGGGGATGGGGTCGCGAGCCCTCGCGGCAGTCCGCCCGGCGAGCAGCGCAAAGGGGAGGCGAAAAATGGCTCTGGGTGGCAAGGTCGTCATCACCTGCGCCGTCACCGGGTCGATCCACACCCCGACGATGAGCCCCTACCTGCCGTTGACCCCGGACGAGATCGCCCGCGACGCGATCGCCGCGGCTGAGGCCGGGGCGGCGATCCTGCATTTGCATGCCCGCGACCCCAAGGACGGCCGGCCGACCCCCGATCCCGCTGTCTTCATGCAGTTCCTGCCGCGGATCAAGCAGGCGACGAACGCGGTCGTCAACATCACCACCGGCGGCGGCCACGGCATGTCGCTCGACGAGCGGCTGGCGGCTCCGCTGCGCGCCAAGCCCGAAATGTGCTCCTTGAACATGGGCTCGATGAATTTCGGGCTCTACCCGATGCTCTCCCGCTACAAGAATTGGAAACATCCGTGGGAGACGCAGCATCTCGAAATGACCCGCGACTTCATCTTCCGCAACACCTTTGCCGACATCGAGCGCATCCTCAAGGATCTGGGCGAAGGCTGCGGCACAAGATTCGAGTTCGAATGCTACGATGTCGGCCACCTCTACAACCTGGCACATTTCCTCGACCGCGGGCTGGTCAAGCCGCCATTGTTCGTGCAGACGATCTTTGGCATTCTGGGCGGCATTGGCGCCGACCCCGACAACCTCGTCCACATGAAGCACATCGCCGACAAATTGTTCGGCGACTCGTACGCCTGGTCGATCCTCGCCGCCGGCCGGCACCAATTGCCGCTGGTGACGATGGGGGCGATCATGGGCGGCAACGTCCGGGTCGGGCTCGAGGACTCATTGTGGATCGGCCGCGGCAAGCTCGCCACCAGCAACGCCGACCAGGTCAGCCGGGTACGCGCGATCGTCGAGAACCTGTCGCTTGAGATCGCCACTCCCGACGAGGCGCGCGCGATGCTGGCGCTGAAGGGTGGCGACGCCGTCGCCTTCTGACTGTTTCTCGTTTGAGTACCGCACCAAATGTCTGCCCGAATTGCAAGATGGATATTATGCGGGGTGTTGGGCTCTGCTGCTCCGTTGATCATAAACTATTTGCTCATCATTCCTCGCGAATGGTCATACAATCCGCGCCCGGTGGGCGGCCATGGAGAGTTGTGCATTGTAGTCGCCGCGATGTGTTCAGTTTCCGTCGGTGAATTGTTTGGGGCCACAAACAGATTTAAGACACTTACCGTTGTTGCTGGAGGAGCAACAATGCTGCTGCTGATAATTTCGACTGCCTTATATGCCTGCATCCCCGTATACAAAAGCCTGCCGCAGACCTACATCAGCGAGGTATCATATATTCTTTTCGCATGTGCTTTTATAGCGTCCGCGTGCTGCATCGGATTGTCTGCAGAAAAATGACGCCGCTAACTTTCATCGATATCGGCACCGGGGTAGCCGTCGCTGGCACGATGTTAGCCCTCGTGACGACGTTGGCACATGTGTGGAGACGGCGTCGTATTTTATTCCGAGAGGCCAAGCTGCCCCATGCCGGTTCATACAGGGCTACCCTTGACCCGGATCGGACGAAAACACCGCCGGAACAAGCTGCCTATGATGCCGATACTGACCTGCTTGTACCTAGTCTTGACCCAGATCGCCCGTTACCGCCCGCTGATGAGGAAGCGGACCAGCCTGACTCGGTTGAAGAATCTGTAAATCATGGCTAACCAATTCCTGCACATAGGTTTTAGCTTCGTGGCGGAGCCTGAACTCCAAGGTCTGGAAGAGACCTTCGACAGGGCCCTTGACTGGTATCGGTACGCTCCAAATTGCTGGGTGGTGTGGACATCGAGTTCTCCTGAACGGTGGTATAGTCGTGTCAAAAAACACCTAAAGGAAGGTGATCGCGTGTTTATCTGTAAAGTTAACATAAACGAGCGAAGCGGCTGGATGCCTGGGAAATTTTGGAATTTTATCAAATCTCATCAATATGCTGAAAGCTGATCTTTACAGATTAGACGTGAGGCGGAAGGATGATCGATAAACGCGTGCGGAGCCTCGCCGAGGCCGTTGCCGGGATCAAGGACGGGTCGGTCGTGCTCTGCGCCGGGTTCGGCGGTGCTGGATTGCCGGACGCGCTGTGCGAGGCGGTGATCGAGCAGGGGGCGCGGGATTTGACCGTCGTCGCCAACAATGCCGGCTCTGGCCGCGCCGGGCTCGCCGCGCTGATGGCTGCCGGCCGAGTGAAGAAGATCATGTGCTCGTTTCCGCGCAGCTCGGGCTCGGTCGTTTTCGAGGAGCTGTACGCGGCCGGCAAGATCGAGCTCGAGCTGTTGCCGCAGGGCACCTTGAGCGAGCGCATGCGCTGCGCCGCGGCCGGGCTCGGCGGCTATTACTCGCCGGTCTCGGTCGGGACCCGGCTCGCCGAGGGCAAGGAGCACCGCGAGATCGACGGCCGAACCTATGTCCTCGAAAAGCCGCTGAAGGGCGATGTGGCCCTGCTTGTCGCCGACCGCGCCGACCGCTGGGGCAACCTGACTTATCGCAAATCGGCGCGCAACTTCAACCCGACGATGGCGATGGCCGCCGATCTCTCGATCGTCCAGGTGCGCCACATCGTCGAATTGGGCGAGCTCGACCCGGAGATGATCGTCACCCCCGGCATCTTCATCGACCGCGTCGTCCAGCTCGCATTTTGATCTGTTCCGAGAACTGATGTCAGCCTTCGTCTCCAGGCGCTCCCCGCGTCTGCGCCCGCTCCTTCTGATTCTTTTATATGCGCTCCTCGCTTTGTTTTTGATCGGCATCGGCATCGTATTGCCAATGCATGCATGGCGGCATTGGCAGCATTATCCCTAAAGCGATTGGGGAGCTTGGCTGCAAGGAGTAGTAGCTCCTGGCATCCTTGTGGTTGCTTTGGTGACGTGGCTCGAACAACAGCGGAGTTCACGGCAACAGGCAAGAATTCAATACGAAGCCAATCGGACGGCTCGAATTACCCGGTTTGCGATGATTTTCGGCGGGTCAGCAGGCTGATGGTTCCGATTGGCGGCCCCAATCAATGCTGCGGCGAACGGGTGTGGTTTGTCGCTGGTCGATCTCGGTGGGGTATGCGTCACGC
>DASYBC010000102.1:0-4314 GCA_036500965.1 Allostellaceae bacterium | reverse complement strand
GTGCAAAAAGCATCGTCGCCGGACTACACTCTGTCGGCATCGGGGACCTCCTCTGCAACCGGATAAGCCTTTGTCGCAGAAGAATTATCCCTCTTTCAGAACCCCGATGCACTCATCCCGGTGAGATATCCGGGCTAGCCGTACGCTCGGCGATAAAGCGCGATGATCTCGTCGCTCGAAGGCACGCGCGGGTTGTTGGCGGGCGAGCCCGAAGCCAACGCCTGGCTCGCCATCACCGGCAATAATTCCTCATAGCGGTCGGCGTCGATGCCGTAAGCGCGCGGGGTCGGCACCTGCAAGTCGCGGTTGAGCCGCTGCAATTCGTCGAGCAGACGCGCGACGGCGCCCTGGCTACCCTCATTCTCATCGGCAACACCCATCGCGCGGGCGCAATCGGCGTAGCGGTCGAGGGCGGCCGGCACCGAAAAGGCGGTGATCTCGGGCAACAGCATCGCGTTCGAGAGGCCGTGCGGCACATGGAAGAAGGCGCCGATCGGCCGGCTCATGCCGTGCACCAAGGCGACGCTGGCGTTGGAGAAGGCCATTCCCGCCGTCGTCGCGCCGAGCATCATCGCCTCGCGTGCGGCACGGTTGCCGGGCTCGGCGCAGGCGGTGCGGATGTGCCGCGCGATCAGCCCCATCGCATTCTTCGCGAGCCCGTCGGTATAGGGGCTGGCGCGGCGGCTGACATAGGCCTCGATCGCATGGGTCAGGCTGTCGAGCCCGGTGTCGGCGGTCAGCCGCAACGGCATCGTAAGGGTCAGCTCGTAATCGACAATCGCCGCCAATGGGCAGCAGGCGAGCCCGGCGATCAGCATCTTCTCGTCAGTCTCGGTATCGGTGATGACAGTGAAGCGGGTGACCTCCGAGCCGGTGCCGGCGGTGGTCGGGATCGCCACGATCGGCGGCCCGGCTTTGGTGATCTCGGCCGGCACCTTGTAGAGGCGCATCGGGCCGCCATTGGCGACGAGCACGCTCATCGCCTTTGCGGTGTCGATCGAGCTGCCGCCGCCGAGCGCCACCAGGCTGTCAAACCCGCCCTCGGCGAGAATGCGCGCACCTTGCTCGACCACCGCCGTAGTCGGGTCGGGAACTGTATCGGAAAACGCCTCCCACTCAATCCGGGCGCGGTCGAGCAGGCTGGTCGCGCGCTCGAGGAGGCCGCAATCGCGGATATACGGGTCGGTCACGATCAGCGGCCGGCTCAGAGCGAAACGCTGCAAGACGCCGGGCAGCTCG
Source organism: Allostellaceae bacterium (assembly GCA_036500965.1). Classification (GTDB taxonomy): domain Bacteria; phylum Pseudomonadota; class Alphaproteobacteria; order ATCC43930; family CGMCC-115725; genus AP-15. The sequence continues at coordinate 3,075 of DASYBC010000102.1, read as the reverse complement.
GCGAGCGCCCCGCCGCCGATCGCGAGCGAGCGCGGCGTGGTGATGGTGGCGATCATCGCGGTCTCCTGCGCCTCAGCCGGGCTTTTTCAGGCGAAAGCGCAAGACGCCGCCCGGCTGCTCCGAGGCTTCGAGCATCTCGCAGCCGGTCGCGCTGCAAAAATGCTCGAAATCCTTGACCGCGCCCGGATCGGTGGCGAGCACCTCAAGCACCGCACCTGGAGCCAGCGGCTTCAGCGCGCGGCGCGCCTTCAGCACCGGCAACGGGCACAGGAGCCCGGTCGCATCAAGGGTGGCGGCCGTCGCGGCGGCCTCGTCGCTCATCACCAACTCCAGTCGAACATCGGCGCTGTGTCGCGCCGGCTATTTCCGCCGGCTATTCCTCCGCACCAGCAGCGGCTAATCGGCCGCCGCCGCGACCTTGGCCTCGGCCGCCGTGGCGAAGAAGCGTCGTCCGGCGGCGCGCTGGTTCTCGTAGATCGAGCCCTGGTGCTTGGCTGGCGGCAACGGCAGCCGCACCGGGACCGGGGCCAGGCGCGGCGACAATGTCGGGGTGCCGGCCAGCAGCAATTCGTCGAATTTTTCGATCCCGTCCTTGAAGCCGAGCAATGGCCAAGCGTCGGCGGCGCGGTATTGGAACAGCAGGAAGCGGCGCTCCCTGCCCGAGAAATTGGTCGCGGACCCGTGCACTGCACGCACATGATGCACGGTGACCGAGCCGGCCTTACCGAGGCACGGCATCGCCCGCGAAATGCCGATGTCGCAGCGCTCGGGGTCGATCGCGCCGCAAAACCGTCCGTCCGGGCCGTGGTGGTCATAGACCGGGCCCAGATGGCTGCCGGGGACGACCATCATCGGCCCGTTCTCGATCGCGCAATCATCGAGCATTATTCCCACCGCGGCCAGATCGTCGTTGGTGTGCGGGTAGAACGCCCAATCCTGGTGCCACTCGACCGGCGCGCCATAGCCGGCAGACTTCATGTTGAGCTTGCCGGTGTCGAAGCGCACCGAGCCCCACAAGTCTTTCAGCGCCGCGACGATCTTCGGGTGCCGGGCGGCACGTGCGTATTCTGAATGGTGCAGATGCGGGGTCTTGATCCGCCGCACCCGCGGCTCGGCCGCAGAATGCGAGTCTTCGAGATCGTAAATCTCGTCGTTGGCGTCGACCTTGCGCGCGCCCTCGACGAGCTCGTCAGTGGCTCGGCGCAGCGCTTCCACCTCGGCCGTGCTCAGCACGTCTGGGAGCACGATAAACCCGTCGCGGCGATAGGCGGCGAGGGTATTGTCGGACAGCATGGTTCCTCCACGGGCGAGAAGGGCCGGCCGAAGTGCTGAGCCTCGGCGCCGGATTTGTCAACCTGGCTCAGGGCAGCAGCGCCTCGCGCGTAACGATGGTCGCGCCCGCCGCACCAAGCCTTACCAGGTTGACCGTCCCGGCCAGCTTGGGCGAGCCCGAATAATATGCCGGAACGGCGCCATTGCCGACGCGCATCGGCCGGTCCCAAATGGCCGAGCGCCAAATAGTCGGCGCCGGTCGCCGCGATCTCCTCGTCGCCGAACACCCAAGACGGGCGCAGCGGGTTGGCGCGCGTTTCCGGCGGCTCGTAATGCCCGTGCCCGACCGCGACCTGCCAGAGGGTCGAGCGCGGTCTCGCTCCGCGCAATGGCGGCATGTCGAAGTAATCGCGATGAGCCTGCCCCCAGATTTCGAGATCATGCTGCGGAAATTGCACCGCCTCCGGGTGGGTCACGCCGAGGATGGCGAGCTGCGGGATTTGCGCAAACCCGCCCCGGACGTAGATCGCATCCGGCAAGGCCGGATCATGATTGCCGGGCAGGATCACGACCGGCATGCCAGCCTCCGCCAGAAGTCGCCCAGCACGCTCAATGGTGGTCGCCGCGAGCTGGTTGCTGTCGAAAGTGTCGCCGGCGAGCAGCACGACGTCCGCCCGCAAGGCCCGCGCGGTCGCCAGCACCGCGCGCAGCGCCGCCGTGCCGTCGCCGTCACGCACTCCTGGGGCCCCGTCGTCATCGACATGAACATCGGAGCTGTGAACGAGAACCACGTCGGGGCGGGTCGTTGCAGGCGAGAGGTCCATCTGCAACCTATACCGGCCAACATGGCCGTTGTGCAATTCGGGCCGATTGCCCTGTTCTCCGCCAATTTGTGGCTGCGAGCGAGCTGGGGGCTAGGCGCTCTGGCGGAAACCGCGCCGCAGAGTAGCGGCGCTTGACACCCGCCTGCTGAGCTGGCGGGATCACGATCTTGGATTCCAGAGGAGGATCGGATGGCGCGGGCGAACCGGGTTCGGGAATTGTGGCAGGCGGGCAAGCCCGTCATCAACAGCTGGTGCGGCATCCCGTCGAGCTTTTCGGCGGAAGTGATGGCCCATGCCGGGTGGGATTCCTTGGTCGTCGATATGCAGCACGGCATGATCGACTACCAGATGATGGTGACGATGCTGCAGGGCATCTCGACGACCGAGACCGTGCCCTTGGTGCGGGTGCCGTGGAACGACCCGGCCTATATCCAGAAGGCGCTCGACGCCGGGGCCTACGGCATCATCTGCCCGATGATCAACAGCCGCGCCGAAGCGGAGCAGCTGGTCGATTCGATGCGCTACGCGCCGTTGGGCCACCGCAGCTCGGGGCCGATCCGCGCTTCGCTCTATGGCGGGGCCGATTATCACGCCAAGGCCAACGACATCGTCGTCGCCTTTGGCATGATCGAGACGGCCGAGGCGATCGCCAACCTCGACCAGATCCTGTCGGTCAAAGGGCTCGATGCGGTCTATGTCGGCCCGTCGGATTTGTCGATCTCGCACGGCTACGCGCCGGGCGGCGACAAGCCCGACGAATGGATGATGACTGCGCTCAAAAAAGTGCTCGACGGCTGCAAAAAGCACGGGGTCAAGCCCGGCATCCATTGCGGCGCGCCGGCTTATGCGAAGCAGATGATCGAGATGGGCTTTATGTTCGTCACGGTCGGCGGCGACACCCGCTTTGTGACGATGGGCGGCCAGGCGGCGGTCGCCGAGATGCGCTCGGATGCCCCGGCGAAGCCCCCCGCCGGCGGCA
>DASYBC010000101.1:0-6792 GCA_036500965.1 Allostellaceae bacterium | reverse complement strand
GCACTATCTCGCCGATGTGCTCGTCCGCATCGCCGATCACCCGGCACGGCAGATCGCCGACCTCCTGCCTTGGCATTGGATGCCCGCAGACCTTCAGCGTGCCGCCGCCTGACCCGGCGCCCTCACCGAGCGCTTACCGTCCGAGCGAAGAAAATACCCGTTTTCAGCCCCGCACTGTCCTCGCCCGCCGCTCAAGGCGCGGTAATTCGAGCCGTCCAGTCGGGTCGGCTACGATCTGGCGCTTATTTCCTGCAAAAACTGTTCAAGTCGCGCCATTCGAAAGGCTAATGCCATGAGGATTGTGTAAGCGGGGAATGTAAGCGGGACCAAGTTCGGTCGCCCCCTCAACGAATGCGATTACCTCATTAAGCCAAGCCTGCGCCTCAACCACGGGCGCTTCTCGTGCTTGGTCGTAGCACCGATTTAGTAAAAGGCCGCCTTTCAAGAAAACCCGCTATTTCGGATCTCGTTCGTTCCCGGTTTCGGGCGTCCGAAGAAATCCTGTCTTCGATAGCGATCAAACCAAGCCATAGCCTTGAACCGCATGGCAATGAAACGATGAGACGGCGAGTCTCTTCTGGAGCTATGCCCCAAGATAATCAAGAAGATCGATAAGAACAGCAAGGGAATTGAAATATATAGGGGAGGCCGCCCCATCATTTGGAGGACGGCCAATAAGGAGGCGAAACCGATTGCGATTTTAGCGCGGGACACTCGTCAGCAACTGCGTTTCCGAACCACAAGCTGGACAACCGCTCCCCTCCCCGCATAGATTGCTCCGCGCGGCTGGGACGGCCGTCATCTCCGGGGCAGGACTGGTCCTCCCGCTCCAATCGTCAACTTATCATGGAAGCGAAGGCCGGCTAAGCGTCGGCCAGCTTCCATTTTGCTCGCGCGGCCGGCGCCGATGTTTTCGATCGTGCCGTTGCGATGGAGCCGCTTGACGACGGAACTGACCTGACCGCGCACCGCCACGCGCAAGATACCGTCCGCCATGTCGAAGCCTTTGGCCGCAATCACCCGGCCGGCTATGTCATCGGTGCTCAGCAGCTCGCCGGCCGCGGTTCTGAGCACGCTCAAACAAAGCCGCGACAGCTCGTTGCGGCCGAAACAGCGGTTGCGGCGATAGACGCGCTTCGGGCGGATCGTCTCGGGGTCGAGATCGGAGGCGAGGATGCGAAGCACGCCGTCGATATGCGTCAGGTCGGCGCGGTGCTGGTCGAGCTGGCGTTGCAATTCGGCGATGATGCCGGCCAGCTCGGCGCGCTTGGCGATCAGCCCGGAGACGACAGGCCGCGCTCCGTTGCCAATAGCCGCGCCAGACTTCGGATTTCGGATGGTGCAATGCGGCCCCGGTGACGCGGCGGAAATGCAACCCGTTCGGCTCGCGCCGGTGATCTTCGCGCCACGCCATTTCATTGGCGTATTGGTAGAGGTATCGGCCTGAAATCCGATGGCGGACGTCGTATTCGGCGCGCCGCAGCCGCGAGAAAAACGATCCGGCTTGATTGACGTTGACCCCATCGGCGGCGACGAACTCGGCACTGTGGTTGACGCGGCGGGCGGCTTCTAGGCGCGGTACGCTCAGCCTGTCAAACAGCGGGTAGGGAACTACCGTCCCCGCTTGGGACCGACCAAATCGGCAGCCTCGGATGCCCTACATCCGGGGCCGTGCCGTTTCGGTCAGCGGCATGTCGAACATCGTACTAGCGACGCCCGCGAATGACAGGACGTGTCGTAATTGACGGCGGCGTGGCGACCAACGGCTTGTTGACGCTGTCGCAGTTCGCCGAAGCCTGCATCCCGAGGGACGTGGACGCATACTTCGATGACGATCGGCTAAAGCTTTGGACGCGGCGGCTCCGCCATTGGTCGCGACTTGACGTTTTTCCAGTGACGCGGCGGCGTAGTGAGACAGGTAGTCATCGCCTCTATCGCCGGGAGGATGTCTATCTTGCCTCCGTTTTATTGCGGCTCGTCGGGCCGGGGCTCCCCCACAATGTGATCAAATAAATCTCCGAACAGCTGCAAACCGAAACCGCTAAAGGGGGTGAGCTATTCGAATTCTGGAGAAATGCTCAGGCCTATGCAAAAGGCGCAGATGATGGTCGAGCGTATTTTCTATTAATCTGGATAGCAGATGAAGGTACGCATGTATGGACAGGTGGTGGTATGCTGCGGACCGCAGATGAAACATTGCAACGGAAAGATTTTAAGCCAGGAGATGAGCCCGTCATGATTATATCGCTTACCAGTATCTTTCGATCACTTGGCCGATGAAAATCGTTGGCTGGGTGCGTCTGCTACATAATTCCGGGGATTTGGGCGTAGAACCCGTTGAAGTGCGGAGTTGCTCGATCTATGACAGTTGCCCTGGACCTTGGTCGGGTCCATGCCCGAGGTTAGTCGGGGCAGAGCGTCGTTGCCGGCGCCGACCTCGGGTCGCGCAGGAACCGCAGCTGCGCTTCATACGCGCAGCGCGACCACACCAGGCTCTGGTGTCCGTCCGAATCTGCGATCAGCAGGCGCGCATCCGGGATCTGGAGCCAGACGGAAAGCGCATTGATGAGCGGTGTTGGCGGGTCGTGGATGTTGTTCGCCACCATGACATTGGGGGTGCCATCCGACCCGAAGCCGATGCGGCGGGTAGTTGGTTTTGAGCGGCCATCCCGCGCAGTCCGCCACCGAGGCCGTCGCATGCGCCGCCGGAAATGCATCCCAGTATTTCCAGGCGAAGCGCGGCGCCCGGCGGACGATGACGGGAGCCGGCTTTGCGGCCGTCACCAACTTCTGGCCGCTTCTGGTCATCATCGCCTTTGTCGGCACGATGAACCTGAATTCGGGCGACGCCAGCATCTTTGTGCCGCTCGAAGAAACCGTGCTCACGCAAACCGTCGAAGCTCGGGGTCGTACCGCTCTGTTCGTACGCTACAGCGTGATCGGGTCTCTTTCAGGAGCGCTGGGCGTGCTGGCCGCATCGTTTCCCGATCTGGCGGCGGTTTGGACCGGCTGGGCTCGCACGACGTCGCCCGCTACAGTCTCAGCGAGCGTGCGTCGGAATTCGCTGATGGCCGATCGTTTGGGCAAGCCGATCAGGCGCGAAGACGCCGCCGCGCTGGTCGGCGTGGCACCGTTCGATGACGATACCAGTCAGCATCAGGGCTAGCGGCACACCGGCCGCGGCCGCGGCCGGTTGCGAGGCGCGCTGTTTGCTGCCGCACTGCCGGCTGCCTTCCGCTGGAACCCTGCGCTTGTGGCCCTCTATCGGCGGCTGCCTGGCAAGGGCAAGGGCCACGACGAATTCATGGTTGCGACGCTTGCTGCTGTTATGTCGCCTTTCTTTGTGCCTCGATCCGCTCGAGCCGCCGCTCGATGCGGTCGATCCGAGCGAGGAGCCCCATCTGGCTCTGGGGCGCGGCTGCGGCGTGGACTTCGCGGATCTGCCGGGCGGCGCTTGCGAGATCGGCATCGTCCACGTGCGACGCCACCTCGTCCTCTTCGGCCTGCGCGAGGAGGCCGCGGAGCCGCAGCGGCTTTTCAAAGAACGCCAGAGCCGCGTCGAGCGGGCTTTGCCCCTCGGCGGCTGCCAGCGGGATCTGCCCCGCGAGCCCTGGGCGGATGTGATAGTGGCTGCCCACGCTGAACGGATCGAAGCGCAACGCCTGCTCGCGCTTGCCCGCGACCGCAACCATGATCGAGGGCCGTTCGACTTCGTCAGGCTCGCGCCGGAGCAGGCTGCGGTTGGGATGGAAGATCACATGCAGATGCGGCCCGGCATTGATCTCGCACCATCCGCCGCCGTCCTCGGGAAGCGTCTGCTGCATCCGCCTGGATTGAGGCTCCGCGTGTTCCGACATCACTCAGCTCTCCTCTTGCCGGTATGGGCCCGCCACAAACCCCACGGCCGCGATCTGCGGGATGGCGATAACCGGAAGCTCGGGCGCCGCCCGCTCGTATTATATTATACTCGATCCGCCGCGCCAGTGGACTGTTCTTGCAAGGAGCCGACGGCAAAGCCATCGGGTCTCTTGGCCCATCATGGAAATCGCCTGTCTCATCCATGTCGCCGGATGAAAACGGCCTTAATCAAACCTCGCTGGCGATCAGAGAGCGATTGGCATCGGCCGATCCCGGCAATGCCGGCGGGCTGCGCGACCTCGAATTAAGTTACGGCCGGTAGCTTTGACCAAGCTGCCGCGAGGCGGTCATGGCGGCGCTCTCAAAGCGTTTCGGCAGGGGCGGACATCGTCAAACAACCGATCACCCGGACGACGCATCATTGCCTAGGATTTTGGGAATGTTGCTGCGAGGCGTCCTGTCAATGGGTCACGGATTGCGTAAGATTTGGTCGAATGTCGCCGCGGATCGTGCGATCATGGCGCAGGGCTTGTGGGATCGGTCGGCTCCCGTTGTGCATCGCCGCGAACCTCAACTGACGAGACGTCGGCGCGCACGAGACGGCCGTACGCGCTCGCCGAGTGTGCCGCGCACCAGCGCCAGAGCCGCCACTGCCCCGACCAGCGCCAGCGCACCGGCGACGACGAAGGCGGCGTTGAAACTGCCGGTTGCGGCGACGACATAGCCGGTCACGATCGGCGCCAGCAGCCCGAACGTATTGCCGCCGAGGACCAGAAAGGCCGTAGCTCGCCCCGCATCACCCGGCGAACGCAGCAAGTCGCTGACCAAGGCGCCGTTAGCCGACGGCCCGACATGGGCGGCCGATACCGCAATCGTGATCAGAGTGATGACTGCGGCGAGTGACTGGACAAAAGGGATCGCCAAGCCCGCAGCCATAAACAGCAGGCTGAGCACCACCAGGTAGCGGCGGCTACCGCCGCGCATCGCTTCGGCGGTGAGCACCCTGTCGCCGGCCCAATTGGCGACGACGCCGACCACCGTGGAGATCAGGAACGGTATCGCGGTGTAGATGCCGGAGTTCAAGATCGACAGGTGCCGTGCGGTTTGCAGGTAATTCGGCAGCCAGGAAATATAGAGATAGCCGGTATAGACGAGACAGCCCTGCGAGATGAACAAGCCCCACATCGCCGGGCAGCGGATCAGCCCGAGATAGCCGACGCCGCTGTGGCTCGGCGGCGTGATGCCGGCGTCGCGCCCGGCGAGGATGTGGTCGCGCTCGGCTGGGGGCAGCCACCCGGTCTTTTCCGGTGTCGAGACCAGTGCCGTCCAGACCGCTACCCAGACAAATCCGACCGCGCCGGTGATGATGAAGGACCAGCGCCACGACAATGTCTCGATCAGCCAGGCGACGGCCGGCGCGCCGAGCGCAAGCCCGAGGGTGGACCCGCAAGAGATCGCGGCAATCGCGGTGCCGCGCTCGGTATAGGGCGACCATAACCGGACGCTGCTGTAGGAGATCGGAGCGAACGGCGCCTCGCCGACCCCCAGACCGAGCCGCACCATCAACATTGCCGCAAAGCTGCCGACCATTCCGGTCGCCATCTGCGCCGTCGACCATACTGCGGTCGCGACCGAGGCCACGACATGCGTGCCCCAGCGGTCGATCAGCCGCCCGCCGGGCAGCATCATCAGCACATAGGCCCACAGGAAGGACGAGAACAGATAGCCGAGCGCGATCGGCGACAACCCGAACTCGTGGGCGATCGGCTTGCCGGCGACCGACATATTGACCCGGTCGACATAGGCGATGCCGCTGAATAGGAACAGCAGGAAAAACACCCAATAGCGGCGGTGCGTCGTTCGCATCGATGCGCTCCTCCTTCTTTTTTCTCGTCGCCGCGACAGGCGTGCGGGTGGGGCCACGTCGCGCATCATAATCCGGAAAAGCGATTGTGCGGCTTTTTGAGTCGATGTTACGGATCGTCAGCGCCGCCATTGCGGTGGCGGCGCACGAGAGCCCGCGCACCACCGAGCTTTACGACCGAACCAAGGAGCGCGTCACCCAGGACGAGGTCGAGCGGATCCGGCTATAAATACCAGGATCGTCGCAACGAGCATCAGCTTGCCTGAATGATGCCCGTCCTGGGAGGGCCGCCGATGAAGGGGGAGCCGTTCGCCCCGGTGCCCAACCGCGGCATGATCACGATCTCGATCATGCTGGCGAACATCATGCAGGGCGTCGACAACACGATCCTCAATGTCGCCCTGCCGCATGTCCAGGGGAGCTTGTCAGCCTCGCTGGACCAGGTCGCCTGGGCATTGACCTCCTATATCGTCTGCGCCGCGATCATGATGCCGCTGACCGGCTGGCTCGCCGGCCGGTTCGGCATCAAATATATCTTCTTGGTCTCGGTCATCGGCTTCACCCTCGCCTCGGCGCTGTGCGGTGCCGCCACGAGCCTTGGCGAACTCGTTCTCTTTCGCGCGTTGCAGGGGGTGGCCGGGGCTGGGCTGGCCCCGTTGTCACAGGCGACGCTGTTGCAGATCAACCCGCCGGAGCGCCACGGGCGTGCCATGGCGGTGTTCAGCACCGGCACGATCCTCGGGCCGATCATGGGGCCGGCGCTAGGCGGCTGGTTGACCTATGAGTACAGCTGGCGCTGGGTGTTTTTCATCAACCTGCCGGTCGGCATGCTGTGCATCCTGGGCAACCTGATATTTATTCGCCAGACCCGCTACGTGCATCGGGAACCGTTCGATTTCATCGGGTTCCTGACGCTGAGCCTGGGGATCGGCGCCCTGCAATTGATGCTCGACCGGGGCGAGCTGAAGGACTGGTTCCATTCGAGCGAAATCTGGATCGAGGCGACCGTCGCCGGGCTCGGCTTTTACCTGTTTACCGTGCACACGGTAACCACCGACGAGCGCTCGTTT
>DASYBC010000100.1:0-62281 GCA_036500965.1 Allostellaceae bacterium | reverse complement strand
GGCACCGCGCCGGATGCCTGCCACCGGGCTTGACCCGGTGGGCTCCGCTCTAAACTTACCGCCGGACCCCGGCCCGTTCGCCGGGGCGTGCTCTACGCCACCGTGAGCCGGGACGCGCTCTGCCGTTGATCCGGGGCCGGTAGGTCACGGATGATGACTTATAAGGTCAGCCTTGTTGATACGACAGCCATATTGACATATGTGGTGAGAATGACACACTCGCGGGTCGCGAAACCTTCCCCGTGGGCGCCCCTTTAGGTCCCGTCAGCCCGACGACGCCGTGCTTGGCCGCGACATAGGCCGAGGAGGTCGGTAGGCCGGCGAGCCCGGCGATCGACCCGGTGTTGACGATGGCGCCGCCGCCCTGGGTCAGCATTTGCCCGATCTCGTGCTTCAGACACAGCCATACGCCCTTCAGATTGACCGCGATCATCCGGTCAAAGGCGGCTTCGGACCACTCCGCCGTCTTCTTGCCGGCGGCCTCGACCTGCCAGCCGGCGATCCCGGCATTGTTGAAGGCGCAGTCGAGCTGGCCATAGGCGGCGACGACATTCTCGATCAACGCCTTGACCTCGGCGTCCCGCGCGACCTCGCCGGACAGCGACATTGCCTGGCCGCCCGCGGCATTGACCAACGCCACAGTCTCCTGTGCTGCGTCAGCGATGATGTCGGCGACCGCGACCCGCGCCCCCTCGCGGGCAAAGGCCAGCGCCGCCGCACGCCCGATCCCACCGCCGCCGCCGGTGATCAGCGCCGCCTTGTCCTCGAGCAGCCCCGCCATAACTCTCCTCCCGATCGGTTTCAGACAGTGACATCAGCGCCGCCGCGCGGAATTTCCGACCGCTGGGCAAGGCTGACCGCTACGCGCGATCGGGCGACGGCGTCAGCTTGCGGATGCGGTGGTTCTCGGTGTCGCCGATATAGATTGCACCATCGGGGCCGACGACGACGCCGTGCGGACGGCCGAGCCCAGCCGCGACGGCCGGGCCGCCGTCGCCGCCCGTACCCTTGCGGCCGCCGGCGATGGTCTCGACGATGCCGCTTCGGCGATCGATGCGGCGGATCGCGTGGTTCTCGGTATCGACGATCAACAGATCGCCGTCAGGGTCGATGGTCATCTCCTTGGGCGCGTCGAACACCGCGCCGGGCGCCGGCCCGCCATCGCCGGCGTAGCCTCGCGCCCCGGTCCCGGCCACCGTCGTAATGACCCCGCTCGCGGGATCGACCGCGCGCAGGCTGCTGCCCTGGCGCTCGAGGATGTAGACCCGGCCGTCGGCCGCGAGCTTGACCGCGCGTGCACCCCACACCCCCGCCCGATGCGCGGGGCCGCCGTCGCCGCTATGCGCCGCCTCGCCGGTGCCGGCAAAGGTCGCGATCGTATCCGCCGCGAGGTCGACGACGCGCACCCGGTTATCGGCCACGTCGGCAATAAAGAGCCGCCGCTCGGCCGCATCGAAGGAGAGCCCGTTGGGCTCGATCAGCCCGGCGCGCACCGCCGGCCCGCCGTTGCCGGCATAGCCTGCGCTGCCATTGCCGGCAAAGGTGGTGACGATGCCCGAAGTGCTGTCGATCCGGCGCACGCAATGATTATGGCGGTCGGCGACATAGATGTTGCCGGCGCGATCGACGGCGATGCCGTAGGGCTCGTTGAACGCGGCCTGGTTGGCCGGCCCGCCGTCGCCGCGATAGCCCGCTTCGCCGCAGCCGGCGACCGTTGCGATCAGCCCGGTCTTCGCATCGACGCGGCGGATGCGGTGGTTGAACGTGTCGGAGAAGTAGAGATTGCCGCCGGCGTCGAAAGCGATGTCGAACGGCCCGTTGAGCAGCGCCTGCGCCGCCGGCCCGCCATCGCCGGCAAAGCCGCGCTCGCCGGTCCCGACCGCGGTCGAGATGGTCCAAGCCTCACTCGCCATGCGCCGATCCCCCGCCATGCGCCGATCCCCCGATTGTCCCGGCCGCGATCTTAGCACCGCTTTCCCCAGCGGCGAGCGCGGATGTAAGCTCTCGGAATGGCTCTCGCCTGGGGCTCGCATTTGCGCTCGCTGATCGCCGCCGGCGGTCTGCTGATCGCCGCCACCATGCTTGGCGCGGCGGCGCCAGTGCCGGCCGACAGTGGCTCGCTCGCCGGGCAGCTGTTGATCGCGGCGCCGACGATCGGCGACCCGCGTTTCGATCATGCGGTGATCCTGGTGGTGCGGCAGGACAAGAGCGGCGCCTTTGGCATCGTCATCAACCGCCCGCTCGAAAAGCGCTCGATCAAAAGCCTGCTGGAGGCGGCCGGCGATCGGGCTCCCGGGGTCGAGGGCAGCCTGATGGTTTTTGAGGGCGGCCCGGTGCAGCCGGAGCTCGGCTTTGTCGTGCACAGCGCCGACTATCACGACGCCGACACCCTCGCGGTCGGCCCCGACCTGGCGGTGACCGCCGACAAGCAGGTGCTGCGCGCCATCGGCCACGGCAGCGGGCCAAAGCAGAGCCTCTTTGCCTTTGGCTATGCCGGCTGGGCGGCGGGCCAGCTCGAGGGCGAGGTCGCGCGCCACGACTGGTTCACCGCCACCGGCGACCCAAAGCTGATCTTCGACGACGACCGCGGCGACCTATGGCGCGACGCGATGGCCCGCCGCACCCGCGAGTTGTAGCCGCGCCGTCGCCGCGGGGCATGTTGCGTGCAACCCGCCGCTGATCGCATCTCGCGGCGGCGGGGTGGGTTGCGAGCGCGCTGATCAAGTATCGCATGCAGATGACGAGCATGTTCCGCTTCTCGATCATGATCCCGGTTCTGTGGGTCGCCTGGCTGGCGTACTGGCTGATCGCCGCCCGCAACGTGAAGCCGACGCGGTGGCGGGAACCGATCGGCTCGCTCGCACTTCACTTGGTGCCGGGGATCCTCTGCATTGCTTTGCTCACGGCACCGCGCGTGTTTCCGCCTGGCCTCAGGACACGCTTTGTTCCAGCCGGCCATTTGCTGCCGCTGGTCGGCACCCTCTGCGTCGCGGCGGGCCTCGGGCTGGCGGTATGGGCGGGATTGCATCTCGGGCGAAACTGGAGCGGCATCGTCACCTTGAAAAAGGATCACGCGCTCGTTTGCACCGGGCCGTATCGGACCATCCGCCACCCGATCTATTCGGGGTTGCTGCTGGCGCTGGTCGGGACCGCGCTGGCGATCGGCGAGTGGCGCGGCGTGCTCGCCGTCCTTTGCGCGCTGATCGCGTTCCTGTGGAGGATCCGGGTCGAGGAAGCCCGCATGCGGCGCACGTTCGCCGAGTACGAGGCGTACCGCCGACGGAGCGCGGCATTGATCCCGCTGCTCTATTGAGGAGCGAGACGTGGGCCCGCGACGCGCGCGCCTCATGCGGCGCGGTTCAATGCGACATCAGCACCGGGATGGTCATGCTGGCGAGGATCGAGCGGGTGGCGCCGCCAAGCAGCAATTCGCGGGCGCGCGAATGGCCGTAGGCGCCCATCACCAACAGATCGGCGCCGAGATCGGCGGCGCGCGACAGGATCAGCTCGCCGACCGGGACCCCAGCCGATTGGGTGCGCTCGATCTGGACCTCGACCGCGTGCCGCGCCAAATACCGCGCGAGATCGCTGCCGGGAGCCTCGCCGCTTCCCTCCGTCGCCGGCGGCGGGTCCACGATCAGCACATCGACGCGCTCGGCGATCGTCAACAGCGGCATCGCGTCGGCGACGGCACGGGCGGCCTCGCGCCCCGCGTTCCAGGCAATCAGCACATGCCGCCCAACCGTGGCGAATTGGCCGGCATAAGGCACCGCCAGGACCGGCCGGCCGGTGCCCAGGATCACCGGCTCCGGGCTCGGGCGAAACATCGCCATCTGCTCGTTGTCGGGATCGCGCTGGCCGAGGATCGCCAAATCGGCGCAGCGCGCATGGATCACGGGGTCAGCCTCTGGGCCCTCGGTGACCGCACGCCACTCCGCCGCTAGCCCGCGCCGCCGGGCTGCGTCCTCGAACGCCAGCCGCGCCGCCTCGGCCTGCTCCAGCGCCCGCTCCCGCCATTCGTGATAAACGGGTTCGAGCATCGCCAGATCGGGATAGGCGGCATGCCGTCGCGGCTCGGCGCTCGGGATCGAATAGAGCCCGACCAGGTGTGCGGCAAACCGCTCGGCCAGCGCCACGGCGAGCTCGACGCGCCCCGGGGTGTCCGCGCCCGGGTCGAGCACCACCAGCAGGTCCTTCCAGCTCATCGGTCAACCTCCTTGCAGCACCGGCCGGCGCCGGACTGCCGGAACCATCGGCCGGGCGCGCCGCGAAACTAAAATGGCGAGCCCCGAGGCTAGCTGAAAACCGCAGTGAAATCGCAGGTGACGAGAGCGTTGCCGTCGCCGCCGAGCGGCAAGGTGTGGCGGGCTGGGCGGGCGTTCTCGTCGGGGAACATCTTGACCCATTCGCCGTTGAGCGCGGCGCGGCCGGTGGCCGGATCCTTCATGTAGAAATTGATCTTCAAGATATCTTCGGGGCTGCCGCCGGCAGCCTCGACGGCGCAGCGAATATGGCGAAACAGGTTCGCCACCTGGCCCGCGAGATCGGATGGCAGGTTGCGGGTGCCGGGATCGACGCCGCTGATCACGCTCGACATCATCATGTTGCCGATCCGGCTCGCGTTGGGGATCGGGTTCGAATGCGCGAAGCCGGGGAAGTTGACGCTCTGGCGCTGTGCCATCGTTTTGCTCCTTAATCGGCCGCCTGCGCGATCGTCGGCGCGTCGCCGGCAAGGGTGGTGCGGCGCACGTCGCGCACCGCGTTGCGGTCGAAGCGGCGGGCGCGGTGCATCGTCGCGCGGTTGTCCCAGACCACCAGGTCGTATCGCCGCCATTGGTGTGAATAGACGAATTCGCGCTGTGTCGCATGCTCGGTCAGGTCGCACAGGAACATCCGCGCCTCGGGGATCGACCAGCCGACGATGGCGCCGGCATGCGCCGCCAGAAACAAGGATTTGCGCCCGCTCGACGGATGGGTGCGCACCAGCCGCTGGCGCACCGGACGAAACGCCTCGACCTCCTCCGGCGTCAATTGGGTAAAGCCGATCGCCTCGCGCGAATATAAGAGCGAATGCTCGCAGACCAGATCCTCGATCTCGGCCTTGGTGCGGTCGTCGAGCGCGTCATAGGCGGCGCGCATGTCGGCGAATTCAGTGTTCCCGCTGGATGACGGGACGACCCGGCCGGACAGCAGCGAATACTTGGCCGGGATCGGCCGGAACGAGCTGTCGGAGTGCCACAGCCGGTCACCGAGCTTGAAGAACCACACCCGGTCCTCGGGCGACATGATCGCGCCGTCCTTGTCGAGGTTCGACAGATCGGCGATGCCGGGGCCGAGCCGCTGATCCTCGCGCTTCCTGACATGCCCCGGCGCGGCGTAGCTCTCGAGTTCGCCGAAATGGCGGGTGAACGCGATCTGCTCGGCGTCCGAAAGCTGCTGGTCGCGGAACACCAGCACCGCGTATTCGTCCATGCCGGCCTCGATCGCTTCGGCCTCGTCGCGGTCGAGCGGACGGCGGCAATCGACGCCGCTGACTTCGGCGGCAAAGACCGGGTGCAGCGGACGGATCGAGAGTGGCATCGGGGTCTCCTCTACTCGAAGCGCAGCAAGGCGCCGAACTGCATCGGCTCCTCACCGCGCCGCACTCCCTTCCACCCTACCGCGGTGCGCGCGCTCGCCATAGATTTAGCTTGGAGGCCGCTGCGCCCGGGCTTGCGCCGGCGGGCCGCTCACATTACAGCTAAGCGGTGCAATCTGGGAGCGTTCCAATGGCAAACGACACCTTCGACGTGCCGGCGGCCCCGGCCGAGGCGGTCAGCCCCTCCGGCATCAACCATCTGGTGCTGAACGTCCGCGACATCGACGAGTCGCACAAATTCTGGACCGAGATCGTCGGCTTCAAGCAGGTCGGCGAATTGCACCCGAAACCGGGCCGGCCGAACCCGCCGAAGATGCGGTTCTACAGCGCTGTCAACAACGGCCAGCTGACCCATCACACGGTTGCCTTGGTCGAGAGCCCGAACCTGCCAGCGCCGGCCGATTGGGTGCTGTCGAACAGCCAAGTGGCGATCAACCATGTGGCGCTGACCATGCCGAACCGCGAAGCCTGGCAGCAGCAGCTCGCCTTTCTGCAGAGCCGCGGCGTCAAGTTCAACTGGCGGGTCAACCACGGCGTGACCCACAGCGTCTACATCAACGACCCCAACGGCTACGGCGTCGAGTTCCTGTACGAGATGCCGCGCGAGATGTGGGAAAACGACATCGACGCCGGGATCAATTGGCTCGAAAACCTGCCGAGCGAAGGCCCCGAGGCGCTCGTCGACCGCACCGATACGCCGAGCTTCGGCAAGAAGGAGCCGGTGCCGGCGGAATAAGGCCCGCTTTCAAAACACCCTCCCCCTGTGCGGGGGAGGGTGATGCGCGCGAGCCTGATTACGCCCCCGGAGCGAGGACGCCGCGGCGGATCTGGTCGCGCTCGATCGATTCGAAGAGGGCGCGGAAATTGCCCTCGCCGAAGCCCTCGTTGCCCTTACGCTCGATGATCTCGAAAAAAATCGGGCCGATCACCGTGTCGGTGAAGATCTGCAATAGCAGCCCTTGGCCGTCGCCGGGCGCGCCGTCGATCAGGATGCGGTCGCGCCGCAGCCGGGCGAGGTCCTCGCCATGCCCCGGCACCCGCGCATCGACCGCCTCGTAATAGGTGTCGGGCACCGACATGAACGAAATCGCGCGCGCCCGCAGCGCCTCGACCGTCGCGTAGATGTCGCCGGTCGCCAGGGCGATATGCTGGATGCCCTCGCCGTGATAGGCGGCCAGATATTCGGCAATCTGCGATTTGTCGTCGGCGCTCTCGTTGATCGGGATGCGGATCTTGCCGTCGGGGCTGGTCATCGCCTTTGAGCGCAGCCCGGTCAATTTGCCTTCGATATCAAAATAGCGGATCTCGCGGAAGTTGAAGAGGCGCTCGTAGAACTCGGCCCACAGCCCCATCCGCCCGCGATGGACATTGTGGGTCAAATGGTCGATCCCGGTCAGCCCGGCTCCCGTTGTCCGGTCTGCGCTCAGCGGGACAAAATCGACATCGTAGATCGTGCGGTCGCCATAGCGGTCGACGAGGTAGATCAGGCTGCCGCCGATCCCCTCGATCGCCGGGATGTTGAGCTCCATCGGGCCGAGCTTGCCATGCACCGGCTTGGCGCCCAGCGAGATCGCCCGATCGTAGGCCTTGGCCGCATCGGCGACACGAAAGGCGATCGCGCAGACCGAAGGCCCGTGCAGTCGGGCAAAGGCCTGGGCAAAGCTTTCCGGCTCGGCGTTCAGGATGAAATTGACGCCGCCCTGCCGGTAGAGCGTCACATTCTTCGAGCGGTGGCGCGCCGCGGCGACAAAGCCCATGCGCGCGAACAGAGCGGCGAGCGCCTGCGGGTCCGGGCCGGTGTATTCGACGAACTCGAACCCATCCGTCCCCATCGGGTTGTCCCACAGATCGTGCCTGAGAGGTGTGGCCATAGGCGCCTCCGATCGCCGCGAACTGCATGTGGTCCTCCCTCGCCCGACCGCCAAGGCCGGCCGCCGCCGCGCCCGATCTCACGGCTTTGACAGCGGCAGGCAGCCGGCTCAAATTGCCGCCGAGCACGCAGCGGGTGGAGATCGATGATCGCAAAGCGGAATATCAGCAGCGTGGCGGTAATCGGCCTGGCTGGCGCCTTTGTGCTGCTGGCGAATCTTGCCCCGGCCCGGGCCGACGGGTTGCCTGGCCCGAGCGCCAATCAGCTTCCACAGCTGCGGATCGACACTCCGCCGCCGGACCAGGTGCCCGCCGCGCCACCAGCGGCAGCCGGCACGAGCGGCTCCAACGCCTATGGCGCTATCGGGGCAGGCAGCTTTCCGCGGTCGTTTCAGATCCCCGGGACCAGCACCTCGGTCCGGATCGGCGGGTCGATCGACGAGAGCGTCCGCTCCCGGCTCGACCATTAGGCTGATTTGCGGTCGGCTGGACTCAGCCGCTGCAGCGCTTTTACATTGCCGGCCAGCTGCCTACATAGCCCCTAAATCTGCGAGGAGAATTCCCGATGGCTGATATCGTCATTGCCGGCGCGGCGCGCACCCCGGTCGGCGCATTCAATGGCGGGCTCGCCGGCCTCCCCGCGCACAAGCTCGGCGAGGTCGCGATCGTCGAAGCCCTGCGCCGCGCCGAGGTCGAGCCGAACGAGGTGTCGGAAGTGATCATGGGCCAGATCCTGGCCGCCGGCGAGGGCCAGAACCCGGCCCGGCAGGCGGCGATCGGCGCCGGCATCCCGTTCGAGGTCACCGCGTACGGGGTCAACCAGCTGTGCGGCTCCGGCCTGCGCACGGTGGCGCTCGGATATCAGGCGATCCGCACCGGCGACAGCGAGATCGTCGTCGCCGGCGGGCAGGAGAGCATGAGCCAGGCGCCGCACTGCATCCATCTCCGGAACGGCGTCAAGATGGGCGACGCCGAGCTGGTCGACACGATGATCAAGGACGGGCTGTGGGACGCCTTCAACGGCTATCACATGGGCAACACCGCCGAGAATGTGGCGCAGCGCTGGCAGATCACCCGCGAGCAGCAGGATATGTTCGCCGCCGCGTCGCAGGCTAAGGCTGAGGCGGCGCAAAAGGCCGGCCGCTTCGCGGACGAGATTGTCCCGGTCAAGATCGCCGGCCGGCGCGGCGAGACGATCGTCGACAGCGACGAGCACCCCAAGCACGGCACCACGCTCGAGGTGCTCGCGAAATTGCGGCCGGCCTTCGACAAGAACGGCACAGTCACTGCCGGGAATGCCTCGGGCATCAATGACGGGGCGGCTGCGGTGGTGCTGATGACCGCCGCGATGGCGACGAAGCGGGGGGTCCGCCCGCTGGCCCGCATCGTCTCGTGGGCGACCGCCGGGGTCGATCCGGCGATCATGGGGTCGGGGCCGATCCCGGCGAGCCGCTTGGCATTGAAAAAAGCCGGATGGTCGATCGGCGATCTCGACCTGATCGAGGCCAACGAAGCGTTCGCGGCGCAGGCTTGCGCCGTCGGCAAGGACCTCGGTTGGAGCATCGAGAAGGTCAACGTCAACGGCGGCGCCATCGCGCTCGGCCATCCGATCGGCGCGTCCGGCGCCCGCGTGCTGATCACGCTGCTCTACGAAATGCAGCGGCGCAACGTCAAAAAGGGCTTGGCGACTTTGTGCATCGGCGGCGGCATGGGCATCGCCATGTGCCTCGATCGCGATTAACCCCGTAAAGGGCAAAGCGGGAGCGACAAGCAGGGCCCAATCATAGGGAGGAACGCATGGCGAGGGTGGCGGTCGTCACCGGCGGGACGCGCGGCATCGGCCGTGCCATCTCGGCAGCGCTGGCGAATGCGGGTTACCGGGTTGCGGCGACCTATGCCGGCAATGATGTCGCGGCATGCCAGCTGCGGGACGAGACGGGCATCCCGGTGTTCAAGTTCGACGTCGCCGATTGCCCGGCCTGCAGCGAGGGGGTGAAGGCGATCGAGGCGGCGCTCGGGCCGGTCGAGGTGCTGGTCAACAACGCCGGCATCACCCGCGACGCGACGATGCACCGGATGAGCTTCGAGCAATGGAACGCGGTGATCCAGACCAACCTCGCCTCGTGCTTCAACATGTCGAGGGCGGTCATCGAAGGGATGCGCGCGCGCGGCTTTGGCCGCATCGTCAATATCGGTTCGATCAACGGCCAGGCCGGGCAGTACGGCCAGGTCAATTACGCCGCGGCCAAATCGGGCATCCACGGCTTCACCAAGGCCTTGGCGCAGGAGTGCGCGGCCCGCGGCATCACCGTCAACGCCGTCGCCCCGGGCTATGTCGATACCGAGATGGTGCGCGCGGTGCCGCCCGAGGTGCTGGAGAAGATCGTCGCCCGGATCCCGGTCGGCCGCCTCGGCAAGGCCGAGGACATCGCCCGCGCGGTGTTGTTTCTGGTCGCTGACGATGCCGGCTTCATCACCGGCTCGACGCTCTCGGTCAATGGCGGCCAGCACATGTATTAAGCCAAGATCAGGCGGCCCGGGTGCCGATCACCCGCCGCGCTTTGGTAGGGATTCCGGCAACGCTGTCGGCGGCGAAATTCGCGCAGGCGGCCCCGGTGAGATACCGCGATCTCGAATACCACGACGGCCGGCTCAGCTGGCCGGGCGGAAGCGCCCGAGCGGCGATCGGGCGCGCCGGCGTCAGCGCGCACAAGAAGGAGGGCGACGGCGCCACCCCTTCGGGAACCTATCCGCTGGTCTCGCTCTTTTACCGGGCCGACCGGATGGCGCGTCCTCGTTCGGGCCTGCCGACGCGCGCCCTGTCGCTGCGCGACGCCTGGGTCGACGATCCGGCCGACCGCAACTACAACCGTCTCGTCGCGCTGCCTTACCCGGCGCATGCCGAGCCGATGTGGCTTGAGGACGCGGTCTACGATCTGTTGGTGGTGATCGGCTACAACATGGCTCCGGTGGCTCCTGGCGCCGGCAGCGCCATCTTTCTGCACGTCGCCCGCGCCGATTTCGCCGCCACTGCCGGCTGCATCGCGGTTGAAAGAGCAACGTTGATCCGATTGACGCCGTTCCTCGGCCCCAGCAGCACGATCGCGATCCGTGGATGAGCTCGGCTGCGGCGGCGCCGGCGCCGCTCAGCGTCGCCGGCTGGGCCCCCTATTTCTAAAGCACAGCAATAGCGCCGCGCCCACTGCCACGAACACCGCGAAGGCCCAGCACAACAGGACGCTGACGATGATCGGGTCCCACAGGAACGGTGATACATAACGCTGGGTCGCCGCCTGGACCAAATTCAAGTTAGACCGGTCAAGCTCGTACCACAATTGACCGAGCGCAATCGGCGCCCAGGTTTTTGTGTCGATCCAAGTGAGCACGTCGCGTGCCAGAACGGAAAGACCGACGAGCATGATGAGCCAGCCGATCGCTCGCCCAACGATCATTCGCGAAGCCCCTGCCTTTTCTTGTCGTAAAAGTAGCTGGTCCCGCCAGCCGCGCAACGGCTTTGCCGCGAATGTCTGACGCCGCACCATGCGAGTGAGGTCAAAGGGCTAATGTCAGCACGAGGGGGTTAGGCCCTGGTGTCAAGGGCCGGGAGGCGGTGGCTCCGGGGCGGGGATCTCGCGGGTCTCGAACTCGCCTGGCGGCGCGCCAAAGGTGAGCCGAATATGGTATTTCCGCCAGCCGCGGCGATAAGCGACCGGGTCGGGCACCGCGATTGACGCGGTCGAGACGACGGCGAGCAGCCGGGTCTGCGTCTGCGCCGCCGGCGCGACAATGCCCGGCGACAATGCGTTCGCGCCGATGCCGCTGCCGACCAGAGCGCCGGAATTGGCGCCGGACCAAAGTTGCGGGGAGACGGTCTGGGTCGGCGCCGGATTGGCGGTGATCGACAGGGCCGGGGTGGCGCGGCCGTCGGGCGCCACCAGCGCGGCGCTGCGCAGGGCCAGCCGATCGACCGCAGAGACCTCGATCTGGTTGGCGATACCGCCCGCCGGGAAGCCGGCGCGCGGCTGGTCGCCCGGCAGCCCGGCCGGCGACCCGGCGCCGCTGCAGCCGGTGAGCGCGAGCACAATCAACAACCCGGCGAGAATACGCATGACGGCTCGATTTAACCGCGAATGGCGCGGCATCGAAAGGGTAAAGCCCACACACCGCGCCGCAGCCGTGACAGGCCCACGCGCCGCGTGGCACAATCGCACCAAATCCGCGAACGCAGGCATAGGAGGGCAAGGCCCATGTCCGTCATTGTCGAGGCGCCGGCCGCCGATCTCGGAACCGTTGCCGACAGGGTCTTCGTGCTTCGTGACTTTCGCCTGCAAAACGGCGCGGTCATGCCGGAGGCCAGGATCGCCTATGAGACCTATGGGCGGTTAGCCGGCGCCGGGCACAACGCGGTGCTGATCACCCATGGCTACACCAGCAGCCATCACGCCGCCAGCCGCAACCCGGCGAACGGCAACCAGCCGGGCTGGTGGGACGGGCTGATTGGGCCGGGCAAGGCGATCGACACCGACCGCCTCTTTGTCGTCGCCTCGAACATGCTGGGTTCGTCCTTCGGCTCGACCAACGGGGCGAGCCTCGATCCGCGCACCGGCCAGCCCTATGGCCCGGATTTTCCGGCGATCACGGTGCGCGACATCGTCGCCGCGCAAAAGGCGCTGATCGACAGCTTGGGCGTGCGCCATCTCGTCGCCGTCGCCGGCCCCTCCTATGGCGGGTATCAGGCATTCCAATGGGCCGTCGCCTATCCGGAAATGATGGACGCGATCGCGGCGGTGGTGACCGCACCGCGCTCGCAGAACGCCGAGAAGAGCCTCGCCGAGCTCAAGGCGCGGCTCGCCACCGACCCCGAGTGGCATGGCGGCCGGTATTACGGCAAGGGCGGCGCCAAGACCGTGCTGACGCAGATGCGGTTCGAGACCTTGATGCGCTATGGCTACAACGAGCAGCTCGCCGGGCGCTATCCGGACCGGGCCGAGCGCGAACGCGCGATCCGGCAGCTCGCCGCCGACTGGGCCCGGAATTGGGACGCGAACTCCTTGGTGATCCTGCGCCGGGCCACGATCGGCTTCGACACAGTCAAGGATTTCGCCAAGATCCGGGCGAAGGTGCTCTACGTTTTGTGTCGCAGCGACGTGCTGTTTCCGCCGACGCTCCGGCCAGGGGTCATGAATGATCTTGCCGCCGCCGGGGTCGAGGCGCGCTACTTCGAGATCGACAGCGATCTCGGCCATTCCGCGAGCGGCCCCGAGCACGCCAAATGGTCGCCGGTGCTGCGCGAACTTCTCGCTCCGCTGATCGCGACGCTCGGCTAGCGGCAGCTCCCGGCGCTTGCTGGGGTTCCCGGCGAACGAGCCCGGCCATTCGCGTTCTCCCTAGCTGCGGTGGGCCCTTCCGTGTTCTGGCTCTTCGACCGGTGCCTCGGTGCCCGCCGTCGCCCTCCGGCGCGAAGGTCAGGCAAGCGGAGAGCATGCAGGTGAGCGCGTCGGCGCTCGTGGCCCAGGCCATCGTGGCGGTGCTGGCGACGGCCGGCTATGCCGGGCTCGCCGGGCTGATGGCGGCCGAGTCGGCCTGTGTTCCGCTGCCATCCGAGGTGATCCTGCCGTTTGCCGGGTACCTTGTGTCGCGCGGCCAGATGAACCTCTATCTCGTCGCCACGATCGGCGCGCTCGGCTGCAATCTCGGTTCTGCCGTCGCCTATGAAATCGGGCGGCACGGCGGGCGGCGGGCGGTCGAACGGTGGGGCCGATATGTGCTGCTGACGCGCCACGACCTCGAAATGGCCGACCGCTTTTTCCGTCGCTTCGGCAGCATCACCGTGCTGGTCGCGCGCATGCTGCCGGTGGTGCGCACCTACATCGCGTTGCCGGCCGGCATCGCCCGTATGCCGCGGCGGCGGTTTCAGGTCTATACTTTCGTCGGCTCGTGGCCGTGGTGCTTTCTGCTCGCCTATGTCGGCATGCTGCTGGGCGACCGCTGGGGCAACGCACCCTGGCTGGACCAAGCCTTCCACTATCTCGATTTTGCCATCGCCGCGGTCGTGATCGTTGCGGTGGGCCGGTTCGCCTGGAGCCGCTGGCCCCGCCGCGGCAACGCCGGGCGCTGACCGCCCGGCCTGGCTCTGCCGGCGCCGTCGGCCCGTTTTTCAGCCGGAACCGGCGACGGCACAGCGCCGTTGCTTTGCCTCGGGGATTCCGCACTGCGGGGCGGGCGGGCGGCGGCGCCCGACCTGCTGTCGGCGGCGTTGCTCGAGGGACCCGAGAATTTGGGGCCGGCCTGCATCGACGCGACAGCGACGGGGCCGACGCGCGAGGAAGTCCGCGCGTCGCGCCATCGGGCGTCGAACAGTCACCAGCGCCGGCTGCGCCGGCCGGGCTCGCCGCTGCCCGGGTTGGTGGCGGCGGCCGCGGCCCACACCCATCGCGCCTGGCGCCGGGCGCGGAGGCGGCGCTGAGCCGGCCCGTCGCGTGGCTGCCCTACGGTCGCGCCGGGGTGGTTGCGGATGCGGGGCGGTGAGCAGGGGGCCAGGACGCAAGCGACCTGGCCCCCTCACTCGATTGGCTCCCCGGGCCGGACTCGAACCAGCGACAAGGCGGTTAACAGCCGCCTGCTCTACCAACTGAGCTACCGGGGATCAGAGCGCCCGATCGGTCGAGCGCACCCCTCCTGGAGGCCGGAAGCGGAAACGAACCGCTATACGAGGATTTGCAGTCTGACCGGCAGCCCTTCCCAAACTTTTCCAAAACGGCTCTCGGCCTGGTTTCTCAGTGGCTTACTGCAAACTCCTCGATCATAGAATTGCCGTTCGATCCCGCTCTTTCCAGGCACGTTTACACCGGAATTGCACGGGCGCCAAGCCCCGCGCCTCGCACAACGTGCTTAAAGCCAAGGCGACCGGCGCTGTTGCCCGACCGCCTCAGCGAATCGGCTGAAGGCGCTTGCTCCGTGCTGGCTTATTGTGGAAACCGCTTGCGTTTGGCGATGCTGCAACTTATCCGGGAGCACCTTTGACGCCTGGCTCCTGGCTATCTGCTGGCGAGCGCGATGATGACGCGCAGCTCATGCGCCAAGCGCCGGAACCTGACTTGATCGGCGCTGCCGAGATTGGGCGGCGAGCCACGCCTCAATCTTCGGCCCAAAGGTCGCGGATAGAGCACGGCCGGCGGGCGCGACAGTGCACGCCAAGCCCTGTCCGATGAAAGCACCTGCGCCTGTTTGACCCGACGCTGCTGGAACGCGTGCCATTCCCGCCCGGCGAGCTCGACCGCGTCGCGGCCGAGGCCGAGCACCGCCGGCAGCGTGAGCACGAACTCCCCGATCGCGACCTCGAGCGCCTCCGTCTCCGCCCGCCGGCCCCGATGCGGCCGCAGCGGCGTGAAAGGGCGGCCGGTGCCAATCGGGTGCCAATTCCTTGTTGTGTTCGCTTGATGTTCCCAGCGCCATCGTGCTAAGCCATTGCCTCCGCTCAATCGGAGAGGTGCCGGAGCGGTCGATCGGGGCGGTCTCGAAAACCGTTGTCCCCCTTGCGGGGGACCGAGGGTTCGAATCCCTCCCTCTCCGCCAATATATGCAATTTTTCAAAGGCTAGAAGCCAATCTGCCACGGGTTTTCAACACGTCCGCGGCACCCTCGGCACCGGCAACAACGAATGGTTCACCCGCCCCAATACATCGAAGCGACGCGGCGCGTGATGGGGGAAATCGATCTCGATACGGCATCGCACCCCGTCGCGCAACGCACGATCAAAGCCTCCGGCATCTTCACCCAGCAAGACGATGGGCTGGCGCAGGAATAGCACGGACGCGTCTGGATAAACCCGCCTTACGCGCATCCGCTCGTTACCCACTTTGTCGAAAAGCTTGTTGTCGAGGTATTCTCGCGATCCGGCCAGCCCGGCGCGAGCCGTGACATGAGACTCAAGATATGTCCTCCAAAATCAGCTCTCATCTACCGATACGCCTCGGGATTGAGCCCGTTGTCGCTGACCGAGTCACCAGCGGCCGTAGCGGCAGATGTACCAGGCGAGGCCGATCATCTCATGCAGCGCGTAGTAGCTGTCGAGCAGCGCCGGAACCTGCGGCAGCAGCATCGAGGGCGACCGCGCCAGCGAGCGCCCGTCTGGCGTCGGTGCTGCGACCACCGGATAGCCGACGGCGCGGAACGACCATAATGCCCGCGCCATGTGCCACGGATTGGTCACCACCAGCGCCGCCGGCACGCCGGCCCGGCGCAAAATTGCGGCTGAGTAGCGCGCGTTCTGATAAGTCGTCTTCGACCGGTCCTCGCGCCAGCGCACCGGCACCCCAAAATCGTCTTGCAGCGCCGTGGCCATCATCCCGGCCAGCGAATCGTCGGATTTGCCGACCCAGCCGCCGCTGACCAGGATCGGCAGACCGAGCCGGCGCCACTCTTTCACACCCTCGGCCAGCCGCTCGAGGGTGAGCGGCCCGACCGTATCCTTTTCACTCGGAAGGTTGCCGGGGCGGTAATCGCCGGAGAGGACGATGATCGCCCCCGGCGGCGCCCGCAACCGCGCTTTCGGGATCAGCCCGGCCATTGCTTCGGCGGAATGGATCAGCAGGAAACCGGCGAGCGGCGTCGCCGCCAAATAAAGACAGGCCGTCGCCGCCGTCGCCAGCACCAGGCCGGTGCGCCGCCAGCGCCAGGCGAGGATCACCCCGATCAGCGCCAGCAGAATGAAAATATTCGGCGGAACCAGGCACGAATAAGAGATCCACCGCAGCATGGCTGGTCGAACGGCCGGGTTTGCGTCAGCCGCGCGGGGCGCCGACCGGCTCGCCGCGCAGCCGGTGATAGAGCTTGGCGGCCTCGCGCTTGAGACCGAGCCGGAGGCCGCGCCGGGTACGCGGGTTGGCGGCGGTGATGCCCCAGCGCTCGCGGCGCTTGGGCAGCCACAACTTTTTGTACGGGTCGTCGCCGCGGCCAAAGGTGATTTCGTCCGGGCGGTCCTCGCCAAGCGCGCGCTCGATCATCTCCATGGTTAAAAGGGTGCCGAGCGAGAACTCGTCGAAACGCTTGTCATGGGCGAGCTTGTAGATCACCGCCCGGCCGTTCCAAACGATCCAGAACTGGGCGGCGGCCGGCGTGCCGTCGAGGGTCGAGAGGCCGAGCCGCAGCGCGCCCGCCTCCGCGGCGAACCGGATCAGCTCCGGAATAAAGGCCGGATAGGCCTCGGCCGGCTTCCAGCTCCGGGCGTAGATCGCCTCGTAGGCCGCGATCGCCTCCTCGATCCCGGCGGTTCCGGCGTAAAAGGCGGTTTTCAGCCGGTCGCCCGCGGCCAGCCGGCGGCGCTTGCGCCGCCAGGTGTTGCGCAGCTCCGAGGGGCGCTGGGCCAGGTATTCGGCAAAATTCAGCCCGGCGGTGTCTTCGTACCACGTGCCCGAATGAAACCCGCATTCGACAAGGAGCCCGGCGCGGCGCAGCACCCCGACCGCGGCGCGATACGATGGCGCGCGCGGCTCGAGCTCGTCGAGCGCGATCGCATCCCAGCGCGGCGCTTCGGCGAGGATTTCGCCGACGATCGCGCCGAGCCCGGCGGTGACGTCCGCCGCTGGCGGGCACAGGATGCCGTGCTCGACGCTGTAGAAATTGGCGAGGCTCTGAAGCCGGCGCCCGCCTCGCCCCTCGACGACTCGAAGCGCCAGCGCCATCGATGCGGCTGGCCCATCATCGCAGTAGAGACGGGTCTCGCTCCCCGGCGGCACGCCGTGGCGCGCCATCAGGTCGTACCAGCCGGGCAGCGCAAAAAAAGAGCCGCGTGCCGCATCCGCGAAAATCGCGGCGAGCCCGTTTGGCAGTCGTAGAAAATCGGGATTGCGGTACACTGGCATCGGGCGGCTGCGTCACACGACGCCGGCCCTGGCGCATTTCGACTGGTCTGGCAAGTGCAGATCCTTACCTTTACGACGTTATATCCCAGCGCCACGCGCCCTCAACACGGGATCTTTGTCGAAACGCGATTGAGAAAACTGGTCGAGAGCGGCCGCGTCGAGGCGCGCGTCGTCGCACCCTGTCCGTGGTTCCCATTCGTTTCAGAGCGCTTTGGCGGCTATTCGGCGATGGCGCGGGTGCCACGCGAGGAAATCCGGCACGGGCTGCACATCGATCACCCTCGGTATCCGCTGCTGCCCAAGATCGGCATGAGCACCGCACCCGTTGCGCTGTTCGCCGCGATGCTGCGGCGGCTGCGCCGGCAGATCGCCGCGGGGCGCGATTTCGACCTGATCGACGCGCATTATGTCTACCCCGACGGGGTCGCCGCGGTGCTGCTCGGCCATGCGCTCGGCCGGCCGGTGGTCGTCACCGCGCGTGGCAGCGACGTCAACCTGATCGCCGGCCATGCCGTGCCGCGCGGGTGGATCCGCTGGGCCGCGGCGCGGGCGGATGCGCTGGTCGCGGTGTCGCGCGGGCTGAAGGACCGGCTGGTGGCGCTCGGCACCGCGCCGGAGCGGGTGCGGGTGCTGCGCAACGGCGTCGATCTCGCGCTGTTTCGTCCGGCCGAGCGCGAGGCGGCGCGCCGCCGCCTCGGCTTTTCGCGGCCGACCCTGCTGGCGGTCGGCAATCTGGTTCCGCTGAAGCGTCACCGGCTGATGGTGGAGGCGCTGGCGCTGCTGCCCGACGCCGATCTGGCGATCGTCGGCGATGGCCCCGAACGCAACGCGATCGCCGCCCTGGCCAAAGCGCGCGGCGTGTCCGGCCGGCTGCGCCTCCTGGGCCGCCTGCCGCAACACCAGCTCCCCGAAATCTACAGCGCCGCCGACCTGCTGCTGCTGGTCTCGACCCATGAAGGCTGGCCTAATGTCCTGCTCGAAAGCATGGCTTGCGGCACTCCGGTCATGGTTTCGGATTTCGCCGGGGCCGGCGACATCGTTGCCGCGCCGATGGCGGGCCGGATTGTTGCCGGGGTTACGCCGGGCCGGCTCGCCGCCGCGATCGGCGATGCGCTCGCAGGACCCCCCGACCGGGCCGCGACCCGCGCCTATGCCGAAGAGTTCGACTGGCGGAGCACGACCGAGGGCCAGATCGCGCTGTTCGACGAGGTCTGCGCCCGCCACCGCCAGCAGGAAGCCGTGGTGCCGATCGCTTATCGCGGCAGCGCCCGGCCATAGTCGTCGCCGTCGCGGGCTCGATGTCGGGCGCGGTCGAGCTTCGGCGCGAGGCGCTGCCGCCGCCGGCCGAGCTCGAGGCCGAATGGCGGGCGCTCGAAGCCGTCGCCCGCCCGTCCTTCTTCACCTCCTGGGTGTGGATCGGCGCCATGCTCGCGGCGGTCCCGGCGGCGCGCCGGCCGATGCTGCTGCGCGGCCGGGCGCAGGGCGAAACCGTGGCGCTCGCGCTCCTCGGCAGCGCCGTCACCAGCCGCCGACACGGGCTCGTCCGCTCGCGCGGCCTTTACCTGAACGAAACCGGCGACCCGCACTATGACGCGATGACGATCGAGCACAACGGCATCCTGACCGCGCCGGAGCGCGAGCCGGCGGTTCTCGACGCGCTCCTCGGCTGGTTCGCCGGGCTGCGCGGCGAAGCCGACGAGCTTTATCTGAGCGGCTCGCTTCAGCGCCTGCCGGCGGCAGCGCTTGCCGGCCATCGGCTGATGCGCAGCGAATTCGCCCGGCCGTCCTATTCGGTCGAGCTCGATCGCCTCGCGGTCAGCGATGGCGCGCTCGACCCGGTGCTCAGCGCCAATTCCCGCCAGCAGCTGCGGCGCGCCTTCCGCCGGTTCGAGGCGCAGGGCCCCCTCAGCCTGCGCGAGGCGGCGAGCGAGGCCGAGGCGCAGGACTGGTTCACCGGGCTGAAGGCGCTGCATTGCGCCTCTTGGGCGCGGCGCGGTGTCGCGCATTCGTTCGCCGGCGGGTTTTTCGAGCCGTTCCACCGGCGCCTGATCGAGCGCAGCTTTGCTGAGGGTGCGGTCCAGCTGGTCGAGGCGCGCGCCGGCGCGCGGGTGATCGGCTGCCTCTACAATTTCCGCCGCGGCGGCCGCCTCTACGCCTATCAGAGCGGGTTCGCCGACGCCGACCCGCGCGAGCGCCCGGGCGCCGTCACCCACGCGCTGGCGATCCGCCACGCCTTCCAGTCGGGCCTGCGCGTCTATGATTTCATGGCCGGCCACAACCGGCTGAAGGCGAGCTTTGCTACACGCTGCGAGCCGATGCTGTGGCAGGTCGTGCAGCAGCCGCGGCTAGCGCTTCGCCTCGAACACCTCGCGCAACAGTTGAAGGCCAGAATCCGCGCCGCAAAAAAGGCGCTTGCCGGCCGCATCGCCAACCGCTAGGGCAAACCGCAGCCGCTCGCCAGGAGGCCCATGTCGATCCTTCTTACCGGCGCCGCCGGGTTCATCGGCTTTCACGTCGCAAAGGCGCTGCTCGAGCGCGGCGACCGCGTTATCGGCATCGACAACCTCAACGATTATTACGACGTGCGGCTGAAGGAGGCGCGGCTGGGCGAGCTCTCCGCCTTTCCAGCCTTTGTGTTCGAGAAGCTCGACATCGCCGACCGCGACGGTATCCTCGCCCTGGTCCGGACATACCCTGACTTGACCGGCGTCATCCATCTCGCCGCGCAGGCGGGGGTGCGCTATTCGCTCGAAAACCCCTATGCCTATATCGACGCGAATGTGATGGGGACGATCGTGCTGCTTGAGGCGGCGCGGCGGATCGACAAGCTCTCGGCGTTCACCTACGCCTCGTCATCCTCGGTCTACGGCGCCAATCGCAAGCAGCCGTTCAGCGTCGACGACCCGGTCGATCAGCCGGTCTCGCTCTATGCCGCGACCAAGCGCAGCTGCGAATTGATCGCGCGCAGCTACAGCCATCTCTACGCGCTGCCCACGACCGGGCTGCGCTTTTTCACCGTCTACGGGCCGTGGGGGCGGCCGGACATGGCCGCCTATCTGTTCACCCGAGCGATCCTCGCCGGCGAGCCGGTCAAGGTCTTCAACGAAGGCCGGATGGCGCGCGACTTCACCTATATCGACGATATCGTCGCCGGCACGATCGCCGCGCATGACCGCGCCCCCACCGCCGATGCGGCCGCCGACGGGGTGCCGCACCGGCTCTACAATCTCGGGAACCATCGGCCGGAGCCGCTGCTGGATTTCATCGCGGTCCTCGAACGCGCGCTGGGCCGCACCGCGCAAAAGGAGCTGCTGCCGATGCAGCCCGGCGATGTGGCGGAAAGCTTTGCCGATATCGAAACCGCGCGGCGCGACCTCGGCTTTGAGCCGAAGACGACGATCGAGGACGGCCTCGGCCGCTTTGTCGCCTGGTACAAGCATTATCATCGAGTAAACTGACCGGCGGGCCGCGATCCTCGGCGGTGTGTCTCTATCCGGGGGAGATCAGGTGGCGTCGCAGGAAAATAATTCCAGCCAGTCCGATTTTGTCGTGACCGACGCGCCGGACGAGCAGGCGCAGGCGGCGATCCGCGACGGGCTCAGCGCCTATAATTTCGATAAAGCGGGCTATCGCGACCAGCGGCCGCTCGCGGTCCTGGTCACCGACCCCGACACCGGCGATGTCGTCGGCGGGCTGCTTGGCCGCACCTCGATGGGTCTCCTTTATATCGACCGCTTCTTTCTGCCCGAACGGCTGCGCAAGCAGCGGCTCGGCAGCAAGATCCTGAAAGCCGCCGAGGAGGAGGGCGCCAAGCGCGGCTGCAGCCGGGCGATCCTGTCGACTCTCTCGTTCCAGGCGCCCGGCTTCTATGAACGCCAGGGCTGGCAGGTGCTCGGCCGGATCGACTGCGAGCCGCCCGGCCACACCCGCTTCATGATGACGAAGACACTGGTGCGCCGATAGCGGGCCGAGCGCCCCAGACGGCGCTAGCCGCCTTCGAGCTTGGGGATGAAAAAGACTTCGCTGCCTTGGCGCAAGGGCTGCAGATAGCCGATCTCGTGGATCTCGCCGTCGATCGCGACCGTGGTCTCTTCTTCGAGGTGCCTGCCGAGGCCGGGGTAGAGCTGGTCGAGGGACTTGATGACGCCGCGCAGGCTCGACGCCGCGACGTCGAATTCGCGCACGCCGTCGGTGTAGCGGCGGCTGAACCCGCTCGACAAGACCACCCTTGCGGTCATCTCGGCCATGCCGCTCACTCCCCGGCGATCCCGATGTCATTGCGAGCGAGGCGCGGCAATCTCGCCCCGCTTTCGCGTCGCGCATCGAGATTGCTTCGTCGCTCCGCTCCTCGCAATGACATAATGGGCTACCTAATCCCCCGTCCCCGCGTCGAGGGCGGCGCGCACCTTGGGCGGCGACATCGGCAATTCGGTCAGGCGCCGGCCGATCGCATTGTCGATCGCGTTGGCGATCGCCGCCATTGGCGGGCAGATGTTGACCTCGCCGACCCCCTTGGCGCCATAAGGATGCGCCGGGTTCGGCACCTCGACCAGCACCGCCTCGATCATCGGGATATCGGGGGCCACCGGCACCCGGTAGTCGAGAAATCCGGCATTATCGAGCCGGCCTTGCTTGTCGTAGATGTATTCCTCGTTGAGCGCCCAGCCGATGCCCTGGGTGACGCCGCCCTGGATCTGGCCCTCGACATAGGAGGGATGGATCGCCTTGCCGACATCCTGGGCGGCGACAAAGCGCAGCACCGTGACCTTGCCGGTCTCGGGATCGACCTCGACATCGCAGAACTGCGTCGTAAAGCCGGGCGCCTGGCCGCCGGCGTTGACCGAGGCCTGGGCGCCGATCGGGCCGCCGGTCAGCGCCTTCTTGGCGGCGATCTCCTTCAGCGACAGCGGCGGGAAATCGCCGACATTGGCGCCGGCGGGCTTCGCGTGACCGTCCTCCCAGACGACGCCGTCGACATCGACGTCCCAGATCACCGCCGCCCGCTTGCGCAAATCATCGACCACTTTTTTGCTGGCCTCGACGATCGCCATGCCGGTGGCAAAGGTCACGCGCGAGCCGCCGGTCGGGTTGGTAAAGCCGATCGAGCCCGTGTCGGCCACGATCGAGCGCACCTGTTTGTAGTCAACGCCGAGGGTCTCGGCCGCCATCAAAGCCATCGAGGCGCGCGAGCCGCCGATATCGACGCTGCCGGTGGCGATCGTGACGGTGCCGTCCTCGTTGACCTGCACCGTGGCGCTCGACTCGCCGCCGCCGTTAAACCAGTAGCCCGAGGCGACGCCGCGCCCCTGGTTCGGCCCGAGCGGGGCCTGGTAGGCCGGATGGTTGATCAGGGCTTCCAAGGTTTCGACATAGCCGGCATGGGCCATCTTTGGCCCATAGATCATCGTCGTTCCCGGCCGCGCCGCGTTTTTGAGCCGCAACTGCAGCGGGTCGATGCCGAGCTTTTTGGCCACGATGTCGAGCGCGCTTTCGACCGCGAAAGCCGAGATCGGCGAGCCCGGCGCGCGATAGGCCGACGCTTTCGGGCGGTTGCTGACGACGTCGTAGCCGACCGTCTTGGCGTTGGCGATGTTGTAGGGGGCAAAGGCGCACAGGCACGCATTCATCACCGGCGAGCCGGGAAAGGCCCCGGCCTGGAATTTGAAGATGCCCTCGGCCGCGGTGATCGTGCCGTCCTTCTTGGCGCCGATCTTGACCCGCATCGAGGCGCCGGAGGTGGGTCCCGTCGCCTTGAACACCTCGTCGCGGCTCATCGTGATCTTGACCGGCTGCCCGGTTTTCTTCGACAGCAGGGCCGCGATCGGCTCGAGATAGACCGGGATCTTGCCGCCAAAGCCGCCGCCGATCTCGGACGGCGTCACCCGCAAATCGCCGACCTGCATGCCGAGCAGCCTGGCGGTGATCGCCCGCACCCCGAAATGGCCCTGGGTCGCGGTCCAGATCTCGGCTTGCCCGTCGGCGTCGACGCGCGCGGCGCAGGCATGCGGCTCGATATAGGCCTGGTGCACAGCCGCGGTCTTGAACTCCTTTTCGACGACGACATCGGCTTCGGCAAAGCCCTTGTCCAAATCGCCGATCTGAAATTCGAGCTTTTTCGAGATGTTCGACGGCTTCTGCGGCGCCGGCTCGACGCCGCGGGTGATCATGTCCTCGAACAAGAGCGGCGCATCGGGCATCATCGCCTCGTCGACATCGATGACGTGCGGCAGCACCTCGTAATCGATCTCGTTCAGCGCCGCCGCCTCTTCGGCGACCGACCGGCTGGCCGCAGCGATGGCGGCGACCGGGTGGCCCTCATAGAGGGCCTTTTCGCGGGCCATGATGTTGCGCGTGATGTGCCAGAAATTCTGCGCGACCCGCTCCGGCCCGACGTATTCGAATTTGTGGTCGGGGAAATCGGCCGAAGTCACGACGGCCTTGACCCCGGGCAACGCCAGCGCCTTTGAAGCGTCGATCGAGCGGATGCGCGCATGCGCGTGCGGCGAGCGGACGACCTTGCCGTAGAGCGCCCCGGCCATCGCCAGGTCGGCGCCGTACATCGCCCGGCCGGTGACCTTGGGCACGCCGTCCGGACGGATCGGCCGAGTTCCCACCCATTTGTAGCGCGACGGTGCGATGTCGTTCACTTCTCTGTCTCCTGCTCGCCCGATAGCATGTTCGGCTGACGCGCAGCGTCGCGCGGGCGGCGCGGAAATGCAAGCCTGCGGCATCGCGCAGCCTCCGGTGCATTCAACGGCGCTCGATCGCAGAGTGTTGATCGGCGATAAGTGTTTCGCCTGCCGGGATCGCGCTGCGGTCGATCCGCGCCGACACCGCGTGCATCATGTGACGCCGAGGATGCGGCCGCAGAATCGCCGAGGATGCGACCGCAGAATCGACTGTGGCGTCGCTCTCGCCGGAGCGGCCATGAAAACTAAGCTGTTGCTGCTTCTCGGTTGCTCTTTTTGCTCCCTCGGGCAGCCGACGGTAAGGGGCCAGACGGTTCCCGGCCCTCAGCCCAACCGGTCGCTGCGTCAATGTTGCTCGGTTCAGCTCTCATTAAACATATATGGTTTATGCAACGGCTGGCGCCGCGCCAGGACTGTCGCGCCACCGACAGGTGAACACCCGATGGACGAC
Source organism: Allostellaceae bacterium (assembly GCA_036500965.1). Taxonomy (GTDB): domain Bacteria; phylum Pseudomonadota; class Alphaproteobacteria; order ATCC43930; family CGMCC-115725; genus AP-15. The sequence goes on along the minus strand of DASYBC010000100.1, from coordinate 37,771 downwards.
GATCGCTAATTTCCCTGAACCCCTGAACTTGGCGTTTCCGGAAGTCACGATGGCGGAATATGCGACGACGCGCGGCGCGCGCGTCTCCTTTACCTGGAACGGCTTTGCGCTGGCCCTGGTGGTCGCCGCCGCCGTCATTGCCGTTCTCGGCACGGTCTTCTGGGTCGGTTACCAGGGCAGCGACGACGGCAGCTACATCGATGCCGCGCTGGCCTGGTACCGGCATTTTCCGCAAGTCGGCCATACGCATTGGGATGTGCGCTATCCGATCATATTTGCGCTCGACGCTGGCTTCTGGATTTTCGGCGTCCGCGAGCTGGCGGTCGGAATGGCGATGCTTGCCTACCTCTTCGCCCTCGTCGCGGTCTCGATTTGGATGCTGCAGCGCTGGTTCGGCGTGAGCGAGAGCCTGATCTTCGTCGTCATCTTTTGCGCCATGCCCGGCGTCATCGTGATTTCGACTTACGCCAACGATGATGTAACCGAGCTCTTTTATGTCGTGACCTCCTTTGCCCTCTATTGCGCTGCTTACGAGAGCAGCCGACCGAGGCTCCTTCTGGTCTGCGCCGGCCTCGCCGCTGGTCTCGCCTTCATGACGCGAGAGACAACCGCCGGGTTGATCCTCGCCTACGGGCTGTTGTTTCTGCTCCGGCCCGGATTGAAGCGAACCGACTATTTTTTTATGGGGTTCGGCTTCGCGATCCTGATGTTAGCGGAAATGGCCTACTACACGATCGAGATCGGCAATCCGCTGTGGCGGTTCACCATCGACGCGCATGCCGATACGGTAAACCGCGCGGGCGCGATCCAGCCCGGCCAAGTCATCGACCGGGAAGGCAATCTCCACGTCGGCGGCAGCATTGTTTCGTCGTTATTGGTATTCCTCGCCAGCCAAAAATATGCAGCCGTATTCTATGGAATGCTGTGCCTGATCCCGCTGCTCGTCCGCAGCGGCTGGAACAACATGCAGCGCTCATTTCTGGTAGCTGCCGGGGCGTTGTTCATCGCATGGGCCGGATTCATCATCTTAAATGTTTCATTGCTGTACCTGGTGCCACGATATTTCCTGGTGACGGCATGGGTCGCCGCGATCTTGGTGGCGATTGGGCTCGTCCGATTGTGGCGGGGGCGGCCGCGTCTGGCCGGCGCCCTGCTTGCGGTGCTGCTGGTCTCGGATGCCGCGTGCCTCTACGTCGAGGACACCGATCCGATCCAGGCGTCGCGGGCGGCGATCGCCGTGGCTCTGCAAAGCCATGAGCCGGTTTACACCGATCCGATCACCCGCCGCCGCGGCCGTTTCCTGGCTCAGGTCGCCGGGGTTGCCGACGACATCATTGCCGCCAAGCCAAAGCCGGGCTCGCTTTATGTGCTGGCGCCGGACAATCTGGCGCGATGCTATGACCCGGATTGCGCCGCCTATCTCGCGCAGCCGATCAGCACCCGCGGCATGAAGAAGATCGAGCAGATCACTCCACCGCCGCGCGCTATCGGCGCGCTGCTCGATAAGCTCAAGCTGACGCAGCTGATCCCAAAGCAGATCCGACGCAAGCTGATCCAGCCAAACTCAGGGGTGACGGTCTATCGCGTCGGCAGCGGTTGACCCGGCGCGGGCGCCGCTTTTCGGTCTTATCCCTGGAATTGCCGGCGCGGTCAGACCGTGTCTTCCGGGGTCAGAACGCAGGCCTCGTCGGTGTCGCCGAGCTCGATCTGCAGCGTCGCATGGGCGATCCCGAAGCGAGCGCGCAGCTGCCCGGCGGCCGCGTTGAGCGCGGCGTCGCCCGGATGGCCGCGCGGCATGACCAGGTGACAGGTCAGCGCCGTCTCGGTCGTGCTCATTCCCCAGATATGCAGATCGTGCAGCGCCGTGACCCCCGGCAGGGAGGCTAGGTGGGCGCGCACCGCGGCAGCATCGACCCCCTCGGGCACGGCGGCGAGGGCGAACCCCATCGCGCTCTTCAGCAAGCCCCAGCTGCCGACGACGATGACCGCCGAGACGACCAGGCTAACCGCCGGGTCGAGCCACAGCCAATGGGTCAGCCCGATCGCGACCCCGGCGGCGACGACGCCGGCGGTCACGACCGTGTCGGCCGCCATGTGCATGAACGCGCTCTTGACGTTCAGATCGTGGCCGCGCCCCGAGGCGAACAGCAGCGCCGTCGCCCCGTTGACGAAGATCCCGACCGCGGCGACCCAGGCGACGACGCCGCCCGCCACGGCGACCGGGTGGGCGAGGCGCAGCACCGCCTCCCAGGCGATGCCGCCGGTCACCACCAGGAGGATGACAGCATTGGCCAGCGCCGCCAGGATCGAGCTCGAGCGCAGCCCATAGGTGAAGCGTCCGCTCGGCTGCCGCCGGCTCAGCACCGCCGCACCCCAGGACATCGCCAGGCCGAGCACGTCGCCGAAATTGTGCCCGGCGTCGGCGAAGAGCGCCATCGATCCGGCAAGCGCCCCGGCGGTCGCCTCGCCGCCGACAAAGGCAAGGTTCAAGGCAATCCCGATCGCAAAGATGCGCCGGTAATCCGCCGCGGCGGACGAGCTGCCGGCAAGCGCGTGGGCATGCCCGGAATGCGAATGCGCAGAATGATCATGCGGCATGCGAGCCCGCTCGTTTGCTAGGCGTCCAACGATATAACAGAAAGCCGTGGATCGGCGAGCCGTCGAACGCGGCGGGGCCGGGCCGGTCTGCGGCAGGTCTTGACAGCGGCGCCCGGTCGCGCGGTGATGGGCCAAGGAGGAACCGACCCATGCTCGACGCCTATATCTATAACGGGATCCGCACGCCGTTCGGCCGCCATGCCGGCGCGCTTGCCCGGATGCGCCCCGACGACATGCTCGCCGCGGTCATCTCGGCGGCCGTCGAAAAAAGCCCGTTCGACCCGTCCAAGATCGAGGATGTGGTCGTCGGCTGCGCCAACCAGGCGGGCGAGGACAGCCGCTGCGTCGGCCGTCACGCGGGCCTCCTCGCCGGGCTGCCGATCGAGGTCGCGGGCTCGGTCCTGCAGCGCAATTGCGGCAGCGGGCTCAATGCGATCGTCATGGCGGCGCAGGCGATCACCTGCGGCGAGGGCGAGCTGTTCGTTGCCGGCGGGGTCGAGAGCATGAGCCGCGCCCCCTTTGTCATGAACAAGGCCGAGACCCCGTTCAGCCGCGACGGCCGCGTCTATGATTCGACGATCGGCGCGCGCTTTGCCAATCCCAGGCTCGAGCGGCAATTCGGCGCCGACACGATGCCCGAAACTGCGGACAATCTGGCGCGCGACTATCAGATCACCCGCGAGGCCTGCGATGTCTTTGCTGCCGGCTCGCAACAGAAATACGCCGCCGGCAAGGCCGACGGCTTTTTCGCCGGCGAGATTCTCGCGGTCGAGGTCCCGGCCGGCCGGGCCGGGCCGGTCAAGGTCGGCGAGGACGAGCATCCGCGCCCGCAGACCGACCTCACCGCCCTCGCCCGGTTGCGGCCATTGCAGGAGGGCGGGGTGACGACCGCCGGCAACGCCTCGGGGATCAACGATGGTGCGGTGGCGATGATTGTCGCCAGCCGCAAGGCCGGCGAGGCGGCCGGGGCCGAGCCGCTCGCCCGCATTGTCGCCAGCGGCGTCGCCGGAGTTCCGCCGCGGATCATGGGGATCGGCCCGGTCGAAGCCTCGAAAAAGGCGCTGGCCCGCGCCGGGCTCAGCCTCTCCGACATCGATGTGATCGAGATCAACGAAGCCTTCGCCGCCCAGGTGCTGGCCTGCCTGCGCGGGCTCGACCTCGCGTTCGACGACAGCCGGGTCAACCAGAATGGCGGGGCGATCGCCGTCGGCCATCCATTGGGCGCCTCGGGCCCGCGCATCGCCTTGACCGCGGCGCGCCAGCTGCAGCGCACCCAGGGCCGCTACGCGCTGGTGACGATGTGCGTCGGCGTCGGCCAGGGCATCGCCGCCGTGCTGGAACGGGTCTGAGCGATGCAGCGGATCGTCGTCCTCGGCGCCGGCTTCGCCGGGCTGTGGGCCGCCCTTGGCGCCGCCCGCAAGCTCGACGAGCTCGGCATCGGCCCCGACCGGGTCGAGGTCACCGTCATCGACCGCAGCGCCTGGCACTCGATCCGCGTGCGCAATTACGAGGCCGACCTGGCGCAGACCCGGGTGCCGCTCGACGAGGTGCTGCGCCCGGCCGGGGTCGACCGGGTCGAGGCCGAGGTGACCGAGATCGATTTCGAGCGGCGGCAGGTGTTTTGCTCGGGAACGGCCGGGTCGAGCCTCGTTCCCTACGATCGCTTGGTCTTCGCGCTGGGCAGCCGGATCGCGCGCCCGCCGATCCCGGGCCTCGCGGCCCACGCCTTCGATGTCGACACCTACGACGCCGGCTGCCGCCTCAACGCCCATATCGCCTCGTTGCCCGCCCGGCAACCTTCACCAGGTCGCTATACGGTGCTGATTGTCGGCGCCGGCCTCACCGGGATCGAAGCCGCAACCGAAATGCCGGGCAAGCTGCGCGCCGCGATTGGCGATGCGGCGGGCGAGCCGCGCGTGATCCTCGCCGACCGCCAGCCCTGGATCGGCTCCGACATGGGCGAGGAGGCGCGCGCGGTGATCGAGGAGGCGCTTGCCGCGCTCGGCGTCGAGACCCGCCCCGGCGTGTCGGTCGCCGCGATCGACGAAACCGGCGTCACGCTCGCGACCGGCGAGCGCATCGCTGCCGCGACGGTCGTTTGGTGCGCCGGCCTGCAGGCGCATCCGCTGACCCGCCTGTTTCCGGTCGCGCGCGACCGCTTCGGCCGGGTGCCGGTCGATGCCGCGCTGAAGGTCGAGGGGATGGCGGCCGAGTTCGCGACCGGCGACGCCGCCTGGTTCAAAATCGACGGCGAGCATTCCTGCGTGATGTCGTGCCAGCACGGCCGCCCGATGGGCCGCTTTGCCGGGCACAATGTCGTCTGCGATCTCTTAGGCCTGGCGATGCTGCCGCTCGAGATCGACTGGTACACGACGATCCTCGACCTCGGGCCGTGGGGTGCGGTCTGCACTGCCGGGTGGGACCGCCGCGTCCGGGTGACCGGTGCCGCCGCCAAGCGCACCAAAAACATGATCAACCGCGAGCGCATCTATCCGCCGCGCTCGCGCGACCGCCGCGAGATCCTCGACGCCGCGGCCCCGATCGTCCAGGCGCCGCCGCCTTTCTTCCGCTGAGCTCGCCGGCGTCGGGACCCGTCCGCTAGAGCAGGATCGCATGAAATGGAAACAGAGCTTCCATTTCATGCGTGAATCCTGCTCTCGGTTCCAAGGATGAGACCATGATTCACGTATCGGATCGCAGCGCCATGCGCTCCGATCCGAGACGATCATGGTCTAGGCGGTGCCGAGCCGTCGCCAATGCTCGCGGAACTCGGTGACGACGTCGATATAGACTTGGCGCTTGAACCAGACGATCAGCCGGGGCAGCTCGTCGACCGCGACCCACCGCCAGGCATCGAATTCGGGGTGGCTGGCGGCGAGGTCGATATCCGCGTCGCAGCCGGTAAAGCGCATCATGAACCATTTCTGGCGCTGGCCGCAGTGACGCCCGCCCCACACCTTGGCGGCGAGCGCTGCGGGCAGGTTGTAGGTCATCCAGCCGCGGCTCTCGGCGACGATCTCGGCCTTGTCGGTGCCGATCTCCTCGGCGAGCTCGCGCAGTGCCGCTTGCCGCGGGGTTTCGCCCGGATCGATCCCGCCTTGCGGCATCTGCCATGCCGGCGCCGGCGCGATGTCGATGCGCCGCGCGACGAAGACCCGCCCCCTGCCGTTCAGCAGCATGATCCCGACTGCCGGCCGATAGGTCTGGCTTGCGGTTTCGAGCTCAACCATAGGAATCGCCGGGCCAACGGTGCTGCGCGCGGGGGGCGCTGGCGTCAGTTGACCGCCATGCGGCCGTTGAACAGCGACATGCCGCGCAACATGTCGGCGGCGCGCATCATCTGATAGTCGGCGGGCTTGCCCATGATCGACGGATCGACCGAGCCCGACGCGTCGGAATCGTCGTCGGCGTCAGTGCCGTTGGTGGCCGGCACGGCCGCGGCCTTTGCCGCGGGCTTGGCTGGCGGGGTCTCGATCTTGGCCGCCTCGACGAGGATGTCGGGCTCGATCCCCTCGGCCTGGATCGAGCGTCCTGACGGCGTGTAGTAGCGCGCCGTCGTCAACCGCATCGCCCCGTGTCCAGGCAGCGGAATGATCGTCTGCACCGAGCCTTTGCCGAACGAGCGGGTGCCGAGCAGGATCGCCCGGTGGTGATCCTTCAGCGCGCCGGCGACAATCTCGCTCGCCGAGGCCGAGCCGCCGTTGATCAGCACCGCGAGCGGCAGCCCGGTAGCAATGTCGCCGCCGGGGCGGGCATCGTAGCGCTCTGCGTCGTCGGGGTTTCGGCCGCGGGTCGAGACGATCTCGCCCTGGTCGAGAAATGCGTCGGACACCGCCACCGCCTGATCGAGCAGGCCGCCGGGGTTGTTGCGCAGGTCGAGGATGACCCCGCGCAGCTTGTTGCCGGCCTGCTGCTTTAGGCTCTTCATCGCCTTGTTGAGACCGACATCGGTCTGCTCGTTGAACGAGGTGATCCGAACATAGCCGATATCGTCGCCGACCATGTGCGACTTGACCGACTGGATGTGGATCGTCGCCCTGGTCAGATCGACGTCGAACGGGTCGCGCCCCTTGCGCCGAATTGTCAGCTTGACCTCGCTGTTGACCGGCCCACGCATCTTTTCGACCGCCTGCGGCAGGGTCATGCCCTGGATCGGCTTGCCGTCGAGCTGGGTGATCAGGTCGCCCGGCTTCAAGCCGGCGCGCGCCGCCGGGGTATCGTCGATCGGCGAGATCACCTTGACCAGGCCATTCTCCATCGACACCTCGATGCCGAGCCCGCCGAACTCGCCGCGGGTCTGCACCTTCATGTCATCGAAATTTTTGCTGTTCAAATAGTTGGAATGAGGGTCGAGCGAGGTCAGCATGCCGTTGATCGCCGATTCGACCAGCTGCTCGTCCTTGACCTTGCCGACATAGTCGGCGCGCACGGTCTCGAACACCTCACCAAATAAATTCAGCTCCTTGTAGGTTTCCGAGGAATTCGGAGCCGCCTGCCCGATGTCCTGGCGCATCGAAAACACCAGCACCGCCACGATCGCCGGCGCGATCAACCCCAACCGTCTCATCCATGCACCCTTTAACCGCTCCGACCCGGAGGCGCGGCGATAATATCCGCCCCGATGCCCGGCGATCAAGATCGGGCGATGCCGCGCCCGGAGCGGGCCGATCCAGCCGCGCTCAATCGGCGGCGCTCTGCCGGCTTTGCCGCGGCCCGATCAGCGAGCGGCCGGTCATCGCTGCCGGCTGCGGCAGACCGAGCAGCGCCAGCAGGGTCGGCGCCACATCGGCGAGCCGGCCGTCCTCTGTATGTCCGATCGCGGCGGGCGGGTTGACGACCACAAACGGCACCGGGTTCATCGTGTGCGCGGTGTGCGGTTCGCCGGTCTGCGGATCGCGCATCATCTCGGCATTGCCGTGATCGGCGGTAACGACGAGCGTGCCGCCGGCTTCCTCGACCGCCTGCGCCAGCCGCCCCAGGCACTGGTCGAGGACCTCCACCGCAGCGACCGCGGCGTCGATGCGTCCGGTATGCCCGACCATGTCGGCATTGGCGTAGTTGAGCACGATCACATCAAAGCGGCCGGCGCGGATCGCCTCGACCACCTTGTCGGTCACCGCGGGCGCCGACATCTCCGGTTGCCGGTCGTAGGTGGCGACGCGCGGCGACGGCACCAGCACCCGCTCTTCCCCGGCAAACACAGTCTCGCGCCCGCCATTGAAAAAGAACGTCACATGCGCGTATTTCTCGGTTTCGGCGATGCGCAGCTGGGTGAGCCCGGCTTTCGACACGATCTCGCCAAAGGTGTCGTCGAGCTGTTCCGGCGGAAACAGGGTCGCGAGATGGCGGTTGAGCTCGGCCGAATATTCGACGAGTCCGAGCGCTGCGGCGAAGGCAATCCGTCGGCCGCGGGCAAACCCCGCGAAATCCGGGTCGAGCAGCGCCGCGGCGATCTCGCGCACCCGGTCGGCGCGAAAGTTGGCGAACAGAACGCCGTCGCCGTCGCGCATGCCGCGATACAAGCCGATCGCGGTCGGCTGCACGAATTCGTCGGTCTCGCCGCGGGCGTAGGCGGCCTCGATCGCCCCGGCGGCGTTCGCTGCAGCTTCACCCTCGCCCTCGACGATCAGCCGGTAGGCTCTTTCCACCCGGTCCCAGCGCTGGTCGCGATCCATCGCATAATAGCGCCCGACGACGCTGGTGATGCGCAGCCCCGAAAGGCCGCCGACCTCTCGCTCGAAATCATCGAGGCAGGGCAACGCCGATTTGGGCGGCGTGTCGCGGCCGTCGAGAAAGGCGTGCACCGCGACCGGCACCCCGGCCGCGGCGAGAATGCGGCCGAGCGCCGCGATCTGGCGCTGGTGCGAGTGCACGCCGCCCGGCGACAACAGCCCGAGCAAATGGGCAGCGCCGCCGGTCCTTTGCAGCGCCGCGATAAAATCGCGCAGCGCCGGCATCCGCGCCAGCTCGCCCGAGGCGATCGCCGCATCGATGCGCGGCAGGTCCTGCATGACCAGCCGGCCCGCCCCGAGATTGGTGTGGCCGACTTCGGAATTGCCCATCTGCCCGTCGGGGAGCCCGACATAGTGCTCGCTCGCCTGCAATCGTGCGTTCGGCCAGCACGCCAACAGCCGGCGCCATACCGGGATGCGCGCGCTCTCGATCGCGTTGTCCGGGGCGGCGCCCCGCTCGCCCCAGCCATCGAGTATGCACAACACCAATGGACGCGGTCGGGAGCGGGGGGTCATCTCGGGCGGGCCTCGAGCGGTAGGAACGATCTCTATACGCGAAACCGATCCCGATCACATAGCGTTCCCGTAACCCCGGCCGGCGTGATCACGCGATCGGGCGCGCCGCCCTGCGCCAGCGCCGTGACGGCACGCCGCTAAACATAATGCGGCAACGGCTTGCCGCGGGTTTCCGGCAGGAACGGCGCCACGACGATCCCGAGAGTAAAGAACAAGCCGACAATCGTCGCCGCCGGGCCATAGCCGCCGAGGGCGACGGCCAAGTTTTCCACAAAAGCGGGTTATGCGGCTTCGGGATCCCTGTCTGCCCGCTTTCACAAGGGTGGGAGCGTCATTGCGGACATCTAATTGCCGTATTCGCATTATAGCTTGGGCACCGACGGTCTTGTTGGCGAGATGCGAATTGTCGTTTCGGGAATTGATGCCGCCTGATTCCAGCCTGATAAAAACAGGTGGAACAGGCGACGCGGAATCGGCCCGGGCAGGGTCGTGGGGACCCCGCGAGCGCTCATTGCCGTTGCGGATTGCCGTTGTCGCGGGGATTGCCGCCGGCCGAGCGGCGTGGGTCTTGAGTCTGGTAAGAGGCTGCTTCCCGCCCGGTTTGCGAACGCAGCTCGCAGCCGGCCATCGCCTCGAGAATGCGCGCAGCGATCGGAAAACCTTGCTGGCCCCAGCCTTGCGCCTGGGCGCGGTGCAGCACGTCATGGGCGAGCAGGCCAAGATTGCCCGGCGCCCCGACCTCGCGGGCAAGATCGCCGGCCAGATGAAGATCCTTGGCAACGATGTCGAGGGTGCCGCCGGCGGTGAAGGCGCCCGTCAACACCGAGCGCGGGATGTTGTCGAAGGTGCGGCTGGCGCCGGCGCTGAACGGCACGATCTGCGCCAGGATGCCCGGATCGACGCCGGCCTTGGCGCCGATCAGCAGCCCTTCGAGTGCGGCGACAAAATTGGTGTAGCCGAGATACTGGGTGACCAGCTTGGCGATGCAGCCCGCCCCCGACTCGCCGACGTAAAAGATGTTGCGGGCGATGGCCTCGAGCAGCGGCCGGCATCGCGCGAAGACCGCTTGGTCGCCGCCGACCATGACCGTCATCCCCGGCGGCCGCCCGCTGACCGGCGCGTCGAGCATGTCGATGCCTTTGTCGCGACACGCCGCAGCCACTCGGCGCGCGACCGTCGGGGCGTTTGTCGTCAGGTCGATATAGAGGCCGCCGGCGCGCAGCCCGGCGAGGATGCCGGCCGAGGGATCAAGCACCGCCGGCTCCATCTGGTCCGGCCCTGGCAGCGAGGTGAACACGGCCTCGCTGTTTTCGGCCACGGCGCGCGGGTTGCCGACGGCTGCTGCTCCACGGGCGGCGAGCGCCTGCGTCGCCTCGGGGCGAACATCGCAGACGGTCAGCGAATGACCGGCATCGATCAGACAGCCGGCGATCGGCGTCCCCATCGTGCCGGTGCCGATAAAGCCGATTTGCATGCAAGCGGTCCTCATCCTGGTCGCCACACCCGTCCCGGGGCAGATAGCGCCGCGCTGAATGTCCCAGCTATTGTGCGCCGAGAAGAGCACCAGGAGGAAGAGGATGCAGATTGGTTTCAACCTGCCGATCAGCGGGCCGATGTCGGAGCCGCGGATTGTGACCCGGATCGCGCAGGAGGGCGAGGCGCTCGGCTACCACTACCTGACCCTGACCGACCACATTCTGCTGCCCAACCTGAAGGCGCCGGGCTATCCCTATTCCGAGAGCGGCGAATTCTTCGGCGAGGGGCCGCAGCGCCGGCACGACCAGCTGACCGCGGCCGCCTATGTCGCGGCCAAGACCCGGCAGATCCGGCTGGTGCTGGCGGTCATGGTAGTGCCGTACCGGCCGGCGGTGCTCGCCGCCAAGATGCTGGCGACGATCGACGTGTTGTCGGGCGGGCGGCTGACCATCGGCATCGGCGCCGGCTGGCTCGAAAGCGAGTTCGACGCGGTCGCGGTGACGCCGTTTGCCGCGCGCGGCGCGGTGACCGACGAATACATCCCCGCATTCCGCAGCCTGTGGACCGAGGAGGCGCCGCGCCTCGCCGGGGATTGGGTCCAGTTCGACGACGTCTTGTTCGAGCCGAAGCCGGTGCAGCGGCCGCACCCACCGATCTGGGTCGGCGGCGAGAGCGGGCCGGCCTTGCGCCGCGCGGCCCGGCTCGGCGACGCGTGGTATCCGATCGGCAGCAACAACCGCCACCTGCTCGACAGCCTGCCGCGCTACCGCGCCGGCGTCGCCCGGCTGCGCCGGTTCACCGAGGAGGCCGGCCGCGACCCGGCGGCGGTGGCCCTGACCTATCGCATCAAGCGCTATGGCGAGGCGGTGCCAAACAGGGCGTCCGACGGCGAGCGCCGGCTGTTTTCCGGCAGCACCGCCGACATCGCCGCCGACCTGCGGGCGTTGCGCGACCTCGGGGTCAGCGCCGTCGACATCGATTTCGAGCGCCCCGGCGCCGACGCCTCGCTCGCCGAGATGCGCCGGTTCAAGGACACAGTGCTGGCGCAGCTTTAGTATGACCTGCTCTCGACGGCTCGCTCGGCCGCGCGTTGCGGGCGATGGCCGAGGCCGGGGTGACGATCCGCGGCTAGACCCGGCGCGGCAGGGATCGGCGCTCGACCTGAAAGGTCGGCTGCCGTCTCGGAGCCGGGCGCGGCGCAAAATTCCCGGCCGCATCCGGATCATCGGCGCTGTCGCGCATCGCCGGCCGCGGCAGAGCGCGGCGCGGCGCCGCATGGGCGCGCGCCGGCTTGGTTCGCGCCGCCGGGCGCTCGCTGATCCGCACATCGATATTGTGCCCGTCGATCGCGGTGCCGTTCATCGCCTCGACCGCGCGCTTGGCGGCGCGCTCGGTGGCGATGTCGACAAAGCCGTAGCGCAGCCGCTTGCCGGTCGCCGGATCGCGGGCGACAAACGCGCTCAACACCATCCCGAACGGATCGAACGCCTCGGCCAGCTGATCGTCCGAGATCTCCGGCGGCAGGTTGGCGACGAACAAATTACCCCGGAAATATTGCAGCCTCATCGCCTCCACCCCTTCCGCCTCGGGCATCTCGGCAGCTAACGCCCGGCCGAGGATGTCGGCTGCGCGGCAGGGAGACGGAATGCTGACTTTGCAGCGCTGCATTGCACAAGGAGCGCGCCATCGCGTCCAGCCCGACCGCGGCCGCGCTGCTTGCGCGCCGATCCGCGCGGCGCGAGACTCGCGGGTCATTTTTGGGGCAGCATCGGAACCGCAATGATCCCGCGCCAGCGCAGCACGTTTTCCGCGATTGTCGACCGGCCGCCGCTCGAATTGCCGGGGCGCGCCCGCATCGTCGTGTGGACGATCGTCAACCTTGAATACTGGTCGATCTCGCGGCCGATGGCGCGCCAGGTGCTGCCGGCGCCGACCGGCCAGGTGCTGCTGCCCGACCTGCCCAACTGGGCCTGGCACGAATACGGGATGAGGGTCGGCGTGTGGCGCTTTTTCGAGCTGTTCCGCCGCCTCGGGATTCGCCCGACCCTGTCGATCAACGCGCGGGTGTGCGAGGAGTACGAGCGGGTCGCCGCTGCCGCGCGCGACGCCGGCTGGGAATTCATGGGCCACGCCTGGGAGCAGATGCCGATCCACAAGGTCGATGATCAAGCGGCGATGATCGCCAAGTCGCTCGCCGTGCTGGAGCGTTTCGCCGGCACCAGGATTAGGGGCTGGCTCGGCCCGGGGCTGACCGAGACCTACGAGACGCCGGAGCTATTGGCGGGGGCCGGGATCGAATATCTCGGCGACTGGGTCTATGACGACGAGCCGACCGAGATCCGCACCAAGCGCGGCCCGCTTGTCACCCTGCCGTACTCGGTCGAGCTCAACGACATCCCGATGATGCTCGTCCAGCACCATGAATCGCGGTATTTCGCCGAGCGCTGCATCGACAGCTTCGAGCGGCTCTATCAGGAGGGCGCCGAGCGGGCCAAGATCATGGCGATCGCGATCCATCCCTACATCAGCGGCCAGCCGCACCGGATCAAATACTTGGAAACGGTCTACGACCATATCGGCCGCTACGCCGGCGTGCTCCATTGGAACGGGGCGGAGATCCTCGACTGGTACAACGCGGCGCGGGCCGGCCGATGAGCGATCGAAAAACGCCGGTCGTGCTGCCGACCGAGCGGCTCGACTATTCGCCGATTGCCGGGCGCCGCCCATTGCATTTGCCGGATGGGGCGCGGATGGCGGTATGGGTTATCGTCAATGTCGAGGAATGGGACCCGCGGGAGCCGATGCCGCGCACCGTCCTGACCCCGCCGGCGGGTGGCGCCCCGATGCCCGACATCCCGAACTGGGCCTGGCACGAATACGGCAACCGGGTCGGGTTTTGGCGCATGCTCGAGGTGCTGGACGAAGAGCGGGTGCGCGCGGTGCTGGCGATCAACGGCTCGGCGATCGCGAGATACCGCCCGATCGCGCAGGCGGCACTCGACCGCGGCTGGGAGTTCATCGGCCACGGCTTCAGCCAGAAGAACATGCAGAAGGTCGCCGACGAGCGCCTCGACATCCGCAAGACCGCCGCGGCGATCCGCGGCGTCACCGGCCGGAGCCCGCGCGGCTGGCTCGGCCCCGGCCTGACCGAAACCTGGGAGACCCCAGACCTGTTGGTCGAGGAGGGATACGATTACGTCTGCGACTGGGTGCTCGACGACGAGCCGGTGTGGCTCAAGACACGCACCCGGCCGATCGTCAACCTGCCCTACACCCAGGAATGCAACGACGTGGCGATGATGCTGATCCAGCATCACAAGGCCGGCGAATATTACGACCGGGCCATCGACCAGTTCGCGCAGATCCATCGCGACGCCGCCCGTTCGGCGCGGATCATGGCGCTGGTCGTGCACCCCTACATTATGGGGGCGCCGCACCGCCTCAAATACTTCCACGATGCCCTCGTCCATATCCGCGCCCACAAGGACGTGCTGTTCTGGACCGGCGAAGAAATCCTCGACTGGTTTGTGCGTGCTGATGGAGCGGAATCATGACCAAACCCGGTCCGCTCGCCGGGATCAGGGTCGTCGATCTGACGGCGGTGGTGCTGGGGCCGCTGGCGACGCAGATTTTGGGCGATCTCGGCGCCGAGGTGATCAAGGTCGAGCCGCCTGAGGGCGACATCATGCGCTACGCCGGGCCGGCGCGGCATCGGGAGATGGGCCATGTATTCCTCAACCTCAACCGCAACAAGCGCTCGCTGGCGCTCGATCTGAAACGGCCTGAAGGGGCGGCGGCGCTGTTGGCGCTGGTCCGGCGGAGCGACGTTTTGATGCACAACATGCGGCCGCAGGCGATGGCCCGGCTCGGCTTCGCCTACGACAGGCTGCGCGAGGTCAACCCGCGCCTCGTCTATTGCTCGGCGCATGGCTATGGGCAGGACGGCCCGCTCGCCGACAATCCGGCCTTTGACGACATCATCCAGGGGGCGAGCGGGTTTGTCGCGCTCCAAGAGGCGACCGGCGGCGAGGCTCGGTTTGTACCGACCCTGGTCGGCGACAAGACCGTCGGGCTGACCATGGCCTATGCGGTGATGGCGGCGTTATTGCAGCGGGCGCGCACCGGCGAGGGCCAGATGGTCGAGGTGCCGATGCTCGAAACCATGACCGCGTTTGTGATGGCCGAGCATCTGGGCGGGCTGACCTTTGACCCGCCCTTGGGACCGCCCGGCTATGCGCGGATGCTGGCGCCCGATCGGCGGCCGCACCGCACCGCCGACGGCCACATCTGCATCCTGCCCTACACCGACCGGCAGTGGCGGGACTTTTTTCGCATCGCCGGCCGGCCCGAGCTCGCCGACGACCCGCGCCTCGCCGATGCGCAGAGCCGCAGCCGCCATATCGCCGAGCTCTATGCGCTGATCGCCGAATGCGTGCGCGCAGAAACATCGGCGCATTGGCTGGCGACGCTCAAATCCGCCGACATCCCATGCGGGCCGGTCAACCGGCTCGCCGAATTGCCGCAGGACGAGCAGCTCGCCGCGGTCGATTTCTTTCCCGCGAGCGATCATCCCTCGGAGGGCCGCATCCGCATGGTGCGGCCGCCGCTGCGGTTTAGCGAGGCCGATTGCGGGTTGCGCCATCCGGCCCCGCGGCTCGGCCAGCATTCGCGCGAAATCCTGGGGGAGGCCGGGCTCGGCGCGGCCGAGATCGAGGATTTGATCGCGCGCAAGATTGCGATCGCACCGGCGTGACGCGATACCTGACTATGCGCCTGACCGACGAAGAACGGGCGATGTTGGCAGGCGAGCAGGGCGAGCCGCGGCGTTGGGCTTTGGCGCACCAGATTGCGGTCGGCGAGTTTTTCGACGCCGCCGATTTCGTGAGGGTCAGCCAGGCGCACATCATGGCCGACACCGAATCCCTGGGGGAGGCCGGGGTTCGCTTTCTCGAAGGCCTCGCCGCGGCGCCGGAAGCCCTGCGGCGGGTCAGGGTGCCGACGATCACCGATCCGCGCGGCATCGATTTCGCGATTTACCGGCGGCTCGGACAGAAAGAATGGATGGCGACGCTCGAGCAGCGGGCGATCGACGCGTTGCGCGGCTTTGGCGTGCTGATGACCGACACCTGCATCAACTACCAGACGATCCTGGCGCCGATCAGGGGCGAGCATGTCGCTTACGGCGATACCGGTGTCGCGATCTATGCGAATAGCGTGCTCGGCGCGCGCAGCAATTTCGAGGGCGGGCCGTCCGCCTTGGCCGCGGCGCTGACCGGGCGCACCCCGCGCTATGGCTGCCATCTCGACCCGTGCCGCCGCGGCACCAGGCGCTTTCGCCTGGCCGCGACGCCGCGCGATCTGGCCGAATGGGGTGCCGCCGGCGGCATCGTCGGCGAGGCCTGCGGCTCGTATTGGCAGGTGCCGGTGATCGAAAGCGTTGCCGAAATTCCCGGCTCCGATGCGCTGAAGCATTTTGGCACGGCCGTGGCGAGCTTCGGCTCGGTGCCGCTGTTTCATATGCCGGGGGTTATCGCCGAAGACGCCGCCTTTGCCGGACCGCTGCCGGAAGCGGCCATGATCGGCCGGGCCGAGATCGACGCCTTTCTCACGCGCTACGCCGCCGCCGGCGACAAGCTCGACATTGTCGTGTTCGGCGCGCCGCAATTGTCGCTGTTCGAGATCGCCGCGCTGGCCGACGCATTGGCCGGCCGCCGAGTGCATCCCGATACCACCGTGCTGGTCACGACCTCGCCCGAGATCAAGCACGCCGCCGACCGGATGGGGTTGACGCAGCGGATCGAGGCGGCCGGGGCGATCGTCGCCCAAGGCATCTGCTTTTATCAGAGCTATGCGCGCGAAATGGCCGAGGCCAATGGCTGGACCCGGCTGATGACCAACTCGGCCAAGCTCGTCAACATCATTAGCGGCTATGGCTACCGCCCGACCCTGGCCAGCCTCGAACGCTGCGTCCAATCGGCCGTCGCCGGCCGGGTGTCGTGATGCCGATCGTGCTGCGCTGCCATAAGGGCGTCGGCCCTGCTGTCACCGGCATGGCGCTCGTCGCCGCCGATAATTTTTCCGCGCGCTACGACCTCGACCGGATCAAGGGTGTTTTTTCCCGGCCGAGCCACACGCTCGCCGGGGCGAGCTATGTCGATCGCATCCTGGTTCTGAACGACGCCAAGGGCGGGGTCGCCACCGCCTGGATGCTGCATGAGATGATGTCGCGGATGATCGCGCCGAGAGGGCTGATCTTCAACCGGGTCAACCCGATCCTGGCGCAGGGTGCCGCCTTCGCCAAGCTCGCGTTGGTCGATCGCTTCGACGGCGACGTCACGCAAATCTTCCACGGCGGCGACGAGTTGCGGCTCGACCCCGCGTCCGGCGTCGTCGAAATCCTGAACCGCGACGCATAGCGGTTCGCGTTGCTCGCTCGCTTCCAAGCTTGTGTTTGCGGTCGAACCCTCCATTCCCGGTTTCCCGGCGAAGGCCGGGACCCAGGGTGCTCGCGAGCTTCGCATCGCCACTCATTCTCATCGGACAATCGCGCGGGATGCGGGCAAGCGAGCGACAGGTCGAGGGATGGATCCCGGCTTTCGCCGGGAAAGCGATGGAAATGGCGGCGAGCCGAAATTGGCTGATTGCGGCCGCTTGCGCGGAGACGACGGGAGAAAATGGGGCCTCATCCGCCTCGCTCGCAACCAGCCGCGGCCGTGCGGCTGGACCGAGGGTGCCGCCGCCTTTATCGTCCTTTGCATGAAATTCGGGGTTCTGCAGTTTTTCAGCTGGCCCGAGCGCCGGGTCGATTTGGCGACGGTCTATGCCCGCGCGCTGGAGCGGATCGAGGTCATGGACCGCAGCGGCTACGACGCGGTCTGGCTCGCCGAGCATCATTTTTCGAGCTTCAGCGTGTGCCCGTCGGTGCACATGGTCGGCATGCTGGCCGCCGCCCGCACCCGCCGGCTGCGCATCGGCACCGCGGTGTCGCTGGCGCCGTTCTACCACCCGCTGCGGCTGGCCGAAGAGGTGGCACTGTTAGATGTGTTGTCGGGCGGCCGCGTCAATTGGGGCGCCGGGCGCGGCTTTGCCCGGGTCGAGTTCGAGGCCTTCGGCGTGCGGCCAGAGGAGAGCACCAGCCGGTTTCGCGAGACCGTCGAAATCGTGCTGAAGGCGTGGACCGAGGAGCGGCTGAGCTTTGCCGGCAAGCATTTCCATTTCGACGATGTCGAGGTGCTGCCCAAGCCGGCGCAGTCGCCGCACCCGCCGATATGGATGGCGGCGAGCTCGGAGGGGGCGATCGAATGGGCCGCCGGGCGCGGCTTTTCGATCCTGATGGACCCGCACTCCTCGGCGGCCGAGATCGGCCGCAAGCGCCGCCTCTATGGTACGCGCCTCGCAGCGGCTGGCTTCTCCGAGGCTGGCCGCGACATACCTGTGGCCCGGCTGGTGGCGCTGGCTGCCGATGCGCAGGCGGCGGCGCAAGTGGCGCGCAACGGCGCTCAATGGATCGTCAATTCCTATCTGGGGGCGCAGCATCGCCCGGTGATGCAGGGCAACTTTACGCCCGAGGGTGTCGATCCGGTGCAGCGCTACCTCGACGAGGTCATCCTGCACGGCACGCCCGAGGCGGTCGCCGAGCAAATTCTTCGACTGCGCGCGGAGATCGGTCTCGATTACCTGCTGTGTGCCCCGCTCAGCCACGAAAGTTTTATGCTGCTGACCGAGCGGGTCCTGCCCAGGCTCGCCTAAGCGCTGGAGCCGGATCATCGGTTGAAGCCGGGGCGCGGCTGTGCTGGGATGGGCCACCGATATGCTGGAGGACGATCGATGACGATCAAGGTGGGCGACAGGGTGCCGTCGACGACATTGCGGTACGTTGGGCCGGACGGGGTCCAGGCGGTTTCGACCGACGATTTCTTTCGCGGCAAGAAGGTGGCGCTGTTCGGGGTTCCCGGTGCCTTTACCCGGACCTGCTCGCAGCGGCATCTGCCGAGCTACGTCACCAATGCCGACGCGCTGAAGGCCAAGGGTGTCGGCACGATCGCCTGCATCGCGGTCAATGACCAGTTTGTCATGGATGCCTGGGGCAAGGAGCACGGGGCGGAAGGCAAGGTCATGATGATCGGCGATGGCAGCGGCGATTTCGCGAAGGCGATCGGGCTCGAGCTCGACCGCGTCAAGGAAGGCATGGGCGTGCGCACCCAGCGCTATTCGATGCTGGTCGATGACGGCGTAATCAAGGCGCTCAATGTCGAGCAGCCGGGGCAGTTCGAGGTGTCCAGCGCCGAGGCGATGCTGAAGGCGCTCTGAGCCGAGGGATGGGGCGCGGTTGGGCCGCGGCTGGCGCTGCGCTGCTGGCGGCAGCCAATGCGCTGCCAGCCCAGGCTCAACCGACGCGGCCGCTGCGGTTGCAAGTGCCGCCGGTCGATTTTAGGACGCCGCCTGACAACAATCCGGGGCTTGGCACGGCGCCCGATCACCGGTCTGAGGGCTGCATGCCGGAATGGCCGTGCCGGTTGCGACTATTCGGGGTGATCGAACGGAACGGCGGCGTCGGGCTCAGGGGCACCGCGCTGAACTGGTGAGCCGGCGGCGGCCGAGCGAGGGAGTGCGATGAGCGGTCTCGAACCCATTCCCTATCCCGATGCGCAATTGCGCACGATCCTCGAGCGGGTGCGCACGATCGCGATGGTCGGGGCGTCGGCGAACTGGAACCGGCCCAGCTACTTCGTCATGAAGTATTTGCAGAACAAGGGCTACCGGGTAATCCCGGTCAATCCCGGCATCGCCGGAGAGACCTTGCTCGGCGAGCGGGCCTATGCTTCGCTGCGCGACATCCCCGAGCCCGTCGATATGGTCGATATGTTCCGCGCCGCACGCGAGGCGCCGGCAGTGGTCGAGGACGCGATTGCGATCGGCGCCAAGGTCTTGTGGATGCAGCTCGGCATCCGCAACGACGCGGCGGCGGCGATCGCCGAGGCGGCGGGCATCGAGGTCGTCATGAACCGCTGCCCGAAGATCGAGTTCGGCCGGCTCGGCGGCGAGTTGTCGTGGAGCGGGGTCAATAGCGGCATCATCCGGAACCGCCCGCCCGAGCCGCCGCTCGCCCGCCGCGCCAAGGAGCGGCCGGCCTCCGCCGCGGGGGGCTCGCACAACATCGTGCACGGCTTTGAGACGCGTGCAGTTCATGCGGGCGCCGCCCCCGACCCGGTGACCGGCGCGCGTTCCACCCCGATCTATCAGACCGCAGCCTATGTGTTCGACGATGTCGACCACGCGGCGGGGCTCTTCAACCTGCACAATTTCGGCTACATCTACGCGCGGCTGAACAACCCGACCGTCTCGGTGCTCGAAGAGCGGGTGGCGAGCCTCGAAGACGGCCGCGCCGCACTCGCCGCCGCCTCGGGCCACGCCGCGCAATTCCTGGTCTTTTTCACCCTGCTCGAGCCCGGCGACGAGTTTCTGGCCTCGCGTAATCTTTATGGCGGCTCGCTGACCCAGTTCGGGCTGTCGTTCAAAAAGCTCGGCTGGGCATGTGCTTTCGTCGATCCGGCCGACCCGGAGAATTTCCGCCGCGCGCTGACGCCCAAGACCAAAGCGATCTTTGTCGAGAATCTCGCCAATCCCGGCGGCATCGTCGTCGATCTCGAAAAGGTGGCGGCGGTGGCGCACGAGGCCGGCATCCCGCTGATCGTCGATAATACCTTGGCCACGCCCTATCTGTGCCGGCCGTTCGAATGGGGCGCCGACATCGTCTGCCACTCGACGACCAAGTTCCTCTCGGGCCACGGCCACGCGCTCGGCGGCATGGTCGTCGAATCGGGGCGGTTCGATTGGGGACGGGACAACCGTTTTCCGTCGCTGACCGATCCGGAGCCGGCCTATCACGGCCTCAAATTCTTCGAGAATTTCGGCGACTTTGCCTTCACCACCAAGGCGCGGGCGGTGGCGCTGCGCGATTTCGGCCCGACCTTGTCGCCGATGAACGCGTTTCTGACCTTGACCGGCATCGAAACCCTGCATGTCCGCATGGACCGCCATGTCGCAAATGCGCAACAGGTCGCCGAGTTTTTGGCGGTCCACCCGCGCGTCGCGCGGGTCTCCTATGCCGGGCTCAAGGACAGCCCCTATCACGAGCTCGCCGCCAAATACCTGCCGAAAGGCGCCGGGGCGGTCTTCACTTTTGGGGTCAAGGGCGGCTACGGGGCCGGGATCCGGCTGGTCGAGAACGTGCGCCTGTTCTCGCACCTCGCCAATATCGGCGACACGCGCAGCCTGATCCTGCACCCGGCCTCGACCACCCACCGCCAATTAAGCGACGAGCAGCGCCTCGCCGCGGGCGCCGGCCCCGATGTCGTGCGCCTGTCGATCGGCCTCGAATCCTCGGATGATCTGATCCGCGACCTCGACCAAGCCCTCGCCGCCACCGAGCGCTGACTGGTCCCGCGCTGAGCGACAAGGCACCGTGCCAGTTCGCATTAAATGGCCGCAGCTTCCTTTCGTTAGACTGCGGGCTCGTCTATTATCGATCCTATGACAAGGCTCTTGGATCAAGCGCTCGAGGTGATACGCCGGCTGCCGACTGAGTCGCAGGACGAAATTGCGCATATTATCCTTCATCTCGCGAATGAGGGTGGCGAGGTCGAGCCGATCGATGCCGCGCATCTTGCCGCGGTGCTCGAAGGCTTGGCCCAGGCGAGGCAGCGCGAGTTCGCCTCCGAGGCCGAGGTCGAGGCTGCGTTCCGCCGCTTCGATAGGTGAGGCTTCGCTTCACCCCGCGAGCAACGCGGGACCTGGCCGAGATTGCCGGCTATTTGCGTAAACGCAACCCCGCCGCGGCGCTCGCGGTTCGAGACGCGATTCTCCGCTCTCTGCAAACCCTGCTCCTGTTTCCGGCGATCGGTCGCCGGCAAAACATCCAAGGCGTCCGCAAGCTGGTGACACGCAAATATCCCTATCTCATCTATTACACGGTTGCTGAGGACGAAGAGGAGGTTGTGATTCTGGCGATCCGACACGCCGCTCGCAGCCGCGAATATTCGGATGCCTAACCAGCCATGTCGCTGAAGATGATCCGCAATCGGGAGGATGAGATGCTGGATCACGTGACGATCAAGACCAGCGACCTGGAGCGCTCGAAGGCCTTCTATGACAAAGCGCTAAGACCGCTCGGCATTGAACGGATCTACGCTGAAGGAAAAATCTTTGCCGGCTACGGATCTGGCAGAAAGGCTTTCTTCTGGATCGGCCTTTATGACGGCTTGCTCTCGGGTGTTCACGTGGCCTTTACCGCGGCCGATCGGGCAATGGTCGATGCATTCCATGCAGCGGCGCTCGCAGCAGGAGGCCGCGACAATGGATCGCCTGGATTACGGCCGCACTATCATCCAAATTACTATGGCGCGTTCGTCCTCGATTTCGACGGCCATAACATCGAAGCGGTTTGTCGCACGCCGGTTTGACCCGAAAGGGGCGAGGCGAGGACCAGTAGGCCGAGGATTCGACCGCGACGACCACGTGCAAGAAGGCGCGCGACGAAGCAAGTGAAGAGCTGTTCCGCGACCTCGACCAGGCCCTCGCCGCCGCCGGGCGCTGATCGGTTGCGCGCGACCTGTCGGAATTTTTTGACGCCACGCTTGGAGGAAATATTTTGTTCCTCAATACGTTACGAGCTCCTCCGAAATTTGAGAAGGCCTGATGGCCGGGGCAGCGACGGAATTTCTTACAGCTTGGCGCGGCGGTTTTGGCAGCCATTTGATCTTTTTTGATATTTTTCCTGGCCTCGGATTTGCATAACAACCGACATGACGACGGCTTCTTCCTGAATCGCCGTCATTCATCCTCAAACATATAACCGATATAGGAGAGTGCCATGGTCCCAAAAATCAAGACGTCGCTTGTTGCTGCGGCTGGGCTGCTTGTGTCGGCGACCGGAGCCCACGCCAGCATCATTCCGATCGGCTCGGCGTTGAGCTTTGGCGGCACCAACCTGCCGGGCACCTGTACAAACACCACCTGCTCCGATGCCGTAACGTTCAGCTCGACGCCGGTGCTGATCGATGGCGGAGCGCTCAGTCTCGATGAACTCAGGTCGACGGATACCCAAGGGGAGACCGTAAAATGAAGAAGGCCATCCTCGCAGCTTCGCTGCTCCTCGTCGGCGGCCTCGCCTTAAGCCCATCAGCGATGGCCGACTACATACTCGACCTCACGCAAGTCGGCAGCAACGTCGTCGCCAACGGCAGCGGCACCATCGATCTCACCGGGCTGACCTCTACCGGCATATCCGGACCGAGTGATTCAGGAGTCAACGCGAGCTTGGCCTTGATAGCAACCGGCTTGGACGGGTCGACGCCGGATAACTACACCGGGTTCTCTGGGCCAACGGCTTTCGGGACTGGGGGCGGGCATTTTGCCAGCAGCGGCAGCGGGGACTACGTCGGCATCAACGGCTCCGGGGACGGACTTGCCGTGCCTGAGGGCTACATCTCAGGCGATACGCTGTCGAGCAGCGCCATTTTCGACAATCAGAGCCTCACGAGCCTCGGCGTGACGCCCGACACTTATGTCTGGACCTGGGGAAGTGCGCCCGACGGTAACTTCACCATCATCGCATCCGTGGGATCCGTGCCGGAGCCCGCCTCGCTCGCGCTCCTCAGCACCGGTCTCGTCGGATTGGGCTTGATGCTTCGGCGCAAGCGCAAGGCGGCGTGATCGAGCAACAGAGATGGAAGAGCCTCGCCGTCGGCGGGGCTTTTTCTTTATCTCATCCGCCGACGAGGGGAGGGGTGGAACCCGCCACCCCCTCCACCGAGAGCAGCCTCAGCCGGTGGTGTGCTTGTGGATGAAGGCTTTCATGCGGTCGATCGCGCGGGCGGCGTAGGGGGCGTCGGGCTTTCCGGTCATAAAGCCGTGATTGGCGCCCTCGTAGAGCTGCAATTCGACCTCGCCGCCGGCCTTGCGCCACGAATCGGCGAAGTGGCGCATCAATTCGACCGGGACCCATTCGTCCCTGTCGCCGCCAAAGACCAATGCCGGCGGCAGATGCACCTTCTCGCCGCGGTCGAGCATGCGCGGCGGGTTGCCCTCCTCCATCGTCGCGGCATCGCCCCAGAAATTGTGGTGGTTGTCGAGCAGTTCGGCGTTGCCGGCCTTCTTGGCCAATTCGTAGCGTAAGAGCGGGTCGAGCACGCCCCAGCCGGAGATTACAAAGGCGAGCCGGGCATCGATTGCCGGGGCGTCGGCCAGCCACAGTGCGGTATAGCGCGGGTCCTCGGGTCGCATCGCCGCCAGCAATACCTGATGGCCGCCGCTCGAGGTGCCAAAGCTGCCGACCCAATCGGGCCTGCTCCGGAATTCGCCGGCATGCGCCTTCAGCCAGCGCGTGCCGAGATTGATGTCGGCGAGCGAGGCAGGATAGGGCGCCTCGGGCGGCATGCGGAAATCGAGCGAGGCGATGAGGATGCCGCTCTCGGCCAAGGCCTTGGCGATGAAATCATTGTCGGTGCGGTCCTTGTTGACCCAGGCGCCGCCATGCACCTGGATCGCCGCCGGGAACGGGCCGGTCCCGCTCGGCCGGTAGAGCCGGGCCAGCAGCGGCCGGCCGCCCTGACGCTGGTATTCGACGTCCTCGATCCGGACATCGCGGCGGGCGTCGCCTTCGACAGTGATCGACATCTGCGGTTCCTCGCGTCTTGGTTCAGGCGGCATCCTAGCGGATCGCACCGAGGCGAATCCACTCGTCAGCGGCGCAGGCAGTCGAGCGCCATGCGCGCCATCGGGTTTTTTTGGTTCAGCCGCAGGATTTGCCACTCCAACAAATTGCGCAGCGCCGCGGCTTGCGGAAAATCGCGGTCTGTCCAAAAGCGCTTCTCGGGATCAAAAAAGCCGACCGTCTCGAGAAAGGCCACGGTGAAATAATAGCTCTCGGGCAGCGATTCGCCGATCGCGTGCGCCACCACCCTGCCGTCGGCGGCGATCGCAGCTTCGAGACACCATGATAAGAGGCGCTCAATCTCGGCCGCCGCCCGCCGGCGCTGCCACGGATGCATGCCGGGCCAGCCGAGCTGGAACAGCACCGCGACATCGTAGTTGTTGTGGTTGGTCAGGCCATTGTCGTCGAGCCAGCCATTGGGGTAACGCTCGTCGCGGATCGCGATCAGGGTGTCGATCAGCTGCGGCCAATAGCCGATCCGGCCTTCGAGATAACGGGCCATGTGAAAGGTCAGGCTGAGGTCGGCGGTGCGCCAGCGCTCCCCGGAAACCTCGTAATCGGCGCCAAAGAACCCGGTCGTGCTGTCCTGCCAGCGGGCGACAAAGCCGCGGATCACGGTGTCGAGCTGCGGGTGCCACGGATAGCCCGGCGGGCGCCGGCGCAGGATCAGGCGGACCAGGTTGGCGGTGGCGAAGTTCAGCTCCTTGCGGCGGTCGATGCCGTCGCCGGCGAGGCACGAGACGAGGAGGCTGTCGAGATAGCGCGCCAGCCGCACCGGATCGTTGACGCGGTCGAGAAACCGCGGCGGCGGGCCAGCGCCGGCGAAATCGTCGGCCAGCATGTGGTCCACCGAGGCGTCGAGCTTGAGAAACCACACCTCGGTGCCGATGCCAAAGCTGCCTTCCCGGTCTGCGCCCAGCGCGCGCGGTGGTTCCGGCAGGGCGGCCATGATACGCAGCCGATCGAGCACCGCCGCCGCCGCCGCCGCGTCGCCGGTGTATTGCAGCCGCCACAAGAGCTCGCCCAGCGCCTGGCGCAGCATCGTCGTGTCGCGGCCGGTCGCCTCCTCGCCGCCGAGCCGCGCCTCGAGCGCGCGGATTTCGGGCTCCGCCGCTCGCCACAAATTGGCAATGGCTGGAAACGCGGCCGCGATCGCGTCCTGCGGGCGCCAGCCGACGGGAGGCGGGAGGACGCGCGCCGCCAGCCGGGCGGCGCCGCGGCGCTGGGCGGTCAGACCGGGGCTCCGGCGTTTGCCTTGGCCGCGCGCCGGCCATATCGCGCCAGCGAGCTGAACGCGGTCACGCAAAACAGCCCGGCCAGCGCGATGACCACGGCCAAGGTCATCGGGTTGCCGCTCGGCCCGAGCGATAGCGCCGCGGTGCCGGTCGCCGCCCCGCCCATCTGGATAAAGCTGCCGAGCCCGGAGGCCGCACCGACGATGCGGGGATTGATCCCGAGGCTGCCGGCGGTGGCGTTGGGGGTGATCAGCCCGCTGCCGCAGCACACGAACATCATCGGCCCGATCACGATAAACGGATCGGCGATGTGCAGCAGCGCCAGGCCAACCATGACAAAGCCGGCTGGGATCAGCACGGTCGTGCCGATCGTGATCAGGCCATTGACTCCGAGCCGGACGGTCAACCGGTTTGACAAAAAGCTGCCGACCAGAAAACCAAGCGGCGGCAGCGCGGCGTAATAGCCGTATTGCTCGGGGGTGAGGCCAAAGCTGCCGATCAGCACCGCCGGGGCGCCGGCGGCAAAAATGTGAAAGCCGGCATGGGCGCCGGCGGCAGAGAACGCGTAGCTGAGAAAGCGGCGGGTGCCGATCAGCGTGCGATAGCTCGCCACCATGCCCTCGCCGGAAGCGGTCGCGCCAATGCTGCGGGTCGGGCCGCGGTCCGGGACATAGCGCGCCATGAGCGCCATCGCGAAGACAGCAAAGACCGCGACCACGGCGAAATTGGCGCGCCAGCCGAACCCTGCCTGCAGGTATCCGCCGAGCACCGGGGCGCAGGCCTGCAGCACGGTCGCGGCGATCGCCCGCCCGGCGATGACCTGGGCGGCCGCCTCGCGCCCCCAGATCTCGCGCGTCAACGCGCGGCCGACGACCATTCCGGCGCAGGCGCCGATGCCTTGGAGGACCCGCGCGGCAATCAACATTTCGATGGTCGGGCTGGCGGCGCATAAGAGGCTGCTGACGGCGCACAAGGCGAGGCCGCAGAGCACGGTCCGGCGCCGGCCAAATCGATCCGACAGCGGGCCGAGCGCCAGCATGCTGATCGCAAAGGCGACCAGATAGCCGACAAAGGTGAGCTGCACCCGGGCGACCGAGGTATCGAGGGCGCGGGCGATCGCCGGGACCGACGGGACGTAGATGGTCGAGGCCACGATCCCCAAGGAGGACGCCCAGGTCAGGCTCAGCAGCACGATCCGGCGCCGCACCGCGGTTAATCCATCCGCTGGCGGGCCCGGCGGGCGAGCGGCCGGCGGGGCGCGAGCTGGCTCAGGCATGGTCGCGGCTCGTGGGTGGCTCCTCTCCAGCATAGCCCGAATGATAGCCCAATTTGGATGTCGCAAGCCTTACAGGAGAGGCATGCGTCGGTGTGCGCGCGCTGCGCGCGAGCCAGCCGCGCCGCGGCAGCCCAGTCAACCGAACCGGCCGGCGCGCCAGCCAATGGTCGAGCGGGGCGACCGGCAGCGCCAGCTCGTCGCAGTCGCAATCGGGCAGCAGCAGCACGGTCAGGCGGCGCGCTCCGGCCGGCCAGGCGATTTGCAGGCGGCGGATCGGTGCGCCGGCCGCGCGCTGTCCCGGCCGATCCGCGTTCC
Source organism: Allostellaceae bacterium (assembly GCA_036500965.1). GTDB lineage: Bacteria > Pseudomonadota > Alphaproteobacteria > ATCC43930 > CGMCC-115725 > AP-15. The sequence continues at coordinate 10,909 of DASYBC010000100.1, read as the reverse complement.
GCGGCAGCTCGGAGACGACAGCGCCGTCACCCGGCGCCAGTCCGTGCAGCGGCGTCGCGGCGTCGAGCGCGAACGAGCGCGGCGCCGGCGGTGAAACCAGCTCGAATCGGGCCCCCACCGGCTCCAGGATCCGGGCGACGAGGCAATCCGCGCCCAATCGAAAGCGCGCCAGCGAACCCGCCAAAGCGACCGGCTCGGCGCTGGTGTGCATCGCCCATACGATGGTGCGGCATGCCGCCGGATCGGCCTCGTCTTGGATCACGACCTGCCGCCCGATCAGCGCGGCACCGCGCCGTACCGTGCCTGGGGGCAGGCCGTAAGCGCCCGACAGCTCAAAGACCGCCCATTTGCAGTCGCCCTCGGTGCAGCTGCCGATGATTGCCGCGGCCGCGTTCGGCACCTGGTCCCGGCCGTTGATCGTCAGCGTGTTGTGGCCGGCGGCCTGCGAGCGGTAGTATTGCCAGCGCCGCCCCGACCGGGCGTCCTTGCCGTGATCGAAATAGCCCGGGAGGTCGTAGTCGTCGCCGCCCAGATCGACGACCCAGCGGTGCCGCGCGCCATCGAGCACAAAGGTGCCGGCGTCGGCCTGGGCATGCAGAGCCACGTCTTCGGGACGCGGCGCGCCGCCGCCGATCCGGCTGAAAAGATTTCCGCCCTTGATCGCCAGATAGACCTGGCGCGCAGGCGGAGCCGAGGACCAGGTATTGCGAAAGCAGGCGAGATCGCCGCTGCGGAAAACTTTGCCGGTCGGCAGGCCGAGCGTCACCGGGCCCTCGCCGGCCTGTTTCGGCCAGATCGCCGCGAAGGCGGCATGCCGCGCCTCGCAGCCGTGGAGCAGCCACCGATCGATCGGCCGGCCAAACCGGTGAGCGTGCCAAGCGAGCGGCGAGAGATCAAAACGCTGGTCCGAATCGCCAAAGTTGAAGGCCGCCCCGAACGGCCCCGCCGCATGCAGCGCGAAGTCGCCAGTCTCGGCGAAGCCAGGCCGCCCGGCAAGGCCGAGGCTGGTTCCCAGGGTGCTCTCCAGCGCCGCGACCATCAAAGCCGCATAGCGCATTGCTAACGACCAATAGCTGAGGCCCTCGCGCCAGGCGCCGTCCGGCGCCAGCGCCGAGAACGCATGCCAGGAGGAAGCGAGGCTGTGGCGCACCAACTCCGCCGACAGCGCGCGGTACGGCCGCAGCACGGCCAGGGCAGCGATCAGGATTCCAGAATTGGACACCAGGGTGCAGTTGTCGCACCGTTTCGGCCACAGCAGTGAGCGATCCTGATAGGCGGCGAGCGCCGGGTCGAGCACATTTCGCCGGATCGCGCTCTCGATCGCCTCACGTCTGCCCGGGCTGAGCTTGTGGAAGAGCCAATCGTAGGCGAGGGACACGGCGACGGCAATTTCGGCGCAATCGAGAAACGAGCGGATCACCGGGCGCGCCTTCCAGCTTGCAGCGGCGGCAAATCCGTCGAGCGCCTCGCAGGTCGCCGCCAACGCAGCCTCGGCCGCGGCGCCATCAGCAGTGAGCGCCACAAACGAGGTTGCGATCAGCTGCCGCGCCTGGCGCTTGATCGCGGTGCGCGGGTCCTGCGGCACGGCCGCGGCCGGGCTCTCCACCGGGCTTTTGATGGGCGGCTTTGTCGACCTCGACCGCAGGCCGTGGGGCGGGCCGGTGAGACGGCGCAGCGCCGGCACGGCGCGATTGCGAAACAACAGATAAGGGTGGCGCGCGCGGAACCGCGCGAGCGCGGCTTCGGCGAGGGCAACATCCGGGCGATCGGGCTCATCGCAGGCGAGCGATCGGACGTTGTCAAATGGCAATCGAGATCCCCTGAGGCAGCATCGCCGCTGCGAACCCTGGGCGCTTTTTAGCCGCGCGCAGGCTACCAAATGGTTTTTTCCGGCGGCATCCTGCGAAAATTTGTCGCCCGAGGCAAGAGCCTCAGGCCTGAGCGGCTTAGGCCTGGGTGATCAGCTTGGTCAAAAAGTCATCCTTCCAGGCGGCAAGATTGATTTTGCCGCGCAGCGACACCTTTGACCGGTCCTGGTGCATCAGGTTGAGGGCCATGTGGCGCAAAATGGCCAGGTTGTAGGGGCTGTTGTCGCGGCGGCTGCGGCCCTGGCTCTCGTTCATGACGACGTTGAGGACCCAATGGAGCCGGTTCTCCACCCCCCAATGGGAGCGGGCGACCTGCCCCAGGCGCTCGGGCGACAGCGGCGTGCTCAGCAGATAATAGGCATTCTCCCGCGTCGTTTTGACCTCGGCTTTGGCGGTCGTTTGGCGGATCCGGATAACCCGCCCGAGCGCCGCCAGACCTGGCCACTGGTGTCGAGCCTGCAGCTGGTCGATGTCGGTCGAAACCAGGCTGATGCGCGTCTCGACGCGGCCGTGATCGCTGCTTTTCGACGAATGGCTGACCGCCTTCTCGCGTTCCGGATCATCAAACAACCGGATCGCGTCGGCATGCAGAGCATGGTGATTGCCCTTCAGCGCCAAAACATAGTCGCCGCCCCGGGCGGTGATCTGGCGGCCGATGTCGCGCTGGCAATTGAGCGCGTCGGTGGTCACGATGTTTCCTTTGAGCGCAAGCATCCGCAACAGCTTGGCAACCGCGGTGCTTTCCTTGGTCTTGGCCGTCGTGGCAATCTGCGCCAACACCAGGCGGGTATCGCAGCACCAGGCGCTGATCATGTGCAGGGCCGAGCCCGGATGGGCCGGGTCGACCGGTCGGCGCAACACCTTGCCGTCGATGGCAATGACCCCGGTGCAGGTCTCGCTGAAGCGCGTCATGAATTTCTGAAAGCAGGCGCGGAACTGATCGGGATCGAGCTGGCGGAACACCCGGCTGAAGGTGTCGTGGCTTGGCACCCCGTTCTTCAGCTCGAGAAAGCTGCCGAGGTATTCCTGCTTCGCTTCTGCGAACACCGCCATGTCGACCGCGGTTTGGCCGCCGGACAACACCGCGCACAACGCGATCGTCAGGATCTCGTTCAGGTCATGGCGTCTGGCCCCGCCCGAACGCGGGTCCTTCAGCTCGGCAAAACAATTGTCAAAGCCCGGCATTGCCCCCTCCGCCCCCCGTCGCGCGCCTTACCGTCGCCGCGCTGTTGCGCATCGGTTGCGTGAGCCGCATGCGACGAGCCGAGAGCAAACCCGGCGAGCCGGTCCGCGGCTCGCCGGCAGCACCGCACCGCAACCGGAATACCCGGTTGCCGGCTCGGCCCAAGCATGAGCGCGGGATGACTCGCCGCCGCGTGGCCGCCGGACATTTTCGGCAGTGCCCATTATCGCGGCCCAAGCAACACCGTCAGTGCGCAGACAAAAAATCGCATGCCGGACCGACGATGCCAAAGAGGGATAGCTCTCTGCTGGTGTATCGAGCTCCACCTGTCTGCGGTATAAGCCTGCGCGCATCGACAAGTCCGATCATTTGTTTCGCTTCCCCGGATAGGATTTTCTGATCCCGGTCAGTAGCGCGTCAGCAATTATGTCAGAGCCACGTCAAAAGTGAATTCGGCCCAAATTTAACACCGGCTGGCCCACAGATGCCGGCGCTCCGACGCCGACTAGGCCGGCAAGCCGCGTCGACCGCACGACATGCCCGGGCTGGCCAACCAAGGGCGGTGGAAATTGTTAAAATTTCTCGCGGAGATTTCGGTTTGACACCGCCCGGGACGGTTGTTTGACGCGGCCGGTGCTAAGTTTGGTTAATAGACAGGCACGGGCAGCGGACGGTCACACGACCATCCCGCTCACCTGCGCCAGACCTGATGGGTGACGTGCCGATGTTGATCTGCGATCTCACACTGACGGCGACCGCGGACAAGCGGGTGCTCTCGGCGATCGTCCGGTGGGAAGACCGCAACTATTCCGAACAGCGCCTCAGCTTTGAGATCGATGAACCCGAGATCGCCGACGATGCGGACGATCGAGACCACCGCCTGGTTCGCCGGCGCTGGAGTGGCGAATTGCGCGCGGACCCGTTCCTGTGCGCCTGCTTTCCGCTTGCCGCGGTGCATGGCGAAGCGCGAATCCGGGTTGAGGCTCCGGCCTGCCCGATGCTGGTCGAGGGGCTGCGCACAGCCCATGCGTGGTGGTCCGGCTGGGGCGGAATGCCGGGCCCGGCGCCCGCGATCGAGACCGGCGCGCGCGGTGGCACGCCGTCCGCGGAGCCGGGGCCGCGCCGCGGCGCAGCGTTTTTGTCGGGCGGCGTCGACGGGCTGCACCTGCTGATGCGCAACCGGCGTCTGTACCGCCGGGACGACCCCGCCTACATCCGCAAGGCGCTGTTCATCCATGGGTTCGATATCGGCAAGCGGGCGCGCGCGCCCGAGCTCGAGCGCTTTCGCGCGGCGCTCTGCCGGCTCCAGCCGGTGGCAGCCGAAACCGGGTTGAGGCTCGTCCCCTGCCGCACTGATCTGCGCCACCTGCCCTCCCGGCCGGATTTCTGGACCTACCGCCATAATGGCGCCGCTTTGGCCGCGGTCGCCCATGCGGCGCTGCTCAACCCCGCCCTGTTGTTCGTCGGCGCCTCGCATCATGCCGCCAATCCGGTGCCGATGGGCTCCCATCCTGCGGTGGACGGCCTGTTTTCGAGCCAGCGGATCACGATCGTCCATGACGGTGCGCGCTTCACCCGTCTCGAAAAAGTGCGCGACCTCGCGGCCTGGCCGACCGCGCTGGCGGCATTGCGCGTGTGTCCGGAGGTCGAAGGCACGCAGGCCAATTGCGGACGCTGTGAAAAATGCCTGCGCACCCGCCTCGAATTGTTTGTCGCCGGCGTCGAAGAAACCGCTGCATTGGGTCCGAGCCTCACCCCGATAGAGCAATGGGAAGAAGCCGTTCCAGCGCCGAGCGGGCACCGCGCGATCATGTACCGAGACCTGCTGCCGCAGTTGCGGGCGCGTGGGCTTGATGCGCTGTGCCGGATGCTCGAGCAGAAGATCTCTGCCTATCGTGAAGGGCTGCGAATTGGCGCGCCCGCCGTCGATTGATCGGCCGGTCAATGGAATCGAATGCTATTTGCTTGATGGCGGTGCAAGCCGGCTTCAAGATCGGCGCGAGGGTGACGGACGGGCGATGGCCGCAATCGGTTCTGGCGCTTCTGGCGGCCGATCGACACGTCTCGCTTCTCGGCGGTTTGTGAAGGCCCGCTAATTGGATAGGTCGGCAGCGCGATTGGGTCAACGGGCCGGAACCACCCGTTGGCACCACGCCGCCAACTGGGCGAGGGGACGGTGGTCATGGCGTTGCTGATCGGTCTCCTCGGACCGCTGGTGATCGAGATTGGCGATCGCCGCCTGGGCAAAGTCCCGAGGAAGGCGCGCGCGCTCCTCGCCTATCTGGCGGCGCAGGGCGGGCGGGCAGTCAGCCGCGAGCGGCTGGCCGACCTGTTGTGGCCCTATCAAGGCTCGGACCAGGCGCGCCATAGTCTGCGCAATTGCCTATTGGAGCTGCGCAAGGCATTGGGGCCGGGCGCCAAACGTCATCTGGCCGCGGAATTCGCCAATTGCCGCCTCCAGGACATCGACCTCGATGTGCAACGTTTCGAACGGCTGTCGCGCTCATCGAGCCGGGCTGAGCTGACGGTTGCGGCCGAGCTCTATCGCGGCGAATTCCTCGCCGATTTTGTTATCGATTCCGAGCCGTTTCAGGAATGGCTCGCGGCCGAGCGCGATCGCACCCTCGACCTCATCTGCGGTGTCTTGCAGCGCTTGACGGCGATGCACGACGATGCCGGCGAGCACGATCTGGCGATCCAGTCGGCGCGCCGCTTGGCCGGTCTCGACTCGCTGTCGGAGATCGGTCAGCGGGCGTTGATCCGCGCGTATGCGCGGGCCGGCAGGCGACCCGAAGCGCTGCGCCAGTATCGCATTTGCGCCGACATCCTCAAACGCGAGCTCGGGGTGGCTCCCGACGCCGAGACCCAGGCGCTCGCCAATCAGATCGCGCGCTCCGGCGGCGCGGCAGAGCCCGCGGCCAATGGCCGCACTCACGACCAGCCGGCAGTGCTGCCCAATCGCGGCGAGCTGCTGCCGGGGCTGCGCGGCACGGCCACCACGGCGGCGCCGGAGGCGGACAACACCCGGCTGCGCTGGCCGTGCCTGCTGTCGGGGATCGCCCTCGCGGTGGCGCCGATGCGCAACCTGACCGGGGACCCCGATCAGCAATACCTGATGGAGGCGTTTTCCGAAGATCTCGTGACCGATCTGTTGCGGCATGGCCGCGGGTTGGCGCTGGTGCCGGTCGCGGAGGAGCGCGGGCCTGTCGCCAGCGGGCCTGTCGCCAGCGGGCCTGTCGCCAGGACCTCGCGAGCCGGCGAAGCCGGAAGCGAATATCTGGTCACCGGCAGCGCCCAGCGCAGCGGCGCGCGCATCTTGCGGGTCAATGTGCAGATCACCGACGCGGCATCGGCAGGATATCTTTGGGCGGCGCGCTATGAGTTCGACCCCCAGGAAGTGGGGCCGGCGCAGACTCGGATCACCCGTCAGATCTCCCGCGAGATCCACGCGTTGCTGTTGCGCGAGGACAGCCGGCGCGCGCTCACGGCCGCCGGCAACGACCCGAGCGTCAACGAGTGTCTGGCGCAAGCGGCCAGCGCGCTCCAGGGTAAATTGCGTGCCGAGCTGACCGCTGAGGCGCAGCGCTGGTTTCTCGCGGCGTTGGCGCTCGACGCGCGCAATGTCGAGGCGCTGACTGGCCTTGCCAAGACCTGCCAGCACCTGGTCAGCCAGCCCTGGTGGGGCGATTCGGGGGCCGCGGCCGCCGCGCTCGACCTCGGGCAGCAAGCGATCGCCACTGCACTCCAGCTAGCACCCGGGCGTGCGGTGGCAAAATGCGTCCAGGGAATGCTGTACTCGGCAGCGGGGCAGCTGGACGAGGCTGCCGAGGCCTTCCAGAGCGCGTTGACGCTCGACCACCGGCTGGCGAGCGCGCATGCGTTTTCGGGCTACAACGCCGCCTTTCTCGGCCATGCCGAAGAAACCTTGCCGGCGGTCGAGCGGGCGATGCGCCTCGATCAGACCGATCGCCGCCACAGCATCTTTTTCTTTTTTGGCGGGTTTGCCGAGCTGCTGCTCGGCCGTCCCGAGGTGTCGATCGCCCTGCTGCAAAAGTCGTTGGAGCGAAATCCCAGCTATGGCGGCGCGCAGCTGTTTTTGATCGCGTCGCTCGCCTTACTCGGCCGGCGCGGCGAGGCGGCGCGGGCGGTGACCGCGTTCCGTGAGCACTACCCCGAGTCGCGGGCCAATGCGTTCGAGCAGCTATGGCTGTCACGCTCGGCCTGCCCCGCCTATCGCACCCAGATCAATCCGGTGTTCGAAAAAATCCGCAGTCTCGGCGTTGGCGGATAAGGCTGCGATAGGGAGCGTTGCAATTCGCGCGCGCCCCGCAGCACAGGCTCACGTCACGCGGTGGATAGCCGCGGCGCAATGGGGGATGCCTCAGCCTCGGGCGGGCGGCGACCACGGCTCGGGCGCACGCGGCTCAAGATCGGTCACGACATCAACCACGATCGGCGCGCCGGCGGCAAGCGCCTCGACAAGAGCCGGCGCGATCTCTGCCGGGCGCTCGACCCGGATGCCACGCACGCCAAAGCTCTTGGCGACGGCGGTGAAGTCGGTCGGGCCAAAGCGCACCAGCGCCTCGCCGCGGCCCGGCCGGTTGCCGGCAATCCGGCGCACTCCGGTCAGGTTTTGGCCAAAACCCGAATTGTTGTTGACGACGACCACGGCGGCAATGCCGCAGCGGCGCGCCGATTCGAGCTCGGCCAAGTGATAATAGAAGCCGCCATCGCCGGTGAAGCATAGGACCGCGCGGCCGGGTGCGGCGCATTTGGCGCCGAGCGACGCCGGAAACGACCAGCCGAGCGAGCCCGCCGCGCGCAGATAGGTCTGCCCGGCGCCGTTGAACTCGATCATCGTGCCGGTCCAGATGCCGGAATATCCGGTGTCCGCGACCAGGATGCCGTCTGCCGGCAATGCCTTGGTAATCTCGGCGCAGAGCCGCTCGACCCGGATCGGCGCCTTGTCGTCGGCGGCGAGCGGCGCCATCGAGGCGCGCCAGTCGGCGACGATGCGTGCCGCTTCCTCGGCAAAGCCGCGGTCGCGCGCCGGGCGGCCGATCACCTCGGCGAGACGGGCGACGGTCGATTTGGGGTCGCCGACGACGCCGATCGTGTTCGGATAGCTGCGCCCGATCTCGATCGGGTCGGCGTCGATCTGCACGATCTTGGTCGTGAGGGACGGGACGGTCCAGTTCAAGGTGACCTGGTCGCCGGTGTCGCAGCCGATAAAGAGCACGAGATCGGCGCTGTGCACGATGCGGTTGGCGGGCGGTGCGGAATAGCTGCCGGGGACGCCGGCGGCGAGCGGATGGCGGCTCGGGATCAGCGCATGCGCGCCGAGGCTCGTCGCCACCGGTGCCGCCAGCGCCTCGGCCAGCGCCAGCACCTCCGGACCGGCCTGCGCGGCGAGCGCCCCATCGCCGGCGACGATCGCGACCCGCCGGGCGTCGCGCAGCGCCGCTGCGGCACGCTCGATGTCGCGCATGTCGGCAACCGGCCGGTGCGCCGGGATCTGCCGCGCCTCGGGGTCGATGATCGTCGGCTCGCCGGTCTCGCCGAGCTCGATGACGTCGCCCTGCAAGCCCGAAAAATCGAGATGGGTCGGGCGCGGCGGGTCGGCGAGCGCGGCGCGCCAGGCGTGACGCAACAGGCGCGGCAATTCGGCGGTCGCATCGACCGGGGCCGAGAACTTGGTGACTGCCGCGAACAGCGGCGCGTGGGCGATTTCCTGATAGCTGTTGCGATGCTGGAACGACGGCTCCTTGCGGCCGGTCAAGGCGATGACCGGGCTATGCCCGAGATAAGCGTCCTGCAGCCCCGAGGCGAGGTTGGCCGCACCCACCGACTGCGCCATGCACACCCCCGGCCGCCCGGCGATGCGGGCGTAGCCGTCGGCCATATAGGCCGCCGCCTTCTCCGAATGGGCGAGGATACGGGTGACGCCGAGATCGTCGAACTCCAAGAGGGTGCGGCGCAGCACCGATTCGACAAAGAAGACATGCGTCATCCCGGTCCCGGCCAATGCCCGCGCCAGCCATTGGGCGCCGTTGATCGTTCGCTGCTCGCTCAAATGCTGTTTCCTCCCACTGGACCGCGGGCCTCCGGCCCGCCTGCGGGCGAGCCGCCCGCGCTCCAATTCAAAGCGTCAGGCCGCCATCGACGATGACCGTCTGGCCGGTGATCATCGCCGCCCCGGCGCACAGAAAAAAGATCGTCTCGGCGATATCCTCGGGGCGGCAGGGGCGCTGCAACGGCGTGCGCTCGATCGAGGCCTGTTTGCGGTCGGCCGGCCAATCCTTGTTCCACGGGCTGTCGACAAACCCGGGCGCCACCGCGTTGACCCGGATTTCGGGCGCGAGCGTGCGCGCCAGGCTGCGCGTCAGGTTGATCAGGCCGGCCTTGCTCGTCGCATAGGGGATGCTGCTGCCCGAGCCCATCACCCCGGCGATCGAGGCGGTGTTGCAGATCGCCCCCCGCGCCGCTTTCAGCGCCGGCACCGCGGCATGGGCGCAGCGGAACGGCCCGATCAGGTTGGTCGTCAGGATCCGCGACCAGAACTCCTCGGAGAGCGCGTCGAGATCGGAAAACGGGATCGGCGTCGGGGTTGCCGGGGTCCCGGCGTTGTTGACCAGAAAATCGAGCCGGCCGAGTGCCGCGATCGCGCTCGCCACCATGCGCTCGGCTTCGCCCGGCCGCGACACGTCGCCGGGCGCGGCGGTGACCCGATGGCCCTCGGCCTTGAGCCGAGCGACCGCGTCGGGGCCGCGCGGGTCGTCGGGCAGATGGTTGAGCGCTACCATGGCGCCGCAGCGCGAGAAGATCTCGACGGCGGCGAGCCCGATCCCCGAGGCGGCGCCGGTCACCAACACGGTCTTGCCAGCGAGATCGGCGCTGATCATGCGGCGCGCTCCTCAGCAGAGATTGGCTCCCGCCCCAGCATGCCCCGAGCGCTTCGCCTGTCAAGATCGCCGGCTGCGACCGGGCTCAGAGGAAATCGCGCACCCGCTCGATCTCCTCGAGATTGCCGTAATGCGAGACCAGCAGCACCTCGTCGAAGCCGAGCTGCTCCATCCGCTTCAACCGCCGCCGCGCCTCGTCGGGCGGGCACACCAGATGGACGTCGCTGGCCGCGGCGAGCTCGGCGCTTTCGGGCCGGTTGGCGAGATCGACGCCGACATTGGCCAGCACCGCATTGGTGCCGCCGGCCTCGCGGTAGATGCGCATGCCGAATTCGAGATCGTCCCAGCTGCTGAACCGGCCGGACGGGGTCCAGCCCTGGCATTCCTTGACGGCATAGGTGATCCAGCGCGGGCTGCGCCAGGCGCCCATCAGGATCGGCGGCCCGCCTTCGCAGCCGGGCCAGATCGACAAGGCGCCGCCGTTGACCGGCTCGCCGCGCCACACCCGGTGCATCGTCCCGAGCGAATTCCGCAATGTACGGAAACGGTGCTCGTAATCGCCGCCGAGCAATTCGAAATCCGCCCGCGTCGAGCCGCTGCCGACGCCGAGGCGCAGCCGGCCGCCGGACAAGGCCTGCACCGACTGCACCCGGTGGGCGAGCTCGATCGGGTGGCGCAACGACACCTGCAGCACCCCGATGCCGAGCTCGACGCGCTCGGTCACCGCGGCGAGCGCCGCCAAGGCGGTGAGCGGATCGAGCGTCGGCCGGCCGCGGCCCATCGAATCGCCGACCCAGATCCCGGGAAACCCGCTGGCCTCGATGCGGCGGGCGTAGTCGGCCATATGGCTCAGCAATCCGTTGTGCGGCTCGGCTCCGGGGCTGAGCCGGATCATTGCGCTGACTTTCACGATGTTCCCCTTAGTTGCGGGACGGAAGGTTCGTGCGAGCATGCCT
>DASYBC010000099.1:0-1931 GCA_036500965.1 Allostellaceae bacterium | reverse complement strand
CGGCGCTGTGCGGATCAATTCCCCGCCGACCGCCAGCGCCTCGCGCAGCCGGCCGCCGTCGAAATAGACTGTCAACTGCGAGCGCTTGGCATCGGCGTTAGCCTGGATCATTCGTGAGGCGCCCAGGATAGCGGTTAGAGGGCCGTGCCGTGGCGTAGTTTTTGGTGGCGTCGGTGACGCGGGTGGTCGGGGTTTGAGGTTTCGCCGAGGGGTTCGTTCTGGGGCAGATGGCCCCGTTGTTCACGGCGGCAGTTTGGCGATGCGGCCGGCAAGCATGGCGAAGCTGATCTGGTAGGGGTAGGCGGTCGGCAGGGCGATCTTGATGCGGGTGACCATCTCGGTGACGCGGCCAGCCACCTTGATCAGGCACAGGCGGATCGTATCGAACTGGGCATCGCGCCAGAACGATGTCCGGGGAGCCAGCCCGCGCAGGCTCAACAACAGCCAGTAGGCGGCGGTGTGGATCAAGAGGCGGAATTGGTTGGCGGTGGCCTTGGTGCACGAGGTGCGGTCGGAGGCGAGATGGAGCTTGTGCGCCTTGATCAGGTTTTCGGCCTGTCCTCTGGCGCAGTAGACCTTTTCGTAAAGTGCCTTGGGCAAGCCCGCCAAATTGGTGACGATAAAGCGGCTGTCGGCACCCTGGGGTCCGGCCTCGACACGGGCGATGACGCGGCGCTCGACTTTCCAGCTTGTGGCGGCGTAGCGCAATTCGCCGTAGCGGCGGACCTTGTCGGCCTCGCCGTCGACCCGGCCGAGTGCGGCATCCTCGGCCAGACCGCCGACCCGGCGCAGCAGCACCGCATTGCCGGCGAGGCCGAAGATGTAGCCGATGCGCTTGCGGTCGCACCACGCCATCGCCTCGGGCCGGGCGTAATGGCTATCGCCGCGCACCACAATGTCGACCGCCGGCCAGCGGGTGCGGATGTGGCCGATGACATGGCGCAGGACCAGGCTCACCTCGGCGCCGTCCGGCGTCTTGCCGGGGCGCAGGATGATCGCTACCGGCTTGCCAGTGGTCGCCTCATAGATATGGATCGGCTGGAAGCAGCGGCTGTCGTAATAGGCGTTGAACAGCGCGAGTTGCTGGCCGCCGTGAACCCGGTCCTCGGTGTCGTCGATATCGAGCACGATGCGCCGCGGCACCTGCTCGAAGCTGTCGCAGAACAATTCCACCATCGCCGCCATCATGCGTTTGAGCGCGACCGGACCCGGCAGGTTCTCCAGCCGGCTGATGGTCGGCTGCGAGCACAGATCGGCTCCGCTCTCGGGCAGCCGCCCGACCGCCATCTTGAACGCGGGATCGGATTTGAGCGCGCCGCAGTCGTTGCCGTCGGGATAGCCCGCCGCGATCAGCAGCGCCCGGTAGCGGATCATCTCCGCCAGCCCGTGCTGCACCCGTTCCGGTGCACGTGGGTCCTCGATGCAGTTGGCCAGTCGCTCGGCGATCCCGAGCCGCTGCTCGACCCCCGCCAGCAGCAATATTCCGGCGTCCGAGGTCATCTGGCCGCCATCGAAAGCCACATGCACCGGCTTGCCCTTCACCGATGGCAAACCCGGCAGAATCCCCGTAGAATCGTCCATGGCGGGCGCGAACTCCGTTGCCTTCGGATGATCCGGCTTCAGCAACCAAATCATACACGAAACCAATGGTTTAGTCCGCTTCCGCCAACCCTCTCACGCCGCCTGACGAATTATCCGGGCTAACGGTTTTCCTGTTGCGGTGCCTCGGGTGCGGCCCGGCCGACGTCATCGATGGCGATGATCGCAAGTTGAACGCTGGCGACGAGTGCTAAGTCGCCGCCGTTAAGGTGCCGATCGAGCTTATCGATCAACGCGGCGCGCATGCCGATCAGCTTTGACCGGGCGGTGGCGCCTGGCGATGCGGCGGTCATGCCGGGGTCCCGCCCGCGATCGGATTAGAAACCGGGACC
>DASYBC010000098.1:0-17952 GCA_036500965.1 Allostellaceae bacterium | reverse complement strand
AGACGGCGAACCCGCCCGATGGGCGTCTTCTCCGATCGCACCTCGATGGACCGCATCCTATTCGCCGTCTTCAATCACGAAAACCGCAACCAAGGCGTCAGCACCCCTCTCCTGCTGACACAAACCTTTTGACGTCACCCCCGGCTGACGGCTTCTCCGGGCCGGTCGCGCCTCCGTTCGGGCTACAGCCGAAGCTTGCGCCCGAGCCTCAGCGCTGCATCTGCATGATCTGGTACATCGGCATCATCCTGTGGTTCAGGTGGTCCATGATCCACAGCGAGCCAGCGATGATCAGGGCCACGATCAGCACGCCGAACGCCAGCGCCAAGACGTTGTTGGTGTTGTCCGGAGCAGTGGTCAGATGCAGGAAAAACACCAGGTGCACGCCGATCTGCGCGACGGCGAGCACGGCGAGCGCCACCGGGATTCCCGGCCCCCAGATCAGGTGCGTCCCAACCGCGTAGAACGAGGCCACGGTCAGCACCGCGGCGAGCGCGAGTCCGATCAGATAGCCTTGCACGCCCTGCCGAACCGAGCGGCCGGGCGCATCCATGAACCCAGGTGCGACATCGCCCATGCCCCGTTCGTCGCGCTCGTCGCTCATCGGCCTAACCCAATCAGATAGACGATCGTGAACAGCGCCACCCAGATGATGTCGAGCGCGTGCCAGAACAGATTGAAGCACAGCAGACGGCGCTGGATGTTGGGGCGGAAGCCCTTGACGAAGAGTTGGGCCATCATCGTTCCGAGCCATAGCAGCCCGGCGCTGACATGCAGCCCATGCAAGCCGACGACGGCGAAGAAGGACGACAGGAAGGCGCTGCGCTCGGGCCCGGCGCCGATCGCCACCATGCCGGCGAAATCCCGCGCCTCCAAGGTCACGAACGTGAGTCCGAGCAGGCCGGTGACCAGCAGGGCAACCTGGGTCCACAGCTGGCTGCGCGCGTCGGTCGCCACCGCCGACAGGCCGCAGGTGAAGCTCGAGGCGAGCAGGCAGCCGGTTTCGATCGCGATGCTCGACGGATGGAACAGGTCCCGCCCGGCCGGACCGCCGGCCGTTGCCGTCTGCAACACCGCATGTGCCGCGAAAAATGCGGAGAACATGACGATGTCGCTGAGGATGAAGATCCAAAAGCCGTAGCCGACGATGACCCGCTTTGATGCGGGTCCGCCCTCGCCATGACCGGTCGGAAGATCGCGCCCGCCGCCGCCATCGCCGGGGCCGCCGCGCCCGGGGGTGCGCCCGAGCCGGTAGGGGTCGATCAGCGGGCCGGGCGCCCGCGGCACGGCTCCGGCGACGCTCATGCCGGCTCACGGGCGCGAACGTGCTGCGCCAGCCATTCCTGCCGCACCCGCCGCCGCTCGCGGTCGATGCGGGCGACCTCCTCGGCCGGGATCACATACTCCTCCACATCGCGCCAGGCGAACCAGACGAATACGGCATAGGCGGCGACCAGCCCGAGACCGACCATCCACCAGATGTGCCAGATCAACGCGAACCCGGTCATCGTCGCGAAAAACGCGGTGATAAAGCCGGTCGGGCTGTTGCGCGGCATCTCGATCGGTCCGTAGTCCGGCTCGGCCGCCAATTGCTGGGTCTCGATCGCGCGATGCTTGATCTCCCAATAGGGCTCCTCGCCATGCACCCGCGGCAGCACCGCGAAATTGAAGGCGGGCGGTGGCGATGCGGTGGCCCATTCGAGCGAGCGGCCGTCCCATGGATCCCCGGTCTCGTCGCGCAATTCGTCGCGGCGGCGTATGCTGACGACGAACTGGATCACCTGGCAGGCGAGTGCTGCCATCATGATCACGATGCCGCAGGCCGCGGCCAGCACCCACGGCCGCCACAACGCCAGATCGTAATGCTGCAGCCGCCGTGTCATGCCGAGAAGGCCGGCGGCGTAGAGCGGGATGAAGACGACATAGAAGCCGAGCAGCGAGAGCCAGAAGGCAGCCTTGCCCCAGCCTTCGTGCAGCCGGAACCCGAACGCCTTCGGGAACCAATAGGTGATGCCGGCGAAGCCGCCGAAGATGACTGCACCGATAATCACGTTGTGGAAATGGGCGACCAGGAACAGGCTGTTGTGCACCAGGAAATCGGCCGGTGGGACGGCCAGCAGCACACCGGTCATGCCGCCGATCACGAAGGTTACGATGAACCCTAGCGACCACAGCATCGGCGTCGTGAAACGGATGCGGCCGCCATACATCGTGAACAGCCAGTTGTAGATTTTGACGCCGGTGGCGACCGCGATCAGCGTCGTGGCAATGCCGAAGACGCCATTGACGTTGCCGCCGGCCCCCATCGTGAAGAAATGATGCAGCCAAACCGTGAAGGAGATGATGCAGATCGCCATCGTCGCCATCACCATCGAGCGGTAGCCGAACAACGGCTTGCCCGAGAACGTCGAAATTACCTCGGAGAAGATCCCAAAGGCCGGCAGCGCCAGGATGTAGACCTCGGGATGCCCCCAGGCCCAGATCAGGTTGATGAACATCATCATGTTGCCGCCGGCCGCGTTGGTGAAAAAATGAAAGTCGAGATAGCGGTCGAGGGTCAGCATCGCGAGGGTGGCGGTCAGCACCGGGAACGCCGCCACGATCAAGAGATTGGCGGCGAGTGCGGTCCAGCAGAACATCGTCATCCGCGAATAGCCCATGCCGGGCGCGCGGATCTTGAGGATCGTGGTGACAAAGTTGACCCCGGTCAGCAAGGTGCCGACACCGGAGATCAGCAAGGACCACAGGTAATAATCGACGCCGACGCCGGGCGAGTAGGTGATTTCCGACAAGGGCGGATAAGGCAGCCACCCGGTGCGCGCGAACTCGCCGATAACGAGCGACAGGTTGACCAGGAGGGCGCCGGTCGCGGTCAGCCAAAAGCTGGTCGAGTTCAAGGTCGGAAAGGCCACATCGCGCACGCCCAGCTGCAACGGCACGACAAAGTTCATCAGCCCGATCATCAGCGGCATCGCCGCGAAGAAGATCATGATCGTGCCGTGCGCCGAGAAGATCTGGTCGTAATGCTCGGGCGGCAGATAGCCGGGCGCGCGGAAGGCGAATGCCTGCTGGGAGCGCATCATGATCGCGTCGATAAAGCCGCGCACCAGCATGACCAGCGCCAAGAGCGTGTACATGACGCCGATCCGCTTGTGATCGACGCTGGTGATCCACTCGCGCCACAGGTAAGGCAGGTGGCCGGCGAGAACGATCCAGGCGACGATGGCGACGGCGATGGCAAACACCACCGCGCCGGCGACCAGCGGGATCGGCTGATCGAGTGGGATCGCCTGCAACGTCAGCTTGCCGAGGAGCTGCATGTTATTTCGCTCCGACCGGGCGAACCGATGGGCCAGCGGGTCCCTGGGAGGGCCCGGGGCCAAATGGGAGCTGCCGGGTCACGATGGCCCGGAACAGGTCCAGCGCGAGGGCACGATAGGTGAAAGGCCGCGCGTTCTGACTTTCCTGCGAAAGCGCGATATACCCCGCGCGGTCCAGCGTGGGGCCTGCCTGCCGTGTCGTGGCGACCCAGCGCGCAAACGCATCCGCGGGCACGGCATGCAAGATAAAGTGCATGTCGGAAAATCCGTCCCCGCTGAACTGCGCGGATTCGCCATAAAAATCGCCGGCGTGGTCAGCCTCGAGATAGAGCTGCGTGACCATTCCGGGCATCGTCGCGATCATGCTGCCGAGCTGCGGCACAAAGAACGAGTTCATCACCGTGGCCGAGGTCAATGCAAAATGCACCGGCTCGCCGGCCGGCACCACCAGCTGGTTGACGCTGGCGATGCGCTGATCGGGATAAATGAACAGCCATTTCCAGTCGAGCGAGACCACCTGCACCTCGAGCGGCTTGGTGCGCGGGGCGATCGGCTGGTAGGGATCGAGCTGATGCGAGCCGATCCAGATCACCCCGCCGAGAAACAGGATGACCAGCAGCGGAATCGCCCAGACGACAATCTCGATCCGCCCGGAGTAGGCCCATTGCGGCTGATAGCGCGCCTTCGTGTTGGATGCTCGAAACCACCATGCGAAGACGAGCGCCGCGACGATCGTCGGCACCACGATCAGCAGCATGATGCCGAGCGCGTTGAGCAGGATTTTCGTGTCGGCGGCGCCGACCGGCCCCTGCGCGTCGAGCACACCCCCCGAGCAGCCGGCGAGCGGCCCAAGCAGCAGCGCGACCCGGATCACAGACCGCAGCTTCGCGCAGCTCAAGGCGAGGCGGGCGCGCCGTCGCAGTGAGACATCGCCGTCTTTACCATGCGGGCTGCGCAAATCCGTAAGTCTAGCCGATCGCCGCGTCACCATTCCCCCAGCGCGGGTCATCTTAGCGTTGATCCCGCCCGCCCTCTAGGGTGAAAAATGGCGAAACGCAACCGGCATAGTGCGCCCCCGGCTCCGCCGAGAAGCCGGCCGCATGCTGCAGAGCCCGCAGCACTTTCCCGTCGGGCGCGGCTCGGTTAGGTTTTCCGGTCATTGCCGGAGCAGCTCACGGCCGCCAGTCAAAGCTCGCGGCCCCGCATCCCAGGGCGAAAGCATGTCCGAGATTACCGTGCCGATATGGACCGACCTTTCGCCAGCATTCTGATCCCGACCTATAATCATCAGCGGTATATCGGGCCGGCGCTCGACAGCGTGCTGGCCCAGACCGACCCGTCCTGGGAAGCGATCGTCGTCGATGACGGCTCGACCGACCGGTCCGGGGCGATCATCGACGCCTATGCCGCCCGCGATTCGCGGATCAAGGCGGTGCACCAGCCGAATGGCGGCGTCGCCGCGGCGCTGAACGCCGGCCTGCGCGCGGCGCGCGGCGAGTGGGTGCACTGGCTGAGCTCGGACGATCTGTTCCAAAGGGACAAGCTCGCGGTCAACCGCCGCTGGATCGAGCACAATCCCGGCATCAACTTCTTTTATTCCTATTTCTGGCTGCTGCACGAGGATAGCGGGCACCGCGAAAAGCACGCTCTGTGGGGGCCCGTCCCCGAGCCCGGATTGCAGATCCCGACCCTCCTCTATCGCAACTACCTGAGCGGCATTACGGTCTGCATCAATCGCGAGGCCTGGAGCCGGGTCGGTCTCTTCGACGAGCGGCATCATTACGCGCAGGATTATGCGCTGTGGCTGCGGCTTCTCGTCGACAACGAGGCCCGTCTGATCCCAGAGTGGACCGTGGTCAATCGGCATCACGCCGGCCAGGGCTCGGAGCAGTTTCCCGAGGCCTGCTATTTCGACACGGCGACAGCCGGGATCGATTTTCTCAACCGCCATGCGCTCGCCGAGCTGATCCCGCGAATCGACCTGTCGGATCCAGCCGCGGCCACGGCCGCGATCGAGCGGATCGTCGATATCGCCTGCGACCGCAGCGCCTTTCTCTACGCGCTCGGGCCACATCCGGCGCTGATCCTGCGCGTCCTCGAATGGGCATTCGACGACGCCGCGGGGGCGGCGGCGGCCGGGCTGCGCGACCGGGTGCGCGACCGGGTCCGCCAGATGGCACTTGCGGAGGGCGAGGACGATTGGAGCTGGATGTGGCGCGGGCTCGCGGCGGGCTGCGCGCAAGCAGACCCGCGCTTTGCCTATCATCCGGTCGAGCCCCGCGCGCTGGCCCGGCGCGAGCACGCCAGCCGCCGTTTGGGCCGGGGCAGTCCGGCCGAGCCGCTGCGCCGCTATCTGCACCGTTTCGAGGGCTGCGACGAAGGCGCCGAGCCGCCCCCCGGCAGCAGTAGCGCCCGCATCGTCATGTTGGCTCCGGCGATCGAGCCGGCCTTGTCCGCGGCGCGGCAGGCCGCGGCCCTGTTGTCGGAGCAGGGCTTGCGCGCCGCGCTCGTCGTCTCCGGCCACCCGTACCATTGGGAGCCGGCAGCGACGACCGTGCCGCGACCGCCAGCCGATCGCGACGGGCTGCCCTGGCTCGGCGAGGTCGAGCTGGCGCTGGCGCTCGATCGGCGACCGGTTCCGGTGTGGCTCGAGGCGGCCGTCACCACGTCGCTCGATGGGCCGGCGGTGCTGAAGCCGGCATTGATCGTTGGCGAAATCCTCGGCGCACTGCGGCTCGACAGCAG
This sequence comes from Allostellaceae bacterium, assembly GCA_036500965.1. Classification (GTDB taxonomy): domain Bacteria; phylum Pseudomonadota; class Alphaproteobacteria; order ATCC43930; family CGMCC-115725; genus AP-15. Next base: position 11,887 of record DASYBC010000098.1, on the reverse strand, counting down.
CGGCGCTCAGTCGCGGCCGGTCGCTTTCCTAGAGCGAGTGTTGTCGGGCGGCGGCGCCGAGCGCGTCGTCTATGACCTGGCGCGGCGCCTCGATCGCCGCCGTTTTCGGCCGGTGATCCTGACCCTGTTCAATGCCCGCGATCAGGCGAGCCTCGTCGCCGGTGTCGAGACTTTTTGGGTTCGCGATGGCCGGCACGCCTTGGCGCCGGCAAGCGCATCCCCGGCCGCCGCCCGCGAGGCAACGGCCCCGCCTCCGTTCCGGCCAGTTTCATGGCAAAGCCGCGGCGCCCTCCTCGCCATCCGCCTCTACCGCCGCCTGGTGCCAGTGGCGATCGATCGCCGCCTTGGGCTCGGCCACCGGCTCGTCTACCTTCGTCAAGGCCTGCTCTCCGGTGTTCCGCTGCGCCACTATGCGCATGCGTTACGGCGCAGGTTGCGCCCGGCCACGGCTCCACGCCACACCATGCGGCTGCCGCCGATGCCTGCCGCCAGTACGGCGCCGGTGCCGGCAGTCGGGCGCGACGCGAGCTTGCAGGCCTGTCTCGACGCGCATTGGCCGGCAGCCCAAGGTCTGCGTGACCTGCTCTCACAGCTCGGCAACGACACCGCGCTCGTGACCGTCATGGAGGAGGCGACAACGGCAGCCTGGTTTGCCCAGATCGGCGGCGCAATCCCGTTCATTGCCTCGCTGCATACTTGCGAGTCGCGGTATCTGCCGCTGATGCACCCGCGGCCGGCGCGGCTTGCCGCCGAGCGCTGGGCCTTCGAGAACGCGTGCTCCGCTGCCTCGCGCGTGGTGTTTCCGAGCCAGGGCTGCTGCGAGGATTTGCACGCCGGGTTTGGCGTCGCCCGCGGCAAGACCGAGACGATCCCGAACCCAATCAACTGCGCCCGGGTGCGCCGTCTGTCCTGGGCGCCGCTCGTTGAGGCGGACGTGGCGACGATCGGCGACGGGCCGTGCTACGTCCATGTCGGCCGGCTCGACCCATCAAAAAACCATGATCTGTTGATCGAGGCCTGCACCAGGCTGCGGGCGCGCGGGCGGGATTTCACGGTGTTGTGCGTCGGCGAGGGTCCGGAGCGGCAGCGGCTCGCCGGCGAGATCGCCCGGCGGGGACTCGAGCGCCACATCGCCCTCTTGGGCGCCCGGCTCAACCCCTACCCGATCATCAGGCGCGCCGCGGCACTGTTGCTGACCTCAAGTTTCGAGGCGTTTGCGCTGGTGCTCGGCGAGGCGATGGCCTGCGGCGTTCCGGTGATTTCGACCGACTGCGTGGCGGGGCCGCCCGAAGTGCTGCAAAACGGCAGGAGCGGCCTGTTGGTGCCGGTCGATGACGCCGGCGCGCTGGCCCTGGCGATGGAGCAGATCGTCACCGACGAGATGCTGCGCCACCGGCTGATCGCCGCTGGCTATGCGCGGGTCGAGGATTTCGATATTTCGCGGATCGCCCGGCAATGGGAGGCAATGATCGACGCCGCGTTGCCGTTGTCGCAGCCGGCGGAACCGGCTCCGAGCGAGGCTTTGCTGCCATGATGATGAATTCGGGCGCCGCCCGCGGAATGCTGCTCGGCCGCGCGGTCCTCCGAAAGCTCGCTCGCTCGGCGGCGCGGGTCCGTCGATCGGCGGCCTCGCCGCGCTTCCGTCGCGCCGCAAATGGGGAGCTGGCGCCGTTTGCCACCGAAGCGTTGGCTGAGGAATTGGCCGCCCGGCTGGCCGCTACGCAGGGAAACCCGCTGCATGATGTTTTTTACCGGCACGGCTTTCATCTGCTGCGCAAGCATTTCTACCTGCCGATCCCCGACGACACCGATCGGCTCGACGATTTCTGGCGCAGGCCGTCCGCGATGGCCGGCGTCGATACCAACGATGCGGCGGCAATCGACCTGATGGAGCGGCTGCTGCCTCCGTTCCTCGAGGAGTTCCGAGCGCGCTTTCCAATCCACCGCACCGCGTTGACCACCGGCTTCTATCTGATCAACGGCGGCTACATGGCGGTGGACGCGCATGTCTATTACGGTCTCATTCGGCACCATAAGCCGCGCCATATCATCGAAATCGGCAACGGCAACTCGACGCTTCTGGCTCTCGCCGCGGCGCAGAGCAACCGGGCGGCGGGCTATGACACCCGGGTCACCTCAATTGACCCCTATCCTTGGGAAATGTTCCGCGGCGGCGTGCCCGGCCTCGAGCTGCTGCCCAAGCGGGTGCAGGACGTGCCGCTCGAGCTGTTCGGTGAGCTAAGCGCCGGCGACATCCTATTTATCGATTCGAGCCATGTGATCCGCAGCGGCAACGATGTGCATTTCGAGTACCTCGAAATTCTGCCGCGGCTAAAGCCCGGGGTCATGGTCCATATCCACGACGTCAGCCTGCCCCTACCCTATCCGAAGGTCTATTACGACAATCAGCTATACTGGAACGAGCAGTACCTGCTGCAGGCGTTTCTGGCGTTCAACCGGAATTTTGAAGTGATCTGGCCTGGAAATTACCTGATGCTGACCTATCCCGATAAGATGAACGCGACCTTTCCCGAGATCGCGATCATGCGGGAAGCCTATCCTTCCTCCGAACCGACCGCATTCTGGATGCGGACCCGGGAACCCTGACCCGCAAACCGCTCCGGAGTGCCGCGGCGCGCCAGCGCGGCGACCTCGCCGTAGTAGGCAATCGCCCGCGCCCGCACCGCGTTGCGGTCGGCCAACTCGCGGACGCGCACGAGATTGTTCGCGGCGAGGCGATCGACCAGCGCATCGTCGGTCATCAGCCGCACCAGCGCCGCGGCAATCTCGTCCGGATAAAGGTTGCGGGCGAACAGCACGTTTTCTCCCTCCCGCACCACCGGCACGATCGTGTCGAGCGGCGAGACCAGCGGTGCGGCACCAAGCGCCATCGCCTCGGTCATCGTGTTCGGGATGCCGTCGCTCAGCGACGGCGCCATCATCACCCGCGCCCTGGCAATGAGGGCGATCGTTTCCTCGTGGCTCAGCCGCGGATGCGTCGGACAGCAGCGCTTGATCTCATCGGGAAACAGCTTGTCGTACCAGATCTGCACCTCGGGCTGGGTCATCCACAGCATCTCGATGCGGCAGGGCTGAATTCGGTCCCATGCCTGGAGGATCGCCTCGAACACCGGCATCGCCTTGGCGCTGTTGATTTCGTAAGCCTTGGGCCAGACGACGATGCGCTCGCGCCGCGACGGCGGCAATGTCCAGCGCGCGCGCAGCGCCTCGAGGTCGAGCCCGCCGGGGCCCGAGACGACCCCGATGCCCGGATCGGCGATCTTGGACCGGTCGAGACCGGCGGCGAGCGCGTAATCGTAATTCTGCTGGTTGTCGGCGATGAAATGGTCGCACGTCGCCAAGACTTCGCGGATGCGCGGCAGATGCTTTGACGAGTGCCGGTTCAGCGCCAGATCGGGCCCGCCGCGCGCTTGGGCGATCCATCGACCGATTCCGGCGAGGCCATAGCGCTTGCGCGCCGACAAGTAGAGATAGGACGCCGCGTCAAACCCGAGCGTGTGGATGATGTCGGGCCGCCAGCTGCGGACCACCCGGGCCAGCGCATCCTCGAGGCTCCTCGGATATTTCCAGGCGTAAACCCGGTCCAGCGCGGCAGCGGCGCCGGACAACAGCCCGCGCAACCCGCTGGTCGGCACCAGATTGCCGACCCCCATGGCTTCGCGGTACAGGTAGACCGCGTAATAGGGCGAGCTCGTCGGCGGTGGAAACACCGTCCGCCGCGTCGGCCCGTTGCGCCGCCGGATGGTCGGTGCGGTCAGATAGGTCTTGACCGGCCAGTCGAGCGGCGGCTCGGACGAGTACAGGCCGAACAGGCGAAGGTTGAGCTTCACATCCTGGAGCAGCTCGATCCAGGAATGGGTGTGCGAGCTATCGGGCCAGCCGACAAACAGGATCCGGGGCGAATCCGGATGTGGATCTTGATCGAAATCAGACATGCCTGGCAGCCGAACCTAACCGCGGCGTCCAATCGCGCAGAGCAGTCTCTTCATTTTCAGACCGATTTGCGCCTGCGATGGCGGTTTGCGCCGGGTTTGTTTGCCGCGTCTCAACATGGCCCTCGTCCTCTAACAGCGTCTGGTGTCAAGGTTCCGTGCCGATGAGAGCCAGAATTCTCGGCGAGCGCGCGCTCGTTCACTCTCATGTCCCGCCCGGCGAGGCAGCGATGCTGCAGCAGCCCGCCAACATCCTGTTTCTGCCCAATGCGTCCGATTCGCCGATGCCGGAGATCGTCCGGACCTCGATGCCGAGCAAAATGAGCGACTACCTTGTCGCGGCGCACCCGATCCTGGCGCTCTCCGCCGCGATTGCCAAGTTGCTCGGCCGTCCGGAGCTGGGCGCCGAGCTGGCCAGCCAATGCTTGCGCGGATTTCGATCCCGGTCACAGCCGCCGGCAATTCTTGGCGGCGGCCGCGGGAGAGCTTGGCGACCCCCGGCTGTGGCGGAGCAGCAAGGCGGTATAGCAGGGTGCTGTTTGTCCGACATCAAACCGCCGGCTGCAGGCTCGCAGCTCGGCCGCCGGCAATGCCCGCGCCAGCCGGCGCTCCATGGCGGCGCCCAGCCCGACGGCATCGCCCGGCAGGCTGAGCGGCCCGAACATCTCCGCCGGCAGCAATGCCCGTACAGCGGCACCGGAATCGACGCTGACGACATTGATGCCGCAGGCCATGGCTTCCGCCAGGGCCAGGGAGAACCCCTCGGCCAGCGACGACGACACGACCAATGCCGCGCGCGACATGAACGCCCACGGGTTGGCGACAAACCCGCAAAAATCGACGGCATCCTCGATCGCAAGACGACCTGCGAGCGAGTGCAGCGCATCGGCTTCGGGCCCGCTGCCGAGCAGAATCAGCCGCGCCGCGACCCGCTGCCGAAGCAGGGCAAAAGCCCGCAACAAGGTGGCAAAATCCTTTTCCGGCGACAGCCGCCCGACCCCGAGGATGACCGGAGGTGCGCCCGGGTCGAGCCACGGATGTGGGCAGGGTGCCGCCGCCGCCTCGGCGATCCGCCCCAAGCGCAGCGGGTTGGGCACGACCTGGATGCGCTCGCGCCGCCAGCGCAGCACCGCGGCCAGCTCATCGGCGACACCGTCAGAGACCGCGATCACTGCGTCGGCGCGGCCGTAAAGCCGCGGCAGCAGCGCGCGCACCGCCCAATGTCGCCAGCGGGTCCCACCTTCGCGCCCAAGCGCGAATCGCGCCGCCTCCTGCACCACCACCGCGCCGCGATGGCTGGCCAGCACCCGAGCCGCGACCAGCACCGCAAGATTGCCGTGCGACATGCTCGACAGCACGGGCAGATCCGGCGACGCGCGCAGCAGCCGGGCCAGCGGCAAAATCGCGGCAGAGACCCGCGTCGTTCCAAAATCGATAAGTCGGGTTCCCTGCGCCAACGCCTCGCGCAGCGGGCCGCGACCGTCAGCCAGGATCACCGTGACGGCGCGGCCCTCGTCCCGCCAAAAAGCGACTAAATCGGCAAACGCGCGCTCGACCCCGCCGCCGGCCGCCGACGGCAGGAACACCGCCAGCGAATCGGAAACGTCGGCCAATTCACGGCGCCCGCGGCAGCCACCCTCCGTTGAACGGCAGCGCGGCATGATAGGCCCATTCGCTGAGCGGGCGGCCCAGCACGTAGAGGATGCGGCTCCAGGAACGGTGCCGCTCGGGACGAAAGCGGCTGGGCCACACTGGCGCCAAGGCGAGTGAGCGCATGATCAGTTCGCGCCCCCGCACCGCGGGATTGTGGATGGCGAGCAGCCCCGCGCAATAGCAGGCGACGCTCAGGGTCAACCGCCGCCAGCGCCGGATTTCGCCGGGGCAATCGGGGCGTTCGAACAGCGCCTCTACCACCGCGATATGCTCGCTTGCCATCAGCGGGTTGCGCCCCTGCTGCGAGGCCCCCGCCGCATGCTGGCGCCAAGTGGCATAGACCCCCGGCAAGCGCGCCAGCGGCCAATGCAGGCCGAGGCGCAGCCACAGGAAATAGTCGCTTTTGTAACGAAACCGCGGGTCGCGCAGCGGCTCGCTGCCCAGCGCCGCGCGCCGGATCAGGGCGCCGGGGCCCGGCAGGCATAAATTCTGCTCGAGCAGCACGCGATAGTCGAATTCCGGAACGATTGCCTCGGCGATCGGCCTGCCGGCAGCGTCGATGCGCCGCCAATCGGGATAGACCGCGGCAAGCTCGGGGCGGCTCTCGAGCATCGCCACGGCCGCGCCGACCAGCCCCGGCAGGATCGGATCGTCGGCATTGACGACCCCGACGATGTCCCCCTCGGCCAGCTCCAGGCCCCGATTGACCGTGGCGGCTTCGCCGATATTCTGATGGCTGACTAGGCGCAGCCGCGGATCGGGGAAGCCGGCGCGGACCCGCTCAAACGTCCGGTCGGTCGATCCGTCATTCAGCACGATATGCTCCAGGCGCGGATAGTCCTGCGCCAGCACGCTGCGCACGGTCGCGCCGATATAAGCTTCGGCGTTGAAGGCGGGCGTAATGATCGAAACCAGCGGGAAATGTGGCGAACCCATGTCGCAGCCCACGCGCGGGCGCCAATGATTGGCGCGCATTGGCACCATGCCACGGCTCCAGCGGCTCGCCAACGTTCACCCGACCCAGCGTCGGAAACATCACCGAGGTCGGAGGAAGCGAGCACTCCTCAATGAGGAAGGCCCGCTCTCCCCGGTTTGGCCCTAGCTCATGCCGGCCCTCAGGTGCGAAGCGTTGAACTCACCTGCCGCCGCCCGCCGCCCCGGTCCCGCCTGTCCCGGACGGGCCGTTGCCAGCGGGGCTGCCGCCAAGGTCGGGGGTGCCGCTCCCGGCGGCTCCGGCGGCGCCGGGGGTGCCGCTCACGCCGGCGCCGGTGCCCGGTGTCGCGGTGCCGGTGGCGCCGCTACCATATCCGGCGCTCCCGGGTGTGCCGTTGTACCCGGGAGTGCCGGGCATGCTGGTCGAACCGGTAGCGCCTGGCGTGCCGTTGTATGCGGGGGCACCCGGCGTGTTGCTCGAGCCTGCCGCGCCCGCTGTGGCGCCGGCCCCCGGAGTGCCGGCGGTTCCCGGCATGGCGCCGTTGCTGCTGTACCCCGGGCTCCCCGAGGCGCTGCCGCCATACCCCGAGGTGCCGGCCATCCCGGGCGTCGCGCTGCTGGTGCCGGGCCCGGTGGCGGTGCCGGAGCCGGTGGCGGTGCCGGGGCCGACCGTCGCGCTGCTGTCGGGTGTCGTGCCGGCGGTGCCGGCCGCACCGCTCAGGCCGGTGCCGGTCTGGGCGAAGGCGAGCAGCGATGTCCCAGCCAAAAACGCCGTAGTCAAAAACGCCAACCGAAATTTGTTGCCCATTCGGTTTTCTCCACTCACAGGATCAGATGAGTTCCGGCCGGCTTCCCCGGCCGGTATGAGGAGGGCCGGGATCAGCGCAGCATGCGCGCTGTGGCCCTCTTACGGAGAAAACACGGGTCAGCCGAAGCCGGCCCACAATTTCGTAATTCCGCAAATTCGGGTGAGCAGCGATTGCTCGCAAGTAGAAAAGGGCCAGAAAAAGCCCGCTCGGGTTTCCTGGCCGTCTCGGGTCCTGAGCAGCTAGAGCAGGATCGCATGAAATGGAAACAGAGCTTCCATTTCATGCGTGAATCCTGCTCTCGCTTCCAAGGATGAGACCATGATTCACGTATCGGATCGGAGCGCCATGCGCTTCGATCCGATACGATCATGGTCTAGCGATGGGCGGCGTTGAACTGGGCGAGGGCGGCGGGGCCGGGGCATAGCTCGGCTTCGCCGAGCCCATTCAACGGCGCTTCGGCGGTGTCGAGAAATTCGTGCATATCGCCCGAATCGGGCTCGACGAACAACAGCCCGGTTACGATCTCGCCCAACGCATGCCGCTGCTGGAGATAGGTCAGGGCCGAAATCCGGTCATAGGGGTCGTAATCGGCGGCGAGCTTGCGCAGGCGCAGGATCGAGCCGTCGTGCTGGGCCACGGTCTCGACCGTCCCCGGCGCATAATCGGCCGTGATCTCGTCGCGCTCGAGGATCACGTCCAGGCGGTTGACCGCTTCGTTATGGGCGCGGACATAGTCGAAGCTCTTGGTCGATTCGGGGTTGTTGTTAAACGCGACACAGGGCGAGACCACGTCGATAAAGGCCGCCCCCCGGTGCTCGATCCCGGCCTTGATCAGCGGCACCAGCTGCGCCTTGTCGCCGGAAAAGCTGCGGCCCACAAAGGACGCGCCAAGCTGCAGCGCCAGAGCCACCAGATCGATCGGCGAATCGGTGTTGACCGCACCGCGGCGCGCCTTCGAGCCTTTGTCGGCGGTGGCCGAGAATTGCCCCTTGGTCAGTCCATAAACGCCGTTGTTCTCGACGACATAGACCATGTTGACGGCGCGGCGCAGGCAATGGGCGAACTGGCCGAGCCCGATCGACGCCGAATCGCCATCGCCCGAAATACCGAGATAGATCAACTCCCGATTGGCGAGATTGGCCCCGGTCAACACCGACGGCATGCGCCCGTGCACGCTGTTGAAGCCGTGCGACTTGCCAAGGAAATAGGTCGGCGTCTTCGACGAGCAGCCGATCCCCGACAGCTTGGCGATCTTGTGCGGCGGCAGGCTCAGCTCGAAGCACGCCTGGATGATCGCGGCGCTGATCGAATCATGGCCGCAGCCGGCGCACAAGGTCGAGACCGCACCCTCGTAATCCCGACGGGTGAAACCGAGCGCATTGGTCGGCAGCTTCGGGTGATGCAGCCGGGGTTTGGCGATGTAGGTCATGCGGACCTCAGGTGAGCAATAAAGATGGTCGTCGCCCCCGCGAAAGCGGCGGTCCAGGACAGGCGTTCGGTCGGACGGCCCTGGGTTCCCGCTTGCGCGGGAATGACGAAGGGGAGCGAAATCACGGCAGCGCCTTCCGCAACGGAGCGAGGGTGACGACATCGAGCATGTCGCCGATCGCCTTGACGATAAAACGGGCGGTGATCGGCGTTCCGTCATAATGCAGGATCGGCACCAGCCGGGCCGGATCGATATCGCCGTCGTTCATCAACAAGGTGCGCAGCTGCCCGTCGCGGTTCTGCTCGACGATGAAGACCCGGTCATGGGCGGCGACGAAATCGAGCACATCGTCGTGGAACGGATAGGCGCGCACGCGCAGCGTGTCGAGATGGATGCCGCGCGCTTCAAGGGCTTCGAGCGCCTCGGCCATCGCCGGCGCGGTCGAGCCGAAATAGATTGCGCCAAACCGGGCGGGCTCGCGCGCGGCCCGCTTGATCGGCGCCGGCACCAGGCGCTTTGCGGTCTCGAATTTGCGCAGCAGGCGCTGCATGTTGTCGACGTAGTCCGACCCTTCCTCGGAGTAGCGCGCATAGCGATCCTTGGTCGTGCCGCGGGTAAAAAAGGCGCCGCGCGTCGGGTGGGTCCCGGGCAGGGTGCGGTAGGGGATGCCGTCGCCGTCGACATCGAGATAGCGGCCGAACTCGACCCCGGCGTCCAGCTGCTCGGCGGCCATGACCTTGCCGCGGTCGTAATGCCGGCCTTCGTCCCAGGCGAGCGGCGCCACCAGCCAATCGTTCATGCCGATGTCGAGATCGAGCATCACGAACACCGGCGTCTGCAGCCGGTCGGCCAGATCGAACGCCTCGGCAGCGAAGGCGAAGGCTTCGTGCGGGTCCTCGGGGAACAACAGCACGTGCTTGGTGTCGCCGTGCGAGGCATGAGCGCAGCTGAGGATGTCGGCCTGCTGGGTGCGGGTCGGCATGCCGGTCGACGGGCTGCCGCGCTGCACGTCGAAGATCACCGCCGGGATCTCGGCGAAATAGGCGAGCCCGATGAATTCCTGCATCAGCGAGATGCCCGGGCCCGAGGTCGCGGTGAACGCCCTGGCCCCGTTCCAGGCCGCGCCGACGACCATGCCGATCGACGACAGCTCGTCCTCGGCCTGGAGGATCGCATAGCGGTTTTTCTTGGTTTTGGGATCGACCCGGTAGCGCCGGCAGTGGTTGGCGAAAGCCTCGGCGAGCGAGGAAGAGGGCGTGATCGGGTACCACGCCGCGACCGTCGCCCCGCCATAGACGGCACCGAGCGCCGCGGCATCATTGCCGTTGATAAAAATCCGCTCGCCGACTTTGTCGACGCGCTGGAGATGCAGCCCGATCGGGCAGTCATGCTCGGCCAAGGCCCAGTCGCGGCCAAGGCTGAGCGCACGCAGATTGGGCCGGATCAAAGTGTCCTTGCCGCGGAACTGCTCGGTGATCAGCTTCTCGATCGCCGCCGGGTCCATGTCGAGCAACGCCGACAAGGCGCCCAGATAGATGATGTTCTTGAACAGCTGGCGCTGCCGGGCGTCGTTGTATTCGCGGTTCGAGATCGCGGTCAATGGCGCGCCGATGACCGTGATGTCGTCGCGGAACTTGGACGGCGGCAGCGGCTTTGTCGCGTCGTAGAACAGATAGCCGCCGGGCTCGATCTCGGCGATGTCCTCATCCCAGGTCTGCGGGTTCATCGCCACCATCATATCGACGCCGCCGCGGCGGCCGAGATGGCCCTTGTCGTTGATCCGCACCTCGAACCAGGTCGGCAGGCCCTGGATATTCGAGGGAAAGATGTTGCGCGAGCTCGCCGGGATTCCCATGCGCAGGATCGACTTGGCAAACAGCGCGTTGGCGCTGGCCGAGCCCGACCCGTTGACGTTGGCGAATTTGACGACGAAGTCGTTGACGCTCTGGATCGCGGCAGTGTCGAGATGGGTCTGTGATGCCATTGGCGGAAAGCCTGTGAAAATACGGTCGTATTTCCGTGTTGCCTTACTCGTCGCCCCCGCGGACGCGGGGGTCCAGGGTCACAAGGCGATGCGCCGGCCATCCCCCTGCTTTTGCCAGGGATCGGCTCTGGGTCCCCGCTTTCGTGGGGATGACGGACGGGGTCAGCGGCCGCGGCATGCCGGGCCCGCCTGGGTGATGTCGAGCAGGAATTTGCGCATGTCCCAGGCGCCGGTCGGGCAGCGCTCGGCGCACAACCCGCAATGCAGGCAGACATCCTCGTCCTTGACCATGATCCGGCCGGTCTTCAGCGAATCGCCGATATAGAGATCCTGTTCGACGTTGAGCGCCGGCGCCGTCAGCCTGTCCCGCAGCTCGTCCTCGGCGCCGTTGTCGGTGAAGGTGATGCAGTCCATCGGGCAGATGTCGACACAGGCGTCGCATTCGATGCAAAGCTGCCCGGCAAACACGGTCTCGACATCGCAATTGAGGCAGCGCTCGGCTTCGAGATAGCCAAGCTTTTCGTCATAGCCGAGCTCGACCTCGACCCGGATGTCGGCGAGCGCCACCGCCGTGTCGCGCAACGGCACGCGATAGCGCACATCGTTCGAGATGTCGTTGTCGTAGCTCCATTCGTGGATGCCCATCTTCTGGCTGACCAGGGTCACGCCCGGCGGCGGCCGGTCGGCGACATCCTCGCCCTGGCACAGTTTGTCGATCGAGATCGCGGCGTCGTGGCCATGGGCGACGGCCCAGATGATGTTCTTCGGGCCAAACGCGGCGTCGCCGCCAAAGAACACGTTGGGCAATGTCGACTGCATCGTCTTCGGATCGACCTTGGGCATGTCCCAACCGTCGAATTCGATGCCGATGTCACGCTCGATCCACGGAAACGCGTTCTCCTGGCCGACCGCGATCAGCACGTCGTCGCACGGAACGTGGATTTCGGGCTCGCCGGTCGGGACCAGGTTGCGGCGGCCGCGGGAATCGTACTCGGCCTGGACCTTTTCGAACAGCACCCCGGTCAGGTCGCCGCGCTCGTGGGTGAATTCCTTTGGCACCAGCCAGTTGAGAATCGGGATGCCCTCATGGGTCGCATCCTCTTTTTCCCAGGGCGACGCCTTCATC
>DASYBC010000097.1:0-67996 GCA_036500965.1 Allostellaceae bacterium | reverse complement strand
GTCGCTCACCCTGCGACCGCTCAGCCGCGCCCCGACAGGCTCAAAACGCCAGGCTCGCGGCCCCAAAACCCCGACAAGCAGCCTGATACGTCAGAAAATCCAACATCAGCAGCCGCCCGGTGAGATATCCGGGCTAGCGCGATTTCGACCGAAACGCCGGCCTGCGCCAGACAGCAGAATCTGTCGAATTGCGTGGTGCTGGCGCCGATGTCCGCCATCGCGCGGCGGTAGAGATCGAGATGGCTGACATAGCAGCCGTCGGGACCGACATCGGTCTCCTCACCGATCACGATGTCGTTGATCAGGCGTGCCGCGCGGGCATTGTCGGCGGGGAACCACGGCACGCTGACGCACGTCATGTCGTGCTGAAGCCGCTTCAGCAGAGACATGAAATCCCATACCGCAAAGACGTGATCTTCCATGAATCGTTTGAGATCGGCGACGGAAGCGACGTGTTCGTAAATTGGATGATCGAGCAGCACCATGCGCAGGCTGGCAAGATCATCATTGTCGTATTTCGGCATGCCGATTTGCTCCGGGCTAAGGCGATTTCCGGGTCGTCACTGCGAGATCAGTGGTCCGGCCCTCAAGACACCGGGAAATGCGGGTGGTGCGGGTGCTTCTCAATCGCCGTAAATTTGATTGGGAAATGAGAGGCATTCATGAATAGCCCGACGCCGGCGGGCGTTGTCGCCCGGCAGACCTGCCGCGCCGGCGACCGGCCGGCTAGCGCATCGTTCTCGTGCAGCCGGCAAGCAGCAGATTGGGGCGACCGCCGGTTCGCTCCGGGGTGCGCTCAATCGGCGGCGAGCCGATGCTCGATCACTTTTTCAGCCGGCACCGACCGGTGGGCGCTGCGAAGCATGTCAATCAGGGCGCGCAGCGCCACCGGCACTTGCCGGTGGCCAGGATAATAGAGGAACAGCCCCTCGAACGAGGGCGACCAGTCGTCGAGCACGCGAACCAACTGTCCCGAGCGCAAGAACGGCTCGGCCAGAGCTTCGATCGTGTACGCAATCCCCAACCCGTCGGCGGCAGCGCGTACCGCCAAATCCGTATCGTTGACGATGATTGGGCCACCGACTGAGATGCGCTCCGACTTGCCGTTCCGCTCGAATGCCCATTCGAACATGGTCCCGTCCGCCGCCCGGCGATATTGAACGCAGCTGTGATGGGCGAGATCTTCGGGCGCGCGCGGCGGGTGCCGCCGCGCGAAATAGCCCGGCGCGCCGACCACGGCCACTCGCATCGGCCCCATTACCCGAACCGCGATCATGTCGGCGGCAGCCCAGTCTTTTGGACCGATCCCGGCATCGAACCCCTTGGCAACGATGTCGACGGGCGCCGCGTCGGCGTGCACATCGAGCCGGACGTCGGGAAAGGTTGACAAAAAGCGCGCCCAGACGGGAGCGATGACCGCGGCGCCGGCGAGGTGGGTCAGATAGAGACGCAGGTGTCCGGAGGGATGCCCTTGCTCGCCTTTAAGATCATCGAGCGCTCGAGATATCTGCTCGACCGCCGGTCGTGCCCGGTCTAGCAGGCGCAGACCCGCATTGGTCAGCGAGACGCTCCGCGTCGTGCGGTTCAGCTATCGGACCGCAAGCCGGTCCTCGAGCTGCCGCATCGTGTGGCTCAACGCGGATGGCGTGACGCCGATCAGCGATGCCGCCGCCCGGAAGCTGAGATTGTCGGCGACGGCTACGAACGCGGTCAGATCGGCCAGATCGGCGCGGCGCATTGTTGAATTCCTCTCAGCACCAAATGCGACAAAACTCGCCTCTGATTTGGGCCGTCGATCAACACATTGAAGGTACGACCGCCCCCGAGGCTGTCACAGACGCGTGATCGGCGGGTGGCGAAATGGAGTGGTCGATGCAACAGTTACCCGATCGTAGAGCCTGGCGCCGGATCGGCGGCAAGGTTCTCGCAGTCACAGCTGCTCTGCTGGGCGCTGCGGCCTTCAACCAGCCAAATCTCGCCTATGCCGCGATGCATGGCGGGGGCGGCGGCTTCCACGGCGGTGGTGGGTTTCATGGTGGTGGATTTCACGGCGGCTTTCACCGTGGCGGATTTGCCGGGCTTCACGGGAACGGCTTCCACGCCGGCCGGTTTCGCGGTGACCGGTTTGGCGAGGGCCGGTTCCGCGGTGGCTTCACCGACTTTGGCTTTTACCCGTATTACGGCTTCTACAACTACGGCGACTACGGCCAGCTTTATTCCCAGACCTGGTATTACTGCTCGAATCCGGCGGGCTATTATCCCTACGTCGCCCAGTGCTTTACTGGCTGGCAGGCGGTCCCTGCCAGCTGACGCGCCGGTTCTTTTGGTTGGTTCCGACCTGCCGCCGCGCTGATCAACCGTATGCTCTCTTTCTTGGGTGATTTCCCCTGAGGTGACGTCCGTCAGCAGCAGGGCACCTCAGGGAGGCGGACCACGCCAAAATGTCCCTGCCATGGCGGCGGCTTAGGCGTATCGGTGCTGCAACATCCCGGCGCACGGGCTACAACGTTCCCGCCACTGGAGGCCGGAGATGCCGATGACCGAACCGCTTCCCGCGATCAGCCTCGTCGCCGTGCCGGAGCGGCGGCGGCAGACCCTCGAAATTGCCCGCGACATCGAGCGCCGGGGCTTTTCCGGCATATACATGCCGAGCCGCTGGAGCAATATGGCGCAATGCACCGCGCTGGCGCTTGCCACCGAGCATATCCGGTTCGGCACCGCGATCGCGCCGATCTATGCGCAGACCACCGAAGAATTCGCGGCCGCTGCGGCCTATATCCACGAGGTGTCGGGCGGCCGCTTTCGCTTTGGCATCGGTGTGGCGCACGCGCCGACCCATCAGCGGCTCGGGATCACGGTCGGCAAGCCGCTCGCCGATACCCGCGCTTTTGTCGACCGGGTGAAGAGCTATGAGGGCATCGGCCCGCTGCCGCCGATCGTGCTGGCCGCGCTGCGTCGGCGGATGGTGGCGCTCGCCGCCGAGATCGCCCAAGGCGTCTTGTTCGCCAACGCCAGCCTGTCGCACATGGCAAATTCGCTCGCCGTCATTCCGGCGGAGACGCGCCGCGACCCGAACTTCCTGGTCGGCAACATGCTGGCGGTGTGCATCTCGGATGACGAGAGCGCGGCGATCGCGCTGCACCGCCACCGGCTGATCCGCTACGCCTTGCTGCCGAACTACCGCAATTATTGGAAGGAAGCCGGCTACATCGAGGAGATGAATGCGGTCGAGCGGGCGATCGACGAGAACCGCCGCGACGACATTCCGAAATTCCTGACCGACCGATGGATCACCGACAATACGCTGTTCGGCCCGCCGGCAAAAGTGCGCGACCAGCTCGCCGCCTGGTATGAGGCCGGCGTCAACACCCCGGTCCTGGTTCCGAACTCGGTCAACGGCAACCAGCTGACCGCTTTGAACGAAATCTTCGCCGCCTTCGCCCGCTGATCGCAGCCCGCAATTCGGCGCGAGCTAAGGCGGACCGTAATAAGGCGCCGGGCAGGCGTAGCCCGGTGCACAATAATAGGGCGGCGGGTAGTAGGCCGAGGCCGCGGCTGCGGTGCCGACCGCAGCGCCGACAGCGGCGCCCGCTGCGACGCCGGCGCCTCCGTAATAGCGCCCGCCATAATAGGCGCCGCCGCGGTAGGCGGTGCCGCCGCCGTAAACGGGGCCGCGCACCGCGGTGTTTCCGGCCGGGCCGCGGACCGCACCGGCGCCATAAGGACCGCGCGCCGCCGCACCGCCATTCGGGCCGCGCACCGCAGTACCACCCATCGGCCCGCGATAGGCCGCACCGCCGCGCGGTCCACTGACGGCGCCCCAGCCAAAAGCATCCGAGCCGGCCGATGCGGCGAGCAGCACGCTAATGCAGATTGTGGCCAGATATCTCATTTGGCGCCTCCGGCGGCTTTCTCCTTGGCCGCTCCAGGTGCAGCCAGCGGCTTCAATGCGACCCTCACTGCGCCAGCGGGCGGCTGAAAGACGAAATCCGCATCGGTGGGATGGACCGAAAAATTCCAATTGGAAAACGTCGCGATGAAATTCGGCGCGCCAGGCAGCGACCGATACGTTACGATCAGCCGGCGCGGCAAAGACCGGTCGTTCTTTTCCAGCCACAGCTCGAGCTCGATGCCAGGCGGCTGCGAAAAGAACGTGTGCAGGCAGGGGACACCGTCGATCGTCACGGTATTGACCACCTCGCCCGCGGTGACGCCGCTCAGGAACGACTTGTCCGGCGCGTTGGTCAAAAAGTCGGCGAGCGGGAAATCGACCCCGAGCCGGCCCATCGCCTCTTTCATCATTCCCTCGATCGTGCCCGGCACCTGGATGCTGGCGTATTTGTTGGCGGCTTCCATGTAGATGACCAGGGTCTTGCCGTCATAGACGAGCTTGCTCGGGCCGTCGTCGCCATTTCTCGAGACCAGCAGCCGGTTCGGCCGCCGCACCGTGATGTCGAGGGTATGGAAGATATGCAGCGGCTCGCCCTTGGGGCCGGCATAAACGCGGATGGTCTGCGCCTGAAACGAGAATTGCGGTGAGCGCAGGGTCTGGCCCATCTGCTTCAGCGCGGCGCTCGCTGCGGCGCTGATCTCGGGTTTCGCCTGGCCGGCGGGTTCCGCCGCGCTGCTCGCAACCGGCGCGAGGCCGCCGACCCCGGCGCCGATCAACATGCCAAGGAGCATCAGAACCGGCAGCTTCATCGCGTCCTCCCCATCCCGGCGCTCACCCGGCCTCGGCAAAGGGCCGTCCGGTTGCGCCCCCAGCACCGGGTGAATGTGGGGCCTAGCAGGAAGCGCGAGTCAAGCGCCCTGGTTCTCGGCCCCGCTGCGGCGCCTGCGAAGACCTCCGTTGCAAATAGGTTGCTGGCGCAGCTCGCTGCGCCTCATATGATGGCTGCCGGCGGCAAGGAGAGGCGCGTGGCTGAGCTTGGAACCCTGGCGACCATGGAGCACAAGGGCGATCCGGCGGCGGTGAAAGCCGCTCGCGATTTGGGTTTGGCGATCGCCGCGCTGCGGCGCGGCGAGCCGGTGCTGATCCGCGATCAGGCGCTGAGCGTTCTGGCGATCGCCGCCGAGCTGGTGACCGAAGACAACCTGCGGCGGCTCCGCCAGATTTCTGCGACCGCGCCGCGCGTCGTGCTGACGCGGCGCCGAGCGGTCGCGCTGGGCCTCGCCCCGCGCGACGATCTATCGGGCGCCGTGACCATCTCGGTGTCGCCGGAAATGCCGGCGACGGTGATCCGCAACCTGGCCGAGCCCGGCGCATCGCTCGGCGCCGAGCCCCCGGGGTTTGGTTCCCAGCCGGTCCTGGCCAAGGGTGCTGCCCTGGCCGCGGTTGCTTTGGCCAAGCTCGCCGCACTGCTGCCGGCGGCGCTGGTGCTGCGCGTCGGCTCAGCCCAGGCCGCGCTCTTGGCCCGGCGCGGCGATCTCGCGGCGATTGAGGCTCACAGCATCTTCCAACGTCATGCCGCGAGCGCCGGCCTGACCCGGGTCGCCGAGGCGCGGGTGCCGCTCGCCGACGCCGAGAACGCCCGGCTGATCGCTTTCCGGCCGGGCGATGGCGGGGTCGAGCACCTGGCGATCGTGATCGGGTCGCCCGATCCGGCCTCCCCGGTGCTGGTGCGGCTGCATTCGGAATGCTTCACCGGCGACCTGTTGGCGAGCTTGCGCTGCGACTGCGGCGACCAGCTGCGCGGCGCCATCGCGTCGATCGCCAGAGCCGGCGGCGGGGTGCTGCTGTACTTGGCGCAGGAGGGCCGCGGCATCGGTCTCGTCAACAAGCTGCGAGCCTATCAGCTGCAGGATGCCGGCTTCGACACGCTCGACGCCAACGAGCAGCTTGGCTTTGACGCCGACGAGCGGGTCTATCTGCCGGCGGCGGAAATGCTGCGCCAGCTCGGCTTCCCGACAATCCGGCTCCTCACCAACAACCCGGATAAAATGGCCGCCTTGCAGCGTTACGGCATCCGGGTCGCCGAGCGGGTGGCGCACGTTTTCCCGGCAAACGGCCATAACGAGCGATACCTGCGCACCAAGGCAACCCGCAGCGGGCACCTCCTCTGAGCGGTGTGGTTGCATGCGGGGGATCGCAGCCGCGCGCACAGCGACCCCCAGCTTTGACCAAGAGCGGGCGGCAACTGACATTTATGCCGGATCGGCAATCCCCGGGTGATCCTGGCCGCGGGTTCTTGTGCTGATCGACCAGCGCGGCGGCTGCCGATGCGATACAATCCCAATTCTAAAGCTCGCCTTTTATCCAGAAAGTCGCGCGCCGTTCGGCTGATCAATGGGCCGAGCGCGTCGATTGGGCGACCGGAAAATGTGCCGGCGCGAGCGGGACGATGGGGCTGGAGGGACGTTGGACCAGTACCCGAACCGCAAAGGAGATCGCGATGCGCGTCCCCGCTCTCCCGATAATCGCGTCCTTCGCTCCGCTTGCAGCGGATCGTCCGAGGGCGAGGTGTCGGGAGAGTTGTTGTACCCGGCCTCCTCCTGCTCTGCGATAGGAGGCCCGGTCGGCCCCGGCTGAGGCTCTGGGCTGGGCTACTTCATCATAGGGCGCAGCATGGCTGCTGTTGCAGCGGGGGTGCTGGCACTTGAAATGCCAGGGCGGCCAGCCGCCGAAGTGGCCTGACGAAGAGGAACTTCAATCGAGGGGCCTCCCCATGCAAACTATCAAATATCGACTATTCGAGCCCCGCCTGTCGCCGCGCCGCACCAGGCTCGAAGTGCCAGGCTGGGGCGGGAAGCCGGAGCCGCGCCGTGACGGCTCGCATGAATATGCTTGGCACTGCATGCCCTTCAACGAAGGTGCGCAATACGGCATCGAATTGTTCTACCCATTCGACAACGAGCTGCATGTGACGAAACGGGACGGCCGCGTGGTGCTCGACGGCGATTTCGGTCCAGACCCCGGGACCGGCATCAACTGGCCGCCGTTCCGCTCGTTTGGCGAGGACTACTACACCTATCAGTTGCTGCTTGACCTCAAAGTCGCGGACAACATGGCGGTGCGCACCGAGCCGCATCCGCGTTTTTATACCTCGTCCGAGGACGACGTGCCGCTCGCGGTGCCGGCGCTGTTGCGCACGAGCTGGTGGCCGATGATCTCGTTCGTGGTGTTCAAGGCGCCACCCGAGGGTCGCACCCACATTTTCCGCCCGGGCGAGCCGTTCATGCAGATGCTGTTCCTGCCGGCGGAACCTCTGTTCGAGCTGGTGCCGATGAGCGAGGAGGAGGCGGCCGAACGCGAAATGCGGGGGCGGCGCATTCACGCCAGCCGCGACACCCTGGGCCGAGAGTCGACCTGGACTTCGTCGACCGACACTGTGTTTGACGGCACCTATCGGCACATTCTGCGTGCGGCGCGCGCCAAGGCGCGGCAACCCGGCAGCTGAGCGCTGCGGTAAGCCCGCGGCTCAAGGCTCCCTCGATTGTGTGTTTCGGGTTCCGCTTATCCTGACCCTCCCGCCCCAGCGGGACGGGAGGGGAGGGCCTGGCGCTGGCGCTCCGTCCGGCTTTAACGACTAGCGTCCGCGGATTACTACCCCGCCAACTCCCGGTATGCCAACAAAGGCGTTGTTGTGGTGGTGATGATGGTGGTGGTGATTGGAATAACGGCGGTAATAGGTATGGTGATGATGATGATGGTGATGATAATTGTAATAGGGATATGAATACGGCGGATAATAATACGCCTGAGCGACTTGGAAACCGTCAGCGGACTTGGACGCCGGTTGTTGCGCACGCGCCGCATCGTCTGCCTTTAACGCGGCGACCGCGTCCGGGATCGGCGCCAGCAGGTCGGCATAAGAGGATGGCTGCGGCGCCGCCGACGGGGCGGGAGCAGGATTGATTGCGGCTTGTGCGGAGCCGATGGTCGCCAATCCGGCAACCGCGCCAAGCATTCCGGCGATCTTCTTATCCATCGTGGTTCCTCCAAAATCGCACTGCAAGCGCACCGCAAGGGCGCAACACATGCCATCCAAACACGAGCGGAAATCCCCGGGTTCCGAACGCGACGGAGCGCCGGCGCGGTCCGGCCGCTCGCGCCCGCCGCTGGCAATCCCCGGCAATCCTGCCGTTGCAGATTTCGGCGCAGCCGGGGGGCGGGCGCGGTTGCCGGCAAGTCTGCGGCTCACTTGCCGCACTCGCCAGAATCAGGCGTAATCCGGCGCATAGAGGCACATCGAGGGAGCGAAACGTGGATATCCGATCCGAGAAACCGGCCGCGGCCGCCGGCAACGAGATTGATCGGCCGCTGCCGGGCGCGCCGTCGAACCGCGTCTTTGGCAGCGATGCGATCGCGGCGGCAATCCGCGAGCTCGATATTCCCTATGTCGCGCTGAACCCCGGATCGAGCTATCGCGGCTTGCACGACAGTCTCGTCAACTATCTCGGCAACAGCCGCCCGCGCATGCTGTTGTGCCTGCACGAGGAGAGCGCCGTCGCTCTCGCCCATGGCTGGGCCAAGGTGACCGGGCGGCCGATGCTGGTCATCGTCCACGCCAATGTCGGGCTGATGCATGCGACGATGGCGATCTTCAACGCCTGGTGCGACCGGGCCCCGGTCATCGTGCTCGGCGCCACCGGGGCGCTCGACGCGACGCGCCGGCGGCCATGGATCGAATGGATCCATACCGCGCGCGACCAAGGCGCCCTGATCCGCAACTTTACCAAATGGGACGACCAGCCTTCCTCGATCGGCGCGGCCCAGGAGGCGGTGCTGCGCGCCAATGTGATTGCGCAGACCGTGCCGAAGGGGCCGGTCTATCTCAATTTCGACTTGGCCCTGCAGGAAGACGAGGTCGAAACCGTGCCGCCGATGCCCGAGATCGCGCGCTTCGCCCCGCCGGCCTCGCCCGAGCCCGGGGGCGCTTTGGTGCGCCAGGCGGCCGAATTGCTCGCCCGGGCCGAGCGCCCGGTGATGCTGATCGGCCGCGGCTCGCGCGACCCCGAGGCGTGGCAGCGCCGGATTGCGCTGGCCGAAGCGGTTGGGGCGCGGGTCATGACCGACCGCAAAACGGGGGCCGTGTTTCCGACCGACCACCCGCTGCATGCCGCGGGCCCGACCACGGCATCGTCGGACGGGGCCGAGCTGCTGACCCGCGCCGATCTGATCGTGAGCCTGGATTGGATCGACCTTGCCGGCACCTTGAAAGTCGCGTGCGGCGGCAGGCCACCCGCCGGCAAAGTGATCCAGATCTCCCCCGACCAGTATGTCCATAACGGCTGGAGCATGGATTACCAGGGTCTGCCCCCGGCCGATGTTTACCTGTTGGCGGACGCGGACGCCGCGGTGCCGCCGCTATTGGCCGCGGTCAGGGAATTGCGCCCGAACCCGCCGCCAGTGCCAGCGCTGCGGGCGCGGCGCTCGCCGCCGCCGCTCTCGGCGCTCGACACCGCCTCAATCATCGAGGTGCCAATGGCGGCGAGCGCGCTGAAGGAGGCTCTCGGCGACCTTCCGGCAACGATGATCCGACTGCCGCTGAGCTGGGCTGAAAATTCTTGGGATTTCCGCGATCCGCTCGATTTTCTCGGGACCGACGGCGGCGGCGGCATCGGCTCGGGCCCAGGGATGGCTGTCGGTGCCGCGCTGGCGTTGCGCGACGCTGGCAGCAGCCGGCTCCCGGTGGCGATACTCGGCGACGGCGATTTTCTGATGGGGGTCACGGCGTTGTGGACGGCGGTGCGCAACGGGATCCCGCTGCTGGTGGTGATCGCCAACAACCGCTCGTTCTTCAACGACGAGCTGCACCAGGAGCGGGTCGCGCGCGACCGCGGCCGACCGGTCGAAAACCGCTGGATCGGCCAGTCGATCCGCGACCCCGACATCGACCTCGCCACCTTGGCGCGCGGCCAAGGCTGCGTCGGCATCGGCCCGGTCGAAGACCCGAAAAAGCTGGTCGCGGCGATGACCGAGGCGGTTGCCGCGGTGGGCGCCGGCAAGGTCTGCGTCGTTGATGTGCGCGTTGCGGTCGGCTACGACCCCAGCGGCGCGGCCGGCATCATGCAGCGGTAGCCGCCGTCGCTTCTTGGCGCCGATCCGGCCCCACCGGCTCCGGATCTGGGCGAGACTCGGATCTGCCATAGAATCGCGGGCTGCTTTCCGGCATACGTTCCGGGGGATCGTCGGCGTGTTCCTAACCCTCAGAGGGGATGGTCAGCGCGATCAGCTTCTCGGCGGCGCGGTCGAGGCGATCGAGGTGGCGGCACGCCTCGATCAGCTCGACGAACTGCGCCTCGCGGATGGCGAGGCCCGAGGCGATCGGGCGGATGCGCCGGGCCTGCTCCTCAAAATCCCAGATGAATTCGCGGCCGGTCCCCTCTTTGGTAAAGCTGCGCCCATCCTTCAAAAACACCGTGATCCGCGGGCCGAACAAGGTGCGCCGCACCGTCGGGATCAGGGTGACGCGCTGCATCAGATCTAGCACCGCCGGAGGGTCGCTCTCGCCGGGGTCGGGCCGGTCGCCGCGCAGCAGCGGGTAGCCGCGTTCGACGGCGCCATACGCGGTGAAATACTGGGTGCTGCCGATTTGCGCCGGGTTGTCGATGCCGCGGCTCGGAAAGGCCGGGCTCGGATATTCGGTCTCGAGCCAGTTGACCAGAGCCTCGATGCGCTCGATGTCCTCGGCGCGGATGCCGTTCTCTTCGCAGAGCCGCGCGGTCACCTCGATATGGGCGATGTTGTAGCCGGCGGTCGAATAAATCCGGTACAGCGTTTCGAGAAACATCCAGTCGCGGCCGAGGTCATCGGTGATTTTGGCGATTTCGGTGCGGTTCAGGCCGGTAAAGCTGAAGCGCAGCTCGCCGCGATTGTTGCCGGCATAGGCGTGGTAGAAGCCGGCTTCGCCCTCCAACGTCGTCTCGCCGCCCGGGACGCCGTGCCTGGCCAGCGCCACCGCGAGGAGCGCGTTGCGCACGGCACCACCCTCGCGCAATGAGCGGCCGCCGCTGCGGGCGCCCTCGAGATTGCCGGCGGCGAGGTTGACGCACTGGGCGATGGCGCCGTGGATCTGGTTCTCGTCGAGGCTGCCGAGCTTGGCCGCGGCGACCGCGGCGCCAAAGATGCCAAACACCGGCCCGGCGTGAAAGCCGCGCGCCATGACCGTCGGGATGAACTCGGCGGCCATCCGCTCCATGACCTCATAGCCGGCGGCGACCGCGGTCAGGAATTCGCGACCCGAGGCGCCGGCGACTTCCGCCGCGGCGAATGCCGCCGGCAGGATCGCGGTGCCGGGATGGGTCAGCATGCGAAAGGTGTCCCACTTGCCGCCGGCGAAGATCGTCTCGGCGTTGACAAAGGCGGCCCCGCCCTTGGTCAGCCTCGCGCCGTTGCCCAAGACGGTCGCAGCCCCGCCGCCGCCCGCCTCCTCCTCCTGCATCAAGGCCAAGGCCTGCCGGCTCGCCGGCATGTCGTGCGCGACCAATGCCGAGGATAGCGCCTCAAGGGTGACCCCCTTGGCCCGATCGACAACCTCCGGCGGCAGATCTTCGTATTTCAGATTGGCGACGAACCGGGCGAACTCACGGCTCAACGACATGGGCGCCTCCTCGAGAACACACTCGATCAGGGATGCGGCAGCGCCCGCAGGAGCACTTGCGCCGCAGCCCACACCATTCCACTGACCGCGAGCGTTGCGGCAATGCCGATGCCGATCATCCACTTGATCAGCCGCAGCTCCAACGCCACCATTTCTTCGCGGATTCTGCTGATTTCGGCGCGGAGCTCTCCTCTTACTTCTCCGATTTCCTCCCGGATCTCTCCCCGAAACAGAGCCAGGTCCGATTTGGTGACCAGATCGGAAAAATCCTGCGATTGCCTCACCGCGCGTGTGACCGCTTCGGCCTGCGCGTCGGTAAAGCCGGACGCCTTCAGGTCCTTCACCAGCTCGTGCGTATCGACGGTGCTGATCATGCGGTGTTTTCTGCGCGGTCCGGCCTTCGCGCCAAGCGTTGTATTTCGGTACGCGCCGAATGACCAGCGACGGTCGCGGTTGTTGACGGATCGGGGAATGTATCGAACAACAAGGCGATGAACGACGACCGCCGTGCGCCCACGCCGCCAATCCTGGCCGGCAAGGATTTTGCCGCGGCGTCGGTGTTCGAGCCGGCCAACCTGCTGCGCGAGGCGCGTCGGCAGAAGGGCGTGCCGGTCCGCGACGTGCCGCAGATCTGCGTGCTCGACCCCGATGGCGACATCCTGCGCGGGCTGCGCCGGGCCGGAAGGGCGCATCTCTCGCCAGGCTGGGCCTGCTACCACACCGATCTTTACGAGTTCGACCACGGCAGCGAGCGCTTCGGCATCATCGGCTGCGCGGTCGGGGCATCGTTTGCCGTGCTGCTCGCCGAAGAGCTGTTCGTCTCCGGCTGCCGCTTTCTGATCAGCATGACGTCGGCCGGCCAGATCGAGGCGCGCGGGCCGCCGCCCTATTTCGTGCTGATCGAGCGGGCGCTCCGTGACGAAGGCACCAGCTACCATTATCTGCCGCCGGCCGAATTCGCCGAGGCCGACCCGATCCTGGTCGAGCGCGCGGTCGCGGCGCTGGCGGGGTCGGTCGAGCCGGTCTATCGCGGCGCCGCCTGGACCACCGACGCGCCGTTTCGCGAGACCGCGGCGGCGATCGATCGGGCCCGCGCCCGCAGCATCCTCGCGGTCGAAATGGAAGCCGCCGCGCTGTATGCGTTCGCCGTCGCCCGACGCAAGCCGGTCCTATGCTTCGCCCATGTGACGAACCAGATGGCGGTCAGCGCCGGCGACTTCGAAAAGGGCGAGGCCGACGGCGTCGCTGCGTCGCTCTCGGTGATCGCCGCGGCGGCACGCGCCTGGCGCGGTCTCGCCGACCCGCGGCGATGAGCGGGCTGTTGCCGCGCCGCGACCTCGCCAAGCTTTGCGCGATCGCGGTGATGGCCAAGGCGCCACGGCTCGGCGAGGTCAAAACGCGATTGGCGCCGCCCTTGTCCGAGGCCGAAGCGGCGGCGTTGAGCGGCTCTTTTATTCGCGACATCACCGAAAACGTGCTGCTGGCGGCGCGATCGGCGCCGATCGAAGGCCATGTCGCCTATTCGCCGCCAGGCTCCGAGGCGGCCTTTCGCGACTTGCTGCCGGAAGCGATCCGGCTGTTGCCATCGCGGCGGGTCGGCCTCGGCTACAGCCTTTTCGACGCGGCCCGCGACCTGCTGGCCGACGGTTATGGATCGGTCTGCCTCGTCAATTCCGACAGCCCGACCCTGCCGAATTCGGTGCTGATCGAGGCGGTGCGGGCGCTGCGGGGGCCGGGCGACCGGGTCGTGCTGGGGCCGGCCGAGGATGGCGGTTATTACTGCATCGGCCTCAAAGCTCCGCACATGCGGCTGTTCGAGGAGATCGACTGGAGCACCGAGCGCGTGCTGGCGCAAACCCTCGCCCGGGCGCGCGAGATCGGGCTCGACGCGCTGCTCTTACCGAGCTGGTACGACGTCGATGATCTGCCGTCGCTGCGTCGTCTGGCCGGCGAGCTGCTCGGCGGCGGCTTGGTCGGCAACGCGCCGGTCCGCTATCCAGCACCCCATACCGCGGCGTTTTTGCGCCGCCTCGTCGCCGGCGATGGCGGCCAACGGATCGGGATCGCGGCGCCCGGGGTGCAGGCCGGCCGCGCGCCAAGGTGACCCGGCGGCGCCTGCCCGCGCTGCTGGCATGCGCGGCAGCACTGCTGGGCTTGACCTTGCTCGGGCTCGCGCGCCAGCGTCGCGACGACATCGACGGTTTTGTCGCCGTCGCCCTGGCGCAAGCCGCCATCTATCTGCTGGCTGTCGGCCTCGTGTGGAACGCCGGCCGATCGCGGGGCGCGCTGGCGCTGATCGTCGCCGTCGCCGCATTGCTGCGCCTACCGGTGCTGCTTGCCCCGCCCTATCTGTCGACCGACATCTATCGCTATGTCTGGGACGGACGGGTCGAAGCCGCGGGCATCAACCCTTACCGCTACATCCCGGTCGACCCGCATCTCGAAAAATTGCGCGACGCTCGGATCTTTCCGCGCATCAACCGCAACAACTACGCGCCAACCATCTACCCGCCGGCGGCCGAGGCGATCTTTTTTTTGGTGACCCGGGTCAGCCAGTCGCTGATTGCGATGAAGGCGGCGATGGTCGTTTTCGAGGCGCTCGCCATGCTTTTGCTGCTGCGGCTCCTCGACGCCGCCGGCCTGCCGCGGCAGCGCATCCTGGTTTATGCTTGGCATCCGCTGCCGATCTGGGAGTTTGCCGGCAGCGGCCATATCGACGCCGCGATGATCGCCTTCGTCGTGCTGGCGCTGTGGGGCGATCGGCGCGGCAACCGGTGGCTCGCCGGGCTGGCGCTTGCCGGCGCCACTTTGGTCAAGCTCTACCCGGCGCTGCTGCTGCCGGCGCTCTACCGCCGCTGGGACTGGCGCATGCCGGCGACTTGGGCGGGCGCGACAATCCTCGCCTACCTGCCGTTCATCGGCGTCGGCTGGCGGGTCCTGGGGTTCCTGCCGGGATACGCCAACGAGGAAGGCTTTACCGCGGGCGGCGCCGGCTTCTATCCGTGGAGCGTGCTCCAGACCGTGCCGGCCTTCGCGCAGCTGCCGGCGCTCGCCTATGTCGCCGGCGCCGGGGCAATCCTGGTGGCGCTGGCGTTCGCCGTAGCTTTCGCGCGCAACCCTGCCGGCGAGGGCTTCGCCGGCGCCGCGCTGCTGGCCGGCGCCTTCATGTTTCTGCTGTCGCCGCATTATCCGTGGTATTTTACCTGGCTGATCGTCTTCGCCTGCTTTGCCCCGTGGCCGTCGCTGCTGTGGTTGACCAATGCGAGCCTTCTGCTTTACCTGGTGCCGGTGGGCTCGCATCTGGTGCGAAGCGATCATCGGCTGCTGGCGGAAACCGCGATTTACGGGCCGTTCGCGGCGCTTGCCGTGCGCGACCTGTGGCGCCGCCGGCAACCCGCTATCGAGGGAGAGTGAAAATGTCCGGCTCCCCGCCCATCCTGGCACCATCCGATCCGCGCCGCTATTTCGACCATATCGCGAGTGAACGTGGCCCAATGGCCGAAGCCGAGCCGGTCTGCCTCTATCTGGAGACGACGAACCGCTGCAATCTCCTATGCACGACCTGCCCGCGCACCTTCGAGGCGCTGGAGCCGCCCGGCGACATGAGCTGGGAGCTGTTCACCAGGATCGTCGATCAGTTTCCGCGCATCGCCCGCGTCGTGCTGCACGG
Source organism: Allostellaceae bacterium (assembly GCA_036500965.1). Taxonomy (GTDB): domain Bacteria; phylum Pseudomonadota; class Alphaproteobacteria; order ATCC43930; family CGMCC-115725; genus AP-15. The sequence goes on along the minus strand of DASYBC010000097.1, from coordinate 52,783 downwards.
GGTCGGCGAGCCGATGATGGTGCGCACCCTGCCGCGGATGATCCGCTACCTGAAAGATCGCGGCAGCTATGTGCTGTTCAACAGCAACGGCACCCTGTTGACCCGGCGCAAGGGGCGTGAGCTGATCGAGGCCGGGCTCGACGAGTTGCGCCTGTCGCTCGACGCCGCCGAGCCGCAGGCGTTCAAGCTGGTGCGCGGGCGTGACATGTTCGCCCGCATCCTGCGCAACATCCGCGCGTTTTGTGCACTACAGCAGGAGCTCGGCGCCGCGACCCCGCGCCTATCCTTGTGGCTGACCGGCTTGAAGGAGACGATCGACCAGCTCGGCGACTTCGTCAGGCTGGCGCACGATCTCGGCATCCCCGAGGTCTATCTGCAGCGCCTCGTCTATTTCCCCGAGGGGCAGGGCCTGGCCCGGCCGCAATCGGCGCTGTTCGAGGGTGACGACGGCGAGGAGAGCCGGCGGGTCGGCGAGGCCGAAGCCCTGGCGCGCGAGCTTGGGGTCAGCTTCAACGCTTCCGGAGCGGCCGACCCCGCCTCCAGCCTGAGGCAGCAGGACGCCGCGCACCCGTGGTCGCCGTGCCGGCGGCCCTGGACCCTGATGTATTTCACCGCGCATGGCCGGGCGATCCCGTGCTGCATCGCGCCGTTTTCGATGCGCGGCTATGACAGCTTCACACTCGGCGACGCCACCCAAGAGAGCTTGCGCGAGATCTGGAACGGCCCGCGCTATCAGGCCTTTCGCAGCGCATTGCTGAGCGATCAGCCGTCACCGGCCTGCGCCGGCTGCGGTTTGCGCTGGAGCCTGTGATGAGCGTGCGGCCGCGCGTCGCGCTGATCATCCCGACCTTCAACGAGGAGGCGGCGATCGGCGGGGTGCTCGCCGCCGTCCCGCGCGATGCTGTCGACGCGATCATCGTCGCCGACAGCGGCAGCGCCGACCGCACCGTCGCGCGCGCTCGCGCCGCCGGCGCCCGCATCGTCAGCGAGAGCCGCCGCGGCTACGGCCGCGCCTGCCGCGCCGGTGCCGAGGCGGCGGGTGGCTGCGACATCCTGGTGTTTCTCGACGGCGACGGCAGCGACCCGCCGGAGCTGATCCCAGCGCTGCTCGCGCCGATCCTCGCGGGCGAATACGACTTCGTGATCGGCTCGCGCACCCGCGGCCGGCGCGAGCGGGGCAGCATGAGCGCGCACCAGATCGTCGCCGGCTATGCGATCGGCTGGGTGCTGCGCCTGCTCTATGGGGTGCGCTACACCGACATGGCTCCGTTTCGTGCGATCCGCCACGAGGCGCTGGCTCGGCTCGGCATGCGCGAGATGACCTTTGGCTGGAACCTCGAAATGCAAATGCGGACGGCTCGCGCCGGTCTGCGCATCCTCGAGATCCCGGTGGACCATCGTCGCCGCGCCGGCGGAAGCTCAAAGGTTTCCGGCAGCCTGTCGGGAACCGTCAGGGCGAGCCTGCGAATCGGCGCCACTTTGACCCGCATCGCCTGCGAGGGGCACCAGCGATGAACCCGAACCCGGTCTCCGACGTCGTCCATTTTCTGACCCAGCCGGGCTGGACCACGGCGGTCTTCTGGCTGCTGCTCGTCGCCAGCATCGTCATCGCCGGCTACGCTTGGCGCACGATCCCCTCGCAACGCAGCGCGACGAGAGTGTTCGGCTGGATCTGCCGCTTTTTGATTGGCGCGATGTGGTGGCAGCAGACCCTGTGGAAATTGCCGCCCTATTATACCCTCACCCCGAACAAGCCGTTCGGCCAGACCGGGCTCGCCTATTGGATGGGATTGATGGGCAAGCACGCGGCGATCCCGTTTCAGGCCGATTTCGTCAACCACGTGGTCCTGCCGCATTTCTATGTCTTTGCGCCAATCGTCTATTCGCTTGAGGTGCTGACCGCGGTTTCGCTGATCCTCGGGCTGTTCGTTCCGTTCTGGGGCCTGATCGGCGCGGCGCAGATCGCCAATCTGTGGCTCGGCCTCTACAGCGCACCGACCGAGTGGCCATGGACTTATTTCTTTCTGCTGGTGCTGATGCTGATTTTCGCGGTGCATCGCTACGGTCGCGCACTCGGCCTCGACGCGATCATCGCCAGCGGCGCCGCCAGGCGGTCGACGATCGCACGTCGCGGCCTGCTCCGATTCGTCACCTGACGATCGCGGCGATCAGCCCTACCGCACCCTGCTTACCCCTGCCGGAGACGAAGCAATCGAAAACCGGCCGTCGTCGCGCGCCATGTGCAGCCGCGCGGGCCCGACGGCTTGCGGCGCCCGGGTTTCCTTGTTACGAAGCGCCATAGGTTTGGATCTCCGGCACGGTTTTCGCGGCTTGGGCCGCACCCGTCCCGGATGGCGCAGCAAAGGGGCTGCCGGCGAATGACAAGCTCTGCCGGCGTGAGCGAGGGCAGGCCGCGGATCTCCCGGGCGCGGGGCAGCCCGGGCTGGTTGGCGCGGCTGCGGTACGGCACAATCCAGAGGCTCGCGGCCGGCCCGCTCTATCGCTACACCTTGATCGGCCGGGTTCCGGCCGAGCTGCGAATAAAGATCGCGCCGCTGTGGCCGGGCGATCCAAAACGCGGCGCCGCGATCGCCGCCGGTGATGTCGAGCTGGCCGGCGAGCTCGTTCGCAACCCTTCGCCGCGTTGGTTTCCGCCCGCTGCCGGAGAGGAATGGCTCGCCGCATGGCATGGCTTCGGCTGGCTGCCGGATCTGGTCGCTACCGGGGCGGCCGGCCGTCAGGCGGCGCGAGAGCTGGTGCAGAGCTGGCTCGCCGCGCGCATACCCTGGCATGCTGTCGCCTGGCGCTCGGACGTTTTGGCGACCCGGCTGTCCGCCTTGCTCGCCCATTTCGAGGACATCGCCGGCCGCGACAAGGACCCGGTGTTTCGCCGCACGATGCTGACCAGTCTCGCGGCGCAGTTGCGCCACCTCGCACGCACCGCCGCATGGGAGCAGAATGGTGCAGCGCGGCTGCGAGCATTGAAAGGCCTGGTCGCCGGTGCCGCCATGCTCGACGGCTCGACGACGCGGCTGGCGAAAGTGCTCAAGGCGCTGGCGCGCGAGCTGCCGGCGCAGATTTTCGCCGATGGGGGGCATCGCTCGCGCAGCCCGTCGGTGCAGCTCGAGGTGCTTCGCGACCTGATCGACGCACGCGCCGTGCTGCGTGCCGCGCGGACCGAGACGCCGGGCGCGTTGCAGGACGCCATCGAGAGGATGGCGCCAATGCTGCGGCTGTTTCGCCACGGCGATCGCCGCCTGGCGCTGTTCAATGATGCGCTCGAGGAGGACGGGGTCATGATCGATCTCGCCCTGACCCGGTCCGAGGCCAAGGGGCGCGCCCCGGCGCATGCGCCCGACACCGGCTTCGAACGGCTGCAGGCTGACAAGACCCTGATCCTGGTCGATACCGGACGATCCCCGCCACCGGGCTTTGACGGGCACGCGCATGCCGGCGCGCTGTCGTTCGAGATGAGCCACGGACGCGAGCGGATCATCGTCAATTGCGGCGCCTATCGCGGCCCCCAGCCGCAACCGTGGCGAGTCGCGCGGGCGAGCGCCGCGCATTCGGTGCTGGTCGTTGCCGACACCAACTCGGTGGAGATCCGCGACGATGGGATTATCGGCCGCAGCCCGATCTCGGTCAGCTGCGAGCGGTCCGAGCATGATGGCCAGCAATGGATCTCGGCGACCCATGACGGCTATCGCGACCGCTTTGGCTTGACTTATACGCGCGAGCTGTTTCTGTCTGCCGATGGCGAGGATTTACGCGGAGAAGACCGGCTGGCCGGGCGGCCGGGTGCCACATTCGCCGCGCGCTTCCACCTGCATCCCTCGGTCGAGGCTTCGCTGATCGAGGACGAAACCGCTGCGCTGCTGCGATTGCCGGGCGGGACGGCGTGGCGGCTGCGCGCCGCCGGCGCCGCAATGAGCATCGGCGAGAGCGTCTACCTGGGCTCGGGTGAAGCGCGCAAGACCCAGCAGGTAGTGCTGAGCGGAAGCGTCGCACCGGGCGGAACCGGCGTGCGTTGGGCGTTGCGCCGCGAGCCGGCAAACGCCCCTGGTTAGCTTGCCAGGGATCGGTCATCTCGATGGCGTCGAGTGGGTCTTGGCGGCGGCGGCGGCCGGCGCGACCGGCGTTGCATCGGGCCTCGCGACACGGGTGCTGATCCCGATCCTGCGTCGCCGCAACCTGCTCGACCACCCCAACGAGCGGTCGTCGCATGTCGTCCCCACCGCCCGCGGCGGCGGCATCGCCCCGGTCGGCGCCGCGCTGCTGGCCTGGAGCGTGCTGGGCATCTTCGGATGGGCGCCGCCGGCGATCGTCGCCATCGTGCTCGGCACGGTGCTGCTGGCGATCGTCTGCTGGCGCGACGACCTCTACGGCCTGTCTCCGGCGCGGCGTCTTGCCGCCCAGGCTGGAGCGGTCGCGATCGGCCTCGTTGCCGTGCCGCACAACCCGCTGCCGCACTGGATCGGCCCGGCGGTGAACGCAGCGGCCCTCGGCATTCTCTGGGTGTGGTGGGTTAATCTATTTAATTTCATGGACGGGATCGACGGGCTTGCCAGCAGCGAGGCAGCGGCGATCGGCGGCGGGGTCTTGGCTGTTGCGGCGCTGGCGGGCGGGATCGATCCCGCCGCGGCGCTGCTCGGCGCCGCGGTGCTCGGCGCCGCGCTCGGCTTCCTCGTCTGGAACTGGTCGCCGGCACAGGTTTTCCTCGGCGATGTCGGCAGCGCTCCGCTCGGCTATCTGACTGGCTTTTTGCTGATCATCGTCGCCGCCGGCGGGCTGTGGATAGTGGCGCTGGTCCTGCCGCTCTATTTCCTCGCCGACGCGACGATCACCTTGGCGCGGCGGCTGCTCGGCGGCGAGAGAATTTGGCAGGCGCACCGCCAGCATTATTATCAGCACGCGGTTCGCGGCGGCCTCAGCCATGCCGCGGTGGTCAAGCGGGTGATCGCTGCCGACATTCTGCTGATCGGCTGCGGTTGGGCGGCGGCGAACGGCTGGTGCCTCACCGCCCTTGCGGCGGCTGTGGCGACGGTTGCAGCACTGCTGGCGGCTCTAGGCCGCGCCCGCTGATGCCGTGCCGGCAAGGGCCGGGCGGCCGCATCAACCTTTGTGCGGGAGTCTGTTACCGGGACAGCCAAGGCTGCCGGGATCAGCCAAGGCAGGACCGAAAAGCTCTGGGCTCCCGCGCGAGGGTGCGGGTCGCGTCGGCGGGATACTCGGGCTGTCGCCGGGGCACCCCGTCCTGCGGGACCTCGCTTATTGCGCGGCGGCGCGCATCGGCACGTTCGCCTTGAGGAAGCCGCGCACGCGGTTGATCGTCCGTTCCTTCAGCTCCGGCGGCTCGCGCCACGGGAACACCGTGATCTCGGCGTTTGGCGCCAGCGAAGCGACGTCGATCGAGGTCTGGAGCGGGTGCGACGGGGTGTCATCGGGCAGCACCAGCACCGGCGTGCGGCAGTTTCGGATGAAGTCGCGCGATACGCTGTACAGGAAGTCCGGGTTCACGCGGTAGAGGTCGTGCAGGTACTGCTCGACCTGAGCCATTGTCAGGTCGGGCCGGCGCGGCAACAATTCGGGCGCCCAGATATCCTTGCCGGACCGGTACATGACATCCGGGTCTTCCGGCCGGTGGCCGACGGTCTGGCAGAACACGGCGGCAACGACGCGCCCGGGCGCGCGTTGGAGGAGCTTGCCGGCAAAGCAGCCGCCGATGCAGTAGCCCATATAGAAAAATTCGCGGATGCCGAGGTGGTCCATCAGCCCGAGCTGGTCGTCGGCAAAGGCGCCCCATGGGTCCTGGGCCGGGATCGGGCCGGTGGATTCGCCGCCATTGGCGTTGCGCTGGTCCATCGTGATCACGCGGAAGTCGTTCTTGAAAGCCTCCGGGGCGTTGAACACCGCGGTCGGCCAATTGCTGACCCGCGAGTTCAACCCGCCGCCGGGGGTCACCAGCAATGGGAAGCCGGAGCCGGCCTCCTCGTAGCGGATTCGGACATTACCCTTTTCGTAGAATGGCATGGCAGTCTCTCCTTGCTCGGTGTGACGACCGATCCTATCGCGCCGGCACCCGCACCGAAATCCACTTGGCCCGAGGTTTCGCCGAGCGCGTCAATGAAAGTAGCGCCCGGAATCGATAACCATGGTCTGCCCGGTCATCGTTTCGGTGCGGCACATCGTAACTACCATGTCGGCGCAATCGTCCTTGTCGGCCGGTTTTTTCAGAAGCGAGGTGGCCGCGGAATTCTCGATCTGCTCGCGCCGCAGATTGGCGGTCGCACGCGTGCCATCGAGCAGGCCCGGCGCCACGCAATTGACCAGGATCTCAGGCGCCAGCGCCACCGCCATGCAGCGCGTCAGGTGAATGAGCCCCGCCTTCGACACCGCATAGGCGATCGACGAGCCGGTCGGCCCGATCCCCGACACCGACGCGATGTTGACAATCCGGCCCCGCCCCCGGGTTTTTATGACCGGCGCCGCCGCCTTGATCAGGCGCATCGGCCCAGTTAGGTTGACCGCGATGATCTTGTCCCACACCTCGATCGTCAGGCTGTCGAGGTCGGCGAACGGGATCGCCTTGTTGTAGGCGGCGTCGTTGACCAGGATGTCGAGCCGGCCGAAATGCCGGGCCACGTCGCCCACCACCTGCTCCACCGCGGCGCCGTCGGTGATGTCGCAGGCGAATGCCGCGGCGCTGATCTGGTGCCGCGATGCCAGCTCTCGGGCGACATTCTCCGCCTGGTCGCGGCTTTGCGAGCACATCACCGCGACGTGCACACCCTCCCTGGCCAGCGCGTGGCAGATCCGCGAGCCGAGCCCGCCATTGCCGCCGGTCACCAATGCGACCGCGCCGCGCAAATCCATCAGCCCTCTCCGGCGCGCGGTTGATGGCGCCGGTCGAACGATTCAGTGATGGCCGAGTAGACCAGGGTGCGCAGGTCGCGGCGCAGGGTCAGGCGCGCCTCGCTGCCGATCACCTGGGTCATGAACACGACCGTCAGCTCCTCCCGCGGATCGATCCAGAAGGCGGTCGCGGCAGCACCGCCCCAGAAATATTCGCCGACGGTGCCGGGCAGGCGGGTTTTCGCAACGTCGACGTTGACCCCGCAGCCGAGCGAAAACCCAACCCCGGCATAGCCGGACTCGCTGAACATGCCGGGCAGCGCCATGTCGGCGACCTCGCGGCCGTCGGGCAGGTAGTTCAGGCTGAACAGGGCGACCGTCTTCGGGCTGAGGATCCGCACGCCGTCAAGCGTGCCGCCGTTCAGCATCATACGGCAGAAGCGCAAATAGTCGTGCGCCGTCGACACCAGGCCGCCGCCGCCCGATTCCAGCATCGGCGGCTTGGCGTAGGTGCTGTTCCGGGCGTCGTCTTGCAGCTTTAGCCCGGGGCCCTTGCCCTCGGGCTGATAGCAGCAGGTGAAGCGCTCGATCTTTTCCGAGGGGACGTAGAACCCGGTGTCGTTCATGCCGAGCGGCTCGAACAGCCGGGTGCGCAGGAACTCGCCAAAGCGCACGCCGGAGAGCTTCTCGACCAGGTAGCCCAGCGCGTCGATCGAGACCGAATAGTTCCAGGCGGTCCCCGGCGAGAACTCGAGCGGGATGTGCGCCAGCCGCTCGATCATCTCCGACAGCCCGCCGGGGGTCTCGCGGTCGGTCACCTTGGCCCGGCGATAGGCGGCGTCGACGCTGGTGCGCATCATAAAGCCGTAGGTGAGGCCGGAGGTGTGGGTCGCCAGGTCGATGACCTTCATCGGCCGCTGGGTGGGGGTGGTAATAAAGCTCGGCGGCGCGTCGGCCAGCAGCGAGGGCATGCCGCTGGCGTAGACGCCGAGGTTCGCCCAGGCCGGGATGTGGGTGTGGACCGCGTCGTCAAGGCCGATCAGGCCCTCCTCGACCAGCATCATCAAGGCGACCGCGGTGATCGGCTTTGACATCGAGTAGATGCGGAAGATCGCGTCCTCGCCCATCGGCGTGTCGCGCTCGATGTCAATGTGGCCGCAGCTGCCGGTATGGACGAGCTGACCCTTGCGCCAGACGTAAGTCAGCATGCCGGGCAGGTAGCCGGCGTCGACATAACGGCGCTGCATCACTTCGTCCAGCCGCGCCAGCCGCGCCGACGACATGCCTACCGCTTCGGGCTTCATTCGCATCCTCCTCGGGGCGAGCCGCCAATCGCGAGCATATGGCCCCACGCGACAGAAAGCGACCGCCACTGTTTTGCATCAGAGCCGAGGCCCTGGTTACGTAATTATCTTGTATATAAATGACGTTTGCTCGGGGTCGTGCGTGAAATTATACTTGACTCGGCACCGGGGGCGATCAGGCGGGAATGATGGGCCATATTTATATAATCCACGAGAACGCGGCGTGGCTCGAGCCGCTGGCGCACGCGCTGGACGGTCAGGGCTTGCCGTGGCGCGACTGGCATCTTGACCGCGGCGCTTTCGACCTGTCGCAACCGCCGCCGGCCGGGATCTTCTACAACCGGATGAGCGCGTCCTCGCATACGCGCGGCCATCGCTTCGCGGCCGAGCTGACCGCCGCGGTGCTTGCCTGGCTCGAGCGGCATCGCCGCCGGGTCGTCAACGGCAGTCGCGCGCTCGACCTCGAAATCAGCAAGGCGCGGCAGCATGGCGCGCTCGAAGCGGCCGGCATCCGCACGCCGCGCACGATCGCGATCGCCGGCAAGGAGCTGGTTGCCGACGCGATGCGCCGCCATTTCGCCGGCGGCCCCGCGATCCTGAAGCCCAATCGGGGCGGCAAAGGCTTCGGCGTTCGCCTTTTCCGCTCGGCCGGCGCGCTGGCGGATTTCCTCAACAGTCCCGATTACGAGCCGCCGATCGACGGTCTCCATCTTCTGCAGCAATACGTCGAGGCCGAGCAGCCCCTGATCACCCGGGCCGAGTTCGTCGGCGGCCGCTTCCTTTACGCGGTTGAGGTCGACACCAGCGACGGGTTCGAGCTGTGCCCCGCGGACGCCTGCGCCGTTGGCGACGCGCATTGCCCAACCGGCGACGAGCCGCACGCCAAGTTCAGCATCATCGAAGCGATCGACGCCGGGCTGCGGCGGCGCTATGAGGCGTTTCTCGCCGCCAACCGGATCGACGTCGCCGGGATCGAGTTCATCCGCGGACGCGACGGGATCGCCTACACCTACGACGTCAACACCAACACAAACTATAACGCCGACGCCGAACGCCGCGCCGGGCGCTCCGCCATGGCGACGCTCGCCCGCTATTTGGGCGAGGAGCTGGCCGCGACGGCTGATCGCCACGGGACGGCTAATCGCCACGGCATCGGGTATTCGGGATCAAGCGCCTGAGGGCAGGTGCGATGACACGGTTCTGCCGCGAAGTGCTATCGTCGCGACCAGCGCCGCAAGCGCCAGCGCGATCAACGGGCCCAGCGGCAGATGCCAAGCCGCGCTGATGCCGCGCGGGTTGAGGCACAGCACGTAAAGCCCGGCCAGCACCAGCTTGCCCCATTCGGGCAGACGGTATTCCCCCTCGCCGCGCAACAGCCAGGCGCCGGCCACCCCGGCCAGCACCAGATCGTAGAACAGCGCCAGCGGCACCGCGACCAATGTCGCCGAAATCAGCGTCGCCGCGCGGATCGGCAATGGCAGATCGCAGCGCCAGACCCACGCGACGAGCCCGGCGGCGGCCAGAGTCGCGCCAGCCTGCACCGCGTAGGAAACGCGCGGAGCGGCGCCGAGCAAGCGCGCAGCGCCGAACGGCGTGACAAAGCCGGTGAACGGAATGCGCCCGGAGACGTAAACGGCGTGTGATGCCTCGATCGCGGCAAAAAAAACGCGCCAGGTCTCCGCGCCGAAAACGGCTAGCGACAACAGGCACAGCGCCACGGCGCCAATGAAGGCCGCCGCTAAGGCGCGCCAGCGCCCGCCGGCGACGAGCGCCACCGGGACCAGTAGTGCGAAATGCGGCTTATAGCAGAGCGCGCCGAACAGCAGCCCTGCGACCCAGGGGCGACGGTCCACCAGCAGTGTCGCGGCCCCAAACAACCCCGCCGTGAGAAACGCGTTCTGGCCGAAGCCGAGCGTCCACAGCACCGGTGGAAAGGCCAGGATTGGCACCAGTGCCGCCCAGCCGTGCTGGCCTACGATACGGCGCATGACCAAGAGATAAGGGCCGAGCGTGGCCGCCTGGAATGTCACGAAAGCGGCGAGATAGGGCAGGCGCGCGAGAACAGCGCAAATCAGCAGGAAAACCGGCGGATAATAGAAGAAATTGTACGAGATGCCCGGCTGAGCTGCGCGCTGCTCGGCTGCATAGTGCGCATCTTTATCATAAGTGAGCGCGGGCGTGCCGGCGTCGGCCAGGGTTCCGGCCGCGTAAAAGCTGACGAAATCGGTGCTGGTCGGCTGTGATAGGGGCTCGATTAGCCCGTGTGTCCCCGCTACCACAAACAAAAATAGAAGGATTTCCAGCACCAGCAACAGGCGCAAAAGAGCAGATACACGAGGTTGCCTTAGCAACCTCACAGAAGGCTGGCGAGACTGGTTTGGGAGTGTAGAGAGAGTCAGGGCGGAGGCTTTCCGATGGACTACGACACTGCACTGGATAATTTGACACAAAGATCTGATTTGCCCGTTCATCCCTCACTAATTACCCAGCAGCGCACATCTACTTTCATGGGCGAGCGCACGTAAGAATACCGGGGAGCCGGGATTGCGCAGCATCCTTCAAAGGCCGCTGGTAAGCGAGCTGAAGGAGTTGTTTACGGAAATACCAAGCGTCACAACCACGCTAAAGATTGCAAGCGCTATGAGGCCGGCGATAAGGGCGTATTCGATCGCCGTCATTGCGGCGTCGTTTCCGAAGGTGTTCGTGAGCGCCGGGAGCATTCTCACCCCTCAGAGTTAATTTCGGGCCGATCCCGTGGCCGACTATCGGCCGACTCTCCGATTGAAAAGCCTCGAGGAAAATCCTGCCGCCTCGTCAATGCTCGACCTGCTCTCACAGCGGTCGAGCATCAGACGGCGACGAACTCGGTTTAAGCCGGTTTCAGAGACAGTCCGATATGCTCTTGAAATTGCTGCTGAGGCCGGTTCCGATCAACGTCCAGACCGCGATGCAGACGACTGCGATCAGCGCCGCGATCAGGCCGTATTCAATCGCCGTGACACCGGTTTCGTCTTTGATCAGATTGGTGAGAAGCGCGCGCACCGTATCCTCCGTGAGATTGACGTGCGTGCATAATGCAACCAGAATCCTTGATCAAAGGTTAAGCTCGGCGTCGATTTCAGTTGGTTTTTGCTGCATTGACGATCGCGAGGACGGCGGGGCCGTAGCGGTCGAGCTTGCTGCGGCCGAGGCCGGGGATGTCGGCGAGGGCGGCGAGTGTCGTTGGGCGGCGGCGGGCGATCGCGATCAGGGTTGCGTCGTGAAAGATCACGTAGGGCGGCAGCTGCTGCTGGCGGGCTTCGGCAAGGCGCCAGGCGCGCAATGCTTCCCACAGCGCCTGCGCCGCGGGCTCGAGCTCGGCGGCGAGCGGTGCTGCCGTTTCGGCCGAGCGTGCCCCGCGCTGCCGTTTCTCGCGGGGTGGGTCGAGGCGGAAATGCACGGTCTTGGTCCCGCGCAGGATGTCGGCCGCCGCCGGCGCCAGGGAGAGGCCGCCATGCCCGGCGACATCGGGGATGACGAGCCCCTGCGCCGCCAGCTGGCGGAACACCGAGAGCCAACGGCCGCGGTCAAGCTCGGCGCCGACGCCAAAGGTCTTCAGCCGGTCGTGCCCGAAGCGCTTGATCCGCTCGTCGCCGACGCCGAGCAGCACATCGGCAAGGTAATGCGCGCCAAAACGCTGCCCGGTGCGGTAGACCGCGGAGAGCGCCTTTTGCGCGGCGATGGTGCCGTCCCAGGTCGCGGCTGGATCGCGGCAATTGTCGCAATTGCCGCAGGGCTCGTGCTCGTGCTCGCCGAAATAGCCGAGCAGCACCTGGCGGCGGCACGCGACCGTCTCGCAATAGCCGATCAGCGCCTCGATCTTCCGCCGTTCGATGCGGCGCCGAGTTTCGCCGGCCTCGCCGGTGTCGACCAGCCGCAGCAGGTGCATGATATCGGCGATGCCGTAGGTCATCCAGGCGTCGGCCGGCAACCCATCGCGGCCGGCGCGGCCGGTCTCCTGGTAATAGGCTTCGAGGTTTTTCGGCGCGTCGAGATGCGCGACGAAGCGGACATTGGGCTTGTCGATGCCCATGCCAAAGGCGATCGTCGCGGCGACGATGACCCCCTCCTCGCGCAGAAAGCGCTCCTGGTGGCGCTCGCGCACCGCGCTGTCGAGCCCGGCGTGGTAGGCGACCGCTACGCGTCCGCGCGCCGCGAGCCAGGCCGCCGTCTCGTCCGCCGACTTGCGGGTGAAGCAGTAGGCGATCCCGGCGTCGCTCGGGTGCTCGGCTTCGAGAAAGCGCCACAATTGGTCGAGCGGGCGGCGCTTGGGCACGATGCGGTAGTAGAGGTTCGGGCGGTCGTAGCCGGCGGCGAAGACCGGGGCGTGGCTGAGCCCGAGCTGGGCGATGATGTCGTGCCGGGTCGGCTCGTCGGCGGTCGCGGTCAGCGCTAGGAGCGGCACCGCCGGAAAGCGCTGCTTGAGGATCGACAATTGCTGGTATTCGGGGCGGAAATCGTGGCCCCATTGCGAGATGCAATGCGCCTCGTCGATGGCGAAGAGGGCGAGCCGGGTTCGTCCGAGCAGATCGAGGCAGCGCGGGGTCAGGAGCCGCTCGGGCGACACGTAGACGAGGTCGAGCGCGCCGTCGCCGACCGCCCGCTCGATCGCCGCCGCCTCGGCCGGCGCGAGGCGCGAGTTCAGCGCCGCGGCGCGCACGCCCAGCTGGGCCAGCGCATCGACCTGGTTCTTCATCAGCGCGATCAGCGGCGAGACGACGACGCCGACGCCCCGGCGCAGCAATGCCGGGATCTGATAGCACAGGGATTTGCCGCCGCCCGTTGGCATCAGCACGATCGCGTCGCCGCCGCCGGCGACCTGCTCGATGACCGCTTGCTGCGAGCCGCGGAAGCTGTCGAAGCCGAACACCGCGCGCAGCACGCTGTGCGGGGTTTGCTGGTCGGTGCCCGCGCCGCTCATGCCTTCTTAATCTCCGTCCGCAACGCTTTGCCTCGCCGCGCCGTTCTCCGCACGCGTCAGATGCGGAGCGGGCTTGCGCGTGATAGGCTCACGCGAGATGGCCGCACCGCCAATCTTACGGGGGGCCAGTGTTACGGGGGAAAGCAATTTCCATTTATCGCCCTGATTTTGACGGCGACGCCGTCGGCCGGAGACCGGGTAAGCGAGGGCGAGCGCCGAGACGCCCAACATTTCGGCACAGTGCCGCGCGGCGCTGGGCCGCAAGCGGCGTCACCTTGAGCCTCGCTGCAGCGGGGCTCGCGCTGTGGTCGGCGCGCGCGATGGCGGACCCGCCGGCTCCTCCTCCAGCCCCTACCATTGCCGGCGGTGCTGGGCCGGCGACCCTGACCCCGTTCGACGGCAATGCCGAGATCGAGGACCGGCTCGATCCGGCATCCCGGCTGACGATCGCCGGCGAGCGGCTGAACGATCATCTGCTGCGACGCTTTTATCTGGCGCACCATTACCAGATGGTTTGGGACCGCCATCCGGCCCAGGCGGCCGCGTTGTGGCAGGCGGTGCGGCATGCCGGCGACCAGGGCCTCGACCCAGCGCTGTTTCACGGCACGAGCCTCACCCGGCACTGGGCGGCGCTGTTGCCGATCGAGCGCGACCTCCTGCTTTCGGACGCGTTTTTATCCTACGCCGACGCGCTGGCCGGCGGTGCCGTGCCGGTTCGGGACCGGGACGACGACGAGGATTTGCGGCCGGGGCCGATCGATGCCGTCGCCGCGCTTGACGCTGCTACCGCCGCCCCAGATCCGGCGGCAGCGGTCGAGGCACTCGCCCCATCCTCGCCCGAATACCGGGCGATGTGCCGCGCTTACGTAGCCTATCGTGCGGTTGCCGCCGGCGATCGTGAAGCGGAGCTGCCGCGGATCGGCGTCGCGGAGGCGCGATGGCGCGCCCGGCAGCTCGCTATCAATCTCGAGCGCCTGCGCTGGCTGCCGCGGCACATGCCCGCCAACCGCGTCGTGGTCGATGCCGCTGCAAGCCGCCTTCACCTGTTCCGCGACGGCATCCCTCTGTTCACGACGCGGGTCGTCGTCGGCGAGGTCGACGACCAGACTCCCGAGCTTCAGTCGGTGATCCGCGGGGTCCTGTTCAACCCGCCCTGGAACATTCCGCGCTCGATCTTCGTAAAGGAGATCCGGCCGAAGCTGGCGAGCGATCGCCATTACCTGGCCGAGCACCACATGCGGTGGCGCGGGCCGATGGCGGTGCAGCAGGAAGCGGGGCCCTACAGCGCGCTCGGCCGGCTGAAATTCGAGATGGCGGACCGCTTCGACGTTTATCTGCACGACACTCCAGAGAAATGGCGGTTTCAGGCGGCCGACCGGATGATGAGCCATGGCTGCGTGCGCGTCGAAAACCCGAATGAGCTCGCGGCGCTGCTGCTCGGGCAAAGCCCCGAGGCGATCGCCCGCGGGATCGAGGTCAATCGCACCCATGGGCGGGCATTGCCGAAGCCGGTGCCGGTCTTCATCGTCTATCGCACCGCTGGCGTCGAATCGGATGGCTCGATCGATTTCCGCGCCGATCCCTATCACCGTGACGGCAAGATCTGGGCCTATCTCGACCGGGCAAAACCGGCGCCAATTACGCGAGATTTGGTCGCCAGCCAACGTTAAAGGAGATAGTCTAGTAATTTGATTCAACCGATGCAACGCAAATCGCAGCATCTCGCGACAGACGCGCCGGTTTCGCCCGATCGGGCTTGTTCAACGGAACTTTGAATGCTATGGCCCCTCCCGGGGAATTGGGGGAGCTACCATTGCAGCCATCTACACTGTTGAGCCGACGCCGGCTTCTCGGCGCCGCGACCGCCGTTGCTGCCGTTGGTCTGGTCAAGCCCGCCACGGCATTATCCTTCGCTCCGCGATCGGTATCGCTCTACAATGTGCATACTGGGGAGTGGCTGCGCACCGTCTATTGGGCCGACGGCCACTACATCCGCGAGGCGGTGCGCGACATCAACTGGATCCTGCGGGACCATGACACCGACGAGATCCGGCCAATGAACGCCGGCGTCCTCGATGTCCTGGGCATGTTGCGCAACCGCCTCGATACCACCGATCCGTTCCTGGTGGTTTGCGGCTACCGCTCGCCGACCACCAACCGGCGGCTCTATCTCGAACATGCCGGTGTGGCCAAGAATAGCTACCACATCAAGGGCATGGCCGTCGATCTGCGCAGCGAGGGGCGCAGTCTGGAGCAGGTTCGCAACGCCGCATTGAGCCTTGGAGGTGGCGGGGTGGGCTATTACCCGCGCTCCGGCTTCGTCCATGTCGATTGCGGCCCCGTCCGCCACTGGACCTGGCCCCGGCGCAGCTGACGCCGCTACTCGCAGCGTGCCTGCCGGCGGCCGACACACCAGGTTTGGCGAGTGCCGCACTTTCAAAACCGCACGTGGAACCGGTGCCGTGCGTCGCGGGTTTTTGTCTCAGGAATCAACGACAGCGACACGCAGCGATGCTAGGCACCATTCTCCTCATCATCTTGATTCTGCTGTTGATCGGCGCGCTACCGACCTGGGGCTATAGCGGCGGATGGGGGTATTATCCGAGCGGCGGGCTCGGTTTGCTGCTGATCATCGTGATTATCTTGCTGGTGATCGGCCGGATATGACTTCGCGCATGGGTTAGCTGGGGCTGGGCGAGCGCCGCAGGACATCGACCCGCAGCGGCAAGGGCTGGCCGAGCCACATCGCATAACGCGTGTGGTCGGCGACGCTGTCGCCGGATTGCGGATGGACTAGCACGTCCAACCCGTCGTGGTTGAGCATCAGCCACGGCACGAGCCGCGGAAACTCGGCGGCGGCGAAGGCCACTTGGTACATCGCTACCGGGTGCGGGCCGACCGGCTCGTCATGCCAGCTGCCGATCCTGGCGGCGAAGCGCTCGCCGATCCCATGGCGCAGCCGCTCGGCCTTGGCCTGCGTCGCCGGGCTGTAATAGATATGTGCGTGGTAGCCGTCGATCCGCTCGGGATCGGCAAATGCGTCAGCCATGCTCGCCTCCTGTTTCGCCGGGCACGGTCGCAGCCCCCGGACCGAGGCTGCGCTGCATCAGCACCGTATCGACCCAGCCGCCGAATTTGAAGCCGATCGCCGGCAGCACGCCGACCCGGGCGAACCCCAGCGCCTGGTGCAGGCGGATCGACGGCCATTGCTCGCTGCCACCGATCACCGCCACCATTTGGCGATAGCCGAGCACGGTGCAGCGCTCGATCAGCTCGGAGAGCAACGCCCGGCCGATACCGCGGCCGAGCTCGGCGGCGTCGACATAGATCGAATCTTCGATGGTGAACCGATAGGCCGAGCGGCTCCGATACGGGCTCGCGTAGCAATAGCCGATGATCCGGCCGGCCCGCTCGGCGACGAGATAGGGCAGCCCGCGGTCGAGGATCGCGCAGCGGCGGCGCGCGACCTCGTCGCGATCGGGTGGGATCTCCTCAAACGAGGCGACGCCGTGCCGGACGTGGTGACGATAAATCGCGGTGATGGCTGCGATGTCGTCATCGGCTGAGGGCCGGATGAGAAGGCTGTTGCGGCCCATTCGGTTTGGCGGCCCAATGCTCGGCCGTTAGATCACGCGGATCGGCTTGCCGTCGAGGTAGGCGGCGACATCTTCGACGATCTGCGGGTAGGAGCTTCGGTAGTTCTCGTCTGTCACATAGCCGATATGCGGGGTCAGGATCACGTTGGGCGCGGTGCGCAGCGGATGATCGATCGGCAGCGGCTCCTTGTCATAGACGTCGAACCCGGCATAGGCGAGCCGCCCGTCCCTTAGCGCGGCGATGATCGCCGCGGTGTCGCAAATTGGGCCGCGCGAGGTGTTGACGAGGATCGCCGAAGGTTTCATCAGCCCGATCTCGCGCGCGCCGACCAGGCCGCGGCTGCGCGGGCTTAGCACCAGATGCACCGAGAGGATATCGGAGCGGCGGAACAATTCGTCCTTCTCGACCCGCTCGACACCCTGCGCTGCGGCTTTCTCGGCGGTCAGGTTCTGGCTCCAGGCGATCGCCTTCATGCCAAAGGCAATGCCGACGCGGGCGACAGCACTGCCGAGCCGCCCGAGGCCGAGCAGGCCGAGCGTCTTGCCGGCGACGCGATGGCCGATCCGGGTCTGCCAGCCGCCCTGCCTCATGAACTGGTGGTCCTCGGCGATCCGCCGGGCGGCGCCGAGGATCAGTCCCCAGGCGAGTTCGGCGGTGTCCTCATTGCCGCCGCCGGGGCCGCCGGTACCACACACGGTGACGCCGCGATCCTTCAGCATCGCCATGTCGAACGAGGCGTTGCGCATGCCGGTCGTGATCAGCAGCTTCAGCTTTGGCAGGCGCTCGACGACCGATTTCGTAAACGCCGTGCGCTCGCGCATCGCCGCGACCAGCTCAGAATCGGCAAGCGCGCGCACCGCCGCATCCTCGTCGGCGAAGGCATGGCGCTCGACGGCGATCTCGACACCGCGGGTCCTGACCGGCGACCAATCCGCCATGCCAAGCGCCACCCCCTGGTAGTCGTCGAGGATGCTGAGCCGCATTGTCGTTCTCCCTTATGTCAATTCGGCGGCCGATTGTGCCCCATTGCCCGCGTCAGAGAGCGGCGAGCGCAGCGTTCAGCGTCGCACTCGGCCGCATCGCCGCCGATGTCTTCGCCGGATCGGGCAGATAATAACCGCCAGTATCCACCGGCTTACCCTGCGCGGCGATCAGCTCGGCATTGATCTTGGCCTCGTTGGCCGCCAGCGACGCCGCCAGCGGTTTGAAGCGGGCTGCCAGTGCCGGGCTCTTGTCCTGCCCGGCCAGCGCCTGTGCCCAATACAGCGCCAGATAGAAATGGCTGCCACGATTATCCAGTTCGCCCATCTTCCGCGCCGGGGAACGGTTGTATTCGAGGATCTTGCCGTTGGCCTCATCGAGCGTCTCGGCCAGAACCTGCACGTCCTTATTCCCGCTTGTCTGCGCCAGATGTTCCAACGAAGCGCCAAGCGCCAGGAACTCACCCAACGAATCCCAGCGCAGATAGCCTTCCTGCTGGAACTGCTGCACATGCCTGGGCGCCGAACCGCCGGCCCCGGTCTCGAACAGCCCGCCGCCCGCCAGCAGCGGAACGATCGACAGCATCTTAGCCGACGTGCCCAGCTCCATGATCGGGAAAAGATCGGTCAAGTAGTCGCGCAGCACATTGCCCGTGACGGAGATGGTGTCGAGCCCCTTGCGGATGCGGTCGAGCGAGAACTTCAGTGCCTCGACCGGCGCCAGGATGCGGATGTCGAGACCCGATGTGTCCTCGTGCTTCAGGTATGTCTCGACCTTAGCGATCAACTGCGCGTCGTGCGCGCGTTTGGCGTCGAGCCAGAACACCGCTGGATTGCCGGTCAGGCGCGCGCGGCGCACCCCAAGCCTGACCCAGTCCCGGATCGGCGCGTCCTTGACCTGGCACATCCGGAAGATGTCGCCGGTCTCGACCGGCTGCGACAGCAGAACCCTGCCGTCATCGGCGACCACGCGCACCGTTCCGCCCCCCGTTCCGCCCGTGGCGACCTCAAACGTCTTGTCGTGCGAGCCATACTCCTCGGCTTGCTGCGCCATCAACCCAACGTTCGGCACAGAGCCCATCGTCTTCGGGTCGAAGGCGCCATGCGTCTTGCAGTCCTCGATGACGGCCTGGTACAGCGTCGCGTAGCAACGATCGGGGATCGCGGCGATCACCTCGTGCAGCTTGCCGTCAGGACCCCACATATGCCCGGATTCGCGGATCATCGCCGGCATCGATGCATCGATGATCACGTCGCTCGGCACGTGCAGATTGGTGATTCCACGGTCGGAATCGACCATGGCTAGGCCGGGCCGCTTCGCGTAGGTGGCCTCGATATCGGCCTTGATCGCCGCCTTTTCAGCCTCCGGCAATTTCTCGATCCGGGCCAGCATATCGCCCACGCCGTTGTCGGGATCAACGCCAAGGCGCGTCAGTGTAGCGCCATGCTTCTCGAATAGATCGGCGAAGAACACCGAAACGCAATGACCAAAGATGATGGGATCGGAGACCTTCATCATGGTCGTCTTGACGTGCAGCGAGAATAGGATGCCGTCCTTCTTCGCGGCGTCGAGCTGTGCGGCGAAGAAGGCGCGCAACGCCTTACGGTTCATTACCGACGCGTCAATGATCTCGCCGGTCTGAAGCGGCGTCTTCGCCTTCAGCACCGTGACCGCGCCATCGCTGCCGACCAATTCGATACGGGCATTGGTCGGTGCCGCAATGGTCGCCGCGACTTCCGAACCGTAGAAATCGCCGCCCGACATGTGCGCCACGCGCGTTTTCGAGTCCTTGGTCCAGGTGCCCATCTTATGCGGATGGCTGCGCGCGTACTGCTTCACGGCGGCGGCGGCGCGGCGGTCGGAATTGCCTTCGCGCAGCACCGGATTGACGGCGCTGCCAAGCACCTTGCCGTAGCGGGCGCGGACTTCCTTATCCGCTGGCGTCGCGTCGCTGTCCGGATAGTCCGGCACGTCGTAACCCTTGCTCTGCAGCTCCTTGATCGCGGCCTTCAGCTGCGGGATCGAGGCGGAGATGTTGGGCAGCTTGATGATGTTGGCCTCGGGGCGCATCGCAAGTTGGCCAAGTTCGGCGAGCTCGTCATTAATCTTTTGCGCTGGTGTCAGTTTGTCGGGGAAGTTGGCGATGATGCGGCCAGTCAGCGAAATGTCCTTCAGCTTCAGCTTCACGCCGGCCGTCCCGACGAAGGCTTGGACGATCGGCAGAAGGGAAAACGTAGCAAGCGCAGGTGCTTCATCAACCTTCGTCCAAACGATTTCGAGATCTGACATGCTTGCACCTCCGCGCGCCGCTTTCGTTTCGGCTGAGTTGATCTATTGATGATTATAGCCTCTCTTGTCGCACTGACGTAAGGGCGTCGCAACTTTCCATGCCGAGGTCATAGTATTTCAGGTCGACTTCGAGGTACGGCTAGATCAGCTTGTTTTTGATGAAGGTCCACATGATGCGGGCCATCTCGTCGCCATCGAGCTCGACGACCGGCCGTGCCACCTTGATCTTCGTCATCCGTGCCATCCTCGCTTACCGCCGCAGCGCCAGCCGCCGGCGCCGATGCCAAGGCGCGAAGATAGAGGCCGCGGAGTATCGCGACAAGCCGACAAACCAGTCCGGCGCCGCAGCGGCCGCATCTTCGCGGCAATCCTAGCCGCGGCATTTGTGCACAGTGCCGGCGTTGCCTGGCGAACCGGGCCGAAATGCGGCATTGTTTCAAAGTGTTACAGAGTGTTTACCAAATTAGCGTCCAAACGGCGTCGGCACGCGCGAACTTGCAAGCTCTTTCAATGGGATACGAATTCGCCTAATCTTTAGGCAAACAGGCCTAATGATTGAAATGGTTGGCGGGCAACCGACTTGGCCCGGGATTTTGCACTGACTTATCCACCGCCGTCGGGGATATCGCCGTTGCAAAGGCGATCGGCTCGCTGCACCAATCGGATAGGTCCACGACCGAGAAAGGCCGGTCAGAACCGCTCGGACGGCTTCCGGCAGAAAATGCGCCCGCTTACGCGATCGCAGCCAACAGCGCCGCGACGGAGGGGACAACCCGCATCAAACCGCGGGTCTCCGCCCGTGCAAAGCCGCGCTCGACAATATCGTCCAGCAATGCGCGCAGCTTCGCCCAATAGCCCTCGATATCGACCAGGAAGATCGGCTTGTCGTGCAGGCCGAGCTGTTTCCAGCTGAGCATCTCGAACGTCTCGTCCAGGGTGCCGATGCCGCCCGGAAGAATCGCAAATGCGTCGGCCCGCTCGGCCATCAGCCGCTTGCGCTCGTGCATGCTGGCGACCACGACCAGCTCGCTCGCTCCGGCATGGGCAAGCTCGGCGTCGCGCAGCCGGGCCGGGATAATGCCGGTCACCCGGCCGCCTTTGGCAAGCGCCGCGTCGGCGAGCAATCCCATCAGCCCGACCCGGCCGCCGCCGAACACAATTTCAACGCTGGCCGCGGCGAGCCGGGCGCCAAGCTCGCTCGCCGCCTGGCGATAGGGTTCGGCGACCGCGCCCGCAGAGCCGCAATAGACGCAAAGCGCTCGGATGCTCGGCATCGGTGCGATGCTTTCGCGGATTAGGGGTAGAGCTCCGCCGCCAGCACCGGCGGGACCCGGCCGCGATCGTGCAGGTAGGACTGCCAGAACAGGCAGGCCGCGACCGAGCGCCAGGGCCGCCAAGCCTCGCCAAGCTGTCGCAGCTCGGGCTCGGTCGGGCGCGCGGCGAGGCCCAGCCGCTCGCCCACCGCGATCTGCAGCCCGAGATCGGCGGCAGGCCAGATATCGGGGCGCCCGAGCGCAAAGATCAAATAGATTTCGGCGCTCCATCGGCCGATGCCGTTGAGCGCGACGAGCGCCGCGTGTGCGGCCGCATCATCGACGGCGGCGAGGCGGGCAAAGTCGAATACGCCGCCATGCACCTTTTCGGCAAGCTGGCGCCCATAGCCCATCTTCTGCCGGCTGAACCCGCAAGCGCGCAAGGTCGCGTCGTCCAGGGCGAGAAACGCATCGGGCGTCAGCGGACGGCAGAGCCCGCTCAGCCGGCGATGCATCGCCGCCGCCGCGTCGATCGACACTTGCTGCTCCAGAATGATATGCAGCAGGGTGGCAAAGCCGTTGCGCCGGCGGCGAAACCGCGGCGGGCCGGCGCGCTCCAGGATCGCGGCGAAGACTGGCTCGGCGGCGAGCGCTGCGATCCCGCCGGCTAGACCATCGGGCGCATAGATCGCCATATCCTGCGCCTGCGCCGCGATTGCGGGGGCGACCCCGACCCGGAGGCCGGCAACGGCAGGCGCCTGATTGTCGATCACTTGTTCATGAGATTTCGGCGTCGCCCGGTTCTGCCTATTTGCCGCCCCGTGCATATTGTCCCGCCTCTGCGTTGCAAGCGGGGTTATGGCATAGTCGCGCCGCGGCCTCCAATCGGAACCGAGGCGCGTTTGGAGCGGAGAGGAATGCGGGCTCGCCCAGTCGTGACCGGATTGCTTGGCGCCGGGCTGGCGGCGATAGCGCTGGTCGCCGCGGTGCGGATGCTGATGAGCCGACCGGACCAGGATCGCCTGTTGCCGCGGGAGCGGGTCGAGATCGCCGCGCTGCGCCCGCCGCTGCCGCGGCCGAGCTTTCTCGCCTGTCCGCCCGGCTATTGCGCGGCGCCTCCGGGTCTAATCGCCCCGGCCTTTGCGTTGCCCTGGCAACGCCTGCGCGACGATTGGACAACGATGATCGCCGCCGAGCCGCGGACCGTGCCGGTGGAAACGCCAACAGAACGGCGCCGGCTGGTCTATATCCAGCATTCGGCGGTGTTTCGCCTTCCCGACATCGTCACGGTCGAGTTCGTGGCGCTCGGCCCCGGCCGCTCCGGCATCGCCCTCTACAGCCGGTCGCGCTATGGCCGCGGCGATTTCGGCGTCAACCGCGAGCGCGTCGAGCGCTGGCTGCGGTTATTGCAAGGGGACGTCATGAAGCGAGGGTAGGTTGAGAGCCGGTGCGAAATTCATCGCCGTCGGCCTCGCGGCGGTGCTGGGGTGCACGGTGCCGGCGGCGGCCGGCCCCGCTCCTGAAAGCAGCACGTCCGGACCGATCGCCGCGCTTCAGGCCCGGCTTGCCGGGCTTGGTTATGCTCCGGGTCCGGTCGACGGAGTGATGTCGGCAAAGACGCAGCAGGCGATGCGCGCCTATCGGCGCGCCACCGGCCAGTCGATCGCCAGCGGCTCGGCGGGCGATCCGGTTGCCGCGGCGCAGACGGCGCTGCAGCGATCCGGTTGCCGCGGCGCAGACGGCGCTGCAGCGGCTCGGCTTTTTGTCGGCGCCGGCCGATGGCGCGATCGGGCCGCAGACCCGCGATGCGATCATCCGCTTTCAGGCGGCGCAGCACTTGCCGATCGACCCCCGAGTCAGCGATCAACTGCTGTCCGATCTCGACCGGGCGGCCGCTCCGACAGCGCCGGGTCCGGAAACCACCGGCCAGCCGCCGTTGCCGGCGGCGCCTGCCGGCGCGCCCAAGGTCACCGGCCGGCAAGCTTTGCCGCCTGGGGTGACGCCGCCGCCGATCCGCTGACCGGCGAGAAGACCGCGCCGGCAAACGCGGGCGTTGGTCAGGTGCCGACGAGACCGAGCTGCGGGCTCGACGGCTCGGCAAAGCTGCGCTTTGGGATGCGCCCGGCGAGGTGAGCGAGCCGCCCGCCCTCGACCCCGGCGCGCATCGCCGCCGCCATTCGCCGCGGGTCGTGCGACTTGGCGATCGCCGTGTTGACCAGCACGGCGTCGCAGCCCAATTCCATCGCCAGCGCCGCATCGGAGGCGGTGCCGACCCCGGCGTCGAGCACCACCGGCACCGGGCTGCGTCGGCAAATCAGCTCGATCGCGGCCGGATTCGCGATGCCCATCCCCGAACCGATCAGCGAGCCCAACGGCATGACCGCGGCGCAGCCGACATCGGCGAGCTTCTGGCAGGCCACCGGGTCCTCGTTGCAGTAGGGCAGCACAGTGAACCCTTTGCGCACCAGCTCGTCGGCGGCATGGACCAGCTGCTCGACATCGGGGTAGAGCGTCTCGCGGTCGCCGATCAGCTCGAGCTTGAGCCAGTCGGTCTCGAGCGCTTCGCGGGCCAGCTCGGCGGTCAGGATCGCGTCGCGCGCGGTCACGCAGCCGGCGGTGTTGGGCAACAGCCGGCAGCGGTCGCCGAGCAGATCGACGAGGCTCTCCGCGTAGCCCTCGAGACTGATGCGCCGGATCGACACCGTGACGATCTCGGCGCCGCTCGCTTCGAGGCAGTCGAGCAGCACCTGCTGATTGGGGTAGCCGGCGGTGCCGACGAACAGGCGCGAGGTGAGCGCGGCGCCGGCGATCATCAGCGGATCGGTCATCGAGGGGTGTTCCTTCGCAACGGTTGCATCAGCCGCCCTGCAACGGGCGGACAATCTCGACATCGTCGCCCGGCGATAGCGGTTTCGCTGGCCATTCCGCCCGGCGCACCACCGCCCCATTGATGGCGACGGCGAGAAACCGCGCCTTCGGATCGACACCGCGGGCGACCAGCAGCTCGGCCAGGGTCTCGACCGCGACCTCTTCCTCGACGCCGTTGATCTTGAGCCGGGTCATTGGGCAGCCGAGGCAACAGACGGGCGCGCCCTATCCTCGGCCGGCAGCGCCGCGGCGACGAAGCGCTCAGGGCTGAACGGAAGCAGGCAATCGGGCAGCCGCCCGCTCAGCACATAGGCGCTGATCGCTTGCGCCGTCACCGGGGTTAGAAGGATGCCGTTGCGATGATGGCCCGTGGCGACGACCAGCCCGTCGATGCCGCTCGGTCCGAGCATTGGCGCATCATCGCGCGAGCCGGGGCGAAAACCGACCCAGGTCTCGGCGATCGGCAATTCCTCGATCGCCGGCACCGCGCGCCAGGCACCCTCAATCAAGGCCAGCAGCCCACCGGCGGTTACCGTGTCGTCGAACCCGTGCTCCTCGACGGTGCCGCCGACGATCAGACGCCCGTCCAGCCGCGGCACCAGATAGCCGCGCGGCAGCCAAATCACATGTTGCAGCAGCGGCGCCGCCGGATCCATGCACAAGGCCAGCATCTGCCCCTTGATCGGGCGCACCGGCGGCAGGTAGGCGGGCGGAACGCCGCCGATCTCGCGCGACCAGGCGCCAGCGGCGAGCACCACCAGGTCGGCGGCCTCGCGGCCCCGGTCGGTCACCACCGCGCCGGCCCGCCCGCCGGAAATTTCAACCTCCCGGACCCGGCACTCTTCGTGCAGCACCGCGCCGGCGCGCTGCGCCGCGACCGCGAGGGCGCCGGCGACGAGACGGTTATCGACCTGATGGTCGCGCGCGCTCAGCACCGCGCCGGGAATGCCGGGGCGCAAATGCGGCTCGCGGCGGCGCGCCTCGGCGCCCGACAGCCATTCGAGGTCGAGCCCGAGGCCGGTTTGGAAGCGGTAGGTAAAGCGCAGCTGCTCAGCGTCGTCGCGGTTGAGGGCAACGACGATGGTGCCCTCGTCCCGATAGCCGATCGCAATCCCGGAAGCAGCCTCGAGCTCGCGCGCGAAATCCGGCCACAGGCGCTGGCTTTTGAGGGTCAGCGCCAGCAGCGGCTCCTCGCCAGGCTCGGCCTCGACCGCCGCGGCAAGCATTCCGGCCGCCGCCCAGCTGGCGCCATGGCCGGCCTCGCCGCGATCGTAGACGGCGACCGGGCAGCCCGCCTGGGCCAGGCGCCAGGCGATCCCCAGCCCAATCACCCCGGCGCCGATGACGACGGTTTTCGGGCGCTGCGACGACGCGGTGTGGGACGCGGCGATAACGGACTCCCTTCGCCGGGCGAACCCGGCCAGGTTCATTGGGTTTGTTCTCAGCCGTCCGGCAACGAACTCTCGGTTCGCGGCTGCACGGCACCCCAGCCAGGCGGCAATGTCGGATGCGGGCGGCGCCGATGCAAGAATTTTCTTGCAAGTGGCCGACCCGCGACGGCGGCCCGCAGCGCCTCGCCAATCAGCGGCGTTCCTTGAGCGCCGCAACGCAAACGAGGCGAGCGCGCAACGCAAACGAGGCCAAAAGCCGGCTTTAGCAGCGACCGATTGAGCTCGCCCGACGGCCACCTCTGCCCGCTTGAATGGGAATAGCAGACGTGTATCCTATGTATCCTGCTTCCGCATATTGGAGCTTGGTCGTGCCTCGCATTCTGGTGGTGGAAGACGATGTCGAAGTGCGCGAGGTCGTCTGCGAGTTTCTACGCGACGGCGGCCATTTGGTGCTCTCGGCCGGCTCGGCGCAGCAGGCCCGAGAGCTGCTTGCGCGCGAACTGGTTGAGCTCTTGATCATCGACTGCGTGATGAGCGGGGAGCAGGGCGGCTCGCTCGCCGAGCACGCCACGACACTCGGGATCCCAGCGATTCTGACCTCGGGCGATCTGCGCTACCGCGAAACGATCGCGCAGCCGGCGGTGCCGTTCCTTACCAAGCCGTTCCGGCTCGGCGAGCTGGGCGCGCTGATCGCACGGACGCTGGGCGCGCCGCAGGGCTGACCCCGGTTGCCAGGCCGCGGCGGCCAAAGGTTGGCTCGGCGCGTTACAGCAGGACCCGTCTGCCATTTGCGACC
Organism: Allostellaceae bacterium; assembly: GCA_036500965.1. Taxonomy (GTDB): domain Bacteria; phylum Pseudomonadota; class Alphaproteobacteria; order ATCC43930; family CGMCC-115725; genus AP-15. The sequence goes on along the minus strand of DASYBC010000097.1, from coordinate 26,492 downwards.
CGCAGCGGGACGTAGCCGGCGAGCTCGGCGAGCCGCGCCCGGTCGAACAGCACCAGGACGCCGTGCTGGATCTCGGCCAGCCGCGCCTCGCGCAGCCGATCGAGCGTGCGTGCGACATGAACGCGCGAGAGGCCAACAGCGTCGGCGATGTCGCGCCGCTGCAGCGGGAACGGGCAGGTCGAGCCACCGTTGACCATGCCGCGTTGCTGCAGCCGGTCAAAGGTTTCGAGCATCAGATAGCCAATCCGCTGCTCGGCGTTGCTGCGGCCGAGCAACGACACCCGCACGTCGCCGCGCTGCTCTTCCTCGACCCGGGTTGCCAGAATGTTCAACGCCAGTCCCGGGTGGCGTTCGAACAGCTCGCGCACTTCGCGGCCCGAGAGCACGCACAATGTCGTCGGGGTGACGGCCTGCACCGAATGCCTGATCGTGCCGAGGAGCGCCGACGAGAGGCCGATCGTGTCGCCGGGGAGGACGATGTCGAGGATCTGTCGGGTGCCCTTGGGCAGTCGGTGATAACGGATCGCCCAGCCTTCGAACAGCGTGTAGACCGGGCCGCCGACCTCGTCCTCCTGGATGATGTCCGAACGCGGCGCCACCACGATGTGGTCAGTCTTCATCTCGGTAATAAAGGCGAGCTCGGCCTCGGCGAAGGGCCGGAACAGCGGTTTGCGTCGCAGTGGACATCGTTCGCATGGCACGAACATCGGCTGGTTCATCCTCCCCACCGGCGTTCTTAAACTTACGAACCGTTTGGGGACCAGCTAAATTCCGCAGGAAAATCAACGTTTTCGCAATCGTAACCAGGTTGGCGATAAAGTACCGGCAGACGCCGCCCAAATCCTACGAGCCTGTCTCAAATGTTCACCGCTCGGGGAGCAGTCGTTTACATGGCGCTAGACGCAGCGCCGCCTCTGCCGAAACAGCCCTGCGAATCTGGCTGCCGGGGCGACGAGCGTGCTCAGTGCAGCCGGTGCGCGATCTCGAGTGCATAATCGAGCAGCCCGCGCCCAAGCGCGCCAAAATGCGCGCCCTGGGAATTCCCGCCTGGATCGCGGCGCCAGCGGTCGAACAGCTGCAGAAAGACGATCGCCAAGCGGAACAGCGCCAGCACCCGGTAGAAGGCGAAATCGTCCACCGCTCGGCCGCTCAAGCGGCGATAAGCGCCGATGGCCTGATCCCGGCGCCAGAAGCCCGGCTCTTGTGTCGGCATCTGGCGCAGGCGCTCGATGCAGGCCGGATCGCCGGGCTCGGCCCAGTAGCTCAGCAGCACGGCGAGGTCCGACAGCGGGTCGCCGCGGGTCGCCATGTCCCAGTCGATGACCGCGACCGGGGCGAACGTCGCCGGGTCGAAGATCATGTTGTCGAGCTTGAAATCGGAGTGAATGAGGCACGGCGCTGCACCAGCCGGAACCCGCCGGCGCAGCCAGGCGACGGTTTCGGCGAAGGCGCGCGGATTTGCCGGGTCGATGACCGCCGCCCCGCGGGTCGCCCAGCCCTCGACCGTGCGGCCGAGAAACCCGGTCGGGCGACCAAGCGTGTCGAGCCCAATTGCTTGCGGATCGACGGCGTGCAACGCCGCGAGGCTTTCGACCAGATGCCGGCTCAAGACCGCGCCGATATCGGGCGGATTGATCAGCCCCGCCGGCAAGCTGTCGCGGATCACGATGCCGGCGCGATGCTCGATGATCTGGAAGGGCGCGCCGAGCACGCCTGGGTCGCGGCAGAACCATAGCGCCCGCGGCGCCAGCGGATAAGCCCGCCATAGCGCCGACAGCACCTGGTGTTCGCGCGCCACATCATTGGCGCCGCGCGGCAACGGCCCGGCGGGGGGCCGGCGCAACACCGCCGGGCGGCCATCGACCTCGACCAGATAGTTGAGATTGCCGAGGCCACCGCCAAATTGCCGCGGCGCCGTCGCGCCGAGCACCCCGCCGCGGGCGCCGAGCCAGCGCCGCAGCGCGCTCCAATCCTGCGCAACCGCGCTCCCAGCCGGCCTAAACACGCCCGACATTCGGCCATCCGACGGCGGTGACAAATGCTTGCCGCGTTGTAGAATACCCCAGTCCGCACCGGACAGCGACCCACGGACGAACGGTTCAGCTGGCGCAGGAGCCGCCGATGATCAAGGTCTACCCCGATGCCAAGGCGGCGCTCGCCGGCCTGCTGCGCGACGGCATGACGATCATGGCCGGCGGGTTCGGGTTGTGCGGCATCCCGGAGAAGCTGATCGCCGCGATCCGCGATTCAAGGGTCAGCGGGCTGACCGTGATTTCGAACAATGCCGGGATCGACGGCGCGGGGCTCGGACTGCTGCTGGAAAGCCAGCAGATCCGCAAGATGATTTCGTCCTATGTCGGCGAGAACAAGCTGTTCGCCGATCTCTATCTGAAGGGGGAGCTTGAGCTCGAGTTCAACCCGCAGGGGACCTTGGCCGAGCGCATCCGCGCCGGCGGCGCCGGCGTCCCGGCGTTCTTTACCAAGACCGGGGTCGGCACCTTGATCGCCGAAGGCAAGGAGACCCGCGAGTTCGACGGCGAGAGCTATGTCATGGAGCGCGGGCTCGTCGCCGATTTGGCCATCGTCCATGCCTGGAAAGGCGACCGGGAAGGCAACCTCGTCTATCGCAAGACTGCGCGCAACTTTAACCCGATCATGGCGACAGCGGGGCAGGTCACCGTTGCCGAGGTCGAGCGGCTGGTCGAGCCGGGGGAGATCGACCCCGACCACATCCACACGCCGGGCATCTTTGTCCAGCGGATCGTGCGCCCCCAAGCGTTCGAAAAGCGCATCGAGCAGCGCACCGTGCGCCGGCGCGGCGCGTGAAGAAGCAGCGCACCGTGCGCCGGCGCGGCGCGTGAAGAAGAGGAGCGCAAAACATGCCCTGGTCACGCGACGATATGGCCCGCCGGGCCGCGGCCGAGCTTGAAGACGGGTTCTACGTCAATCTCGGCATCGGCATCCCGACCCTGGTGTCGAACTTCATCCCGCCGGGGATCACGGTCCAACTGCAGAGCGAGAACGGAATGCTCGGCATGGGGCCGTTTCCGTTCGAGGGCGAGGAGGACGCCGACCTGATCAACGCCGGCAAGCAGACAATCACCGAACTGCCGACTACCAGCTATTTCGACAGCGCTCAATCCTTTGGCATGATCCGCGGCGGGCACATCGACCTGTCGATCCTGGGGGCGATGCAGGTGGCCGAAAACGGCGACCTCGCCAACTGGATGATCCCCGGCCGCATGGTCAAGGGCATGGGTGGCGCGATGGACCTCGTCGCCGGGGTCAAACGGGTCATCGTGCTGATGGAGCACACCGCGCGGGGCGAGCCGAAATTGCTGCACCGCTGCACTTTGCCGCTGACCGGGGCCGGGGTCGTCGACACTGTCGTCACCGATCTCGGCGTGTTCACGATCGACCGCACCGGCATGACCCTGGTCGAGCTGGCGCCGGGGGTCGGGCTCGACGAACTTCACGCCAAGACCGAAGCCTCCTTCACGGTGCGCTCCGGCCTCGGCTGAGGATTTCTGGCTCGGCTGCAGCGCGGATCGCTCAGCTCGGCCGCCGCAGCAGGCACAATCCCAATTGCGAGAGTCCGCCACCTACGCTGGCGCGCCTCGGAGCCAACGTGGCGGTTGCCGGAACGAAGGCGATTTGCCGGGATGCGGCAGAACGCCGCGGTCGCGGGCAGGCAGGGCCGCGCCCCGGACACGGCTGCTCTCGCGGGTCGATGACAATCGCCGTTCTTAACCTACATTTTTATTGGGATTTCCCTATATCCAATATATGCTGATAGGGATTGCAAAGGTGGCCACAAGATGTTGTTGGGATCCAGTAGGATGGCGCATCAGCCGAGGCCGGGCAAGCGGGCTGCTGTCAGCCGGCGTGTGATGACGCCCAGGGTCCGCACTCTCGCCACAAAGCCTTGGCATACTGATTGCGTTGGCCACTGGTGCGGAACGATCTGATGGCGGCAGGCGATCATGGTTGGCGCCGCGGTCGCAGAGCGGTGGCCGCCGCAAGCGCATGGCGCGGGGTGCCGAGCCCGCGGGTCGCAACGGATGCGGATTTCGGCGAATGGTTTTGACCGCGCGGCGTTGTCTGATCGGGACCGCGTGGAATGGTTGAGTGGCGCATTGGGCCGTTGAGGTGTGACATGAGATTCGACGAGGATGGAATTTTCGGACTCTATTCACGGTTGTACGACAACCGTCGCGAGGTCGAGCTGTCGATCGAGGATTACCTGGGGAAATGCTCGGACGATGCGTCGTTTTACGCCGGCGCTGCGGAGCGCATGCTTCGGGCGATCGGCGAGCCGGCGATGGTCGACACCAGCCAGGATGGACGGCTCGGCCGCATCTTTATGAACCGCACGATCAAGGTCTACCCCGAATTCGCGGATTTCTTCGGGATGGAGGAGACGATCGAGCGCATCGTCGGGTTCTTCCGCCATGCGGCGCAAGGGCTCGAGGAACGCAAGCAGATCCTCTATCTCCTGGGCCCGGTCGGCGGCGGCAAATCCTCGCTCGCCGAGCGGTTGAAGCAGCTGATGGAAAAGGAGCCGGTCTATGTGCTGAAGGCCGGCAAGGAAATCAGCCCGGTTTTTGAGAGCCCGCTTGGGCTGTTCGACCCGGTGACACTCGGCGACGAGCTGGAAAAGCGCTACGGCATCCCGAAACGCCGGCTGACCGGCACGATCTCGCCCTGGGCGGTCAAGCGGCTCGAGGAGTTTGGCGGCGACATCACCAAATTCACCGTGGTCCGCCTGCAGCCCTCGCGCCTCAAGCAGATCTGCATCTCCAAGACCGAGCCTGGCGACGAGAACAACCAGGACGTCTCGAGCCTGGTCGGCAAGGTCGATATCCGCAAGCTCGAATTCTTCAGCCAGAACGATCCCGACGCCTATTCCTATTCGGGCGGGCTCAACCGCACGACCCAGGGGCTGCTCGAATTCGTCGAGATGTTCAAGGCCCCGATCAAGATGCTGCACCCGCTCCTGACCTCGACCCAGGAGGGCAATTACGTCGGCTCCGAGAATATCGGCGGCATTCCCTACCAGGGCATCGTGCTGGCGCATTCGAACGAGGCCGAGTGGCAGACCTTCAAAAACAACAAGAACAACGAAGCCTTTATCGACCGAATCTCGGTGATCAAGGTGCCGTACTGCCTGCGCTCGACTGAGGAGCGCAAGATCTATGAGAAGCTGCTGCAAAACAGCGAGCTGTCGACTGCGGCGTGCGCGCCCTCGACCTTGGACATCCTGTCGCGCTTCAGCGTGCTGTCGCGATTGAAGCCGCACGAGAACTCGAACCTGCATTCGAAGATGCGGGTCTATGACGGCGAGAGCCTGAAGGACACCGATCCGCGCGCCAAATCGGGACAGGAATACCGCGACGCGGCAGGGGTCGATGAGGGCATGGAGGGCATCTCGACCCGGTTCGCCTTCAAGGTGCTGTCGAGCACCTTCAACTTCGACACCCAGGAGGTGGCGGCCGACCCGGTGCATCTGATGTACGTGCTCGAGCAGGCGATCTGGCGCGAGCAGTTCCCGGACGACGTCGAGAAGAAATACCTGAACTTCATCAAGGCCGAGCTGGCGCCGCGCTATGCCGAGTTCATCGGCCACGAGATTCAGAAGGCCTATCTCGAATCCTATTCCGACTACGGGCAGAACCTGTTCGACCGCTACGTGGCCTATGCCGATGCGTGGATAGAGGATTCGGACTACAAGGACCCCGACACCGGCCAGCTGATGAACCGTGAGCTCCTGAACCAGGAGCTGTCGAAGATCGAGAAGCCGGCCGGGATCGCCAACCCGAAGGATTTCCGCAACGAGGTCGTCAAGTTCGCGTTGCGGGCGCGGGCCGCCAATTCCGGGCGCAACCCATCCTGGACCTCGTATGAGAAGTTGCGCGAGGTGATCGAGCGGCGCATGTTTTCACAGGTCGAGGACCTGCTGCCGGTGATCAGCTTTGGCTCCAAGAAGGACAGCGAGACCGAGAAAAAGCACGCCGACTTCCTCGAGCGGATGGTGTCGCGCGGCTATACCGAGCGCCAGGTGCGCCGGCTTGTCGAATGGTACATGCGGGTGAACAAGGCCGGGTAGCGGGTAGTGGCAGGCAGCGAGAGCAAGGCGGCTGTGGAGGGAAGACGATGAACATTGTCGACCGCCGGCCCAACCCCAAGGGCAAGAGCCTCAGCAACCGGCAGCGGTTTCTGTCGCGGGCGCGCGCCGAGGTCAAATCGGCGGTGCAGAACGCGCTGCGGAAACGCAAGGTCGCCGATGTCGAGCACGGCGAAAAGGTGGCGATCCCAATGCGCGGGATCGTCGAGCCGGCGTTTCACCATAGCCGGCGCACCGGCCGCAACGAGCATGTCGTGCCCGGCAACAAGGAGTATGTACGCGGCGACGAAATCCCACGGCCGACGGGCGGCGAGGGGCGCGGCGGCTCGCAAGGCAGCCCGGACGGCTCGGGCGAGGACGCGTTCGAGTTCACCCTGTCGAAAGACGAGTTCCTCGACATGTTCTTTGAGGATCTCGAACTGCCCGATTTGGTCAAAAAGAGCCTGCGGGAGACGTTTGCGGTCGATCTGCAGCGCGCTGGCTACACCGTCAGCGGCAGCCCGGCCAATCTCAGCATCCGCCGCACGATGCGCAACAGCATGGCGCGGCGCATCTCGCTGCGGCGGCCCAAGATGTGGGAGGTCGAGGGGCTGCGCGAGGCGCTCGCTGAAGCCCGCGTCCGCGGCGACGAGGAGGAGGTGAAAAAGCTCGAGCTCGACCTCGAGCGCGCCGAGTTCCGCACCAAGATCATCCCCTACATCGATCCGCTCGACGTCCGCTACAATCGCTTTGAGCGTGTGCCGCGGCCCAACACCGAGGCGGTGATGTTTTGCCTGATGGATGTGTCGGGCTCGATGACCGAGGCGATGAAGGACCTCGCCAAACGGTTCTTCATGCTGCTGCACGTCTTTCTGATCCGCCGCTACCGCCACGTCGATGTCGTCTTCATCCGCCACACCAGCACGGCCGAGGAGGTCGATGAGGAGACGTTCTTCTACAGCCGCGAGACCGGCGGCACGGTGGTGTCGACGGCGCTCGAAAAAATGCTGGAGATCGCGCGGGCGCGCTACTCGACCGACCGCTGGAACATCTATGCAGCCCAAGCTTCCGACGGCGACAATTACGGGGCGGACAGCGGCCGTTGCGTGTCGCTCTTGGGCGGCGAGGTGTTGCCGCTGTGCCAGTATTTTGCTTATGTCGAGGTTGGCGACGGGATGGGCGGCAGCCTGACCGGCCTGGCGCGCGACAGTGATTTGTGGCGCGCCTATAGCGAGGTGGCGCCGGCGCACCCGCATTTCGCAATGCGGCGGGTCGGCGATCCATCTCAGATATTCTCGGTTTTCCATGAGCTGTTTGCGAAAGGGGGCGTGCGTGCCTGACACCGCCACCATGCCGATGCCGCGGCTCGAAGCCGCAGCGCCGCTGTTCAGCGGTCCGAACTGGGATTACGGGTCGCTGCGCCAAACCTTTGATGCGATCGAGCGGATCGCCCTCGACGAGCTTGGGCTCGACGTCTACCCGGTTCAGGTCGAGGTCATCACCTCCGAGCAGATGCTCGACGCCTATGCGTCGGTCGGCTTGCCGTTGATGTACCGGCATTGGAGCTTTGGCAAGCGTTTCGCCTTTCACGAGACGCTCTATCGCAAGGGGCTGCAAGGTCTCGCCTACGAGATCGTGATCAATTCCAACCCGTGCATCTGCTACATCATGGAGGAAAACTCCATGACCATGCAGACCCTGGTCATGGCGCACGCGGCCTTCGGCCACAATCATTTTTTCAAGAACAACTATCTGTTCAGACAGTGGACCGACGCCAATGGCATTCTCGACTACTTGAGCTTTGCGCGCGACTATGTCACCAAATGCGAGGAACGGCACGGGGTCGAAGCCGTGGAACGGGTGCTCGACGCCGCGCACGCGCTGAAGGACCACGGCGTTAACCGTTACGCCCACCGCACCAAGCCTAATCTTGCCGAGGAGCAGCGTCGGGCCGAGGAATGGCAGGCCCATGCCGAGGCGACATACAACGATCTGTGGCGCACCGTGCCAGGCAGTGGCAGGGACAAGGAGGATCCGGACGCGGCCGAGGCGCGATTGCAGGAGATCAAACGCGAGCTCGGGCTGCCCGAGGAGAATCTTCTCTATCTGATCGAGAAGCGGGCGCCGCGACTCGAGGACTGGCAGCGCGAGCTGATCCGCATCGTCCGGCTGATCGCGCAGTACTTCTATCCGCAGAAGCAGACGCAGATGATGAACGAGGGCTGCGCCACTTTCTGCCACTATGAGATCATGCGGCGGCTGCACGATAAGGGATTGATCACCGAAGGCTCGATGCTTGAATTTCTGCACTCGCATTCGAGCGTCGTGTTTCAGCCGGATTTCGACGACCCGCGGTTCAGTGGGCTCAATCCTTACGCGCTCGGCTTCGCGATGATGTCGGACATTCGCCGCATCTGCGAGGAGCCGACCGAGGAGGACCGGGCGTGGTTCCCCGACATCGCCGGCAATGGCGACGGCTATGGGGTGCTGCGCCATGCCTGGGCCAACTACCGCGACGAGAGCTTTGTGCTGCAGCATCTGAGCCCGGCGATGATCCGCAAGTTCCGCCTGTTCCATGTCTCCGACGACAGCACCAAGCCCGCGTTGCGGGTCGAGGCGATCCACGACGACATCGGCTACCGCAAGATCCGCACCGCACTCTCGCGGCAATACGATCTGTCGCGGCGCGAACCCGACATTCAGGTCGTCGATGTCGATTTGCGGGGCGATCGCTGCCTCATTCTTGCGCATTATGTGCACAACGGCGTGCTGCTTGCCGAAAAAAGCTGCCGTGCAGTGTTGCGTCACGTGGCCGTGCTGTGGGGCTATTCGGTCAAGCTGCTTGAGATCGATGCCGCGACCGACAAGACCCTGAAGACCTACGAGGTGGCCCAGCCGAGCTGAGCCCCGCAGCGAGCCGATGCGGTGAAGCCCGGCCGCGAGCCGGCCGTTTCAGATGATCGTTCTCGGCCTCGAAACCAGCTGCGACGAGACCGCCGCGGCGGTCGTATGCGAGATGCTTCCGAGCCCGCGGATCCGCTCGAACCTGGTCCATTCCCAGCTGGCCGACCACGCGCCATATGGCGGGGTCGTGCCCGAGATCGCGGCGCGGGCGCATCTGGAACACCTTGACGGCCTAGTGCGGCGCGCCCTCGATGAGGCGGCAACCCGCCTTGCCGATATCGACGCTGTCGCGGCGGCGGCAGGCCCCGGGCTGATCGGCGGACTGATCGTTGGCACGATGATGGCGAAAGGGATCGCCTGGGCGAGGGCCAAGCCGTTCATCGCGGTCAACCATCTCGAAGCCCACGCGCTGAGCGTCCGGCTTAGCGATGATGTCGAGTTTCCCTACCTGCTGCTGCTCGTCTCCGGGGGGCATTGCCAGCTGCTCGCCTGCGCCGGGGTCGGCCGCTACACCCGGCTCGGCACCACTCTCGATGATGCTGCCGGCGAAGCCTTCGACAAGGCCGCGAAGCTGGTCGGGCTCGGCTATCCGGGCGGCCCGGCAATCGAGCGAGCAGCCCGCGACGGAGACGCCCGGCGATTTGTCCTGCCGCGTCCGATGGCTGGCCGGCCCGGCTGCGAATTTTCATTTTCCGGCCTCAAGACCGCGGTGCGCCGCGTCGTTGTCGAGCACGGCCCGCTCGATCCGCGCGATCGGGCTGACCTGGCCGCTTCGGTCGAGCTCGCGATCTGCGACGCCTTATGTGATCGCACGGCTAATGCCATCGCCTGGTTTCGCCGCAGCCACCCCGACGGTCGCACCCTGGTGGCGGCTGGCGGGGTGGCCGCCAACACGCGGTTGCGCCGCCGCCTCGCCGGCCTTGCCGATGCGGCTGGGCTCGATTTCGTGGCACCGCCGCCGGCGCTGTGCACCGACAACGCGGCGATGATCGGCTGGGCGGGATTGGAGCGGCTGCGCCTCGGGCTCACGGACGGGCTCGACGCGGCGCCGCGCCCGCGCTGGCCGCTCGATGCGGGGGCGCCGCCGCGTCGGGGGGCAGGGGCCAAGGCATGATGCCCGAGGGTCGGGAACGGTGAGGCGCCTCGCGATCATCGGCGCCGGCGCCTGGGGGACGGCTCTGGCCATCGTCGCCGAGCGCGCAGGTGCCAGCCCCGTGCTGTGGGCGCGCGACCCCGAAATCGCCGCCGCGATCAGTGAGCGGCACGAAAACCCGTCCTATTTGCCGGGCATCGCGCTCAATCCTGGGATTGCCGCCACCGCCGCCATCGCAGCCGCAGTAGCCGGCGCCGAGGCCGCACTGCTCGCGGTTCCGGCGCAGTTTCTGCGCGGCATGCTGGATCGCCTAAGCCCGGCCTTGCCGCGCGGTCTTCCGCTGCTGCACTGCGCCAAGGGGATCGAGGCCGGCACGCTCGCCACGATGTCGCAGATTGGGGCCGAGATGTTGCCGGCTTCGCCCTCCGCCGTGCTGTCGGGGCCGAGCTTCGCCGGCGAAGTCGCCCGCGGCCTGCCGACTGCGGTGACCATCGCCAGCGCAGACCTCGGGCTCGCCGAGAGCTTTCTCCGGGCGCTTGGCGGCAGCCACTTTCGCCCCTACCTGTCGTCGGACCCGATCGGCGCCGAAATTGGTGGGGCGGTCAAGAACGTGCTGGCCATCGCGTGCGGCGTCGTCGTCGGGCGCGGTCTCGGCGACAATGCCCGGGCCGCGCTGATCACCCGCGGGCTTGCCGAAATGGTCCGGCTCGGGCTCGCTCTCGGGGCACGGGCCGAGACCTTTCGCGGTCTGTGCGGGCTCGGCGATCTGGTGCTGACCTGCAGCGCCGTCCAATCGCGCAACCACGCTCTCGGATTGGCGCTCGGTCGTGGGCAAGCTCTCGACGCGGCGCTCGGCGGGCGCCGAACGGTGGTCGAAGGGGTCGCGACCGCGGCCGCCGTCTCCGCGCTGGCCGCGAGACTCGGGATCGAAATGCCGATCAGCGAGGCGGTCGATGCGGTGCTGCATCGCGGCGCGCCGATCGAGACGATGACCGACCGGCTGTTGAGCCGGCCATACCGGGCGGAGTAGCGGCCCATGTCGCCGCGCTTGCCCCCGCAGTTCTGCCCGACCGGAGGAAAACCCTTTTCCGGGTCGGCGGAAAACCAATATCATGGAGCCAACGAAAGCCGATCGGCCCGGATCGATATGAGCGACAACGGAAAGCGCGGCGAGGAAGGACCGGGTACGGGCGTCGTCGTCAAGGCAAAGCCGAAGACGAAGAAGCCCTCGATGTACAAGGTGTTGATGCTGAACGACGATTACACGCCGATGGAGTTCGTCGTCCACATTCTGGAGCGGTTTTTTGCCAAGAGCCGACAGGAAGCGACCCGCATCATGCTGCACGTGCATCGCCGCGGGGTCGGGATTTGCGGCGTCTATACCTACGAAGTGGCCGAGACCAAGGTGACGCAGGTCATGGATTTCGCCCGGCAGCACCAGCATCCGCTGCAGTGCACGCTGGAAAAGGACTAGGCAAGGAAGGAAGGGCGGGAGTGCTGTCACGCAATCTCGAAAAATCGCTGCATCGGGCGCTGGCCCATGCCAACGACCGCCGCCACGAATATGCCACGCTCGAGCACCTGCTGCTGGCGATGACCGAGGACCAGGACGCGGTCGCGGTGCTGCGCGCCTGCAGCGTCGATCTCGACCGGCTGCGTCGCGAGGTTCTTAACTATGTCGACAACGAGCTCGGCAACCTGATCGCCGCCCACAAGGACGATGCCAAGCCGACCGCGAGCTTCCAGCGCGTTCTACAGCGCGCCGCCATCCATGTCCAATCCTCCGGCCGCGAAGAGGTAACCGGGGCGAACGTGCTGGTCGCCATGTTCGCCGAGCGCGAGAGCCATGCGGTCTATTTCCTGCAGGAGCAGGACATGACCCGGTTCGACGCGGTCAATTACATCTCGCATGGCATCGCCAAGGCGCCTGGCCGCTCGGAAACCCGCCGCGTGCAAGGGGCGGACGAGGAGGAGCGCAACGAAAAATCGCAAAAGCGCAGCCACGATGCGCTCGACGCCTATTGCGCCAACCTCAACAAGAAGGCCAAGGGGGGCCGCATCGACCCGCTGATCGGCCGCGAGGCCGAGGTCGAGCGCACGATCCAGATCCTGTGCCGACGCTCGAAAAACAATCCGCTCTACGTCGGCGACCCCGGTGTCGGCAAGACCGCGATCGCCGAGGGCCTGGCCCGCCGCATCGTCCAGCGCGAGGTGCCCGAGGTGCTGGTCAATGCGACGATCTATGCCCTCGACATGGGCGCATTGCTCGCCGGCACGCGCTACCGCGGCGATTTCGAGGAGCGGCTGAAGGCGGTGCTGTCGGAACTCGAGGCGCAGCCGGGAGCGATCCTGTTTATCGACGAGATCCACACCGTGATCGGCGCCGGGGCGACCAGCGGCGGGGCGATGGACGCCTCGAACCTGCTCAAGCCCGCTTTGGCCGGTGGGGCCATCCGTTGCATCGGCTCGACGACCTACAAGGAATACCGCAACTATTTCGAGAAGGACCGCGCGCTGGTCCGCCGCTTTCAGAAGATCGACGTCAACGAGCCGACGGTCGAGGACTCGGTCAAAATCCTGCGCGGGCTCAAACCCTATTACGAGCGGCACCACAAGGTGCGCTACACGAATGACGCGTTGCGCGCTGCGGTCGAGCTGTCGCACCGTTACATCGGCGATCGCAAATTGCCGGATAAGGCGATCGATGTGATCGATGAGACCGGTGCCGCGCAGATGCTGGTCCCGGAAAACCGTCGCCGCAAGACCATCACCGCGCGAGAGGTCGAGGCGGTGATCGCGACCATGGCCAGAATCCCGCCGAAAAGTGTGTCGCGCGACGATCGCGAAGTCTTGCGCAACCTCGATCGCGACCTGAAAACGATGGTGTTCGGCCAGAACAGCGCGATCGAGGCGCTGGTCTCGGCGATCAAGCTCGCCCGTGCCGGACTGCGCGACGCCGAAAAGCCGATTGGCAGCTATCTGTTTTCCGGCCCGACCGGGGTTGGCAAGACCGAGGTGGCCCGGCAGCTCGCCCGCACACTCGGCATCGAGATCACCCGCTTCGACATGTCCGAATACATGGAACGGCATACCGTCTCGCGGCTGATCGGCGCGCCGCCCGGCTATGTCGGCTTCGACCAGGGCGGGCTGTTGACCGATGCGATCGATCAGCACCCGCACAGCGTGCTGCTGCTCGACGAGATCGAAAAGGCCCATCCGGATCTGTTCAACATCCTGCTGCAGGTCATGGATTACGGGAAATTGACCGACCACAACGGCAAGAATGTCGATTTCCGCAATGTGATCCTGATCATGACGACCAATGCCGGGGCTTCGGATTTAGCCAAACCGGCGATCGGGTTTGGCAGCGGCATCCGTCAGGGCGACGATCACGAAGCGATCAACCGCATGTTCACGCCCGAATTCCGTAACCGGCTCGACGCGACGATCTCATTCGCAGCGTTGTCGACCGAAACGATCGGGCGGGTCGTCGACAAATTCATCTTGCAGCTGGAAGAGCAGCTGGCCGATCGCAATGTCACGATCGAGCTCGACGCATCGGCCCGCGCCTGGCTCGCCGAAAAGGGCTATGACCCGCTGTTCGGCGCGCGCCCGCTCGCCCGGGTGATCCAGGAGCACGTCAAAAAGCCGCTCGCCGAGGAGCTGTTGTTCGGCCGGCTGGCCAAAGGCGGCATCGTCCGCGCCACCAAAAAGCCCGAGGAAGACACGCTCGACTTCACCTTTGAAGAAAGCCCGTCCGCCCCGACCGTGCCCAAGGAGCCGGCGCTGGTCGAATAGCCTGCGGGCATTGGCGTGCACCCGGCATCCGGCCGGTAAGCAGCAGGCTAGCCCGGGCCGTCGCTCTCCGGCAGGACGGTGCGAGCATCGCCGTCGCGTCGGGTGACGCCGATCCGATCGAGATGTTCGAGGATCTCGATCGCCAGGTTGCGCCCGACGCCGGAGCGGTCCTTGAACTGCGCGGCGGTAAAGCTGCCTTGCGGCGAGGCCTCGGCCAGCTCTCTTGCAATCCTGGCCAGGCTCGCCAGCGTCTCCGGCAGAAAAAACCGGTTATCGGCGACTTTGCCAACCAGGCCCAGACGCTCGGCGCGGCGCAGGAAGCGGGCGGCCGTTTCGGGCTCCAGCCGGAGCGCGGCGGCGACCTCGCGCACCCGCGGCGGGCGCAATCCGTCGCCGGCAAGCAGGAGGCGAGCCCGCTCCCAGGTTTTTTGATCCGCCGCGCTCAGACGCGGGCGATGCTCGGGCAGGCGCCACAGGGCGCCCTCGCGCACCACCCGGCCGGCGCCGGCGAGCGCTAAGAGTGCCGCATCGAGCGCGACTGCGGGTGCTTCGGCGCGCAATCTCCCCAATAGAGCGGCGCGCGATGGGCCGAGCGCGTCGGGTTCCGCCCGATGCCACGCGGCCAAGGCGGCAGCGATCGCCTCGCCAAGTGCCGCAAGCCGTTCAGGGGTAACCGCAACCGGCGTGCGCGGCGAACCGACCCGCCGGAATTCGCCGTTCTCAGTCAGCACGCTCAGTTCAGCCGGCGTCAGATTGCGCACGAGCGCGAAATTCGCCAGATCGACGGCCCCGGCGACCGCCAGCATAGCGGGGATGGCCGCCGCCGGATCGATGGCGGCCATCGCCGTGAGCAACGCGAGCCGGCCAGGAAGGCGGCGGCCGCGCCGCGGCGCCAACGGGTCGACCACACGCCCGCCGGCCAGGGTATGCCGCGCGGCATGGTCGCGCAGCACGACGCGGTCGCCGCAGAGCGCACCCACGGCCTGATCGAGGTCGATCTGGACAAAGCCCGTTTCGCCCGGCGCGATCGCGCGGCAGCTCAGCACCGCGATGCGGCCGACGACGTCCTCGGTGCCGAGATGCAGATGGACCGGCAGCCCGTCGCGCAGCGGCGTCTCGGCGTGACGCGAGGCGCGCACCAACAAGTCGAGCCGCCGCGCCGGCAGGTGCCGCTCAGGCGCCGCGAGCCAGTCGCCGCGCCGCGGCTCTCTGCCTTCGGGAAACGAGCCGACAATGTTGACGGCGCAGCGCTCGCCAGCGGCGGCGCTCTCGATCGGCCGGTTGTGGGCGTGCAGCCCGCGCACCCGCGCCGGATCGCCGCGCGGGCTGATCATCAGCCGGTCGCCGATCGCGGCTCGGCCCGAAGCCACGGTGCCGGTCACCACGAGCCCGATCCCGGAGAGCGTGAAGGCGCGGTCGATCGGCATGCGGAACAGCCCCGATAACGCAGTCGCGGCACGGGCTCGCTCGGCGACCCGAGCGCTTCGCTGCAAGTGAGCAATCAACTCGGCGATGCCGTCGCCGGTGCGGCTCGACACCGCAAAGACCGGGCTCTCGACATAGCCCGCAGCCGCGAGCAATTCCGCGATTTCGGCTTTGACAGAAGCGGCCCGGTGGGGCTCGACCCGGTCGATCTTGGTGACGACCGCGGTGATCTCGGGCACGCCGGTCAATTCGAGGATGTCGAGATGCTCGAGGGTTTGCGGGCGCGGCCCATCATCGGCGGCGACGATCAGCAGCACCCGGTCGATCGACAGGACTCCGGCCAGCATGTTGGCCAGAAACCGCTCGTGGCCCGGAACATCGACAAAGCCGATCTCGGTGCCGTTGGGCAGCCTCGCATAGGCAAAGCCGAGATCGATTGTCATCCCGCGCCGCTTTTCCTCGGGCAGACGGTCGGCATCGACGCCGGTCAAGGCGCGCACCAGCGCTGTCTTGCCATGATCGATGTGTCCGGCCGTCGCCAGGATCACGGGACGTGCTCCGCCTCTTCGTCACCCTTGCGGTCGCAAGGGCCGAGAGCCGTCGGCAGAACGCGACGCTCGCCTGGGCGAGGGCCGCCCCGGGGCGGCGAGTGCAGCTGCTCGGGAATCATTCGTTTCCTCTTTACCACGAGCCATCGCCGCCGAGCGCGCTTTCCCTGCGGCCGAGCAATTCGCCGATTGGCCGATGCGGTGCCGCACGCTACACCTATCGATGCCGTGCGAAAGCCGAGCGAGGAAAAGATATGAGGACAGGGGCGGATTACCGGCGGGCCTTGCGCGACGGGCGCCGGGTATGGGTTATGGGCGAGGGTCTGATCCACGACGTGACGACGCATGCGGCGACGCGCGCGATGGTCGACGAGTATGTCGCCTGGTACGATCTGCTGCACGACCCGGGCTGGCGGGAAACCGCGCTGCGGCCAGCGGACCTCGCGCCCTGGGCCTATGTGGTGCCGCAGAGCGCCGACGACCTTGGCGGCATGGGGCGGTTCTTTTCGGCGACGACGTTCCTCTCCGCCGGCAACATCACCCACACGCCCTGCTACGGCCACATGATCGCGCTCGGGGTGCTCGCCTCGGTCGAGGAGCGCGATGCCTCGCCCGAACAGATCGCGAACGCCGCCCATTATCGGGCGATGATCGCCGACACCGGGCGGTTTCTGACATTCTGCGGCGGCGGCCCGACAATCGGCGCGCGGATGCGCGAAAACCCGGCCGACCGCGCCGCCCTGAAGATCGTGCGCGAGACCGACGCCGGTCTCGTTATCTGCGGCAAGATCGGCATGCATACGAGCCCGGCCTATGCCGAGGATGTTTATGTCGGCAGCGTCTCCGGGCTCAAGATCGGCGAGGATTTCGCGACCTTTATTGTCCCGGTCGCCGCACCGGGGGTCACCGTTCTGTGCCGCAAGATCGCGGTGCGCGACCAGAACCCGTTCGTCGCGCCGCTGTCGAGCCGCTTCGACGAGCTCGACGGCCAGATGTGGCTCGACCACGTGTTCATTCCATGGGAGCGGGTGTTTTTGCTCGGCCAGTCGCCCGAGCCGGTGGTGCGCTGGCTGATCTGGCATCACCTTTATGGCTGGCTGTCGAAGGCCGAGTTCACCCTCGGCCTGGCGGGGGCCTTATGCCATGCGATGGGGCTCGCCCGCCACGAGCAGACCATCGAATATCTGCTCGATCTGGCGGTCGAGGTGCAAACCGTGCGCAGCTGTCTGACCGCCTGCGAGCGCGACCCGCGCTTCACCGCAAGCGGTTACTGCGTCCCCAACCACGCCCATCTCGCCGCCGGCGGCTTGGCGATCTTGCGTGCCCGCCCGCGCATGGCCGAAATCCTGCGGATCGTCCCCGGCTCGTCCTTGGTAGTGGCGCCGTCCGACCGCGACCTCGCCGCGCCCGAGGTCGCCGCCGGCCTCGCCGAGTCGTTTGGCGGCGGCGGCTATACCGCGGTTCAGCGCGCCGCGCTGTTGCAGATGGCATGGGACCATGTTTCCTCGGCGCTCGATGGTCGCGAATCCGCCTTCGAGCTGCACGCGAGCGGGGGCGTCCCGGCTTGGCGCGGCCGGTTGCGGCGCAATTTCGACAGCTTCGGCGATCTCGCCAATCGCGTTGCCGGCTCGCTCAACCTGGTGATGCCGCAGGTCGATCTCGACCATATCGGCGAGGTGCCGTGGGCGCCGCGGCGCGCGGTCGCTCCGCCGCCACCGCGCAGCACGGGCTAGCCCTGATCGCGAGGCAGGCCGACATGACCCGCATGCTGGCCGCGATCGTCGCATTGCTCGTCTCGGCCGCGCCGGTCTGGGCTGGGGCAGGCTCCAAATGCGCGGCGACGGTGCTGGCCCTGTGGGGCGACGGCCGGCACGACGACACCGCGGCGCTCAATGCCTGGTTCCGCGGCGACAATGTGGTCTGGGCGCAATCCGGCCGCTCGATAGGATCGCAGATAGGCGGTGGGGCGGCGGGCGACCGCGTTTTTCGCCTGAGCGGCCGTATCTACATCCCGAGCGGGACCGGCCGCCGCATCGCGCAGTTTGAATTCGTCTGGCCGCGGCGCCGCGAGCGCGTTTCGGGCGGCACGATCGTCGCCGGGCTCGATCCGGCGAAGCCGCCGGGGGCCACTAACCTGAGGGAAATCGGCGCCGGCCCTGGCGAAGGAGTACCGTTCCCGACTGCCGACCCCAAGCCTGACAATCGCGCCGCCGCGACCGCTTGCCTAGTTTCTTGATCACCCGCCGTGGCGCCATATCGAACGTCGCCGCCGGGATTTCGCAAGGGTATTCGCGAGGTTTTGAATCCATCCCCGGCTGCGCTACGATTGCCGGCCGTTCAACAAGGATGGATTGCCGGCCGTGCACAAGCCGCTCAGCAGCGCCGGACCGGTCGGAGGCGCTGCCGCGTCCGCCGCCGGCGGGCTCGCGCCGGCCGCGGCATTGCGCGCTGTTGCGGCAGTGGCCGGCCAATCCGCCACCCGGCTCCAGCATCTTCCGCCACGGGTCGCCGCGCCGGTAGCCGCGCTCGACCTCGGCACCAACAATTGCCGGCTGCTGGTGGCGAGGCCCGCGGGCGACGGCTTTCGCGTGGTTGATGCGTTTTCCCGGATCGTGCGCCTTGGCGAAGGCTTGGCGGCAACTGGTGCCTTGTCCGAGGACGCGATCGCGCGCACCCTCGACGCGCTCCAGACCTGCGCCGACAAGATCGCCTTTCGCCGGATCGCCAAGGGCCGCTACGTCGCCACCGAGGCCTGCCGCCGCGCGGCGAATTGCGAGGAATTTCTGACCCGGGTGCGCGCGGAGGTCGGGCTAGAGATCGAAACCATCTCGACCGCCGAGGAGGCGCGCCTCGTCGTCGCCGGCTGCGCTCAGCTGCTCAATCCGCGCATCCCCTATGCGATCGTGTTCGATATCGGCGGCGGCTCGACCGAAATCGTCTGGCTGCGGCTGACCGGCGGTCCCGACCGGCGCTGGCGGCGCCCGCAGATCCTGGGGTCGGTCTCGCTGCCGTTGGGGGTGGTCACCCTGACCGACCGGTTTGGCGGCGAGGTGTCGCCCGCCGCTTACCGCACGATGATCGACGAGGCGGCCGGCGCGCTAGAGCCGTTCGAGCGCACCCACCGCATCCTGCGCCATATTCGCACCGGACGGGTGCAGATGCTCGGCAGCTCGGGCACGGTGACGACGCTCGCCGGTATTCACCTGGCGTTGCCGCGCTATATCCGCGCGCTGGTCGATGGCAGCAGCCTGACCTTTGATCAGATCGCCGCGGTATCGGCATATCTGGCCGGGCTGGACCTTGCCGGCCGCGCCGCCAGCCCCTGCGTCGGGCGTGAGCGTGCCGACCTGGTGCTGAGCGGCTGCGCGATCCTCGACGCGATCTGCGAGGCTTGGCCGGTCGGGCGGCTGCGCGTCGCCGATCGCGGCGTGCGCGAGGGCATCCTGTTCGACCTGATCCGGGGATAGCGTGGCCCGCAGCCCGGGCGGCTCCGGCGACCGGCCGCCGGCGGTCCGGGTCCGCAGCAGCCGCCGGCGCAAGCCGTCCTCGACCCAATGGCTGCAGCGCCAGCTCAACGACCCCTATGTTGCCGCGGCCCGCCGCCAGGGCTACCGTTCGCGCGCCGCCTTCAAGCTGATCGGGCTCGCCGAGCGCTTTGATCTGCTGCGGCCGGGCCGCCGGGTCGTCGATCTCGGCTGCGCGCCGGGCGGCTGGACCCAGGTCGCGGTCGAGCGGGTCGGCCCGCGCGGCTTGGTGGTCGGCGTCGATCTGACCGAAACCGCACCGCTCGCCGGCGCCACCTTGCTGCGCATGGATTTGCGCGACCCGGAGGCAGCCGCGGCGATCAGAGGCGCGCTCGGCGGCAGCGCTGACCTAGTTCTGAGCGACATGGCGCCCTCGGCGACCGGCCATGCCGCGACCGACCACCTGCGGATCGTGGCGCTTGCCGAAGCCGCGTTCGCGGTCACAGAGGAGTTGCTGGAGCCCGGCGGGGCATTCGTCGCCAAGGTCTTCCAAGGTGGGGCGCAGGGCGCGCTGCTCGCTCTCCTGAAGCGATCTTTCGCCGAGCTCCGCCATGCGAAGCCGCCGGCCAGCCGCGCCGAATCGGCCGAGACCTATGTCGTCGCCAAGGGGTTCCGCGGGGGCGCATAAAGGCGGCGCGACGCCTATATCTGTGCCCATCGCATTTGACCGCAGCACGCTGGTGTATAGTGCGCCGTCATCGCTTGAAGAGGCTCGCATGGAAATCCGGCAGGCGCTGACCTTCGACGACGTGATGCTGGTTCCGGCCGCCTCCGCGGTGCTGCCCGGCGAGACCGATACCCGCACCCGGCTGACCCGCGAGATCGAGCTCGGCATCCCCCTGGTTTCGGCGGCCATGGACACGGTGACCGAGAGCCCCCTGGCGATTGCGATGGCCCAGGCCGGCGGCATCGGCGTCATTCACCGCAACATGGCGATCGAGCAGCAGGCGGACGAGGTTCGCAAGGTGAAGAAGTTCGAGGCCGGGATGGTCGTCAACCCGGTCACGATCCACCCCGACGAGACGCTGGCCGATGCGCTGCGGCTGATGGCCGATCACCACATCTCGGGAATTCCGGTGGTCGAGAGGGGATCTGGCCGGCTTGCCGGCATCCTGACCAACCGCGACGTGCGCTTTGCCAGTGAGCCGCGGCAACGGGTCGCCGAGCTGATGACCAAGGACGACCTCGTCACCGTGCGCGAGAGCGTGGGTCGCGATGAAGCCAAGCGCCTCCTGCATCAGCACCGCATCGAAAAGCTGGTGGTCGTCGACGAAGCCTATCGCTGCATCGGGCTGATCACGGTCAAGGACATCGAAAAGGCGCAGCGTTTTCCGACCGCGTGCAAGGACGAGCACGGCCGGTTACGCGCCGCCGCCGCCACCGGAACCGGCAGGGATGGGGTCGAGCGCGCCGAAGCGCTGTTCGCCGCCGGGCTCGACGTGCTGGTGGTCGATACCGCGCATGGGCATTCCGACCGGGTGATCGCCGCGGTCAGGGAGATCCGCCGGCTGTCGAACTACACCCAGCTGATCGCCGGCAACGTCGTGACCGCCGACGGCGCCAGGGCATTGATCGAGGCGGGAGCCGATGCGGTCAAGGTCGGGGTCGGCCCGGCGTCGATCTGCACGACCCGCATGGTCGCTGGGGTCGGTGTGCCGCAATTCACCGCGATCGTCGACACCGTCGCCGAATGCCGCAAATTCGGCGTGCCGGTGATCGCCGACGGCGGCATCAAATTTTCCGGCGATCTGGCTAAGGCGATCGCCGCCGGGGCCGATTGCGCGATGCTCGGCTCGCTGTTCGCCGGCACCGACGAGAGCCCGGGCGAGGTGTTTCTCTACCAGGGGCGCAGCTACAAATATTACCGCGGCATGGGGTCGATTGGGGCGATGGCGCGCGGCTCGGCCGACCGCTATTTCCAGCAGGAGGTGACCAGCACCCTGAAGCTGGTGCCCGAGGGAGTCGAGGGCCGGGTGCCGCACAAGGGGCCGGTCGGCAACATCGTTCACCAGCTGATCGGCGGGCTGCGCGCGGCGATGGGCTATACCGGCAACCGCACAATCGGCCAGATGCAACAAAACTGCACGTTTGTGCGGATCACCGGCGCCGGGCTGCGCGAGAGCCATGTCCACGACATCGCGATCACCCGCGAAGCGCCGAATTACCCGTCGGATCGCTGAGCGCCGCCGCCCACAGCAAGGTCAGCTTTCGCGACGGCCTTGCAGCATGCCGGACAGGGTCGAGAGCAGGTCGGCGAGGCGGAACGGCTTGTGCAGCCGCGGGCACGCGGCGTATTCGGGCGGCAGCGTGTTTCCGCCATAGCCGGTGACGAGAACGAACGGCACCTGTCGGCGGGACAAAATGTCGGCCACCGGGAACACGCGCTCGCCCGCCAGGTTCACGTCGAGCACGGCGAGGTCGCAGGCCTCGCCTTCGGCCGCATCGAGCGCCTGCGCCAGCCGCGGGATCGGCCCGGCAACGATGCAGCCGGCGGATTCCAGCATGTCCTCGATCAGCGAAGCGACCAGATACTCGTCCTCGACGACCAGCACCCTCGCACCCTGGAGAGACGCCGTCATGATGCGGCTTCCTGTAATCTGCGGCTGTCGGGCGCCGCGCTGAAGACGAGATTTTCCGGGTTGGCGGGAACGGTGATCTTGCAATCGAGACCGCCATCCACCGCGCCGATCGTCGCTTCACCCTGCAACTCGAAACGAATGCCGCGTTCGATCAGTTCCAGGCCAAAGCCCCGTTTCGCCACCCCGTCGAAGGCCGGTCCGCCGCTTTCGCGCCAATTGAGCTCGATGCCGGGACGGCGCTCTCCGGCGATGCCCCAGACCACCTCGACCCGGCCCTCGGGCACCGACAGCGCGCCGTGCTTTGCCGCGTTGGTCGTCAGCTCGTGGATCACTAGGGTTAAAAACAGCGCGGCCTGCGGCTTCAGCATGACCGGCGGTCCATCGACCAAGACATTGGCGCCGTCGCCGGCGGTGTGCGGCGTAAGCTCGGCCATGATCAGTTCGCGCAGCGGCGCGTCGGTCCAGCCGCCTTGGGACAGCACTTCATGGGTGTGGCCGAGCGCGTGATAGCGACCGATTAGATCGCGTTTGGCCTCGCTGTCGGGCAGGCTGCGCTCGGCGATCGAGGCAACCACCGCAAGCGTGTTCTTGACCCGGTGGCTAAGCTCGGCCGCCAGCACCTTCTGCTGCTCCTCGGCGGCAACCAGGCTGGTGACATCGACAAAGGTTAAGAGCACGCCGTCGATGGCGTCGCTGGCGCCGCGATAGGGCAGAACGCGGGCCAGATAGTGCCGATTGCCGTCGGCGAGGTTCACCGGCCGCTCGATCGGATCGCTGCCGCTGAGCACCGCGCGGATGTCGGGCTCGAGCCGGGGGTAGGCGACGCGGCTGGCGATGTCGGTCAGCGGCCGCCCACGATCGGTCTGGATCAGGTTGAACAGCCTGGTGACCGCCGGGGTGAAGCTGCGGATCGCGAGATTTTTATCGAGGAACACGGTGGCGATCTGGGTGCTCTGAAACAGATTGCTCAAATCGCTGTTGGCCCGGTCCAGCTCGTCGATCTTGTAGCTGAGCTCGCTATTGACGGTCTGCAATTCTTCGTTGACCGATTCCAGCTCCTCTTTCGAGGTTTCGAGCTCTTCATTGCTCGATTGCAGCTCCTCGTTGACCGACAACATCTCTTCGTTGGCCGAGCGGAATTCCTCGTTGGCGCCCTCGAGCTCTTCGATCGTCGATTGCAGGCGGTCCTTGGTCTCCTGCAATTCCCGCTCGATCTGCTGGACGGCTCCGTCCTCGCCGGGCGGGCGCCCGGAGCCGCCGCTGCTGTCGCGCGCCTCGACCGGGCCGTGATCAAGGAACACGACGCCGAAGGCGGTTTCCTTGCCCTCGCTGATCGGCTCGACCACCAGCCCGATCATCTGAACCCCGCCATTGATCTGCACCTCGATGCGGTCGCGGGCCACCCGCCGGCCGGTCTCCCTGGCGAGGTGCAGCGCCGCACGCAAATCGGCGCGCAGCCCTGGCCGGGCCATCGCGACGATGTCGCGGGTCGGCGGGCCGGCCGCCGCCTGCAGGTATTTGCCGGTGCCGGTCGAGAAATAGAGCGCGTCGCCAAACTCGTCGACGATCACATAGGTTGGGGCGAAATGCTCGACGATGGCGTCGGCCGCCTTGCGCAGCAAGTCCGGGCGCTGCGGCCGCGGTCTTTGGCTGATCCGCGACACGGCCCCTTCCCGCCGCTCCGATGGCGCGAACTGCAAGCGCGGCGGCAGGTGCTGCACGCCGAGCTCGCGGCGCTGGAACACGCGGTTTTTCTTGTCGATCGGCAAAAACATCTCGGTGTAACGCGAGATGCTCTCGGAAAAGCCGAGGAACAGACAGCCGCCGGGGCGGAGCGCATAATGAAATACTGGAAAAACTTTGTCTTGCAGCTCGGTTTTCAAGTAAATCAACAGATTTCTACAAGAAATCATATCGAGTCGCGAAAACGGCGGGTCGCGGATCACGCTGTGGTTTGAGAAGACGCACAGTTCGCGCAAGCTTTTCGCGACGATATAGCTGCCCGATTCGGGGACGAAAAAGCGCTTCAGCCGCTCGGGCGAGACCTCGTTGAGGAGGTTCGCCGGGTATCGCCCCGCCCGCGCCACCCCGACCGCCGCCGCGTCGATGTCGGTGGCGAAGATCTGCACCTTGGGCGGCGCGGCCAAGCGATCGATCTGCTCGCGCAACAGGATCGCCAGCGAATAGGCTTCCTCGCCGGTGGCGCAGCCGGGGACCCACACCCGCACCTCGTCGTCGGCGCCCCGGCCTTGCAGCAGCCGCGGCATGACCAGGGTTTCGAGGGCGCCGAAGGCGGCCGCGTCGCGAAAAAACCCGGTGACGCCGATCAACAGGTCGCGAAACAGCGCGTTGACCTCGTCCGGGTCGGCCTGCAGCCGGGCGACGTAACCCTCGAGCTCGGTAATCTGGACCACCTGCATACGGCGCTGCACGCGGCGCAGAAAGGCGCGCTCCTTGTACTCGCTGAAATCATACCCGGTACGGGCGTTCAGCAGGCTGTAGATCCGGGACAACAAGTCGCCCGGCCGCCGTGGATCGAACCTGCCCCAATCGCGCACATAGGCGATGATCCGCAGGGGGATATCCTCGACCGGCAGCAGTAGATCGACAAAACCCGCGGCGACCGCGCTCGACGGCATATCCGCAAAGCGCGGCCGGGTCATGTTCGAGCCCTGGGCGACGGTCAGCCCGCCATTCTCCTTGATCGCCTTGAGGCCGAGGGTGCCGTCGCTGCCGCCGCCCGACAGCACGATGCCGATCGCGCGCTCGGCCTGGTCCTCGGCCAGCGAGGTGAAAAAGACGTCGATCGGGGCGCGCTGGTGTTCGGCGGCGCCGGTCCGGCGGAGCTGCAGCCGGCCATCGGCGATGGTTAAGGTGGCGCCGGCCGGCAGCACATAGACATGCTCGGCTTCGGCCTCGTCGCCGTCGCGGGCATCGACCACCGGCATATTGGTGGCGCGGCCGAGAATGTCGGCCAAGAGGCTTTCGCGGTTGGGCGGAAGGTGGGTGACGACGACAAAGGCCATGCCGTTATCGGCAGGCATCGCCCGGAAAAACGCCCCCAAGGCCTCGACGCCGCCCGCCGAGGCGCCAATACCGACAATCGGAAGGTTGGGACTCATGGCCGCATCCTACGCTCCGTCTTCGTTCGTGTTTCGCCGGTTTGTTACAACGCGACCGATCGGCCGGGCCTCGCCACGCCCTCAAGGCGAGCAATGACGCGGGCGCGATATGCGCTTTCGTCTTTTAACCGGCGCTCCATCCCCGGACGGCCAGCCGCTCACGATTGTAACGCCAACCGGTAAGACGCGGAAGCGCTCTCGGATAGAGCCGCCTCGGCAATGCCGATCGGATCTGCGGGCAATCGAGACATGGCATTTTGAACATTGCCGGCGCTGACGTAATCTCGCCGACAGGCAAAGCGGGGGTGAGGCGATGCGGTTCGGCCTGTTCGGCGGTGCGCGCACCGAAATCGGGGAGCAGGCGGCCGACAGCCAGATCTACACCGATTACATCGACTATATCTGCGAGGCCGAGCAGCTGGGGTTTCACAGCGTCTTTCTGGTCGAGCATCACTTTACCGGGTTCGGCCAGATTTCGGCGACGTTGAGCTTCCTGACCTATCTGGCCGCGAAGACCTCGCGGATCCGGCTCGGCACCGCGGTGCTGGTGCTGCCGTGGCACAACCCGGCGCTGCTCGCCGAGCAGGCGGCGACGCTCGACCTGTTGTCCAACGGCCGCTTCGATTTCGGCATCGGCAAAGGCTACCGCTGGGGCGAGTTCCACGGGTTCTGCATCCCGATGGCGGAGGCCGAGGAGCGCTATCAGGAGACCGTCGCCTTCCTGCGCAAGGCGTGGACCAGCGAGGGCCGCTTCTCCCACCACGGCAAATACTGGCACTACGAGGATGTCGTCACCGAGCCGGCGCCGGTGCAAAAGCCGCACCCGCCGCTGTGGATCGGCGCGGCAAGCCCGAACTCGATCCGCTTTGCC
This sequence comes from Allostellaceae bacterium, assembly GCA_036500965.1. Taxonomy (GTDB): domain Bacteria; phylum Pseudomonadota; class Alphaproteobacteria; order ATCC43930; family CGMCC-115725; genus AP-15. The sequence continues at coordinate 525 of DASYBC010000097.1, read as the reverse complement.
GCCGATAGCGGCTTCAACCTGCTGCTGGGGCAGGGCGGCGGCCCGGAAACCGTTGCCGAGGGCATCTCGGTCTACCGCCGCCAGGTCGAAGCGCTGGGCCGCACCTACGATTCGTCGATGGTCGGCCTGACCCGCGCGCTCCACATCGCGATGAACGCCGACGAGCGCGAGGCCGCACATAAGCTCCGCATGCGGTTCATGCAAAACGTCGCCGACCTCTCGCTGTCGCCGACCGGCCAGTCCCCAACCCTCGGCCGCCCGCGCCGCCGCCTCACCGAGGAGGAGATGCGCCGCGCCAACGAGACCGACGCCCTCCTCGGCAAGCCCGACGAGATCATCGAGCGCATCAAGAAGCTCCAGGCCGGCGGCGTCGAATACATCATGGTCATCGACGTTGGCGGCTCACGCGATCATCTCCGTATGTTCGCGAAAGAGGTGATGCCGGCGTTCGCGTGAATCCCTCGCCCCGTTTACGGGGAGAGGGAGGGGCCCACGTAGTGGGAGGGTGAGGGGGAGTTTGCGGGC
>DASYBC010000096.1:0-31163 GCA_036500965.1 Allostellaceae bacterium | reverse complement strand
GCGTTGATCTGAGCCACGAGACCCACTCTCGACGCGGTCCCGCTCGCACCCTTGATCACCTCAATCGGACGATCACTGACCGCCCGCCCAATCCTCGCCTCTCACCGGTCCGAAAACGCGGTTCTTGGAAGTCTCCAGCTTCAATCTGGCAAAAGAACGGGCGGAGGTTTTCGAATTGACGGCGATAACCGCTGGGCAGGCGGATCTCGCTCAGCCGAAACACCATCCGCCGCGCGATCAGGCGATGTTGGGGGCAGCCTTCGGGCTGTCTCCTTCCTCTTGCGCTGCTACTCCGGTTCCTCGTTGCTGAAAGGTGAACTCGCCGAAAGCGGCCCAGTCTCGATTGCATACACCGGGCCGGATGTCCGGATAGGGTCGACTCCTGCTGGTTCCTGGCGGCCAAACGAAAGACCCCTTTCGACGGATTGTGTTCAAAAACGCGGTGGCGGACGCGGTATAATCTCGCGTCGCGACGGCTGGGGGCAGTCGATGATTGGGGAGCGGCAACTCGAGCAGAACGCGTTATTGTACGAGTTTTCGCTCGAACGTCACGTGCCGGCGGACATCGGCTGGGCTCGATCGACCGATTTGTCGAAGTCGACGGGGTGCGGCGCGAGGTGACGCCGTTTTACAGCGAGGCGGACCGGCTTTCGATCGATCCGGAGCTGCTGCCGTACGGGAGTATCTGGCGGTTCTCGACGTGCCGTGTTCGGCGCGGCAACGCCGGTCGTGCCGAATTCGTCGCGCCAGCCGACCCGGCCTCACGCTGGACGGGAGCCAATGGCGGGCTCGCCTTCTTCGCCTACTGCACCAACTACCTGATCGACTTGATGAATGCCGTCATCGTCGATATCGAGGCGACCACTGCGGTCGGCCAGGCCGAGGTGACGGCGCAGCAACGGATGATCGATCGGACGCAGCAGCGCTTTGGCCTTTGGCCTTTGGCCTGGGGCGTGTGGCCTGCGAACGGGACGCCGGCAACAACGATTCGCGGCAAAGACTGGACGCATACCGGCGCGACCGAGGAGGAACAGCAAACCCCCGTAAAGGAAGCATTTTTCCATAAAAGACACGACGTCGACCGCGATCGACCCGTACATGAGGCTATTGAACGGTATCCAGCCGAAAGGGCGGGCAATGGGCTCGAATTCGAACGGCTGGAGCCGCTCAATGAGGACGTAGCCGCCGAGCAGCGCGACCAGCAGACAGGCGCGCAAGCGCTGACTGACGAGAAGCAAGAACGGCCAAAGACAGATCGCGACCGCCGCGCCGACCACCTCCCCGGGGCTGAGGATCGTCGAGATGATCAGCACCCGCACGGACAGCACGAGCCTGGCGAGCAGCACTGCCAGCACCGCCGAGCGGCGCGCGCCAAAGGTTGCTTCGATCAGGGCAAACAGAGTGAGCCAGATCGAAAGATGGCGATACAACGCAGCAGGCGCCGGGATTGGGTCGAGGATTACCGGCCTCAACGCATGCCAATATTTGTGCAAGTCGATCGTGGGTACATACGGATAAAGCCGGTACCCGGCCCAGGCTGCGATCAGCAGGATTGGCAGCGGGCGCGCCGTGATGCGCAGGAGTAGCGGAAAGCGAAGCCGGCCGGAGAACAGGATCGCAATCGGCGCGCCAATCAATGTGCCGATAATGTTGGCGTAAAGATCGGTCGCTGCGGTATCGCGGCCGACGTCGTAGTATTGGGTCAACTCCATTGTCGCCGACAATAGCGCGCCCCCGGCGACGACCAGGGGGAGTCGGAGCCAGAGGCCGACGTTTCGGGGAAAGGACAACACCCCGAAACATCCCAGCGGCATGTACAGCAGGATGTTGGCCAAGAAGTCGCCAGCGGCGGGGCGTTTTGCCCAACTGTCGAGAAGAGCGTCGAACGAGCCGTAGCCGCCGGCCGGCACACTAAACTTGAAAGGGTACAGCGACCCATAAACGATCACCATAACCGCGATCGCGGTAACGATCGCCCAGCCGCGCGAGCGGTGTGAAGACTCAGTCGGTTCCACCGGCATGACGTGTCCAACATCCCCCCGGATTTTCATCCTGCAGTCTGGTAGCAGCTTCTTCGTCATCCCCGGGGCGTGCTTGACGCGGCGGGCGGGCGGATCATGATACCGGCTGATATAGATTCGAGCATGGGAGGAAGGGCTATGGCGGTTCGGCTCGTCGTCACGTTCCACGCGGCGTCTGGCAAGGGCGCCGAACTCGCGCAGGCAATGAAGGCCCGCTGCGAGGTCTCGCGGCAGGATGCCGGCTGCGAACAGTTCGAGGTGTTCCAGAGCGCCGTCGATCCCGACAAGCTGGTCCTGCTCGAATTGTGGAAGGACCAGGCGGCGCTCGACGCCCACGCCAAGCTGCAGGCGCAGCGCCCGCCTTTGGCGGAGGGGCTGCGGCTCGGCGCTGGCGAGCGCGAGGATTATACCTACAACCGTACCCGCTGAACGGGAGAGGCGCCAAAATGCAGGTCTCGTATTTCGAAACCGGCCGCTACTACGCGCCCTCGAACCTGCCGCGGCAATGGCCGATGCCGGCCGGCGCCTACGACCGTGAGGCAGGCTTGCGCGCCTTTCGCGGCATGGTCGAGCGCAGCCGGTGTGTCGAGGAGCTGGGGTTCGACTGGGTCAGCGTCTCCGAGCATCATTACTCGCCGCGCATCCTGACCCCGTCGCTGCCGATCGCCGCGGCCTACATCGCCTCGCACGTGCACAACATCAAGATCGCGCTCTTGGGCCCGATCGTGCCGCAGAGCAACCCGGTGCTCCTCGCCGAGGAAATGGCGATGCTCGACACGATGGCCGAGGGTCGCCTCGTCGTCGGCATGCTGCGCGGCACCACCAACGAGATGCTGACCTACGAACTCAACCCCCAGGAATCGCGCGAGCGAACCGACGAGGGCATGGAGCTGATCCTGCGGGCCTGGACGGAGCCGCAACCCTTCGGCTGGCAGGGAAGGCATTTCCATTACCGCACGGTGTCGGTGTGGCCGAAGCCGCTGCAGCAGCCGTTGCCGCCGATGTATGCGCTTGGGACCAGCCGCGAGGCCAGTGACTTCGCGGCGCGCAACCATGTCGGTCTCGGCGTGTCGTTCGGCCCATTCGACGCAATGGGCAAGGTGACCGGCTACTACAAGGAAGAATGCGCGCGCTATGGCTGGCAGCCCGAGCCGCACCAGATCATCTACCGGGCCAACATCCTGATCGCCGAGACCGGCGAGAAGGCGCAGCAGGCGTTGGCGCAGTATCCGCGGCAGGCGGTGTTCCCGCTGGCGACGGCGGTCGGCGCCGCGCTGTTGGAACTCGACCAGCGCAACGTCGCCGGCGAGGGGCGGCGGCCGGCCAATGTCAACCGGGCCCTGCCGATCAATTTCTGCGGCGGGCCGGACGAGATCGTCGCGCAGCTGAAGCAAGCCCGTGAGCAAATCGGCTGTGGCGTCGTCGATTTGTCGTTCCAGACACCGGGGACGGAAGATCCCGACGATCTGATGGAAGCAGTCGAATTGTTCGGCAAAAAGGTGCTGCCGCGCATCCGCGACATTTGAAAAATACGACGGAGGCAAATCGCAGCCGGGTTCCGCAAGGGCTCGGCCAGCGCGCCGCGCAGCCGAACCGGAAACGCTTCACAGTGCGGCGGATAACCGGCGCGGGCGACCTCTGGGTCACCGAATATGTCCTGAGCTATGATGGGCGGCCGTCTTACCCCGTGAGCATCATGGAGTTCCTCGATGGGAAGGTGGCCCGCGAGACCCAGTATTTCGGCGATCCGTTCGAGCCGGGGCCTTCGCGCGCGCAATGGGTCGAGCGGATGCCCTGAAACCTGGCCGCCGTAAGGATGACCATCTGCCGTTCGCTCGCTCGGAATTGCCGATTGATGCGGTCTCTCTCGCCCGGTATCTCATTGGGATGATATTAATGCGGCAGCTGCCCGAAGGCGTCGCCAGCGATCGTATTGTTGGGAGCGAGGCGTATGTCGTCGGCGATGCCGCCGGGCACGCCTACCGGGGATGACTCGGCGTAATCGCTCGCTGTTTCTCGAGCGTGGGCACGCCTATTTATCTCGCCTACGGCAGCTCACACATCCTGAATGTCTCGCGAGCAAGGTGCATCGGTATCTGATGCGCTTGCGGGCCGTCTGGCCCGGCCGTGCCGATCCCATCAGCTCGCTCCGACTCGACCCCCGAAATCCGCGTCCCGGCGGTTAACGAGTTCCCGCGCGCCGGTCTCGCCGATCCGTCGCGCTCGTCGCCGCGGCCGAACACTCATCGCCACAATTTATCGAGCGAGATCGGCAGGTCGCGCACCCGCTTGCCGGTCGCGTGATAGATCGCGTTGGCGATGGCCGCGGCGACACCGACGATGCCGATTTCGCCCAGCCCCTTGATGCCGAGCTGATTGATCGTGGCGTCCGGCTCGTCGACGAAGATCACCTCGATATTGCGCACATCCGCGTTAACCGGCACATGATATTCGGCGATGTTGGCATTCATGATACGGCCGAATTTGTGGTCGATCAGCGTTTCCTCGTGCAGCGCCATGCCGATGCCCCATACCACCCCGCCGATGATCTGGCTGCGCGCGGTCTTGGGGTTGAGGATGCGGCCCGCCGCGACCGCGCTGATGACGCGCGTGACCCGGATGACGCCGAGCTGCTCGTCGACCTTTACCTCAGCGAAGACCGCTGAGTGCGTGTTGTGCGCATGCGAGCCGTCATCCTCGAAATTCGTGGATTTCTCCTCCCCAATGCGATCGACCCCGCTATGCCGCATCGTTTCCGCAAGCGGCACCGCACGCGATGCGTCGCGCACGCTGACGAGCCTCCCGTCGACAAGCGCTACCTCGGTGGGCGCCGCATCTGCAAGCGGCGAGTTCGGCATCTGCTTTGCCAGCCGGAGCAGTTCCCGACGGATCGCGTCAGCGGTCGTGACGATCCCGTTCGACACCGAGGCAGCAATCCATGACCCGCCTTCGACCGGTGATTGCGGCAAGGTCGAATCGCCGAGCTTGATGGTGACATTGTCGAGCGGCAGCCCCAGCATGTCCGCCACGACCTGCGCCATTATCGTATAGGTGCCGGTGCCGATATCGGAGGTCGCGCAGGAAACCTCCGCATGCCCGTTGGCGGTCAGCACGATGCGCACCGCGATCGGCACTTGCAGCGCCTCCCACACGCCGCTTGCCGTGCCCCACCCGATAAGCTCGGCGCCGTCGCGCATCGAGCGTGGCTCGGGGTTGCGCTTGTCCCAGCCAAAGGATTGGGCCCCCTGGCGGTAGCAATCGCGCAGGTTCTTGCTGCTGTAGGGCCGATCGGCGTTCTGGTCGCGATCCGAATGACATTTCAGGCGAAGGTCGAGCGGGTCGAGTTTGAGCGCGACCGCCAGCTCGTCCATCGCGCATTCGAGCGCGTAGACGGCCGTCGCGGCGCTCGGAGCCCGCATATCGCACGGCGTCGAAAGATCGAGACGGGCGAGCTTGTGCCTGTATTTGGCGTTGGCACAGTCGTACAGCAGGCCGGACCAGGCCGTTTCCTGCCGATGGAAATCCTCGTATTGCGAGGTCACAGTGACCGCCTCGTGCGCGATCACATCGAGTATTCCGCCCGATTTTGCGCCGAGATCGACCTCTTGGATCATCGCCGGCCGGTAGCCGAGGACATACATTTGCTGACGGGTCAGCACGAGGCGCACAGAGCGTTTCAGCGCCAGCGCCGCCAGTGTCGCCAGAACTACCTGATACTGTGGGCGCAGGCCGGAACCGAACGCACCGCCGACAAAGGGCGACATCACGCGCACCTTGTCCGGCGCCATTTCGAGCACGCGGCACAGATAGCGCTGCACGTTCTGCACGCCCTGTGTCTTGTCGTAGACATTGAGTTTGCCGTCGTGCTCGAAAATCACCGTTGTGGCGTACGGTTCCATCGGGTTGTGATGTTCGATCGGAACAAAATATTCGCCGCGGTGGCGCACTTCGGCCGCGGCCAACGCCGGCTCGGTCGCGCCGCGAGGTTTCGGCGGGCCGAACGGATCGGCGCCCGGCTCCAATGCGAAGGTCGCATCGCGCTGGCGGTGGATGTCGGTAACGTGCGCCTCTTCGTCATACTCGACGCGGACCAAGGATGCCGCGAACCGCGCGACTTCCGGCTCCTCCGCCAGCACCAGTGCAACCGGCTGGCCGCTGAACCGGATCCGGTCGTCATAGAGCGGCCGGAACGGCGAGCCTTCGGGGGCCGTGTCGTCGGTGTAGGCGTCGTCGACGCTTGCCATGCGCGGCCGGTTCTGGTGCGTCAGCACGTCGATCACGCCGGCAATCGAAAGCGCTGCGTTCGCGTCGATGCGTGCGATGCGGCCCTTGGCGATCGTGGATGTAACGACGCTCGCATGCGCGAGGCCCGCCGTATTGTACTCGCCGGCGTATTTCGCGGCTCCGGTGACCTTGGCGCGGCCATCGACGCGAGACGTGGCGGTGCCGATGTAATTCGTCATGGGGCCCCTCCTGCTCACCGGATCTGCTTGTCGGACTGCGACTGGGGAGTGCCAGCCGCCGCCTGCGCCAGCGCGCGCAGGACGGCGCGGCGCGCAAGGTCGATTTTGAAGGCGTTGTGTGCGAAACCCTTGGCGTCGCCCAGCATGAGGTCCGCGGCGCGCGAAAAGGCCACCTCGCCGGCCGGCTGCCCGCGCAACGCCGCCTCGGCCATTGGGTCGCGCCAGGGCTTGTGCGCAACCCCGCCGAGCGCCAGACGGGCGTCCTTGATCGTGCCCCCCTCCAGCTCCAGCGCGGCCGCGACGGACACCAGCGCGAAGGCATAGGAAAGGCGGTCGCGAATTTTCAGATAAGTATAATTGGCAGCAAAGCCGCGGGGCGGCAGCTCGATCGCGGTGACGATCTCGTCCGGTTGCAGATTCGTGTCGCGCTGCGGCGCGTCCTCCGGCAGCCGATGGAAATCCGTGAACGCAATCGCTCGCGCCGCCGCCGGTCCGGCGACATGGACCGTCGCGTCGAGGGCGGCCAGCGCCACGCACATATCTGACGGGTGCGTCGCAATGCACGCCTCGCTGGTGCCGAGGATCGCGTGCATGCGGTTGAGCCCGTCGATGGCGGAGCAGCCGCTGCCGGGGGCGCGCTTGTTGCACGGGGTCGCGACGTCATAGAAGTAGTAGCAGCGGGTGCGCTGCAAAAGATTGCCCCCGGTCGACGCCATGTTGCGCAGCTGGGCCGAGGCCCCGGCCAGGATCGCGCTCGCCAACATCGGATAACGCTCGGCGACCAGCGGGTGATAGGCGAGGTCGGAATTCGGCACGAGCGCACCGATTCGCAACCCGCCCACCGCAGTTTCCTCGACGCTCTTGAGCGGCAGCCGGGAGATGTCGATCAATCGCGACGGACGTTCGACATCCTCCTTCATCAGATCGATCAGGTTGGTGCCGCCGGCGATAAATCGTGCGCTCGGATCGGCGGCGATCTGGCGCACCGCATCGGCGACGTCGCTCGCCCGGGTATAGTGGAAAGGGTTCATGGCTGCCCCATCGCGTGCTGGATCGCCGCCACGATGTTGGGATATGCGCCGCATCGGCAGATATTGCCGCTCATCAGTTCGCGGATCTCGTCGGCGCTCTTGGCCCTGCCCTCGGCGATCAGGCCCGCCGCCGAGCAGATCTGGCCTGGCGTGCAGTAGCCGCACTGGAACGCGTCATGGTCGATGAATGCCTGCTGCAGCGGATGCAGCGCGCCGTCTGTCGCCAGGCCCTCGATCGTGGTCACGCTGGCGCCGTCCTGCATCACGGCGAGCGTCAGGCAGGCGATGATCCTTCGCCCATCCAGCAGCACCGAGCACGCGCCGCACTGGCCGTGATCGCAGCCCTTCTTGGTGCCGGTCAGGTCGAGATGATCGCGCAGCAAATCGAGCAGGCTCGTCCACGGCGCGATGTTAAGCCGTCTTTCGACGCCATTTACGGTCAGCGACATCGGGATCTTTTCCAGCGGCCGGACGCCCGGTCCAGCCGCATTGTCGGTTTCCACCATTTGTGCCTCCCCATGTCAAAGAGGTTCAGAGGCGAACGCGATCCACCCCAATCCGATCCATGATTCGAGCGTCGGGCCGCCGCTTCCAGCAACTGGCCAGGCATGTGAGCTTAACCGAGATTCCCCAGACTCCCGGTGATTTGGCGCACATCGGGCGCCGTTGTAACGGTAACTTGCGCTGTGCCCGAGCAGCAGGGCGAAAACCGCGGTTTGGGTTGCGCCGAGGCCGCGGAAACTCGCTGTCCGTCGACATCAAGGCGCGATGCCGCATTAGGGCGTGTCGTCGATTATTGCAAGGGTGCACGTAAAGCAAGTCGAGTTGACGGTACAGGTCGTAAAAAGAGTCTATTCGGGGTGGCGTTTGTGTGATCCATGGCAGGTCGGCTGTGGCCAAGGCTGACCCATGACCCGATATGGACTGCGCGAAGACGAGCGGGAGCGGATCAAGGACTTGCTGCCGGGGCGGATCGGGCGGGTCGGCGTGACCGCCCGAGACCATCGCCGTTTTGGCGAGGCGGTGCTCTATCGCTCCCGGGCCGGCATCCCGCGGCGCGATTTGCCGGAGCGCTTCGGCGACTGGAAGAACACCCATCGGCGGTTCAGCCGGTGGGCCAAAACCGGGGTGTGGCAGCGGGTGTTTGAGCATCTGACCGCCGATGCCGATAACCAAGCCGCGATGATCGACAGCACCATCGTGCGCGCCCGCCAGCACAGCGCCGGCGCCCCCCAAAAAAGATGACGATCACGCCATCGGCCGCAGCCGCGGCGGGTTGAGCACCAAAATCCACGCTCCGGTCGATGCCCTCGGCAAATCCGCTGGCCTTCCTGCCGACCCCGGGACAGGCGCACGATCTGGCCGGAGCCGAGGGGCTGCTGCCGCAGATGGCCGCCCCTCTGTTGCCCTTTGTCGATCGCTGACCGCGCCTTCGCGGCCGACACGCGGGTCCTCCACCCGCTGACGGCGGCCGGCAAAACCGCCTTCATTCCGCCGCGGGCAAACCGCCTGAACCCGCCCGAATGCGATCGCGAACTCTAGAAAGCGCCTCACCCGATCGAAACCGTCTTCTGCGCGCTCAAACAGTTCCGGGCCAGCGCCACCCGCTACGACAAACCGCGCAAAATTTCCTCGCCGCCATCCACCGCGCCGCAGCGATTATTCGGCTCAAGTGACGACACGCCCTAATATAAACGTCGCCGCCGTCGCATTGGTTGTCGAGGTGACCCTAGCAACCTCCTCAGTCGCGGAACTTCAAATCAAAGTTCCGACGGGCCTGATATCTGCCGTCTTGGTCAGAAAGGGCTGTGAAGCAGGTCATATCGCAGCTCACGGCTGCGCGAAAACGAGCCGCTGTTCCATTGATTTCTATGAACAGCCAAGGCGGTCGGCAGCGCGCGTCAGCGGCGTGGCCGCAAACGCGCGCCTTCTTCGATCTCAGCCGCCGCAATCGCCCGGGCAAGCGCGCCGCTCAGCTGTTTCGCCGCCTCGAGGGTAAGCTCGACCGCAACCCGCGCGCCCGGCCCGAGCGCCGCGTTGACGAAATCGATGGTGATGGCCTCTTCCAGCAGGGCATGGTGCGGGTGATCGTAGGACACCACCGAGTGGGTCAGATCGATCCACCCGTCGCCAGTCTTGCCGGCGCCAGCCGCGCCGACGATCTCGACGATCGAGGTGCACATGGCGGTTTTCAGCAGTGTCGGACGATTATGCCGCCAGGTGCTTTCCTAAAAACGCGAAGACCTTTTGCCAGCCGTCCACCGCCTGCTCGATGCGGTAGGCGGGGCGGTCGTAATAAAAGAAGCCGTGGCCAGCGCCGTCGTAGCGGTGAAACTCGTATTGTTTGCCGTGCTTTTTCAGCTCGGCCTCGTGCTGGTTGACCTGCTCCGGGGTCGGCGCCCGATCCTCGTTGCCGAACAGGCCGAGCAGCGGGCAGGACAGGTTCTTGGTAAACTCGATCGGCGCGGTCGGCTGCTTCGGGTTCAGTTCCTCGCGGCTCATCACCACACGGCCGCCCCAAAGCTCGCAGGCGGCGTCGATGTTCTTGGTGTGACAGGCAAACAGGAAGGTCTGCCGGCCACCCGAGCAGGTCCCGAACACCCCGACCTTGCCATTGATCCAGGGCTGGGCGCGCAGCCAGGCAACCGAACCCTCGGTGTCGCCGATGACCTGGGCATCGGGAACGCCGCCTTCGGCGCGCACTTTGGCGGCAACGTCGTCGGCTTTGCCTTCGCCGGCGCGGTGGTAGAGGTTGGGGCTGATCGCGGCATAGCCGTGATGCGCGAACTTGCGGGTCGCCTCGCGGTACCATTCGTCCCAGCCCGGCGCATGATGCAGCAGCACCATGCCCGGAAAGGGGCCCGGACCCAGCGGCCGCGCGGCATAGGCCGAGATCGGCTCGTTGTTGTCGCCTCTGATCGAAATGGTCTCCGCAATCATGCCTTCATAGGCCATCCTTGCTCCCCTTTCCTTTCAGGAAATCCGCCCGGGCGGCGGCCGGTCAATTCCGCCATGGTTAGCGCAGACGCGGGCCTGGGTCCATCCCCAGATGCACCAGGCGGCCGATCGGTGCCCGGCGTGACGTGCAGCGCGCCAACCCGGCCAGGGTGGCGTTAACCCGCGCCCTGCAACGGCATTCCGCTTGCCACGGCATTGATATCGTAGGGCTTCTCCATCAGCGTTTCCGGGTCCCACATGCTGCGCTGCGCGGTGAGGAATTCTCCATCGTAAACGTGAATGGCGCCGCTGAGCTTCGCCAGCGGGTTGACAACGGAATGGACCACGTCGCGGCCGAGAATGGTGACGTCGCCGGCGCCCAGGGCTTCGCCGCCAGCAGGCTCGATCTGAAATTTCACCGGGCTCGAAACCCGCCGCCAGAACGTGTTGTCCTCCCGACCGCCATAAATGCCGATAACCGCGGACATGCGATGGTCGTGGGGCAGCGTGACCTGTTTCGGCGCCCAGACCACGTTGAGGACCGTGAGATCGGGAGCGTGATGCAGCACCCGCACCGCTGCCTGATCCGGTTCGCCGATCTGGCGAAGGAGGGAGGCGGGGTCGCACACGGCGCGGGCCACAACCTCCTTTACGGCCCGCCGCGAGCGCTCAGCCAGCGCGGCACGAAGGTCGTCGATGAATTGGTCCAGGTCGAACATGGGCGTTGTCTCCATCGATGGCCGGCCAGCGGACTGCCGATCGCGCGACCAGTTTTCCAGGCCATCCCCGGATCAGCTAACTTCGTAGTCGCCACAACTAGCCGTGCTTGGGATCGTCCTTGGACGGCGGGTCGCGGTCGAGCGCTTCGGCGAGGCGCTTCGGATCGACGCAGATTTCAACCCCGGCGCGCTCTTCCTGCAGCAGCATCGGCGAGCGCGAGTCGCGCTGGCCCCAGCCGCGGTTCAGCGCTTCGGACAGTTCGGCGAGCGCCAGATTGGCAACCCGCATCGGCACGTTGAAGTCGCGGCCAAGCTGGGTGGCCAGCGACATGTCCTTATGCGCCAGGCGCAGGGCAAAAGCCGCGGGATCGTATTGGCCCGGCAAAAACTGATCGATCAGCCCATCGAAGGTCCGCCTGCGGCCGCTGGCCCCATCGCGCACCGCCTCCCACAAGGCGAGCGGCTCGACCCCGGCCTTGACCCCGACCGTGAACATCTCCGCAAGCGCCGTCTGGATGCAGTAGCCGGCGCCGTTATGCACCAGCTTGGCGACCGATCCGGCGCCGATCGGGCCGACATAGCGCGCCTTGTCGCCCATCGCATCGAGCACGCGCTTGTGGCGGTTGAAGATCTGCTCGTCGCCGCCAACCCACAGCGCGAGCTTGCCGGTGCGCGCCCCGCGCGGGCCGCCGCTGACCGGCGAGTCGAGCATGTAGACGTCGCGCTCGGCAAAGGCGGCGTTGATCTTGCGCACCATCGTCGGCGAGTTGGTCGACAGGTCGAAATAGGCTTTGCCGCGGCTCATCCCGCCAAGGATGCCGTTGTCGCCGAGCGCCACGGCCTCGACCTCGGGCGGCCCGGGCAGCGACGTAAAGACAATTTCCGCTGCTTCGGCGACGGCCCGCGGCGTCTCGGCCCAGGCAGCGCCAGCGGCGAGACAGGGTTCAGCCGCGGCGCGGCGTAAATCGTGAACGATGAGCTCGTGGCCGGCCTTTTGCAGGTTGGCGGCCATCCCCGACCCCATCATACCCAAGCCGATAAATCCGATTTTCATCCCGCCCTCCCGCGCAACTTCGAGCGCGCGCCGCTATTTGAATACGTCCTTGGCGACCAATGCCGCGGTCATCGCCGCCGGCCAGCCGGCGTAAAAGGCGAGATGGGTGATGATTTCGCCGATTTCCTCCTTGGTGACGCCGTTGTCGAGCGCGCGCTGCAGATGGCCGACAAGCTGTTTTTCGCGACCGAGCGCGATCAGGGTCGCGCAGGTGATCAGGCTGCGGTCGCGCTTCGAGAGCTGCGAGCGTTCCCACACGTCGCCAAACAGGACCTTTTCGCTCAAGTCGATCAGTTTCGGCACGACGTGGCGAACTTGGTCGCGAGCTGACGAAGGTTGCGATTGTGCCATGACTTTCTCCCTTTGTTGGATCGAGCTGGGTTGCTGCTCGAGCTGAGCCGTACTGCGCACACCCTAGCACGCGGGCGCCAAGGACCGCCAGATTTACCCTGGGCCAGATTTACCCTGGGCTCGGGTCGGGGGACGACTTTGATCGGAGCGGCGCGCCCCCGGCGGCGGTCAATCGGCCGCCCAGTCGAGCGCCGAAGGCGTGGGCGTGACGCGCGGCAGCATCGCCGAAATCGCCAATCGCGGCGCCGTTGCAGCCCGGCGCTGTCGACGCCACACCAGCGTCGAGGCCATCGCGTAATTCCACAATGTGCTGAAGAGCACGCCGCCAGCCGACGCCAGCCACCACGCGCAATGGGCGGCAAAAAGATGGGCGGCGAACGCGACGTTTGCCGCAGCCCCGATGCCGCAGACCGCATAGAAACCGAAGAGGCCGCGCGCCAAGGCGCGTCCCCTCAGGCGCCGGTCGCGATAGGTGAAGACATTGTTCAGCAGGAAATTTCCGGTCATCGCCACACCAGTGGCGATCGCTTGTCCGGCCGGGAAGGCGATCCCGAAGGGGCCGAGCGCCAGCCGCAACATCGCAAGCTGGGTCAATAGCCCAATCCCGCCGACCATCGCGAACAGCAGCAGCCGTGTCGGAACCGCGCACCCGCAGAGCTTGGTCAGCAGCAGCGCCAGATATTCCATCCCTACCCGGGCATCGAGCTTGCTTTCGCCGTGCACGCGGCAGCGGAAGCGCAGCGGCAGTTCGGCAAAAGCGAGCGGGCGCGGCGAGGACGCGAAGATATCGACGAGGATTTTGAATCCCTGCCCCGACAACCGCGGCACCGTCGCCGCGAGGGCCTCGCGCTCGATCACGAAAAAGCCGCTCATCGGATCGGTCAGCGCAGCCTTGACGACGAGCCGGCCGAGGCGGCCGGCAAAGCTGCTGATCAGCACCCGCGAACGCTGCCAATCGCCAAGGCCGGCCGCGGCGGTGTAGCGGCTGGCGACAACGACATCGAGCCGCCGCTGCTTCAGCAAAGCCAGCATCTGCGGCAGCAGCCTTTCGTCGTGCTGCAGATCTGCATCCATCACCGCGACATAGGGGGCGGACGTGCTTTGCGCCCCCTCGATGCAGGCCGAAGCGAGGCCGCGGCGGCCGACGCGCTGGAGGCAGCGGATGTCGCGGTGCCGCAGCGCCAGCGCGCGCACTGCCTCTGCTGTGCCGTCGGGCGAATCATCGTCGACGAACACGGCCTCCCAGCGGATTGTGGACAATGCGGCAGTCAGGCGCTCGACCAGGATCGCGACGTTTTCGCGTTCGTTCAAAGTGGGGATGATGACCGCCAGCTCGGGAAGCGTTCCGCAGGCGGAGGTGCTTTTGGTCTCGCCGATGGCGGCGGGCGGCGGATCGTCGAGCGGCCAGCGCGCAAAGTCATCCATCCGAGCCATCCCATGGGCCAAGGGCGCGATATTAGCGGATTGGGGTTGACCAAAGCTTACCGGCCCAATCGGTGCCGGAGTCCTGTCGGGAAATGCCGTGGGCATTAGGCGCGCGGCCAGCCGGCATGCGGCCGACGCTCTGCCTTGGCCGGCGAGGCGTCGGGGCGACCCGCCGACCTGGGCCGGAGCGCTCGACCCCGCGTCAGCTCGCGTCAGGTCGCGGCAGTTCGGCCTTGGGGCGATCAGTGCTGAGCGGTCGACGGCTCGGCGCGCTCGGTCGCCAGCTCGCGGTAATGCGCCCGCTGCTTTGCGCGCCACGCCGCCCGCTCAGCGCTGTCGAGCGTTCCGTCGTGATCGGTGTCGATCAGGTCGAAACGGGCGCGGAACAACGGGTCGCGCTCGCTCGCCGGCATCGCTGCCTGACGGTCGTAATAGGCCTTGCGCCGCTCGAGGCTCGCCTTTTGCGCCGCGGAGAGATCGCTGGCCGCCAATTCCCGCGAGAGTCGGGCGCGGCTCTGCTCGATATAGCGCACGCGGAAATCCCGATATTCCTCAAAGGTGATCAGCTCGGGGGCGACCGTGGCGGCGGCAGCGGCCGGCGGTGTCGCGGGCCGCGCGGCGGCAGCGGCAGCGACCGGAACGGCGGAAGCCTGGGCGGCGGCAGCGGCGGGCGCGGCGGGCGCGGGCATCGCGGCGCGTTGCGCGATCGCGGGCAGGTGCCATAACGCGGCCGCGAAGAGCGCGGCAGCGGCGGCGGCAAGCGTCCATCGTCTCATCGAGATATCCCAAACGGCGTGTCGTATGGTTATCAGAACAAATCGCGATCGATTTGACAAGGTTTATTTTCGCGCAAACCGAAAAAATCTGCGGCCGCCGCAACCGAAAGACGTGAAAGCGTGCGATGCCGGGCGGGCCAGAAACGCTGGCTGTGACCAGCCGTGGCGAGAGGCCTGGCCGTCGCCGGTGTTTACAGCAAGCGTCGGGGCGGCGGGTGTCGAGAATGATGGCGGACAGTTGTGTTTTCGCAATCCACAGCGGCGGCTCGACCGGGTCGCGCGCCGAGATCCCAGACCGGCGCGCAAATCGTCTTCTCGCAACAGCCGGAGAATGGCCGTGACCGATCGCCCAGCAAGACCCCTCACCGGCCAGAAAGCCCTGGTGACCGGCGCCAATTCCGGCATCGGCGAAGCCGCGGCGATCGCCCTCGGGCGCGCCGGCGCCGATGTCATGGTCAATTTTGTGACCGGCGCCGAAGAGGCGGGGAAGGTGGTCGAGGAGATCACCCGGTCGGGCGCGCGGGCGATCGCGCACCAGGCCGATGTCTCGCGCGAGGACCAGGTGCAAGAGATGTTTCGCCGCGCGGTCGCCGAGCTCGGCACCCTCGACATCCTGGTCAACAACGCCGGCCTGCAGCGCGACGCACCGTTTCACGCGATGAGCTTGGCGCAGTGGGAGACGGTGATTGGGGTCAACCTGACCGGCCAGTTCCTGTGCGCCCGCGAGGCGGTGCGCGAATTCCTGCGTCGCGGCGTCGTGCCGTCGGTGTCAAAGGCCGCCGGCAAGATCATCTGCATGAGCTCGGTGCACCAGATGATCCCGTGGGCCGGGCACGCCAACTATGCCGCGTCCAAGGGCGGCGTGAAGATGATGATGGAAACCCTGGCGCAGGAGGTGGCGCCGCAGCGCATCCGGGTCAACGGCATCGCTCCGGGCGCGGTGCGCACTCCGATCAACACCGCGGCGTGGAGCACCCCCGAGGCCTACCGCCAGCTGATGACGCTGGTGCCCTATCAGCGCATCGGCGAGCCCGAGGACATCGCCCGGGCAGTGGTTTGGCTCGCTTCCGACGAAAGCGACTATGTCGTCGGCGCCACGCTGTTCGTCGATGGCGGCATGACCCTGTTCCCCGATTTCGCCGAGGGCGGCTGAACCCGATCGCGCCGATGGCGTGTCCCTTGGGGACCGGCTCCGAGACCGGCCGGCGCGCGCGGGTGGTCATCGTCGGCGCCGGCTTTGGCGGGCTCGCCGCGGCGCATGGGCTGGCGCGGGCGCCGGTCGATGTGACCGTGATCGACCGGCACAATTATCACCTGTTCCAGCCGCTGCTCTATCAGGTCGCGACCGCAGCCTTGTCGGAGGCCGACATCGCCACCCCGATCCGCGCGATCCTGCGCGACCAGCAGAATGCGCGGGTGCTGCTCGACGAAGCGACCGGCATCGACCTTGCCGCACGCTGCGTCCGCACCCGACGCGGCGAGGCGCATCGCTTCGACTATCTGATCTTGGCAACGGGGTCGCGCTACAACTATTTCGGGCATTCCGATTGGCCTCGTTTGGCGCCCGCGCTCAAATCGCTCGACGATGCGACCCTGATGCGCCGCCGCATCCTGCTCGCGTTCGAGGAGGCGGAGACCACGACGGTCGAAGCGGCGCGCCGGCGCCTGCTGACGTTCGTGCTGGTCGGCGCCGGGCCGACCGGGGTCGAGCTGGCCGGCGCCTTGGCCGAGCTTGCGCGCGCCACGCTGTCGCGCGACTTCCGCCACATCGATCCGGGCACCGCACGCATCATTCTGGTCGAGGCCGGGCCGCGTATCCTCTCCGAGTTCCCGGACAAGCTCGCCGAGTTTGCCCGGCGCTCGCTCGAGCGCATGGGTGTCGAGGTTTTGACCGGGGCCCCAATCGAGGCAATCGACACCGACGGCGTCACGGCAAAGGGGCGGCGCATCGAAGCCGCCAACGTCCTGTGGTGCGCCGGGGTGGCGGCGACGCCAGTCGCCCAATGGCTTGCGACCCCCGCCGGCGCCGGGGGGCGGGTTGCGGTCGCGGCCGATTTGTCGGTGCCGGGCCACCCGGAAATCTTCGTTATCGGCGATGCCGCCCTTACTGGCGGGCTGCAGGGCCGGCCGTTGCCCGGCCTCGCCGCAGTCGCCGAGCAGCAAGGCCGGTATGTCGCGCGGGCGATCGCCGGCCGGGTCGCCGGCGTCGAGACGCCACCGTTCCGCTATCGCGACAAGGGTGCGCTGGCGACGATCGGGCGCTCGTCGGCGATCGCCGATTTCGGCCGGATCAGGCTGACCGGCTGGGTCGCCTGGGTGCTGTGGGGCGTCGTCCACATCTTTTTTCTGATCGGCTTCCGCAACCGGCTGTCGGTGTTCCTGAACTGGGTCTGGGCGTGGCTGACCTATGGCCGCGGCGCCAGGCTGATCACCGGCGACACTATCGCCCCGCGCGCTTGACCCCCTACAAATTGGCCGTGGCGAAACCGCGGAAATCGTGCGGCAGGCGGCGAATGTCCTGCACAAGGCCCGGCGGCACCTCGCCAGTGCCGTCCCCGCGCAATGTCAACGCATCGACGAGACCGCCAAAGCGCTCGCCGATCGCCGCGACGATCTGGTCGTGGCGCCCGACCGCGGCGAACAGATGGGCGACATCGTCGGGGACCTCCTTGGCCATCTCGCTCCACCGGCCTTGCCGGGTCAGGGCATTGAGCTTGCGACCGAGCTCTTCGAGGCCGTGCACCGCCAATACCGGGTAATAAGCCGGGGTCGAGCCGTAGAACGCGACCCGCTGGCGCACCCATTCGAAGCGGCGGGCGACGGTCGCGTCATCGGGGCCGGTGGCGAGAAAGCCGCCGCCCGAAATTTCGTAGTTCTCGCGGCGGCGCCCGGATTTGGCCAGCCCGGAGGCGATGCGCGGCAGGATCGCGTCGGTCAGGTATTTGCGGGTGCAGAAGCCGTGCAATTTGACGCCGTCGCATTCCTCGGCGGCGACCCGGAGCATCGCCGGGCCGACCGCAGCGATCATGACCGCCGGCGGCGGTGCGTCGATCGGCTCGGGGGTGAAATTCGGGGTGGTCAGGGTGAACCGGTAGTGCTCGCCCTCGAACCCCGGCTTATCGCCGCTCTTCCAGCAATGCCAGATCGCCCGCAGCACCTGCACATATTCGCGCATGCGCGGCGCCGGCGGCGTCCACGGGACCGAAAAGCGCCGCTCGTTATGCGCCCTGACCTGCGAGCCCAGGCCGACGACAAATCGCCCGCCGGTGGCGCCGGCGAGATCCCAGCCGACATTGGCAACCGCCATCGGGGTGCGGGCGAAGGCGATCGCCACCCCGGTGTGCAATTCGATCCGCCGGGTCGCGGCGCCGGCGATCGCCAACGCCAGAAACGGGTCGTGCTTGTTCTCCATCGCAACGACGCCGTCATAGCCCTCGGCCTCGGCCGTGCGCGCCGCCGCACTGACCTCGCGCAGGTTGTCCTGCGGCACCGTCGTGAACACACGCATCGGCCGCCCCTATGCGACGGCGCCGCGGGCGCCGAAGATCGCGGTGCCGACCCGCACATGGGTCGCGCCAAAGCGGATCGCGGTCTCGAAATCGGCGCTCATCCCCATGCTGAGAAGGTCGAGCCCGGTGCGCCGGGCGATCTCGCGCAACAACGCGAAATGCGGTGCCGGGTTGTCGTCGAGCGGGGGGACGCACATCAGCCCCTTGACCGGCAGCCCGAGCCGGTCGCGGCACTCGCCGACAAAATCGTCGGCGGCTTGCGGCAGGACCCCCGATTTCTGCGCCTCCTCGCCGGTGTTGACCTCGATCAGGCAGGGCGGCCGACGCCCGCTGCGCTCCATCTCGCGGGCGAGCGCCTCGGCGAGCCGGGGGCGGTCAAGGCTTTCGATCACGTCGAACAGCGCCACCGCGTCCCTGACCTTGTTGGTCTGCAGCGGCCCGACCAGATGCAGGGCCAAATCGGGAAAGGCCTCGCGCAGCGCCGGATATTTGGCCTCCGCCTCCTGCACCCGGTTCTCGCCAAAGACGCGGTGCCCGGCCTCGAGCGCCTCGCGCACCGCCGCGGCCGGATGGGTTTTGCTGACCGCGACCAGCGCCACGCTGTTGCCGGGCCGCCCGGCGGCGCGCGCCGCGGCCTCGATCCGGCCGCTGACGGCGGCGAGGTTGGCTGCGATAACCGCTTCCATATCAGCTCCATTCCTGGCACAAAGCGGTGCTGCCCGCTCCGGCTGCGAGCAGCGCTGTCACCGGGGGGACCGCCGGATGCCCGCTACCCATTACCGCCTGTCGGCCGCCTTCGCCGCAAGCCTTTCGTTGATCTTGACCGGGTGCGCCGCCAGCCCGCCCGGCGGAAAGGCGGGCACGGCCGCTGTGGCGCCTGGCGCCCACCAACCGCAGACTGCCGCCGCCGACCCGTCCGACCCGATGGACACCGACGCGACGATCTGGACCGTGCTCGGCCTCGCCAAAAAGCCGTCGGAGCGCGAGCCGGGGCCGCAGACCGGCAGCACGGTCAGCCCGATCGCGTGGCAGGCGGCGCTCGACACGCTGAATTTTGTCAAGTTCAGCTCGGAGGACCCGCTGACCGGCATGCTCGTGACCGACTGGTATACGCCCAAGGACAAGCCCAACGAGCGTTACAAGATCACCGTGTTCGTTCTCGCTCGCGAGCTCAGATCGGATACGGTCGCGGTCACCGTCGATCGGCAGCAGCTGTCGCCGACCGGGCAGTGGGTCCCGACCACGATCGCGAGAAAGGTCGAGGACGGTCTCGAAAACACGATCCTGCTCCGCGCCGGGCAGCTGAAGCGGGCCTGGATGAAAGAATACGCTTCCGAGTGAGAGCCGGGGGAAAGCCGCCGTCACGCGTCCGGGCGGCGGGTCCTGTCTGTGCCGCGTCGATCGCGGGCCTTTCCCGCTGAGCGGCGCGATCCATCTATCTCTGTCCGGGAATGCGGCCTTAAGATATTCCTCGGCCCGGCCGGCGGCAGCTGCCTGCGTCGGCGCTCCGGCCCCGGTAGAACGGATGGAAAGACCTGCGCGGACGATGCCCCGATACAATTTTCGCGAAACCGAAACGAAATGGCAGCGTGTGTGGCGCGAGCGCCGGCTGTTCGACGTCGCCGCCGAAGCCGGCCGGCCGAAATATTACATGCTCGAAATGTTCCCGTACCCATCGGGCAAATTGCACGTCGGCCATGTCCGCAACTATACGATGGGCGATCTGGTGGCTCGCTATCGCCGCGCCCAGGGGTTCAACGTGCTGCACCCGATGGGCTGGGACGCCTTCGGCCTGCCGGCGGAGAATGCGGCGATCGCGGAAAAGGTTCATCCGGCGGTCTGGACCCGTCAGAACATCGCGACGATGCGAGCTCAGCTCGAACGCATGGGCTTCGCTTATGACTGGTCGCGCGAGATCGCCGCCTGCGACCCAGAATATTACCGCCATGAGCAGAAGATGTTTCTCGATTTCCTCGCGGCTGGCCTCGCCTACCGTAGGGAATCCTGGGTCAATTGGGATCCGGTCGAAAGCACGGTGCTTGCCAACGAGCAGGTCGTCGATGGACGTGGCTGGCGCTCGGGAGCGATTGTCGAGAAGCGGCTGCTGGCGCAATGGGCGCTGCGCATCACCGCGTTCACCGAGGAGCTGCTCGAAGCGATCGGGGGGCTCGACCGCTGGCCCGAGCGCGTGCGGCTGATGCAGGAGAACTGGATCGGGCGCTCGGAAGGTGCGCGCGTCCTGTTTGAGATCGCCGGCCGGGACGAGCCGATCGAAATCTTCACGACCCGGCAGGATACGCTTTACGGAGCCTCGTTCCTCGCCTTGTCGCCGAACCACCCGCTGGCCCAGCATCTGGCCGAGGGCGATCCTGGCCTCGCCGCTTTTATCGCCGAATGCAACCGCTTGGGCACCAGCGAGGCGGCAATCGAAACCGCCGAGAAGCGCGGCTACGCGACCGGGCTCGAAGCGGTGCACCCGTTTGATGCAAAGCGGCGAGTCCCGGTCTGGGTCGCCAATTTCGTGCTGATGGAATACGGCACCGGCGCCATCTTCGGCTGCCCGGCGCATGATCAGCGCGACCTCGAATTCGCCCGCAAATACGGGCTGCCGGTGATCCCGGTCGTGTTGCCGCCGGGCGCCGACCCGGCAAGATTCGTCATCGGGGACGAGGCTTATGTCGAGGATGGCACGGCGTTCAACTCCGGCTTTCTCGACGGCTTGCCGGTGGCCGACGCGAAGCGCGCCGCCGGCGAGCGGCTCAAGGCGCTGGGCCGCGGCGAGCGCACGATCGCCTATCGGCTGCGCGACTGGGGGGTGTCGCGGCAGCGCTATTGGGGCTGTCCGATCCCGGTCATTCATTGCCCGGATTGCGGCATCGTGCCGGTGCCCGAGGGCGAATTGCCGGTGACATTGCCGATGGATGTCAGCTTCGATGTGCCGGGCAACCCGCTCGATCACCATCCGACCTGGAAGCATGTCGATTGCCCGCGCTGTCATGGCCCGGCGCGGCGCGAAACCGATACGCTCGACACGTTTTTTGATTCGTCGTGGTATTTCCTGCGCTTCTGCTCGCCGCATGCGGCGGTGGCGTTCACCCGCGAGGCGGCATCCTATTGGATGCCGGTCGATCAATATATCGGCGGCGTCGAGCACGCCGTGCTGCATCTGCTCTATTCGCGCTTTTTCACCCGGGCCTTAAAGCAATGCGGCTATCTCGACTTCGATGAGCCGTTTGCCGGGCTGTTCACGCAAGGCATGGTGTGCCACCAGACCTATCGCAGCGAGACGGGCGAGTGGCTGTTTCCGGAGGAGGTCGAGCCTGCGCCGGCGGGCGGCTTCGTCGACCGCGACGCCCGGCCGGTTATCGTCGGCCGCACCGAAAAGATGTCGAAGTCGAAAAAGAACGTGGTCGGCCTCGATGCGATCGTCGACACCTATGGCGCCGACACCGCGCGCCTTTATTTGTTGTCCGACAGCCCGCCCGAGCGCGACCTCGAATGGACCGAGACCGGGATCGAGGGGATCTGGCGCTACGTCAACCGGCTGTGGCGGCTGGCGAGCGAGCCGGCGGTGGCGCTGCCGCCGCCGGGCACGACGGTTTCGGGCGGGCTGTCGCCCTCGCTCGCGGCATTGCGGCGCACGATCCACCAGTCGATCGCCGCGGTTACCGACGATCTCGACCGGTTCCGCTTCAACCGGGCCGTCGCGCGCATCCGCGAATTGAGCAACGCGATCGAGGAGTTGCCTGAGGCGAGCCTGCGCGAAGATCCGGGTGGAGGCGCGGTGCTGCGCGAAGGATTGGAGACGGTGGCGCGGCTGTTGGGGCCGATGATGCCGCATCTGGCCGAGGAGATGTGGCTGACCCTCGGCGGCGTTGGCCTGCTGGCTGAGCAGCCTTGGCCGGTAGCCGATCCGGACCTCGCCCGCGACGAGCAGGTGACGATCGCGGTCCAGGTCAACGGCAAGCTGCGCGGCACGCTCGAATTCCCGCCCGACGCGCCGCAAAGCGAGGTCGAGAGCGCCGCCCTCGACTTGCCGCAAGTGGCACGCTGGCTCGGCGGCCGCCCGCCGCGCAAGGTGATTGTCGTGCCCAACCGGGTCGTCAGCATCGTCGCCTGAGATGGCGGCGCGGCGTGCCCTTCTCGCCCTCGGCGCGGTTCTCGCGCTGAATTTGCCGGGCTGCGGCTGGGAGCCGCTTTATGCCGACCCGCAAAGCGTGCCGGCAAGCGCCGATCTGCGCGCGATCCGCGTCGATCCGATCCCGGAGCGGATCGGACAGCGCCTTGAGATGGCCTTGCGCAATTCGCTCAACCCGAGCGGCGAGCCGACAGCGGCGCGCTATCGGCTGCAGACGACCTTGTCCGTCGTGCTGGCCGATCTCGGGCTTCAGACGCAGGGCACATCGTCGCTCGGCGAGCTTGACGTGATCGCGACCTACCACCTGCTGGATCTCCATAGCGGAGCACCGTTGACGACCGGCACGGTGCACGCGCAGAACTCGTTCGCGCTCAATCCCAACCAGTATTCGACCGTGGTCGGCCAGCAGGATGCCGCGGTTCGCACCGTCGCCGAGCTGAACCAGGAGATCGTCACCCGGCTCAACCTGTTCATGCAGCATCGCGCCGCCGAGACACCGGTGAAGCGGGGCTGAACGATGGTGAAGCTTGCCCCGGCGCGGGTCGCCGCCTTTCTGCAGCGCCCCGATCGCGAGATTTGCGCGGTGCTGCTTTACGGCCCGGATGCGGGTCTGGTGCGCGAGCGCGCCGACACGCTCGCCCGCACCGTGTGCCCGGAGTTGACCGACCCGTTCCGCATCGCCGATCTGACCGGCGCCGCCCTCGCCGCCGATCCGGCCCGGCTCGCCGACGAGGCGGCGCAGCTGAGCCTCACCGGCGGCCGCCGGGTGGTGCGGGTGCGCGCTGCCGCCGACGGGCTGTCACGGCTGTTCGCGGGCGTGCTCGATGCGGGGGAGGCCGCGGACGGCGCGCTGATCGTTGCCGAGGCCGGCGAATTGGCGGCGTCCTCGGCCTTGCGGCGGGTCTTCGAAGGCTCGCCCCGGGCCGCCGCGATCGGCTGTTATCCCGACAATCTGCGCGATCGCGCGGCGGTGATCCGCGACAGCCTGGCCGCGCACCATGTCACCGCGAGCCGCGACGCCACGCAATACCTGGCCGAGCACCTCGGCGGCGACCGGCTGTTGACCCGCTCGGAGCTCGACAAGCTGGCGCTCTATGCCGGCGATGGCGGGCGGGTCGAGCTCGAAGACGCGCGCCATTCGGTCGGCGACAGCGCCGCGCTCGAGCTCGACGATGCGGTGATGGCGGCGGCCGAAGGCGATATGGCACGGCTCGACCGGGTGCTCGACCGGGTCTTTCAGGAGGGCGAGACGCCGGTCGCGGTGGTCCGCGCGCTGCTGCGCCATCTGCACCGGCTGCACGCGCTCGCCGCCCGCATGGGTGGCGGAGCGAGCGTCGACGAGGTGCTGCGCAGCGCCCGCCCGCCGATCTTTTTCAAGCACCAGGACAGCGTCAAACGTCAGCTCGCGCGCTGGAATGAAGCTCGTCTGCGAACCGCGCTCGATCGCCTCGCGCAAGCCGAGATCGGCATGAAGACAACAGGACTCCCGGCCGCGACCCTGTGCCGGCAGGCAATGCTGGCGGTCGCGCTGGCGCCGCCCGGCGGTCCCTCACCCGCCTCGCTGCGCTCGGCACCCTCTCCCGCACTGCGGGAGAGGGGGGACCCAGCCTGCTAGGGCTGGGTGGGTGAGGGTTCGGTTAGATTTGACCACTGGTTCGGGCTGACGGTCAGCCCGGCAGGTTCCAGCCGATCCAGTCGCACAGTGCGCGGCCCATGACGAGCTCGAGGTCGCGGCCTTTCAGCCACGGCATCTCCTCGGTGAACATCGTCACGCATTGTTTCCACGAGCACGGCATGCGGGTGATGTCGGTGCCCCAGAAGCTGCGCTCCGGGCCAAACGCCTCGACGATCTGCTGCGTGTATTTGTGGATGTTGCGATAGGGATAGGGCTCGCTCGAATTGCCCGGCGCGCCGGTGCATTTGACCGCGACGTTCGGGAATTTGGCGAGCGCCAGCAGCGCCGGCTGGTTGCCGTGGGCCGCGTCGTCCTTGCCGTCGCGCACCCGCGCGTAATGATCGAGCAGGAGCTTGAGGCCAGGGTGGCGCTCGGCGATCCGGCCGACCTGCGGCAGGTAGTTCGAGGCCATCAGCGCGATCGGGATGCCAGCCTTTTCGGCCGCCGGCCACAGCCAGTCCATCGTGCCGTCGGTCATCCAGTTGGCCTGATGCGGCTGGGTGAACGCATAGCGCAGCCCGAGCATGCCGGGCCGGCTCTTCCAGCTGTCGATCAGCGATCGGCTCTCCGGCTTGTCGAGCGGGAAGTTGCCGAGAATGCCAAAGCGGTTCGGATATTTGGCCGCGGCCTCCTCGGAGATCTTGCCCGAGTTCGGGTCCCATCCCGGCGGGTGTAAGAGGCAGGCGTCGACCCCGGCCGCGTCCATGTCGCGGATGCATTCTTCGGCGGTGTAAGAATTGACCTGGCGATGCGCCTGGTTGGTCGGCGGGCCGGCCGACCAGATGTGTACCTGTGCGTCGACGATCAGCATGGCGTTTCCCTTGTTCACTCGGTTCTCTGATCCTACCCGATATCGCCCCGCGACCGACAGAGGTTCGGCGGCGCCCTTTGAGGGCGGCAAGCCGAACCCGGCGATTGCCGGCGCTGAACCAGAGCATTAGGCTGGCGCGCAATTACCAAAGATCGGCGCCGCCAAGGCGTTAGCGCCGATAGGTCGCCGAAGGGAGGGCATCATGCTGGAGTTGCTCGAGCAGCAGCAATCACTGACCGCCAATCAGTGGAAAATAATTTCCGCGTCGATCCTCTCCATCATGCTGGATTTTTTTGATTTCCTGCTGATTGGGTTTACTCTCGCGTTCTTTGTCCGGGATTGGCACCTGACCTATGGTCAGTCGGCGCTGATCCTGTTCTCGTCAGGGGTGGCGGCGGTCCCGGGCGCCATCTTCTTTGGCTGGCTCGGCGACCAGATCGGCCGCCGCAAGGTTTTCATGATCACGATCCTGACGTTCTCGACCGCCACCGGTGCCATGGCGCTGACGCCCGAGCACGGCTGGGTCTACCTGACCGTGATGCGGTTCATTGTCGGGTTCGGTGTCGTCGGCGTCGCCGCGGTCGACATGCCGCTGTTGCAGGAGTTCGTGCCCGCGGCCAAGCGCGGCTGGATCAGCGGGCTGTCGATCTCTCTGGTGCCGGGCGGCGGCCTGCTGGCCGCGACCTTCGCCGCCTTTCTCAGCCCGATCGTCGGCTGGCGCGGGCTCTTCGCGCTTGGTCTGGTGCCGGCGCTGCTGGCCTTTCTGATCCGCGTCTGGGTGCCGGAATCGCCGCGCTGGCTGATCAGCCGCGGCCGGATCGAAGAGGCGCGGCGATCGCTCGGCTGGGCCTTGCAGATCCCGCCCGAACAGATCGTTCTGCCGGCTTCCCTGCCGACGCCGCAGAAAGCCCCATGGCTCGAATTGTTCAGGTACCCGCGCAGCATCGCTGCCGGCGCCTTCGTCGGGTTGAGTCAGACGGGCGCGGTCGGTCTCGGGTTGTGGATGGTGACACTGCTCGTGCTGGTGCTGCGGATAACGCCGGCCGAGGCTTCTTTTCTGGTGATCTGGATCAGCCTAGCGCAGATCCTCGGGCGCGGCTTCGGCTCGTGGCTCACCGATGCGATCGGGCGGCGAACCGCGGGCGCCTTATGTTGCGCGCTGGCGGCGGTGGCGACCTCGCTCGCCGGCTATCTGCACGCCGTCTATATCGGTTCGGTGCCGATGTTCTTCGCCTTGCTGCTGGTGCAGGGCTTGTTCGGCAACGGCAACTCGGCGATCAGCTATCCCTATATGGCCGAGATGTGGCCCGCCGGATTGCGCGCGAGCGGGTACGGCCTCGTCTACGGCATGTCCAATCTCGGGAAATTCATCGGTCCGGCCGGGCTCGCGGTGATCATCGGCACGTCGAACTACGTCAGCCCGAAAGCGACGCTCGCCGGCATCGTCCCCGGATTCAACTACTTCGCCGTGTGGTATGTGCTCGCCATCGTCGCGTATCTGTTGATCGGGTTCGAGACCCGCGGCCGCACCATCGAAGAACTCGACGCCGCACTCGCCGCGGCCGGCCCCTCGCGGCGGGGCCGGGTTAGGAAAATCCGGCGCGGTTTAGCGTTGGATTCCCGCGGCGCCGGCGGGGACGTCGTAAAAGCCGAGGATCATCGACACGCTGGTGTAGTGGCCCATCAGACAGATCACATCGGTGATCCCGACATGACCGAGCGCCTCGACCGCCCTGTCGTAGAGGCCCTTTGCGACCCAGCGCGAATTGGCGAAGCACCTCGCCATCTCGTAGACGACCTGCTCGCGCTTGTCGTCGAACGAGGTCGGCAGACCCGACAGCATTGCCTCGACCTTCTCCGCCGGGAGCCCGGCGGCCTTGGCCGCGCGCTCATGCGCGTTGGTCGGATAGGCGGAATGCCATTTGCTGTTGATGATGACAACCGCGATCTCGCGTTCGCGCTCGCTGAGCGAATAGCCGGTACGGAAATGCGCGCCGAACGGTCCCGCGACCTTCGCTAATTTCGGATTGTGCACCAAGATCTTGTTTGGCCCGCCGAGCGGGCCGCGGGTTTCGAGCAGCGAGCGATAGCCCTCCTGCTGCTCCGGCGTCATCTGCTCATACGGAATTTCGGCGTAGCGACCGAAGGTCGGGGTGTCGGGCATTTGGCTTTCCTCCCAGGATTATTTTCGGCCCCGTGCTCCTCAGCGCTCCAGGCCTTCGGCGCCGGCGGGCACGTCGTAGAAGGCGAGGGTCATCGAGACGCTAGTGTAGAAGCCCATCAGGGTGATCACGTCGGTAACGCCCTCGTGGCCGAGCGCGGCGACCGCGCGGTCGAAAAGCCCTTTCGCGACCCAGCGCGACTCCGTCAAGCATTTTGCCATCTCGTAAATCACCTGCTCGCGCTTGTCGTCGAAGGACGTCGGAAGTCCCGACAACATCGCCTCGACCTTGTCGGCCGGAAGCCCCGCTGCCTTGCCGGCGCGCTCGTGGGCGTTGGTCGGGTACGCCGAATGCCACT
The DNA here is from genome assembly GCA_036500965.1 of Allostellaceae bacterium. Taxonomy (GTDB): domain Bacteria; phylum Pseudomonadota; class Alphaproteobacteria; order ATCC43930; family CGMCC-115725; genus AP-15. The sequence continues at coordinate 3,733 of DASYBC010000096.1, read as the reverse complement.
TGCTGTTGACGATGACGACCGCGATTTCGCGCTCGCGCTCGCTCAGCGAATAGCCGGTGCGGAAATAGGCCCCCAACGGCCCCATCACCTTTACCAGCTTGGGGTTGTGGACATAAATCTTGTTCGGGCCGGGCAGCCGGCCGCGCGTCTCGAGCAGCGAGCGATAGCCCTCCTGCTGCTCCGGCGTCATCTGGTCGTAGGGGATTTCCGCATAGCGGCCAAAAGTCGGCGTCTCGGGCATTTTGGGTTCCTCCCCAAGGTGAATTTCCGCCCCATCCTGCAACAGCGCCGCGGCGCTGTCGACCCGCCGCGGAAGGCGGCTGCACCGACCACACCGGCGGGCTTTTGCCGGCGTCCGGATATCGTTCAATTGCCGGCGAGCGCGTCGAGCAACGGGCGCAGCACCGCGTCCGCCGGGCGCCACCGTCCGACCGAACTCCGGTAGAGCGGCCGGCGCACCTGGGTCGCGCTGGCGGTGTGGACCGGGCGCTCGGTTTTGTAAAAATCGAGGCAGGAATCGTGCCATTCGAGACCGCAATGAGCGAGGATCGCCCGCACCTGCGGTTCGAAATCGGCCACCAGCTCCTCGTATCGCACTTCGAGCATGACGCCCGGCGGCAGCACGGCTCGCCAGTGCGCCATCAGCTTTTCATAGGCGCGATAGAAACGGCCGAGCTCGGCGAGGTCGTAAGCGTAGGGCTGCTCGCCGCCAAACAGCAGCGAGAAGCACGACAGGCAGGTGTCGACTGGATCGCGGCGCAGGTGAACGAAGCGGGCATTGGGCAGAGCGAGATGGATCAGCCCGGCAAACCGGAAATTGGCCGGCATCTTGTCGGTGATATGCCGCGCCGTGGGCGCGCGCGGGCGCACCGCCGCCAGGTAGTGGGCGCCGATCCGGCGCAATTCGGCGCCGCCGATGTCGGGCGGGACCCCGTCACCGCCGCCGAGTGCTGCCACCGCCAATTCGAAATCGCCGAGCTCGCCGGCGCCGTGGACCAGCGGATGGCTGGCGAGGATCTGCTCGACCAGGCTCGTGCCCGAGCGCGGCATGCCGAAGATGAAAACCGGCACCGGCGACGGGTCGCCCGCACCGGCGCGCTCCTGCATGACGCCCGAATTGAACAGCGCCCGGATCCGGTCGAAATACGCCATCACCGCCGCCTCGTCATAGGCGACCTGGGCCCGCTTCAGCGCGTTGCCCTCCAGGAGATGGCCAAAAGCCCGGTCGTGGTCGTCGAGATCGGCATAGACCTTGCCGAGCGCAAAATGAAGATGAATCCGGTCGTCTTCCGGGAGGGTCGCAATGTCCCGCGCCAGCGCCTCGATCAAGGCAAAGTGCCGGTCGTCGGTGGTAAACCGTCGGGTCTCGGCCAGCGAACGGTAGAATTCCGCCCGGCGGGGTGCCAGCGCAATCGCCTGCTCGATCGCCTGTCGCGCCTCGTCGAGCCGGCCGAGCGTCCGCTGCACGGTGCCCCGGCCGTGCCACGCCGCGGCCAGATTCGGGTCCAGCGCCAGCGCTTGCTCGAATTCGCCCAGTGCCGCGTCGTGCTGCCCCAGCAGCTGCAAGGCCACACCGAGATTGTTGTGAGCGTTGGCCGAATGCGGCTTCAGCGCCAACGCGTTGCGATAATGCTCGACCGCCTCCGGATGGCGGTGAAGCGCGCGCAGCGCCGCGCCGATGTTGTTCTCGGCCTCGAAATAATCTGGCGCCAGGGCCAGTGCATTGCGGTAATGCTCGACGGCGTCGGCGTGGCGTCCCAGCGCCTGCAGCGCCAAACCGAAATTGTTTTCGACTTCGGCGTAGCCGGGCTTGACCGCCAATGCCGCGGCGTAATGGGCAAGCGCCGCCTCTTGCTGGCCGGCCAAGCGCAGGGCGATGCCGAGGGCGTTGTGCGCCTCGGCAAAATCGGGTTTTTGCGCGACAGCCCGGCGGAACAGCTCGATCGCGTTCTCAACTGCTCCGCGGCGGACGCAAACCAGCCCAAGATTGAACATGGCCTGGAGATGACCCGGGTCGTTTTGCAGCACCGCGCGGTAGCAGCTTTCGGCTTCGGCCAGCCGACCGCGTCGCTGCAGCGCCAGCGCGTCGCGAAAATCGCGGGCGCGGGCGCCGGCAGTCCGCAGTCGGCTAATCAGCGGCAGCGGCACGATCGGAACAGCTGGTCACCGGGGCTCCCGACTATAGCTGAGCTGCCGCTCATTGCACGCCGCCTCAGGTAGCGCCGGCGGCGGAGGGGGTGGCGGTTGGCTGGGCCGGCAGGGTGTTGGTGTCGGCGCGCGGCACGATCGCCCATTTCGGGTCCCATTGGAGGCTGCCGCCGGCGCCGATCAACTGGTAGACGTTGGGTATAAACCAGCGCCACGCCTGCGCTGCACCCGCGTCGCCATGGTCGACCATCATCGCCAGCCCGCCCATCGCCCAGATCGGCCGGCCGTCGTCAAAGAGGTTGGCGGCGAAATACTGGTCGAGGTCGCCGGCACCGCCGTTGCCGGCCGGGTTCCAGCCGTTGCCGGTCAGGAACGGCATCGGGATTTCCGCGACCTGCGCCGCCCAGGTTGCCGGGTAGCCCCCCGGCGGGTTCGAGACATAGTTAGTCTCCACCGGAAACTCGTACATCCCGATCAGCTTTGGATAGCCGGAATTGTCGATGACCCCGGAGAGGAACGCCCCGGCCTTGGCGCGCAGAGCGTCGGATGCGAAGCCCAGCTCCTCGACGCGGCCAAGAGCATATTGCACGTACCACTGCATCCAGGGCGACGTGTAGCTGCCGACATTGGCGGCGAAGGTGCCGCCGTTGACGTTGTTCTCTGCCGTGCCGTCGCTGCCGTTGGGGTTGCCGCCGCTCTCCCAGTTGCCGAGTGTCGGGGTTTTGTTGCCAAACGGGCCGCCGTTGCCGGTGTAGAAGTCGCCGGTCGAAGCACCCCAGATCTTGACCGCGGTGCCGTCATAGGCGGTGCCTGAGATGCCGAGGCTGCCTTCCCAGCGCGCCAGGGCGTCGTTGGTCAGATAGGTGAAATAGGCCTTTTCGGGGTCGTTGTCGGGGGCGGCAAACGCGGTCTCGGCGCGGTTGCGCAACACCCAGCCGGCGCCGCGCAACTCGTCGTCGATGCCGCCCTCGGCTCCGGTCGGCCCGCGCCCGGCGGCGTCGTAAGGGTCGGCGCCGTTGTAGCGCGCCGCGGTAAACCCGGCCCACAGATACATCTCGTTCAGATACCACGGGTCGCCGGTCAGGATGTATTGCGGGTAGAACGGGCTTGGCTGGTGCGCCCCGTCAAAGGTCCACGGTCCGCCATTGGCAAGCTGATGGACCGGGCCGACAAAGATCGGGGCGTCGGCAGCGGTCGTGTAGCTGTAGCCCAACACCGCGGTGACCAGGGTTTTGCGGTCGGTGATCGAGACGGCATGGCCGAGCCCGGTGCCGGTGCCGGCGGGGTCGGCGCGCGACAGCCGCTTTGCGGGGTTGCCCTCGCGCAACTGGCCGGGAAAGGCGGCGGCGAGGTCGGCCATGCCGAGCGCCATCTGGCGCATCCGCCAGTCGCCGGTGTACATCCACATGACCGACCATTGCGGGTAGGGCGCGATCTCGGCGCGGGCGGCCGTCGCCGCCATCGTGCTTTGCCACAGCCCGCCGTCCCAGGCGCCGTCGTAGAGATCATGCGGCCGGCCGGTCCACAGCGCGTATTCCCCCGCGATCGCGGCTTCGGTCACGGTGATCGACGTGTCGTAATTGGG
>DASYBC010000095.1:0-13288 GCA_036500965.1 Allostellaceae bacterium | reverse complement strand
CAGACGGCGAACCCGCCCGATGGGCGTCTTCTCCGATCGCACCTCGATGGACCGCATCCTATTCGCCGTCTTCAATCACGAAAACCGCAACCAAGGCGTCAGCACCCCTCTCCTGCTGACACAAACCTTTTGACGTCACCGCCCGGCCAGCGCCAACGCAGCGCTCGCCGGCACGACCTCCCCAGGCTCCCACCTTCTCAAGCCGACAGCTTTCCGCAAACCCTGGCCTGACGCAAAACACCGAGCTCTCGACGGAAAATTCCAGGCACAGGCGAGAACCCGGCGCCGTAATCTACGTTAGCGGGGCAATGTACGATTCCATCGAGCGGCTACCCCGAGCGCATGACCCCGATCGCCGCAGCGTTGCCGGCCGCGCGGGGCGGCGGCGCGGCGCGATCCGTTCGTTTTCCCCACCCTTTCGTCCCGAAGCAGCGCACGCGAGCGATCTCGGCGGCGGCCGCGGATGACGGCAAGGATGTGTTTGGCTGCGGCCTTCCGCCCCAGAGCGACCGCATGTCACGAATATGCCGTCGGCGCGCGACCAGCCGATCCCGGATCGATCGTGCCCGGCAAAAGGAGCGCCGCAGCGATGGAGAGCTCACGCGAGACGACGGACGAGGCGATGATGGCGCGCTGCATCGAGCTGTCGCGTCTCGCGGCGAGCAAAGGCGAATATCCGTTCGGCACGGTCATCGCGCTCAACGGGCGCATTGTGGCGGAAGGGATCAACAGCACCAATCGCGACGACGACGTGACCCGTCACGCCGAGATCATCGCTCTCTCGCAGGCGCAGAAGGCGATCGGCCGCGAGCAGCTGCGCCGCTACACGCTCTATACGAACATCGAGCCGTGCGCGATGTGCTCGTACTGCATTCGCGAGGCCTGGGTCAGCCGCGTCGTCTATGCGCTCGGCTCTCCGGTGATGGGCGGCCTGTCGAAATGGAACATTCTGCGCGACGACGGCATGTCGGACCGCATCCCCGAGGTCTTTGGCGCGGTTCCCGAGGTGGTCAGCGGGGTGCTGCTGCGCGAGGCCCAGCAAGCCTGGCGCGACTGGAGCCCATTCGCCTGGGAGATGATCAAGCTGCGCGGATTGCTGACCGCACCCAGCGCCGAGCAGGGCGGCGTCCGGGTGCAGCCGGCGCATGGCCGCTCGCTGTGGCATTCGCTGCAAATCCTGTTCATGCGCAGCAGCCAGTCGCGCCATCGGGTCCGCCGCACCCCGGCGCCGCCCGAGGGCTGATCCGCCGGCCCACGCGCCCCAGGAGCATGCAGATGGTCGAGCAAGTGTCGCGCAGCAGCGAGGTGGTCGAAGCCGTCGGGTCCGGCCGGGCCGCCGGCGCGCTCGACCGCAGCGGCACGCCGCACGGCCCGGTGCGCCGCCTGCTGCGGCGCTCGATCCACTTCCTGGCCTACCACTTTATCCTGAGCCGTCGGCGCTGCAGGGTTACGCGGGCCGCCGGGTTTCGGCTGACGGTGCGCCCGACGGTGTTTCACCCGCGCCGTTTTCTCAGCAGCGAAAGCTTTGCCGAGTTCATCGGCCATCTCGATTTGCGCGGAGAGCGTGTCGTCGATGTCGGCACCGGGTCGGGCATCCTGGCGCTGGCCGCGGCGCGCGCCGGCGCCGCCAGCGTGATTGCCGCCGACATCAATCCGAACGCCGCCCTCGCCGCCGCCGAAAACGCGCGCGCCAACGGCCTCGCCGCCCGGGTCAGCGCGCTCGCGTCCGACCTGCTCTCGGCGCTGGCGCCGCGGCCGCTGTTCGATGTGATCCTGTCGAGCCCGCCCAAGCATGCCGGCGAGCCGCGCGATCTGGCCGATCGCGGCTGGCATGCCGGGCCGGGCTATCGCGACGTCGCCGCCTTGTTCGACCAGTCGCGCCAGCGCCTGAAGCCTGGAGGGCGGGTCTATGTCATGGTCTCCTCGGATTCGGACCTCGACCTGCTTGGTCGGCTGATCGAGCGGGCGGGGTTCCGCGCGCGCCTGGTCCACGAGCGTTCGATCGTGATCGAGTCATTCATTATTTATGAATTACGCGCCGCGGCGCCGTGAGGATTTATGAATTACGCGCCGCGGCGCCGTGAGGGACGTGGCGAATTGCCGAAGCCCGGCGCGCGGTCGATAATCGGGCCGGTCTCGGATGGAGGATCACATGGCGGCAACGAGCGCGGCGCAAGCGATCGAGGCGGCTTCGGCAGTGCCGGCGCCGTCGGGGCGCGGCTATCCCGAGCCGTTCGCCGCGCGCGTGGCCGGCCGGGTGCGGCGGCCGCTCGGCGACCCGTTTGGCCTGACCAGTTTCGGGGTGAATCTGACCCGGCTGCCGCCGGGCGGCGCGTCGGCGCTGCGCCACACCCATTCGCGCGAGGACGAGTTCATCTACATTCTCGAGGGCGAGCCGATCCTGGTCACCAACGCCGGCGAGACGCAGCTGCGGCCCGGCATGTGCGCGGGGTTCAAGGCCGGGGCGGGCAATGCGCACCATCTGTTGAACCGCACCATGCAGGATGTGGTTTACCTGGAAATCGGCGACCGCGACCCCGGCGACACGGTCGTCTATCCCGATGACGACCTCGGCCGCGCCGTAGCGCCCGACGGCGCGCGGCTCTTTGTCCACCAGGACGGCCGGCCCTACTAGCGGGGCGGCGGCGCTGCCGCGGACGTTGACGCGCGCGCGTGCGCGGCGATACGGTCTTGCACGCATTCATTTCCGCGCTGCGCGGAAGGAGGAGCGGCATGGCCAGAATCGCCCTCGGGATCGCCACCTCGCACACGCCAATGCTGAACACCCCGGCCAAGGACTGGCCGAGCTTTATCGACCGCGACGGGGTCCGTGATTTCCTCGACAAGGAGGGCGAGCCCGCGACCTACGAGGAATTGCTGCGCCGGCCTGACCCGAGAGCGCTGCCGGAATTGACGCCGGAGCGCTTTGCCGCGCGCCATGATGAGGCGCAGGCGGCGGTCGAGCGGTTGAAAGAGAGCGTGCGCCGTGCCGAGCTCGACGCGCTGATCATCCTCGGCGACGATCAAAAGGAGCTGTTTTACGAGGACCATCTGCCCTCGATCCTGGTCTATTACGGCGAGACGATCCGCAACGTGCCGCTCTCGCCCAATTTCAAGGGGCCGGAGTGGTCGCGGCTCGCCACCGCGCGCTATTACGAGGAAAAGGTGCCGCACGACTACCCGGTCGACGCACCCTTGGCATTGCACCTGATCGGCGGGTTGATCGACCGCGAGTTCGACATCGCCTCGTCGAACGGGTTGCCGCCCGGGCATGGCGAAGGCCACGCGCACGCCTTTGTGCGCAAGCGGCTGATGGAAGACCAGGAGCTGCCGGTCGTGCCGGTGTTTCTCAATACTTATTACCCGCCGAACCAGCCGACGCCGCGACGCTGCTACAAGCTCGGCCAGGCGATCCGCGCGGCGGTCGAGAGCTGGCCGGGCGACGCCCGCATCGGCATCGTCGGCTCGGGTGGGCTCAGCCATTTCGTCGTCGATGAGGAGCTCGACCGCGGCGTCATCGACGCGATGAAGCGCAAGGACGGCGAAGCGTTGCAATCATTGCCGCGCAAAAAGCTCAATTCCGGCAGCTCGGAGATCCGCATGTGGATCGCAGTCGGTGGTGCGGTCGAGCACCTCGACCTGGCCTGGTCGCATTACGTCCCTGGCTACCGCACCCCGGCCGGGTCCGGCACCGGGCTCGGCTTCGCCATTTTCTCGTGAAGCGAGCCCCGCGGTCATTTCCGGGGCGCCAGGCAACCCATACCCGATAGCCTCTCTCATTCCCCTCTCCCGCTTGCGGGGGAGGGTTAGAGTGGAGCCCGAGCGATGAGCAAGACGAGGACGCGATGAGCAAGCAGAAGGACCGCGAGGATCTGGTCCGCATCGGCCCCGGCGCGGCGATGGGTGAATTGATGCGGCAATACTGGCTGCCGGCGGCGATGTCGTCCGAACTGGAATGCGATGGTGCGCCGCTGCGCCTGATGCTGCTCGGCGAGCGGCTGATCGCGTTCCGCGACAGCGCGGGCCGGGTCGGGGTCATGGACCATCGCTGCCCGCATCGCTGCGCCTCGCTGTTTCTCGGCCGCAACGAGGAGGGCGGCATCCGCTGCGTCTATCACGGCTGGAAGTTCGACGCGGAGGGCCGCTGCGTCGATATGCCGAACGCGCCGCCGCAGCACGACTACAAGGAAAAGGTCAGGGCCAAGGCTTACAAGGTCACCGAGCGCAACGGCCTCGTCTGGGTCTATATGGGTGCCCGCGCCGAGGCCCCGCCCTTGCCGATGATCGAGGCCTCGCTATTGCCTGAGAGCGAATTGCAGGTCACCTTCGCGCAGCGCGAATGCAACTGGCTGCAGGCCCTCGAAGGCGACATCGACACCTCGCATTTCGGCTTTCTGCATGCCGGCTCGGTCAATGCGGCCGATCTCGCCGCCGACAACCTGATCCGCTGGACCGTCGCCAACCGCGCGCCCGAATACCACGTCGCCGACACCGATTGGGGCACGATGTACGCCGCCTACCGTCCGGCCGAGACGGGGCAGACCTATTGGCGCTTTGCCAACTTCCTCTTTCCGTTCTGGACCCAGACGCCGCAGGGCGCCTTCGACCGGGTCAACAGCCGAGCCTGGGTCCCGATGGACGACACCCACACGATGTTTGTCAGCCTGTCGTGGAAGGGCCTGCCGGCGTCGCGCGCGGCGCTCAGCAACAGCCGGGTATTGCCCGGCTCGAAATTGACGATGGATTTCGTGCCGAACACGACCGACTGGTATGGCCGCTGGCGGCTCGCCGGCAATGCGGGGAACGACTGGCTGGTCGACCGCGAGGCGCAGAAGAACGGTGGCATCTACACCGGCATTACCGGCATCCAGGCGCAGGACCAGGCGGTGACCGAGAGCATGGGGCCGATCACCGACCACGATTTCGAGCATCTGGGGCCGAGCGACCGGATGATCACCCGCACCCGCCGCCGCCTGCTGCGCGCCGCCCGCGCCCTCAAAAAGGACGGCGTGACGCCGCCCGGCGTCGACAACCCGGAGGTCTCTCTCGAGGTCCGCAGCGGCGATTTCCTCGCCGACGACAAGATCGCCTGGCGCGACGCCTACGCAATTCAACTACGCACCGCGCTGCGCCCGCTGGCGCAAGCGGCGGAATAGCTCGACTGATCTTCCCCCACGAGTGTCAGTGATTATTTAGCATAAGGGAGTAGACATCGGGACCTGTCATGGACGGGAGCTTGGTATCAGCATTCACGGAGGAGCAAGTCGCTCGGCTAACTGGGCTGACAGCGGCTCAGCTGCGCTATTGGGATCAGACCAAATTTTTTGTGCCGAGCTATGCGGACGAGAACAGGCGCGTGCCTTATAGCCGCATCTATTCATTCAAGGACATAGCTGCTCTTCGTGTTATTGGTGTGCTTCGGAATCAGCACAATGTCTCATTGCAGCACCTACGTGATGTATCACGGGAGTTGCAGCATCTTTCCGATCATGGTTGGACCAAGACGACTCTGTACGTTTTGCAAAAGAAAATTGTCTTTGAAGAACCCGATACCGGACGCCTGCGTGAGATTGTCGGAACGCAATACGTTCTACCGAGCGTGGCTCTTGGCATAGTGTTCGCCGATACTGAAAGAGATGTGGCCGCCTTGATCCGGCGTCCGGAGGATAAAGTCGGCCAAATTTCTCGCGACCGCTTTATCAGCCACAATGCACCGGTGGTTGCGGGGACACGGATTCCGACCGCGGCGATTAGGCGCTTCAGGGAGGCAGGATACAGTACCGACCAAATCATTTCGGAATATCCCGACCTTACCCCGACGGATGTCGAAGCCGCATTGGAATTCGAGGCAAACGCCGCCGCTTGAGAAACGAGCGGCTGTTTCTATTAAATTCTTCTTGGACAATTGTGTTCCGGATTCAGTGGCCCACGTGCTGCGCGATGCGGGCCACGAAGTTATTTTTCTGCGAGACACAATCCCAACGGATTCACCCGACCAGGTTGTCGCGCGCGTCAGTGAGGCACTTGATGCCGTTCTCGTCAGCTACGATAAAGATTTCAAGGCGCTGGCTCCGCGAATTGGTGTCGGACAGAGACGATTTCGCACGCTAAGCCGGATCGGCTTCCGATGTCGGGAGCCGCAGGCGGCCCGCCGGATGGAGGCCGCCCTCTCGTTGATTGAGCACGAGTGGCAAACAGCTCAGTCGACTACCGATAAACGGATGATTATCGAAATCGGCGAAACCTCTATCCGTACCTTGCGGTGAAGCATTTTCTACCGCAGCGCCCGGCATCAAACCTTCTCGGTCGAGGCGCGGTAGATCTCGTCGATCGAGTTGGCCAGGGCCGCGTTGAACTCGGCGTCGCTCATCGAGCGCGTGAGGCCTTCGGCGAGCGCGCGCGAGAAGCTCGCGATCATGCCGTGGTTGGCGGCGAGGCGTCGGCAGGCGTCGGCCCGGGTATAGCCGCCGGACAGCGCCACGATTCGGGCGATGCGCTCATGCTTCACCAGCGGCGCGTAGAGGTCGGGAACGTCCGGGAGCGTCAGCTTGAGCATCACCTTGCGTCCAGCCGGCAGCGCGTCGAGATGCTTCTTCAATTCCGCCAGCAGGATCGCTTCGGCGCCGGCCTTGTCCGGGCTCTTGATCGAGACTTCCGGCTCGAGGATTGGCATCAGCCCATGCCCGGCGATCCGTGCCGCCACCTCGAACTGCTGCGCCACGATGGCGGCGATGCCGCTTTTCGAGGCGAGATTGATGACCGAGCGCATCTTGGTGCCGAAGACACCGAGCTTGACCGCCCGGGCGAGAAGCGCTTCGAGCTCCGGCATCGGCCGCATCAGGCTGACGCCGTCGGCCTCGGGCTGGAGCCCCTTGTCGACTTTGACAAACGGGATGACGCCGCGCTCCTCCCACAAGAAAGCCGGGGACGGCCGTCCCCGCACCTCGCCATCCATCGTTCCTTCGAACAGGATCGTCGCGATGACCTTGGCTCCGGTGAAGGCCGGGGCGGTCATGATGCGCACCCGCATTTCGTGCATCAGCCTGAACATTTCCGGCTCGCTGCTATAGGCGTTGTCCGGAATGCCGTAGAGGCGCAGGGCGCCCGGCGTCGAGCCGCCGCTCTGGTCGAGGGCCGCGATAAACCCGCCCTTCCCGGTGATTTGCGCCATCATCTTGTCGTTGGCCATCATCGTCCTCCTCGCGTGAGACTCCTCGCGTCACTATAAGCGCCGATCCGACCGGCGGCATCAATCGTGTCGCTTTCCTCGCCGCGGTCCACGCCGAGGTGCCCGCGCATCGGCGGGCGGTCAGGACAAAGCCGACCTTCTCCTTCGACCTGTGGGAGATGCGCGAGGTAGAACGACACCAACGAGCCAAACCCCTCCTGCACGTCCGACATAAAGAAGTTCAGCCAATCGAACCCGCGCCGGCTTTGCTCGGATGGCGGCTCGATGCCGCCGTCAGCGCTCACGGCAAGGGCGCCCGATTTCTTGCGTGGCACCCGCCCGGTTGCCGCGCCGGCGCCCTCCTATTCGCTCAGCCGGATTCGCGCGCGAGCGTTGCGGCCGGTCCGCCATGACGCCGCAAACCCCATTCCTTCCCCCGCGATCTTTTCCGAAGACCCCGCCCTCGCCGGCGGGCAACGGCCCTGGCCTCGCCGCGGTTCCCCCGCGCGCGATGCGCAGCCGGCTAGCCTCGGTCGCGGCGGTCGTGAGCGGGGGCAACCTCCGCGCCCGCGGCCTGGGCATGGAGGTCGCGGCCGTGCCGCACGGCGCTGCCGCCGAGACGCAGGCGCAGATCGTCGATCGCCTGCTCGAGCCGCCGCGGCCGACCAAAATCGGCATCGAACAAGGTCGGCAGGTCAGCGCCGTCGGCGTCGACGAGGGCCTCGGCGCCGACCCCGACCAGGCGGAAGCGCACCCTCCCATCGGCTTCGCCGGCGAGCAGCGGCAAGGCGGCGCGATAGAGGGTCGCGGCAAGCTGGGTCGGGTCGGGCAGGCGGCGCGAGCGGGTGCGCACCCTGAAATCGCTGGTCTTGAGCTTTACGGCGACCCCTCCGGCGGCGAGCGAGGCTTCTTTCAGATGCGCCGACACGCGCTCGCACAGCGGCCACAGGATGCGCGCCAGGGTCTCGGCATCCGCCTCGTCCTGCGCCAGCGTGGTTTCCGCCGAGATCGAGCGGGCCGGCGAATGGGCCACCACGGCGCGATCGTCGGTACCCTCGGCGAGGCCGGCGAGCCGCGCGCCCACCCGCCCATAGCGCGCCATAAGCTCGCGCGCGCCGAGGGCGGTCAGCTGGCCGACCAGCGTGATGCCGTCGGCAGCGAGCCGGCGCTGCAGCGCAGCACCGACGCCCCACAGCAGCGACACCGGCTTGTCGGAGAAAAAGGCCGGCGCATCGGCCTGGCTCAGCACCGCAAAGCCGCGCGGCTTGTCGAGATCGGAGGCGATCTTGGCGAGAAACTTGACGTCGCTCAAACCGATCGAGAGGGTGATGCCGAGCTCGGCCTCGACGCGAAGCGCCAGCTCGGCGAGGAGCTGCGCCGGCGCTGCGTCGTGCAGCCCCTGCGTGCCGGAGAGGTCGAGAAACGCCTCGTCGATCGACAGCGGCTCGACGAGCGGGGTCAGCTTGCGCAGCTCGGCGCGCACCGCCCGCCCGACCTCGCGGTATCTCGCCATGTCGGGCCGGATCACCACCGCGTCGGGGCAGGCGGCGAGCGCCTTGAACATCGGCATCGCCGAGCGCACCCCGTAGAGCCGCGCGACGTAGCAGCAGGCGAGCACGACCCCGCGCGCGCCGCCGCCGACGATGACCGGGCGATCGGCGAGCTCCGGCTGCCGGCACTTTTCGATCGTGGCGTAAAACGCGTCGCAATCGACATGCGCAATGGTGAGCCGCCCGATCTCGTCATGGGTGATCAGGCGCGGCGATCCGCAGCGGGGGCAACGAGCGTCGGCCGCGGCGGGCCGGACGAACCCGCGGCAGTCGCGGCACAAGGTCGTCACCCGCCGGCCTCGTTCGGCGTTGGCTCGGCGGGCCACAGCCAGGCGGCGCCGCGCACCCCGCTCGCAGCGCCATGCGCCGGGGGCAACAGGCGGGTCGCGACCCGGTCGGAGAAGACGTATCGCGCCCACCGCCGCGGAACCTCGTCGTAGAGCGCCGCGATCCCCGAAAGCCCGCCGCCGAGCACGATCGCGTCGGGGTCGATCAGGTTGATGACCGTGGCGAGGCCGCGGGCCAATCGATCGCCGTAGCGCGCCAAGCTCGCGCGGCACCCCGGATCGCCGCGCCCGGCGGCCTGCGCGATTGCCGGCGGATCGAGGCTTTGCCCGGTGTGGCGGCGGTGATCGGCGGCTAGAGCCGGGCCCGACAGAAACGTCTCGAGGCAACCCGATCGCCCGCACCAGCACGGCGGCCCCGGCAGCTCATCGGGTGCGGGCCAGGGCAGCGGGTTGTGGCCCCACTCGCCGGCGATCGCGCTGGCGCCGGTGACGATCCGCCCGCCGATCGCGATCCCACCGCCGACGCCGGTGCCGAGGATCGCGCCGAATATAGTCTTCGCATTGGCGGCGGCGCCGTCGATCGCCTCGGACAAGGTAAAGCAATTGGCGTCATTGGCCAGCCGCACCGGGCGCCCCAGAGCCGCTTCGAGATCCCGTTGCAGCGGGCGGCCGTTCAACCAGGTGGAGTTCGCGTTTTTTACGAGGCCGGTGGCTGGCGAGATCGCGCCCGGCATGCCGATCCCGACCGGGGCGCCGCCGCCCGTCTGCTGCCCGACCGCGGCGACGATGGCGACGATGGTGGCGATCGTTGTCGGATAATCCCCCACCGGGGTGGCAACCCGCCTGCGGGCGCGCACCGAGCCCGCGGCGTCGATGGCGACACCCTCCGTCTTGGTGCCGCCGAGATCGATGCCGATGCGCCAACGGGCGGTCATTGGCGCCACCTTTTCACCCGATTGGGGCAGATCAGGAGACCGGCACTCATAAATTGTTAAACCCGACCCGTTAAAAGGCCACGAGCAGACCCCGCCGCGGTACGGCGTTGGCGGACCAGCTCGCCGGGGGCGATTGGCGCCTTCATGGCAGCCAAGCATATTATTCGAGACCGGCGCAGCATGAACCTCGAATTTCCGATACCGGAGCTGGGCGGCGATCATTCGCGGCGGCATAAGATCTTGATCGTCGAGGACAATGATCTTAACATGAAATTGTTCAACGATCTGCTGGCAGCGCATGGCTATGATACGCTGCAGACCAGGAACGGGGTCGAAGCGCTGGCGCTGGCCCGGCAACATCGCCCCGACCTGATCCTGATGGACATTCAGCTTCCCGAAGTTTCAGGGCTCGAAGTCACCCGATGGATCAAGGAAGACGCCAGCTTGCGGACGATTCCGGTCATCGCCGTGACCGCCTTTGCCATGAAGGGGGACAGGGAGAAGATGTGCAATGGCGGCTGCGAGGATTACATCGCCAAGCCGATCTCGGTGAGGAGCTTCCTGCACACGATCGAGCGCTTTCTTTCGGGTGCCGGTTCGTCAGCCGCTTAGCGTGAGGATGGCCGATGTCTGGGCGGGTGCTGGTCGTCGACGATATCGAGATCAACGTCAAGCTGCTCGAGGCGAAGCTTTCCAGCGAGTACTTTGAGGTGCTGGCGGCCGGCAATGGGCGCACCGCCCTCGAGATCGCCGCCGCCGAGCTGCCCGACGTGATCCTGCTCGACGTGATGATGCCGCGCATGGACGGTTTTGAGGTCTGTCGCCGGTTGAAGGCGAACCCGCGGACCGCCGATCTGCCGGTCGTCATGGTCACCGCGCTGTCCGATGCCGCCAACCGGCTGCGCGGGCTCGAGGCCGGGGCCGACGATTTTCTGACCAAGCCGGTCAGCGACGTGGCGCTGTTCGCGCGGGTGCGCTCGCTGGTTCGGCTCAAGCGGATGATGGAGGAATGGCGGCTGCGCGACGAGATTTGCGGCCGCTTCGGCGGGCGCCCGGCCGCGGCCGCCGAGGAAATTGGGCCGGGGAGCGTCCTGATTGCGGAGGAGGATCCGTTCGCCGCAGCCAAAATGGCGGAAACCTTGGCGATCGCCCATCAGGTGACGATCGCGCGCTGCGCTGCCGAAGCTCAGGCGAGCCTCGATGCCGCGACCGAGCTGGTGATCGCCAGCCTGACCTTGCCGGACGGCGACCCGCTGCGCCTGGTCACGCAATGGCGAGGGCAGGAGGTGTTTCGTCAGCTGCCGATCTTGCTGATCGCCGCGGACCATGATCTGCCGCGCCTCGCCAAAGGGCTCGATCTAGGCGCCAACGACTATCTGGTCCGGCCGGTGGACCGTAACGAGCTGTTGGCGCGGACCGGGATTCAGATCCGGCGCAAACGGCTGCAGGAACGCCTGAACGAGAATTACCGCCGCAGCCTGTCGCTCGCGCTGATCGACGAGCTGACCGGCCTGTACAACCGCCGCTATCTCTGCGCCCATCTCGATGAGCTGATCGATCGGGTCAACCAGGATGGAGCCGGCGCCGCGCTGCTGCTGTTCGACATCGATCATTTCAAGCAGGTCAACGACACCCGCGGCCATGCCGCCGGCGACGCCGTGTTGCGCGAGCTCGCGGCTCGCGCGCAGAGCGCGGTGCGCAGCGTCGATCTGGTCGCCCGCCTCGGCGGCGAGGAGTTTGCCGTGGTGATGCCCGAGACCGGTCCGGCGATCGCCGCCGCAGTGGCCGAGCGGCTGCGCGTGGCCGTGGCGAGCGAGCCGTTCATCGACCGGGCGGCCGGAGCCGAGATGCGCATCACCATCAGCATCGGCGCGACCGTCGCTGTCGCCGGCAGAGAAGACCGCGATCGGCTGCTGAAGCGCGCCGACGAGGCGCTCTACGAAGCCAAGATGGGCGGGCGCGACCGGGTCGTCGTCCACACCCCCGATCCGAGGGTTCGCCTTTCGGATCAGCCGACACCGCCGCGCGCCGAACCGGCTGAGCGCGCGGATCCGCGCTCTGCCGGCGGGCTCGCGGCCCATAACGAAGGGCCTCGGCTCCCCGCCGGCCTGAGCGCGCAGGCTAGCTTCTCTTAGGGCTGTCCTCGATCAGCTGGGCGGCGGCCTTCGGGGCCGGGCCAACGCCGCCATCGGATCGAGCGAGCCGCACCGACGGCTCACTCAGACCGCCCGCGCCGATTGTTTTTCGATCGCCCCGGACAGGCGGCCGTAGACGCGGCGCGCATTGCCTTCGAAAATCTTCGCCTTGTCTTCCGCCGACAGCGGCAGCTGGTCGATGTAGCGCTTGGTGTCGTCGTAATGGTGACTCGTTTCCGGATCGATGCCGCGAACAGCACCAATCATTTCCGAGGCGAACAAGATGTTGTCGGCGGGGATGACCTTCGCCAGCAGCTGCTGGCCCGGCAGATGATAGACGCAAGTGTCGAAGAATACGTTCTTCAGCACGAGGTCGGACAACAACCCGAGCTTGGCGTCCTGCGCCAAGCCGCGGAAGCGGCCCCAATGATAGGGCACAGCACCGCCGCCATGCGGAATAATAAACTTGATGGTCGGGAAATCCTTGAACACCGACGACGTCATCAGCTGGTTGAAGCCGACCGTGTCGCCATTGAGGTAATGCGAGCCGGTCGTGTGGTAGGCCGGGTTGCAGGCGGCGCTGACATGGATCATCGCCGGAATGTCGTGCTCCACCATCTTCTCATAGAGCGGATACCAATAGCGGTCCGACAGCGGCGGGTCCTGCCAATGCCCACCCGACGGATCGGGGTTCAGGTTGATGCCGACAAAGCCGTATTCGTTGATGCAGCGGTCGATCTCGAGAATGCAGTTTCGCGGCGAGACGCCGGCGCTCTGCGGCAGCATCGCCACCCCGACAAAGTTCCGCGGGAACAGCGAGCAAACCCGATAGATCAGCTCGTTGCAGGCGCTGGCCCAAGCCTCGCTGGTCGCCGCGTCGCCGAGATGGTGGCCCATGCCGGCGGCGCGCGGGGAGAATATCGTCAGGTCGGTGCCGCGCTCCTGTTGCAGCTTCAACTGGCCGTTGACGATGCTCGCGCGGATCTCGTCGTCGCTGATCGCGGGACGCGGCGGTGCGGCACGGCCTTCGGTATGCGCAGCGATCTGCTCGGTGCGCCATGTCTCATGCTGGCGTGGCGACGTCGTGTAGTGGCCATGACAGTCGATGATCATGGTTGCCTCCCCGGTTCCCGCGGCGGACTGTAGGCGAAAGCGATCAGCGCTCCCAGCCCGGCTCGGTCCGCTGTCACCCTAAGCGGACGCCGTGCGGACG
>DASYBC010000094.1:0-45249 GCA_036500965.1 Allostellaceae bacterium | reverse complement strand
CTGTCCGTGTTCCATATTGGCGGCGACGGTCTGCTCCACTTCGCGCGCGCCTACGACGTCGATATCGGGGAGCAGAGCATGTGGTGGATGGGCATGGTTTAGCGTATACTGCTTTCGTTTTGAGCAGGAGAGGTACGCAATGAAATTCGGCGCTTCCATGTTCTTCACCGACTACTCGATGACCCCGGCCGAACTCGCCCAGGCGCTGGAGCAGCGCGGGTTCGATATCGTGTGGGCGCCGGAACATTCACATATTCCGCTGTCACGCAAAACGCCATTCGTGCTGGGCGGCGACCTGCCGAAACGTTACTACGACGTGATGGACCCGTTCGTGACGCTGGCCGCGGCAGCGATGGCGACCAAGACTTTGAAGATCGGCACGGGTGTCTGCCTGATCGCACAGCGCGACCCGATCCAGACGGCGAAGCTGGTAGCGTCACTCGACCAGGTCTCCGGCGGCCGTTTCGTGTTCGGTATCGGCAACGGCTGGAACCAGGACGAGATGGAGGACCACGGCACCGTCTTCGCCAGCCGGCACAAGCTGGCACGCGAGCGCATCCAGGCGATGCAGGCGATCTGGACGCAGGATACCGCGGAATACCACGGCGAGTTCGTCGATTTCGGCCCGATGCGGAGCAATCCGAAACCGGTTCAGAAGCCTTACCCGCCGATCCTGGTAGGCGGTGCGTTTCCCTATAGCGCGCGGCGCGCCGTGCGTTACGGCGACGGCTGGATGCCGCAGGTGACGGCGTCGTCTCCAACGCCGCTGACCGAGCTGATCCCGCGCTTCCGGCAGATGGCGGCGGAGGCGGGACACGACCCGGCGCGATTCGATATCTCAATTGGCGGCCAGGCCGAGGACGTCGAGCTGATCAAGCGGTATCAGGATCTGAATGTGAACCGCGTTTCCGTCAGCCTGCCATCAGAGACGGGAGAAAAAATCCTGCCGGTGCTGGACCGTTGGGCGGCGATCATCCGCGCGGTGAACGGGTGATCTTAAGAAAGTAGTTTCACCACAAAGACACAAAGGCACGAAGACGGCTATCCCCCCGTCATGCCAACGGAGGTCGGGCATCCACGACGTACCCCCGAGCGTGCCTCGAGGGTGCGGATGTTGGTCTCCGTCGGCACGACGAGGGATGTCCACGTTACTGCTTCGTGCCTTTGTGTCTTTGTGGTGAAACTACTTTCTTACTTGCTGACTGCCTCCCGCATCGCCCGCCAGATACGGAACGGTGTCGCCGGCCCGTCGAACCCGGTAACTCCCAACGGCGCCAGCGCGTCCAGGATCGCATTATTGATCGCGGGGAACAGCGCCACCGCGCCTGCCTCGCCGCAGCCCTTCACGCCCAGCGGGTTGGTCGTGCAGCGCGTCGGAGAAAAATTCAGCCGGAACATCGGAAAATCATCGGCGCGCGGCAGCGCGTAATCCATGAACGAGCCGGCCAGCAACTGTCCGGACGCCGGATCATACGCCGCATGTTCCTGCAGCGCCTGACCAGCACCTTGCGCGATCGCACCATGCGCCTGACCGGCGGCGACCATCGGGTTCACCAGCACGCCGTAGTCGTCCACCGCAGTCAGCTGCACTAACGCCACCCGCCCGGTCTCGCGATCGACCTCCACCTCCACCACATGTGTGCCGTTGGGGAACGTCATGTGTTCGCGCGTCCAGGCGTGATACGTGTCGAGCGGTGTGCCCAACTCGCGCGCCCGCGCCGCCACATCCAGAAGCGAGATCGATCGGTTGGTGCCCACGACAGCAAAATTTCCGTCGGCGAAGACGATATCCGCATCCGCCGCTTCCAGCGCCTCCGCCGCAACGCGCCTGCCCTTGTCGATGATCGAGTCCGACGCGCGCCACATTGCCGTGCCACCCATATAGGTGGCGCGCGAGCTGCCGTGGCCGCCGCCCATCGGGATCAGGTCCGTGTCACCCTGCCGCAGCCGGATCAACGCGTGGGGAATGCCGATGCGGTCGGCGAGGATCTGTGGAAACGTCGTTTCGTGTCCCTGGCCGATGGTCTGCGTGCCGGTGATCAGCGAGACGGTGCCGTCATCCTCGAACCGGATATCGACGTTCTCGTGCGGTGAACCGCCGGTGCCCTTGATGTGGTAGGCGAAGCCGAGACCGCGCAACATGCCGCGCGCCTCGCTTGCGGTGCGCCGTGCCGGAAAGCCGGCAACGTCGGCCACCACCAGCGCACGGTCGAACGTCGCCGGAAAATCGCCGCTGTCCACCGTAAAGCCGAACGCATTGGTCAGCGGCATCGCCGTCGCCGGCACAAAGTTGCGGCGGCGCAGTTCCGCGCGGTCGAACCCGCATTGCCGCGCCGCGGCATCGATCAGCCGCTCGATGATATTCACCGTTTCGGCGAAGCCGGGACCGCGGGTGACGCCGATCGGAGTGGTATTGCTCAGCACCGCCTTGATGTGCAGCGCGATCGCCGGGATCGCGTAGACCGTGCCTGGCAGATGCACGTATTGGTTGGTCTGCACGGCGCCGGCGCCCCCCGCCATATACGCGCCGAGATTGGCGACGCTGGCGACCCGCAACGCCAAAAAGCGCCCCTCCGCATCCAGCGCCAGCGCTGCCTCGGCGACATGATCGCGCGCCTGGTGATCGGTGAGAAAAACCTCCCCCCGCGTCGCAATCCATTTCACCGGCCGTCCGACACGCCGCGCCGCCCACAGGACCAGCGCGTGCTCTGCATAGGTGAAATTCTTCGCGCCGAACCCACCACCGACATCCGGAGCGACAAAGCGCACCGCTTCCGCAGGCACACCAAGCCATCGCGCGGTCGCGTCGCGGTTGCCGTGGATATTCTGGCTCGAAACAAACAGCGTGTAGCGACCCTTCGCCGCGTCATAGGTGCCGACCGCGCCGCGCGGCTCCATCGGATTGGTGACGATACGATGATTGTCCAGCGGCAACGCGACGACATGCGCCGCGCTCGCGAACGCGGCTTCCACCGCAGCTGCGTCTCCAGTGTGCCAATCGATGCAGATATTGCCGGGAACTTCGGACGAAAGCACCGGAGCACCGGGAGCGCTTGCCGCGTCAGTCTTGGTAACGGCGGGCAGTGGCGTGTACTCCACGATGATGCGTTCGGCGGCATCCAGCGCCTCGGCGCACGTCTCCCCGATCACCACCGCAACTTGCTCTCCCGCGTAACGGACTTTGTCGTGAGCCAATAGCGGCTGCGGTGCGAAGGCGAATTTCTCCCCAGTCTGCACATTCGCTTCCACCGTCGGGCGCATCGGCCGCAATCCGTCGGCCGCGGCGTCATCTGCGGTCAGCACCGCCAGCACGCCGGGCATCGCTCGCGCAGCCGCTGCGTCGATGCCGTCGATCCGGGCATGGGCATGCGGCGAGCGGAGCACGACGGCGTGCGCTAATGCCTCGAACACCAGGTCGTCAAGATAGGCACCCTGACCGGTGACGAAACGCGCATCTTCCCGGCGCTTGGGCGCGTCGCCGATTGCCGACAGCCCGGTCATCGATTTCTCTCCTTTCGCCGGCTCAACCGGAAGCTTCTTGCGTCTGCCACGGTTCGCATGGAACGTTCTCGCCAATCTACATTAAATTGTTGCCGCTGGTAGAATACTCGCCATAAAGGCCATGCTACGGCCACCGCGTCGGCCGCCAACCGCAGGAGCATTTGGTCGCCCATGCATGTTCTTCTGTCGCTGCACCCGCTCTACATTTTCTCCGGCTTTATTGTCGGCCTGTTGGTCGGCCAGACCGGCGTGGGCGGCGGGTCGCTGATGACGCCGATCCTGGTATTGCTCTTTGGCGTGCACCCAGCCGCCGCGGTCGGCACCGATTTGCTCTATGCTTCCATTACAAAAACGGTCGGCACCGCCGTGCACGGCGCCAACCATACCGTGGAATGGCCGATCGTCGCACGCCTCGCCGTGGGAAGCGTGCCGGCGACGGCGCTGACATTGGTCGTGATATCGCATTTCGACCTGGCCAGCCGCACCGCCTCCCACGTCATCTCAACCGTACTCGGCGTGATGCTGCTGCTCACCGCGGTCGCACTGATGTTCCGCCACCGGCTTCTCGCCATGGGCGGCGATCGGCTGAGCGAATACTCGCCCCGTTCCACCGTTTCGCTGACCATGGTAACAGGCGCCGTGCTCGGCGTGCTGGTGACGATTTCGTCGGTCGGCGCGGGCGCGATCGGAGTCACCGTCCTGCTGCTGCTGTATCCGAGGCTGCCGATGGCGCGCATCGTCGGCTCGGATATCGCGCATGCCGTGCCGCTGACGCTGATAGCCGGCATCGGGCACTGGTTCCTGGGATCGGTGAATTTGGAGATGCTGGCCTCGCTGCTGATCGGCTCGATCCCCGGCATCATCCTGGGCAGCATGCTCGCCGTGCGGGTACCGGAATGGGTGTTGCGGCCGCTCCTGGCCGTGACCCTCGCCTTGGTCGGGGGAACGCTGGTATTCTGACGCGTGACCAGCGCCCGTAACGTTCTGTGGATCATGTGCGACCAGCTCCGGTTCGATTACCTGAGCTGTTATGGTCACCCGTATTTGCACACGCCGAATATCGATGCGCTGGGGGCGCGCGGCGTGCGCTTCACGCGTGCCTATGTGCAATCGCCGGTATGCGGCCCGTCGCGCATGAGTTTCTACACCGGCCGCTACATGCGCAGCCACGGCGCCAACTGGAACCGCTTTCCGCTGCGCGTGGGAGAGCCAACGCTGGGCGACCACCTGGCCGAGCTTGGCGTGCGCACCGTGCTGGTCGGCAAGACGCATATGGCGGCTGATGTCGAAGGCATGCGCCGGCTCGGCATCGACCCGGCCACCTCGCTCGGCATACAGGTTTCGGAATGCGGGTTCGAGCCGTTCGAACGCGACGACGGGCTGAACCCCGACCCAGCGCCGCGTGTGCCCTATGACGACTACCTGCGCACGCACGGTTTCGGGGGGAAAAATCCGTGGGAGCAATGGGCCAATTCGGCTGAAGACGCGGACGGCCGGTTGCTGAACGGATGGCTGCTGGAACACGCCGACAAACCGGCGCGCGTGGCGGAGGAACATTCCGAAACGCCGTACATGACACGGCGCGCCATGGCGTTCATGGACCAGGCGGCAGCGGATGGACGGCCGTGGTGCCTGCATCTTTCCTACATCAAGCCGCACTGGCCGTATATCGTTCCGGCGCCGTACCACGCGATGTACAGCGCGGCCGATGTGGTACCTCCGGTGCGGTCGGAGCAGGAAAAACTCGATCCGCATCCGGTGTATGGGGCGTTCATGGCGGCGCGCGTATCGCACGCATTTGCGCGCGACGGGGTGCGGGCGCGCGTGATTCCAGCCTATATGGGACTGATCAAGCAGATCGACGACCAGATCGGCGTGCTGACACGCTACCTCGCAGAGCATGAATTGCTGGACAGCACGATGCTGGTGTTCACCTCCGACCATGGCGACTATCTCGGCGATCACTGGCTCGGCGAAAAGGATCTGTTTCACGATTGCTCCGCGAAGGTTCCGCTGATCGTGGTTGACCCGTCGCCGCGCGCCGACGCCACGCGGGGCACGGCAAGCGACGCGCTGGTGGAGGCGATCGACCTCGCGCCTACCTTCATCCGATACTTCGGCGGCGAGCCGAAGTCGCACGTTATCGAAGGCCGTGCGTTGCAGCCGCTGCTGCATGGCGAACACCCGGCAGGCTGGCGGCGGTTCGCATTTTCGGAATACGACTATGCGACGATGCCGGCGCGGCGCACGCTGGGCACGCCGGTCGATGCGTCGCGGCTCTACATGGTGTTCGACGGGCGCTGGAAATACATCCACGCGACCGGGTTCCGGCCGATGCTGTTCGACCTGGCCGGCGATCCCGGCGAATTCCACGACCGCGGCGGCGCGCCCGAATATGCCAGCGAATGCGCGCGGCTGCGCGAGGCGCTGCTGGAATGGGCGTTACGCGACCACAACCGGACCACGATGCCGGACCGCAAGATCGCCGGCTACGCCAATGGCCAGCAGCTCAAATCCGGCATCCTGATCGGCTATTGGGATGAGGCGGAGCTTGCTGCGGCAACGACGGCGCGCACGCCCAGCTGACGCAAAGCGCCCGCACCGGTTCTCAGCCCGCCCGGCATGCATCCAGTTCGTGGTTAAAATTTCAAATATGAATTGCATCGCCGGCCGAATCACCGCAGTATGTTGTCGGCATCGTTATGTCCCCCCAACGGTGCAATCGCACCTGTCGGACGGGCAAGCCGACAGGTCGGCAAGAAGCCCCGGTCTCCCCCGACCGGGGCTTTTCCGTGCCGGTTGCCGGCGGTTCTGGCCGGGATGACCGCGCGCGAATGGTTGCGCCTGATGCTGGTCGGGCTCGGCGCCTCGGTCGTGCCGCTCGACACCGCGGTCAACATCGCCTTTCCCGACATCACCCACAGCTTCGGCCTGCCGATCCGGATGATCCAGTGGGTGGTGATCTGCTATGTGCTGACCTATGCGAGCCTGATGCTGGCGTTTGGCCGGGTCGGCGACATCTTCGGCCACACCCGAGTGTTCCGCGCCGGGCTGTTATGGAGCATCGCAGCGTTTCTCGCCTGCGCCGCGGCGCCGGCCTATGGCTGGCTGTTGTTCTGCCGCTTCCTGCAAGGGATCGGGGCCGGGCTGGTGATCAGCGTCGCCCCGGCCTTGATCACCGGGCTCTTTCCCGAAGACCGGCGCGGCCGCGCCGTCGCCGCCTTCACAATGATGTTCGCGCTGGGCTCGGCTGCCGGCCCGCTGATCGGCGGCACCCTGGTCAGCCTTTGGGGATGGCCGGCGGTGTTCTGGTTTCGCGCCCCGATCGCATTGGCGGCGCTGGTGTTTTTGCGCGGGCTGCCGGCGCAGCCGCGAACCGGCGCGCGTGACCTGCTCGACGTCGCCGGGGCCTTTTTGCTGGCGCTGACGCTCAGCAGCCTGCTGCTCTTTATCAACCAGCTGCCGCGGATCGCGCGCCACGCCTGGCTCGCCATCGTGCTGCTGGCGGTGGCGCTCGCCGGCCTCGGCGGGTTCATCCGCCGCGAAGCGCGCGCCGCGGCGCCGATCATCGATCTCAGATTTTTCCGCAGCGCCGGGTTTGCCGCGGTCAACCTAGCCAGCGTGCTGATCTATTTGACCAGCTTTTCGGTGCTGCTGTTCGTGCCCTATTACCTGGTGCGGTTTATCGCGCTGCCGTTGCCGGCGGCAGGTGCTGTGCTCGCGGCCTCGTTTGCCGGGACGATCGCCGCATCGGCGCTCGCCGGGCGGCTGATCGAGCGCATTCCAGCCAATTTTGTAGCGCTGCTCGGCGCGGTCCTGGGCGGAGCCGGGCTGGCGGTCATCGGCGGCTGGGACGCAGTGCCCGGGCAAATGCCCGAGATCCTTGCAGCGCTGGTGCTGCAAGGGTTTGGCGTCGGCCTGTTTCAGGTGGCTTATCTGGATGTGGTGCTGGGGACCATCCCCGGGCGCAACCGCGGGGTCGCCGGCGGGGTGGCGATGCTGACCCGGACCCTCGGGATTGTTGGCGGAGCAACGCTGCTAACGCTTGGTTTCCAAGCCGTGACCGCCGCCGCGCTGGCCAACGGCCACGATGCCGGCGCCGCCTTTCTCGCCGCGTTTCACACCGTTTTCCGCGTGGCCGGCGTCGTTTCGGCAGCGACCGGGATCGCCGCGCTGGCGGCGCGCCCCCGCCGCTGAGCCGGTGCCCCGCTGGGCGAGGAGCAAGCGCGGTTCAGCCGGGCGCGATGACGCGCCTGCCCCGGCTCATTCCTCGTCGAGGGTGAACCCGACCTTGAGCACCACCTGGTAATGCGCGACCTTGCCGTCCTCGACATGGCCGCGCGTCTGGATGACCTCGAACCACCCGACCTGCCGCAGGGTGCGCGAGGCGCGGCCGACCGCGTTCTGGATCGCCGCCTCGATGCTCTGCTCGGAGGAGCCCGCGACTTCGATGATCCTGTAGACATGGTCCGGCATCGATAATCTCCTTTTTAGAAGCGGGTCTGTTGTTGCAGGGAAACGCCCGGCCGTCCACTTCGTCCCCTTAACCGCGAATTTAAGCCGGCGACGGCCGGCGGAGTGATCCTGTAGAACGGCTCGAAATTTCGATCGTCGGGAGGACGAAATGACGGTGATTATGTACCACAACCCGCGCTGCAATACCTCGCGCCGGACGCTGGCGCTGTTGCGCGAGCGCGGGGTCGAGCCGCAGATCATAGAATATCTGAAGACCCCGCCCTCGGCGCCCGAGCTCAAAAAAATCCTGGGCCAGCTCGGCATGCCGGCACCGAAGCTGCTGCGCAAAAAGGAAGCCGTCGCCGCCGGGATCGACCCGAAGGTTCTGTCGGAGGACGCGCTGATCGCGGCGATGGTCGAGCACCCGATCGTGATCGAGCGGCCGATCGTCGTCTCGGGGACAAAGGCGGCGCTCGGCCGGCCGCCCGAGGCGGTGCTCTCGGTGCTGTAACCGGGCGGCTAATCCCGCGGCGTCTTGGCGGTGTATTCGAGGGCGCAGAAGGTCCCGCCCTGGTAACGCTCGGCGATCGGGTCGGCGCCCGTCGGCTCGGCCGCCAACACCGCCTCGGCATGGGGCTCGGAATCGTCCTGCGGCCGGTAGCCGAGGCGATGGGCGTTCGAATTGTCGTACCATGAGCGGCGGTTGTTCGAGACGCCGTAGACGATCTCGTAGCGCAGCTCGGGATGGTCGAGGCCGATGCGCACCAGCTGGGTCAGATCGCGCGGGCTGACCCAGATCGCCAGCCGCCGCTTGTCGATCGGGCGCGTGCCGAAATTGCCGATGCGCACGCACAGAAAGCCGATCCCGTGCTTATCGGCATAGAGGCTGGCGAGCGCCTCGGAAAAGGCCTTGCTGACCCCGTAGCGGCTGTCCGGGCGCGGCACCACCCGGTGGTCGATGGTTTGTGAGCGCGGATAAAAGCCGACCGCATGGTTGCTGGTGGCCATGACGATGCGCTGCACCCCGGTGCGCCGCGCCGCCTCGAACACGTTGTAGAGGCCGACAATATTCGATTGCAGGATGACATCCCACCCGGCTTCGCCCGAATTGCCGCCGAGATGGATGATGCCGTCGACCCCTTCGACCATATGCCCGACGGCAGCCATGTCGGAAATTTCGGTCCGGTCGATCTCCTCGCCGTCGCGGGCCGGCGAGAGCGGCACCCGGTCGGAGAGCCGCAGCACCGGATAGACGCCGCGCAACGTCTCGCGCAACGACCGCCCGATGCCGCCCGCAGCGCCAGTGATCAGCACTCGATGCATCGCGATTTCCTGCTCTATCCGCCAGCCAGGAAGCTTAGTCCCCCTTCACATGGGCGAGGAAGTGCAGCAAATCGGTCGAAAACTGCTCCGGGTCCTGGAGAAACGCGAAGTGGCTGACATCGGGCTCGATCAGCAATCCGGCATCGGGGATGCTGGCGGCCATGAACTCAGTGTTCTGACGCTTGATCGCCTCGTCATGGTCGGCATCGACGATCCAGAGCGGGGTGGTGATCTTGTGCAGGTCCGCCGCGGACCAGTTCGGCTGCGTTGCCCACATCTTTTCGATCTGGGCGACGAACTGCTTGTATTGGGTCGGGGTCGGCGACAGCGCTGCGTATTCCTTCGCCGCGCGGGCGATGAAGGCGTTGAACACCGGGCTCTTGGCGATGTCGGCGACCCCGCTCGGGTTGGAATTGGCGGCGAAGGCGAACAGTTTCGATAATCGGTCGGGGTAGCGCTGGGCGATGTCGAGGCCGATGATCGCACCGTCGCTCCAGCCGACGATCGCTGCCCTCGGGATATGCAGAAAGTTCATCAGCCCGATCACATCGTCGGCCATCAAATCGTAGCTGTAGGGCCGCTGATCGCGGGTGCTGCGGCCGTGACCGCGGCTGTCCATGACGATGACGCGATAATAGGGTTCGAGGGCGCGCACCTGGTGACCCCAGTAGTTCGAATTGGCGAGCCCGCCATGCAGCAGGATCACCGGCTCGCCGTTGCCGAAGGTCGCATACCAAATCTTGATCCCGTTGACCGAGGCGAGCCCGCTCTGCTCCGGCGCCGGCAGGGTTGGCGTCGGCGGCAGGGTCAACCATTGCTGCTCGGCAGCGGCGGCGGCACCGCTCGTGCCAAACGCGACGATCCACCAGCAGAAGAGGATGGCAAATCGGCGCATGGTTGGGTTCTCCTCTGGTCGACGTCATAGATCATTTCCCGTCGTTGACAACCCGCTCGTTGCTCCCAATCTGAGAACCGCCGGGGATGACGGCGGGGATGGGCGGGGCCGTTGCGGATCATCGCCGTGAGCGCGTTGCGGGAATTCTGGGAGCGTTCCGGCTGCTCCGACGCGGAGCAACCGCTGAGGACTTGGGTCCATGTCGTCAGGGCGGCAGACTGGTCGAGGCCGACGGATATCAAAGAGACGTTCCGAAGCGCCGACGTGTTGGCGAACGACCGAGTGGTCTTCAATATCGGAGGGAACAAATACCGGCTCGTCGTCGCGGTACATTACCGCGGCAAGCGCGTGTTTGTCCGATTCGTCGGAACTCACACGGAATATGACAAAATCGATGCCAAGACCGTTTAGGAACAGTGCCGATGGATATTCGCCCGATCCGATCCGAAGCCGACTATCGCGCCGCGCTCCGCGAAGCAGGACGTCTGTGGACGGCCAGACCCGGCACCGCCGAAGGTGACCGGGTCGAAGTCCTTTCAACACTGATCGAAGCGTACGAGGCGCAACACCATCCGATTGCCGCACCCGACCCGATCGCCGCGATCCTCTTCATGATGGAGCAGAAGGGGCTCACTCGGCGCGAGCTCGAACCCGCCGTTGGCAGCCGCGGGCGTGTTTCGGAAATCCTCAACCGCAAACGGCCTCTGACGTTACCCATGGTTCGTGCGCTCAGCCAGTTGCTGGAGATTCCGGCCGACGTGCTCGTGCAACCTTATGAGACTGCCTCGGCGGCGTAGACCAACCTACCGCACTGTCCGCACCGGCGGCACCTCGCGGGGGACGATCAGGCGGCAGCCGGTGGCGGCCTTGATTTCGTCGACCGAGACGCCGGGGGCGATCTCCTTCAGCGCCATGCCCTCCTCGGTCACCTCGAACAGGCCGAAATTGGTCACGACGAGGTTGACGACGCCGCGCGCCGTCGCCGGGATGGCACAGCGCTCGACCAGACGCGGGCTGCCGTTGCGGGTCTGGTGCTCCATTGCCACGAACACATGCTTGGCGCAGGCGGCCAGATCCATCGCGCCGCCGATGCCGCCACCCTGCTGCCCGGCCATCTTCCAGTTGGCGAAATCGCCGTTCTCGGCAACCTCGTAGGCGCCGAGCACGGTCACGTCGATGCGCCCGGCGCGGATCATCGCGAACGAATCCGCGTGATGCACGATCGCCGCTCCCGGCCGCAGGGTCACATGCTGGCCGCCGGCATTGACGAGGTGCAGATCCTCGTCGCCGGCCGGCGCCAGCGGACCGTAGCCGATGACCCCGTTCTCCGAATGAAAGATGATCTCCCTCTCGCCGAAATCGCAATTCGAGCACAAGGTCGGGATGCCGATGCCGAGATTGACGATCCAGCCGTCGCCGAACTCCATTGCCAGCCGGTCGCACATCTGCTGACGGCTGAGCCCTTTTGCCCTCTCGCTCATCGCGCCGTACTCCCCCCAGGACTAGCGGGTCGTTGCGGCCACCAGCCTTCGGGCGGCGGCGGGATCTTGACGATGCGGTGGACGAAGACCCCCGCGGTGTGCACGTCGTCGGGGTCGATTGCGCCCACCGGCAGGATGTCCTCTTCGACCTCGACGATCGTCACCCGCGCCGCCATCGCCATGATCGGGTTGAAATTGCGCTGCGAGCGGCGGTAGCGCAGGTTCCCCGCAGCATCGGCCTGATAGGCGCGGATCATCGCATAGTCGAGCGGCAGCGCGTGCTCGAGCAGGTATTCGCGGCCGTTGAACATCCGCGTCTCGCGGCCCTCGGCAAGCTCGGTGCCAACGGCCGCCGGGGTATAGAAGGCCGGGATACCGGCGCCGGCGGCACGCATGCGCTCGGCCAAGGTGCCCTGCGGGGTCAATTCGGCCTCGATCAGCCCTTTCGCGACATATTCCGACAGGATCAGCCGCTGCGAGGCGCGGGTCGGCGCGGTAAACGCGCAGACAACTTTTTTGACCTGCCCGTTCTGGATCATCTGGCCCATATCGGGCGCCTCGGGCGGCAGAGTGGCGCCGCCGCGCGTCGAGTTTGACACGCAGGTCAGGCGCTTGGCGCCCTGCGCCGCCACCGCGCCATAAAGGTTGATCGGCATCCCGACCACGGCGAAGCCGCCAAAGCCGATCGTCGCCCCATCCGGAATGTCGCGAACCGCCTCGGCAAAGCTTGGAAAGATCTTGCTCCTGGCGCTCATTCCCCCGTCCGAATCTGGTTGACCGCCATCATCATGCGGCAGGCGCCGAGCGATGCCAAGGCGAACCGATTTGATGCTGGTGTCACGCAGCAAAAACGAGAAAATGGAAGCAACGTTCTCGCGCCGCGGACGATGCAAAATCCGTTGGTGCGATTTGGGAGACATCATGACCGCCGACAGCCTTGCCGCACCCGCCGCCCGCGCCAGACCGACACTGACACGGGTCATCGTCGCCGCCTCGCTCGGCAATGCAATCGAATGGTTCGATTTTTTGGTTTACGGCTATTTTGCCGTAACGATCTCGAAAGTGTTTTTTCCGAGCGGCAACGAGACCGCGTCGTTGTTGCTGACGCTCGGCGCCTTTGGCGCCGCTTATCTGATGCGCCCGATCGGCGCAATCGTGATCGGCGCTTATACCGACCGCAGGGGCCGCAGAGCCGGGCTCACCCTATCGATCATGTTGATGGTCGTCGGCACCACCTTGACCGCAATAATGCCGGGTTATGCGACGATCGGGCTCGCCGCACCGATCCTGATTTTTTTCGCACGCCTGGTGCAGGGGTTTTCGGTCGGCGGCGAATTTGGCAGCGCCGTCACCTTCCTCGCCGAGCAGACCCAATCGCGCAAAGGGTTTGTCGCCAGCTGGCAATGGGCCAGCACCGGGATCACCAACTTCCTGGCGTCGGGGTTCGGGATCATCCTGGCGGGCGCCTTGTCGCCGGCGCAGCTCTCTGGATGGGGTTGGCGCATTCCATTCCTGTTCGGCATCCTGGTGGGCCCGGCCGGTCTCTATATTCGCCGCCGCCTGGACGAGACGCCGGAATACGTCGCGATCGAGCCGACCAGCACTCCCGTACGCGACATGCTGGATGCGCACCCGATCGAAGCACTGCTGGCGATGGGCGCCTCGGCGATCTCCAACAGCTCGGCTTACATCATCCTCTACATCCCGACCTATGCGATCAAAGAGCTGCACCTGCCGCAGACGACCGGGTTTACCGCGACCTTGGTCGGCGCCGTCATTCTCGGCCTTGCTTCGCCGCTTGCCGGGCACCTCTCCGACAAATTCGGTCGGAACGGCCTGCTGAGGGGGACGGCCTGGCTCTTTCTGCTGACGACCTATCCGGTGTTTTTCCTGATGGTCGCCTATCCCTCGCTGGCGACGGCGATCTTCGCCGCCGGCTGGCTTAGCCTGGTCAAAGCCGGCTACAGCGGGGTCTTGCCGTCACAGCTCGCCGAGCTGTTTCCGACCCAGGTACGCGGCATCGGCGTCTCGTTGAGCTTTGCGGCCGCGGTGACAATCTTTGGCGGGTTTACGCCGTTTGTCGCGACCGGGCTGATCGCGATGACCGGCAACCGCCTGTCGCCGAGCTTTTACATCATGTTCACCGCGGCGCTGAGCATTATCGCTCTCGTCTTTGTGCGGCGGCGCCGCTACCCACGGTAATTTCCGCGGCGGGATTCGCCCCGGTCTCCACCGGCCCCTATTCGAGCCAACGGTGCTTTTTATCGTGGATCGGCGTTCGCGCCGCGCTCGCGCCGGTGCAGAAAGGCCAGCCGCTCGAGCAGGTGCACGTCTTCCTCATTTTTTAGGAGGGCGCCGTGCAATGGCGGGATCAGCTTTGCCGGGTCGCGGGTCCGCAATGTCTCGGGCGAGACGTCCTCGACCAGCAGCAATTTGATCCAATCGAGCAATTCAGACGTCGACGGCCGTTTCTTCAAGCCAGGCGCCTGGCGGATGTCGAAGAATATCGTCAGCGCCTCGTGCACCAATTCGTGCTTCAGGTCGGGGAAATGCACATCGACGATCTGCTGCATCGTCTCCTGGTCCGGAAAACGGATGTAGTGGAAAAAGCAGCGGCGCAAAAAGGCGTCCGGCAATTCCTTCTCGTTGTTCGAGGTGATGATCACGATCGGGCGCTGCCGGGCCTGAATCGTCCGCCTGGTCTCGTAGACATAGAACTCCATGCGATCGAGCTCGAGCAGCAAATCGTTCGGGAACTCGATATCGGCCTTGTCGATCTCGTCGATCAGCAGCACCGGAGATGCCGGCGCCTCGAATGCTTCCCACAGCTTTCCGGGCACGATGTAGTTGGCGATGTCGTGCACCCGCTCGTCGCCGAGCTGGCCGTCGCGCAGCCGCGACACCGCGTCATATTCATAGAGCCCCTGCTGCGCCTTGGTCGTCGATTTGACGTGCCAGGTGATCAGCTCCTTACCGATGCCGCGGGCGATCTCGTGAGCGAGGATGGTCTTGCCGGTGCCGGGCTCGCCCTTGACCAAGAGTGGGCGCTCGAGCGCGATCGCCGCGTTGACCGCAACCCGCAAATCGGGTGTGGCGATATAGCTGTCGGTGCCCTCGAAGCGTTGCATGATCTGCCCATCCGCGGCGTTGCCGGCGGATCACATACCCTGAGGCCGCCCCCGAACGCCAGCCCATCGAGCGACGTCGCGGCCGCCCCATGGTGTGGTGGGACGGGGTGGGGTGACGACGGTCAATGCGCGATCGCTTCCAGCTCCAGATTGTTGGTGCGCGGGCCGAGCATCGCCACCGAAAGGATCACCACTCCCATGCACGAGGCGACAAACACGAACACGCCGGTCACGCCGAAATGGCGCAAGAAAAAGGCGACCATGAACCCGACCAAAATACCGGCGAGCCGGCTCCACGAATAGACAAAGCCGACTGCCCGGGCGCGAATCCGGGTGGGATAGAGCTCGGACTGGTAGTTGTGCAGCGAGTAGGCGAGCCAACCGGTGGACATCGCCAGCAGCGCGCCCATCACGATCAGCGCGGCGGCCGAGCTCTGCCGCGCGAAGACCAGACCGAACACCGCGATCAACAAGCACGATAGACAGACCTGCCATTTGCGCTCGATCCGGTCGGCGAACAGCATCAAGAGAAACGGCCAGGCCAGGCCGGCGAGCTTGATGACAAAGCCGTATTCGAGGCTCTGGGTGACGTGGATACCCTTGGCGATCAGTAGCGTCGGGATCCAGGCGAAGAAGCCGTAGAACCCGACCGTCTGGAAAAAATTAAACAGCATCAGCATGATTGTGCGCGTGCGATAGCGCGGGCTGAAAATTTCGACGAGCCGGCCCTGCCGCGAATCTTGTGGATACGGGCGGTCGGGCGGCGGCAATGGCTTGCCATATTCGGCGGCGACACGCGCCTCGATCCGGGCCATGACCTGCTCGGCCTCGGCGACCCGGCCCTGCTGGGCCAGCCAGCGCGGGCTCTCGGGCAGACCGAGCCGGATCCACCAGATCAGGATCGCGCTGGCCGAGCTGATGAACACGACCCAGCGCCAGCCAGCGACCCCAAGCGGCGCATGCGGCACCAATTGCCAGGCGAGAAAATAGGCGAACGGGCCGGCCGCTGCGCTGATCCCGAGCAGGAACGCGAACGCCTTGCCGCGCACTGCTTTCGGGATCAGCTCCGACAGGTACGCATCGACTGTGACCAGCTCGACGCCGAGCCCGATCGTGCTGATGAACCGCCACAAATTCATCCCGTCGGCGGTGGTCTGAAACGCCATGATGAAGCTGGCGACGCCGTACTATAAGAGCGCGAAACCGAAGATGCTGCGGCGCCCGAATCGGTCGGCGATTTGGGAAAAGACCAGCGCGCCGACGAACATCCCGGCGAACAGCGAGGCGATAAAGCTCGCCAGCCCGGTCATGCCGAAAAAGCTCACCGTCGTCGCGGTAAAGATCTTGGCCTTGAACAGACCCGGCGCCAACGTCGCCACCAATTCGAGAGCGAGCGCGTCGAAAAAGCCGCCGAACGAAACCAGCAGCGCCATCGTCCACATTGTGTGGGTCATCGGCAGCCGATCGAGGCGCGCGGTCAGCGCTTCCGCCGGGGTCGCCGCCGCCAAATTGTCGGCTGTTCCGGTCAAGCCAATGGTCGCCATCGATCGCGTTGCCTCCCTCAAGTGTGTTCGCTGGCGGCCCACCAGGTTTTTGGGCGCGCCGCTGATCTAGCTGCGACATTGGCCGAATTGGCCCGAGTTTACCACCGCCGCGATGCTGGCCGGGCGCGCGGCCGCGCTGGTTGGGGCGCTTGGTGGGTCGTTCCGACCCTGCTATCAATGCCGGGCTCGGCGTACGGCGCCGCCGCATGCGGCCGAGTGACACAGCCGGTCGGCCAGGGAGGAGCGAATGGCGATCTTTACCCATGTTACAGTCGGGACCAACGATCTCGCGAAGGCGCGCGCGTTTTATGACAGCGTGCTGGCGCCGCTTGGGCTGAAGCGGCTCAGCGATCTCGGCGACAACGGGTCGATCTGGGGCGACACGGCGCCGGAGTTTTTTGTGCTGAAGCCGGCCAATGGGCAGCCGGCGAGCCATGCCAATGGCGGCACGATCAGCTTTGCCGCACCGAGCCGCGCCGCGGTCGCGGCGTTTCACAAGGCGGCGCTAGCCGCCGGCGGCAGGGACGAGGGTGCCGTCGCGCCGCGCGGTTGGAAACCGAACGCCTATGCCGGCTACGTTCGCGACCTCGACGGCAATAAGCTCGCGGCCTACTGCTTCAACGCGGAGTAGACCGCCGAGCGAGGGTAGACTGGCGGTGCCAGCGGTGCGAATTCAACGCTGTACCCATTCCGTTTTTTCGTCATGCCCGCGAAAGCGGGCACCCAGCGTGGCCAATTGCCGTCCCCAGCGGCCCTGGACCCCCGCTTGCGCGGGGGCGACGAGAACGGGAGACGGAGATTAGCTTTCGGCTTTATACCGCTAGCGACCCTGGAAGCGCGGCTTGCGCTTTTCGTTGAACGAGGCGATGCCCTCGCGGCGGTCCGCAGTCGGGACCATGCGGTTGTAGGCTTCGATCTCGAGCATCATGCCGCTCTGGAGGTCCATCTGCAGGCCGAGATGGATCGCGTGCTTGGCTTGGCGCACCGAAATCGGCGCGTTGTCGGCGATCCGGCGGGCGGTTTCGAGCGCTTCCTCGACGAGCTTGCCCGGCGCGCACAGGCGATTGACCATGCCCCAGTCATGGGCCTCTTGCGCGGTGAACGGGCGGCCGGTCAGGATGATCTCCTTGGCGCGCCGCTCGCCAACCGCCCGCGGCAGGTTCTGCGTCCCGCCCGCCCCCGGCATGATGCCGAGGGTGACCTCGGTCAGCGCGAACCGCGCGCTCTCGGCGGCGTAGATGAAATCGCAGCACAGCGCCAATTCGCACCCGCCGGCATAGGCCGCGCCATTGACCGCGCCGATGACCGGCGCCGGGCAGCCGACAAAGGCGCGGATCATGCGCTCGAACAACAGGTGCTGCGCCTGCCATTCCTCGTCGGTCATGCCGTTGCGCTCCTTGAGGTCGCCGCCGGCGCAAAACGCCCGCTCGCCGGCTCCGGTCAAGACGATGCAGCGCGTCTGCGCCGGCACCGCGCTGACCGTGTCAAAAAAGGCGAGCAGGTCGCGGCCCATCCGGGTATTGAGCGCGTTGGCGGCCGCGGGCCGGTTGAGGGTCAGCAGCACCAGCCCGTCGCCGCGGTCCTCGGTCCGGATCGTCTCGAATTCCTGGCTCATCGCTCGCCCCTCTGCGCCAGCAGCTCTCGCCGGCAAATCATAGCATGCAATGCCGGTCGGCAGGCCACGGCCTGCTTGACGCACCCGCCTCTTTCAGCGCCGGCTGAAGACTTTGTATCCTCGCTGCGGCAGACGGTGAGCGGCGGACGCATGGCGACATCCGCGCCCGCCGCTTCTACCGGCTATGAGCGTTCTCGCCGCCCGCAGGGGTGGAGAGCGATATGAGAGGCGTGGGGAGAATCTGATGAGCGACGAGCTGCCGACCGCCGCGCGGGTGTCCGATCCGGGAATCCGCGCGCTCTATGCCCAGGAAAACCGCTGGCAGGCCTGGCTCGATGTCGAGGCGGCATTGGCGCGCGCGCAGGAAGAGCTCGGCATCATCCCCGACGGGGCGGCCGACGCGATCGCCCGTGCGGCGCATCTCGATCTCCTCGACCGGGCCCGTATCGACGAGGGCTTTGCCCGGACCGGCCACACGATCGTGCCATTGGTCTGGGAGCTGTCGCGCGTCACCGGCGAGCCGCATGGCGGCTGGGTGCATTGGGGGGCGACGACGCAGAACATCACCCAGACTGGCGATCTCTTGGTGCTGCGCCAGGCGCACCGGGTGTTCCTCGGGCTGATCGGCGATGCGCTCAAAGCGATGGCCGACCTCGCCGAGCGCGGCGCCGAGATGCCGATCGCCGGCCGCACCCATGGCCAACACGCATTGCCGGCGACCTTCGGCTACAAGCCGGCGGTGTGGATCGACGAGCTGATCCGCCACGTCGAGCGATTCCGTCAGGCCGCACCTCGGATCTTCGTGGCGATGCTGGGCGGCGGCGCCGGCACCTTCGCCTCGCTCGGCGCGCAAGGGCCGAAGGTGCAGGAAGGGATTGGCCGCCAGCTCGGCATGCTGCCGATGCGCATCCCGTCGCGCACCTTGGGCGATCATTTGGCCGAGAACATCTGCCTTTTGGGCATGCTGGCCGCGACCTGCGGCAAGATCGGCCGCGAGGTCTACACTTTGATGAAGACCGAGTTTGGCGAGGTCGAGGAGCCGGTGCCGCCGGGCACGGTCGGCAGCTCGACGATGCCGCAAAAGCGCAACCCCAAGCTGTGCCAGGACATCATCGCCGCCGCGGCCGAGGTGCGCGCGATGGTGCCCTTGGCACTGGAGGCGATGCAGACCGAGCATGAGGCTGACCGCACCACCAGCCTGATCATGGACACCGCCGACGGGCGCGCCGCAGTCGCGACCGGCGACATGCTGGCGCGCCTCGTGGAGGTCATGCGCGGGCTGCGCCTCGATCCCGAGCGCATGCGCCGGAACCTCGATCTCGGCGGCGGGCTGATCATGGCCGAGGCGGTGATGCTGAATTTGGGCACCGCGATCGGCCGCCAGCACGCGCACGACGTCGTCTACGATGCGGCGCAGGCGGCGTTTGTCGAGAACCGGCCGTTCGCCGAATTGCTGGCCGCCGACCCGCGCGTCACAGCACACCTCGACCGCCAGGCGATCGCCAACCTGCTCGACCCGACCCGATACACCGGGCTCTGCGCCGAAATGGCCCGCGACGCCGCCAGCCGCGCCCGCACCACCGCCGCCGAGATTGCCCGCCAAGCCGGCGCCACTTAGGATCGCACCACGAGGCAAGCAACAGCGGGAACTTCGCCATGGAATTCGGGGCTTCGATCTTTTTCACCGATTATTCGATCTCGCCGGCCGAACTGGCGGTGGCGCTCGAGGAGCGCGGCTTCGATTCGCTATGGGCGGCCGAGCACTCGCACATCCCGGTGCCGCGCCGCACCCCGGCGCCCGGCGGCGGTGAATTGGCCAAGCGCTATTACGATGTGATGGACCCGTTCGTCACCTTGACCGCAGCGGCGGCCGCGACCAAGCGGCTCAAGCTCGCCACCGGCATCTGCCTCGTCATTCAGCGCGACACGATCCAGACCGCGAAGCTCGTCGCTTCGATCGACCAGGTCTCGGGCGGCCGGTTTCTGTTCGGCATCGGCGGCGGCTGGAACGCCGAGGAGATCGAGAGCCACGGCACCAAATTTGCCACGCGCATGCAGAAGATGCGCGAGCAGATGGAGGCGATGAAGGAGATCTGGACCAAATCGAAGCCCGAATATGATGGCGAGATCGTCAAGGTCACGCCAATGATGACCTGGCCGAAGCCGGTGCAAAAGCCGTGGCCGCCGATCATTCTCGGCGGAGCATTTCCGTGGGCGGCGCGGCGCGCGGTGCGCTATGGCGACGGCTGGTATCCGAACGCGTCGAGCGGCGACCCCGAGGAGTACATGCCGCGCTTCCGCCAGATGGCGATCGACGCGGGCCGCGAACCGTTGCCGGTGACCTTGGGCGGCGCGCCCGAGGATGCCGACCGGCTGAAGCGGTTCCGCGATCTGGGCGCGGTGCGGGCCAACGTCACCCTGCCGGCCGAGGGCGCCGACCAGATCCTGCCGATCCTCGACCGTTGGGCCAAGCTGATCCCGCAGCTGCGTTAGAGCAGGCCGGGCCACGGCGGCGAGGCGCTGTCCTTGCCGTCGTCTCCTCCTCGGCGTCAATTACCGGAACCTGAGCTATGGCAATCTGAATTCGATAGAATATTGAGCGTCGCCGCCACGCCTCAGCCCTGATGCCCCGCTTTTTTTTCCAGAACCGGCCAAATTCGATTTGCCGCCTTCGGCCTCGCTGGCCGGTCGTTGACCTCGGATAGGTCGTAGCCGACAGCGCCCTGTGCCCTCCTGGTTTTGGTGACCGTCAGACCGTTAGTTCCGGTCGTTGACCTCGGATGGGTCGTAGCCGACAGCGCCCTGTGCCCTCCTGGTTTTGGTGACCGTCAGACCGTTAGTTTTCGCATGCCGCAGTTTTCGCATGCCGCAGCGGCGACCCTGTCGCGAGCTGTTTCGGTCGGCGGCTGGATCAGTCGCCGAGGTCGTGCTCGACCCGGGCGCGGCTCGCCGGGGTGCAGGTGTCAGCCTTCATGTGCATCTTCGCTGCGGCGGGCAGGGCGGTCAGTGCCTCGCGGCGGGTGGCGGCCTGCGACCAGGTGCTCGCCTGCTGCGCCGCTGTCATTCCGATGGTCCTGAAATCAGCCCGATAGATCTGCTCAATCTTCCCAGTCAGGCCCCACTGGCACAGATCGCTCTGCGCCAGCAGGTAGCCCACCGACGGTCCGAGCAATGCCGCGACTGAGTTGGGCACCTCGGCGCGGGCCGGCGATGCGGCAAGCGCCGGAAGCAGGACGGCGGTGGCGACTATGGCAAAGCGCATGGGATCCCCTAACCGACAGGATCAGTTGCGGGATCGTACCAGCAGCTTGTTGTGAAATCCTTTACGACACACCGCGCGCGGCTTCCTGTCTGATGCGTTGTGTGCCGTCGGAGCCGCGCGGTGAGCGGTGTGGCGAGACCCAGCGGCAATGTCAGCAGCAGCAGGCTAGGGGGTTCCGGCACCGTAGCGGGTCCGATGTTATGCGCGAAGCTGTCCGCGGTCGCACCCGATCGCCGCAGACTCAGATAAGGCGGCGTCTCGTCAGCGGGCTCATGTCTCGATTTTGGCGCGCTCGCGCAACAGGAATTTCTGGATTTTGCCGGTCGAGGTCTTGGGCAATGGGCCGAAAATCACATTGCGCGGCGCCTTGAAGCGAGCGAGGTGCTCGCGGCAGAAGGCGATGATGTCGTCGGCAGTGGCGGCGGCGGTGGGCTTCAAGTCGACAAACGCGCATGGGGTTTCGCCCCACATCGGGTC
Source organism: Allostellaceae bacterium (assembly GCA_036500965.1). GTDB lineage: Bacteria > Pseudomonadota > Alphaproteobacteria > ATCC43930 > CGMCC-115725 > AP-15. The sequence goes on along the minus strand of DASYBC010000094.1, from coordinate 23,568 downwards.
GGGGCGGGCGACGACCGCGGCTTCGAGGACCGCCGGGTGGCGGTAGAGCACGCTTTCGACCTCGACCGTCGAGATGTTCTCGCCGCCCGAGATGATGATGTCCTTCGAGCGGTCTTTGAGCTCGATATAGCCGTCTGGGTGGACAACGCCGAGATCGCCGGTGTGGAACCAGCCGCCGGCAAAGGCCTCCTCGGTCGCTTGCGGGTTTTTCAGATAGCCTTTCATGACGATGTTGCCGCGCATGAAAATCTCGCCCATCGCGGCGCCGTCGCCCGCGACCGGCGCGAGGCTCGCCGGGTCGGCGACCATCAGCCCGTCGAGCACCGGATAGGTGACCCCCTGCCGCGCCTTCAGCCGTGAGCGCTCCTCCACCGGCAATGCGTCCCACTCGCCGTGCCAGGCGCAGACTGTCGCCGGCCCGTAAACTTCGGTCAGCCCGTAGACGTGGGTGATGTGAAAGCCGATCCGTTCCATGCCCTCGATGACCGCAGCCGGCGGCGATGCGCCGGCGGTCATCATCTCGATGCGGCGGTCGAGCAGCCGGGTCAGCTCCGGCTCGGCGTTCAGCAGCAGGTTCATCACCACCGGCGCGCCGCACAGATGGGTGACGCTCTCCTTGGCGATCGTCTCGTAGATCGCCGCCGCCTCGACCCGGCGCAGGCAGACATGGGTTCCGGCGAGTGCCGTGATCGTCCATGGAAAGCACCAGCCGTTGCAGTGGAACATCGGCAGGGTCCACAGATAGACCGGGTGCTGGCGCAGCCCCCAGACCAGGATGTTGCCGAGCGCGTTCAGATAGGCGCCGCGATGGTGATAGACGACGCCCTTCGGGTTGCCGGTGGTGCCGGAGGTGTAGTTCAGCGCGATCGCGTCCCATTCGTCAGCCGGGGTGATCTCGACGAAATCCGGGTCGGCGGCGGCGAGAAACGCCTCGTAATCGAGCGCGCCGAGGCGTTCTCCGCCCGGCCCCGCCGGATCGACGATATCGACGACCAGCGGCTTGCGCTCGAGCTTGTTCAGCGCCTCGCGGACCACCGGGGCGAATTCGGTGTCGGTCAGCAGCACCTTGGCCTCGCCGTGGCCGAGGATGAAGGCGACGGTCGCGGGATCGAGACGGATGTTCAGCGCGTTCAGCACCGCGCCCGCCATCGGCACGGCGAAATGCGCCTCGAACGCTTCGGGGATGTTGGGCGCCATCACCGCCACGGTGTCGCCGTGCCCGACGCCCACCGCGGCCAACGCGCTCGCCAGCCGGCGGCAGCGCTCCAGCGTCTGATGCCAAGTGTAGCGGCGCTCGCCATAGATGACCGCCGGATGGTCGGGATAGACTGCGGCGCTGCGCAGCAGAAAGCCGAGCGGGCTCAGCGGCACGAAATTGGCCGGGTTCTTGTCGAGCCCCTGTTCATAGGGATTTGTCGCGGCTTGCATCATTAGATTGGCTTCCTCCCGAGACCTTATTTTTGACGCCGCGGCCGGCGCTGTCGAGCGCCTTCCGCTCTGCACGGACCCGACCGCTTCCCGGTGCACCGGCCGTTCCGGTTGTTGACGGCGCGCGCTCAGGCGACGTAGAAGACGTATCCGCATCTGGTCCATAACGGCCAGGGCGATGGGTCAGCAGTCGAGCTTGGTTGAGGTAGGGCAATGGCGCGGCGATGCGCGATCACCGGCAAGGGCGTTCAGGTCGGGCATAACGTCAGCCACGCCAACAACAAGACCAAGCGGCGCTTTCTGCCCAATCTGCAGCAGATTTCGCTGTTGTCCGACGTGCTGGGGCCGATCCGCATGCGGATTACCGCGGCGGCGATCCGCACGATCGAGCACAAGGGCGGCATCGACGCCTTTTTGCGCAATACCCCCAACCGCAAGCTCGCGCCGGAGATTCGGCGGCTAAAGCGCCGGGTCGAGGCCGCAAGCGCACGCCAGAGCGAGTAAGCCCAGGCTGGTGCGGCGCCCCGTCGGGGTTTTCGCCCGAGGCCGGACGGCGGCACGGCGGGTGTTGCCGGCGCTGACCCTGATCGCGGCGTTGCTGCCCACCGAGGCCGGGCGCGCCGACATCCGCTATCAGGCAATGATCAGCGGCGCCGGCAAAGGCGATCTCGCCGATCTGCTGGACAAAGTCTCCGATCTCAAGACGCTCGAGGATCATCCGCCAGCCTCCGAGGAAGCGCTGCGGCGCCGGGCCGACCGCGACCTCGGGCGCTTCGCCGACGCGGCGCACAGCCTCGGCTATTGGGACGCCGCTTTCTCGTACGACATCGATGCCGCCGCCAAGCCGCAACAGGTCACGGTCAAGGCGACGCCGGGGCCGCTCTACCATGTCGCTTCGGTCGCTGTGCTGGGCCCGGACGGCAAGCCGTTGCCGATCCCGCCTGGCCCGGCCCCGCTGCCGCTGCAGCCGGGGGCGCCGGCGCGCACCGCGCCAGTCGTGGCGACCGAGTCGACGCTGCTGACGATATTCGGCGACAATGGCCATCCGTTCGCCAAGGCACTGCACCGGCAGGTGGTGATCGACCGCACCGAGCACACGATGTCCGTGACCTACACGATCGCCCCCGGGCCGCGGACGCGGTTTGGTCCGGCGGCGATCACCGGACTGAAAGAGCTCAATCCCGATTATGTCGAGCGCCGGCTGCGCTGGCGCCGTGGCGAGGTCTACAATGCCGCCAAGGTCGAAGAGACGCGCCAGGCCTTGATCGAAAGCGGCCTCTTCAGCACGGTGCGGATCACGCCGATGGCCGAGCCGGGCGAGCCGGGAGCCGCCCATATGACAATCGACGCAACCGAGCGCCCGCATCGCACGATCGGCGCTGGGCTCGGCTACAACACCAGCCAGGGGGCGGCCGCTCGGGTGTTCTGGGAAAACCGCAACCTGTTCGGCAACGCCGAATATCTGCGGCTCGCCGCGACCGCCGGCCAGCAGGTTTACGGGGTCAACGCCAATTTCCGGCGCCCGGATGTTCTGGCGACCGACCAGGATTTCCTGGCGACCGCCGAGATCGCCGACGAGACGCCGAACGCCTACCACAGCCGCCGGGCGCTCGCGACCAGTGGTTTCGAGCGCCGTTTCGGCCGCAGGCTGACGATCGGGGCCGCGTTCGAAGCCGAAAAGGCGAATGTCGAGCAGCTCGCCAATGTTTCGACCAACACCTCGCTGCAGCGCACTCAGCATTACACGCTGATCGGCATCCCGGCCTATGTAAAGTTCGATGCGACCGACAACCTGCTGAGCCCGACCCGCGGCTGGCGCGCCCAGCTGGCGGTGACGCCCGCCCATATCTTCAGCCCGAACGTGACCTTTGTGACCAACCTGCTCTCGGCCAGCAGCTATTGGCAGGTCGGCGCGCAGGGGCGGGCGGTTCTTGCCGGCCGGGTGGAGCTGGGCTCGCTCGACGGCGCCCCGCTGTCGGAGATCCCGGCCGACCAGCGGATCTACGTCGGCGGCGGCGGCTCGATTCGCGCCTACGGCTACCAGATGGCCGGGCCGCTTGCGTCCAACAACGATCCGATCGGCGGCAAGTCGAGCCTGGTGGTCAATTTCGAGGCCCGGGTCAAGGTCACCGACACGATCGGCCTGGTGCCGTTTGTCGATGCCGGCAGCTATTACGAGACGAGCGTGCCGCAGCTCGACCACCGGCTATTCTACGGCGTCGGCTTGGGCCTGCGCTATTACACCGCGTTCGGGCCGCTGCGGCTCGATTTGGCGACGCCGCTCTACAAGCGCAGCGCCGATTCGTGGGTCCAGGTCTATATCAGCCTCGGCGAGGCGTTCTGATGCACGCCGCCCTACGGATGCTGCGCTGGTTCGGCATCGCGCTCGCCGTGCCGATTTGTCTGATATTGATCGGCTTTGGCTTGCTGCAGACACGGCCGGGAAAGTATTGGCTGGCGGGCGCTATCGCCCGGGCGGTGAGCAGCCCCGGCTTTACAGTGTCGATCGACGGGCTTCACGGCCTGGTGCCGTTCCGCGTCCGGGTCGAGCGCATCGCCATCGCCGATCGGCACGGCGTCTACTTGACGCTGCACCACATCGGCTTTGAGGTTGCCGCTGGCGATCTGTTGTCGGGCCGGCTGCACCTCCGCTCGCTGCATATCGCCGAGATCGACGAGGCGCGCCCGTCTTCCACCCCGTCGCGGCCGCTGATCGATTACCTTCACGTGCCGCAGCTGCCGGTCGCCTTTGTTCTCGACCGGCTGACGATCGCCCGCCTGGTGCTGGCGCCGCCGGTGCTGGGCGAGCGTGTCATGGCCACGGTCGCCGGCAAGGCCGCGGTCGAGGGCGGAACCGCGCGCGCCACCCTCGATCTGCACCGCACCGACGGCCCCGCCGGCAGCATCGCGATGCAGATGGCGCTGGCCGGAACCAGCCCGGCCCTAAGCCTGCGCGTGCAAGCGACAGAGCCGACCGGCCTGTTGATCGACCATTGGCTCGGACGAACCGATCGGCTGCCGCTGAACGCGTCTCTGGATGGCGACGGGCCGCTGACCAATTGGCATGGCCGGCTCAGTGCTTCAGCCGGGGCGCGTGCCGATCTGCACGCCGACCTCGCGCTCGCCCTCGGTCCCGAAACGGTTGTGGGCTTGTCGGGAACGGCGGCAGCGGCGCCGCTGCTGCCGGCCGATCTGGCGCCGGTCGTCGGCGAGCTCGCGACGTTTTCGCTGCACGCCGAGCTCGGCGAGCGGATCGCGCTCAACCGCATGACGCTCGGCGTCGCCGCCGGGAGCATTGCCGCGAGCGGGTCGTTCGACCACAGCGATGGAGCGGTTGCCGCAAAGCTGCGCGCGGATCTGCCCGATCTGGCGCGGTTGTCCGGCGTTCTCGGCACGCGGCTCGACGGCGCCGCCATTTTGAGCATCGCCGTGACCGGGACGCAGGGCCGGCCGGCGGCAACGGTCGACCTGTCCGCAACCGGGATCGGAGCTTCCGGATCCGTGGCGCAGCGCGTCGAGGCGCATGTCTCGGCGGCGCCGACCGGACCGCTCAACGATCCGAAGAGCCGCATTGCGGTCGCGGCGCATGGCCAAATCGACGGGCTCGCGGTCCGCGGCGCGGGGGCACTGGCACAGCAGCTGGGCCGGGAGATCGACTGGTCGTTTGCCGCAAGCGCCAACCATGATGCGAGCGCAATCAACATCGCACGCTTTTCGGCCGCAGGCGGCGGCATCGATCTGGCCGGCTCGGGTCGCCTCGCCACCGGCGGGCACGGGATCTCCGGCGACGCGCAGCTCGCCGGCTCGGCGGTAGGGATGCGGACCGGCATCGCCGCTCTCGACGCGCTGATCGGCGGCAAAGCCCGGTTCGCCGCCGCCATTCGCCGGGACGCGGCGGGCGCGGTCGCGCTCGACCGTCTCGCGCTTGACAGCGCGGTCGGTGAGCTGTCCGGCGACGGCCAGTTCGATCCACCTTCGGATCGGCTTGCCGCCGCGCTCAACCTCGAGGTGCCGCAGCTGAAGCCGCTTGGTGCGGCGCTGGGCACCCCGGTCTCGGGAACCGTCTCGGTTCGGGCGCAGGCGCAGGGCGCGCTCGATCATTTACGCGTCGCGAGCGAAATCGACGGGCGTGGCCTTGCCGTCGCCGGCGCGGCCGTCGAGCGCGTGCGGCTTTCTGGCGCGGTCGCCGATCTGTCGCGGCCGAAAGCGGTGATCGACGGCAGCTTCAGCAGCTCCGGGCTCGACGGCAAGATTGCGGTGACGGCCGAGCTGAACGGGGCCTCCGAGCTCGTGGTGCCGAACCTTCGGCTGACCGCGGCCGACACGACGATCGCGGGCAATCTGCGGGTGGCGCTGGCGAACCGCCTGGTCGAGGGCTCACTGACCGGGCGGTTTCCCCATCTCGGGCGCTGGTCGCGGCTGGCCGGGACCCCGCTCGCCGGCACCCTCGATCTCTCCGCCACGCTAAGCGCAGCAGGCGGCGGGCAAGGGCTCGACCTCACGGCAACCGGAACCGGGCTCGCCGTCGGGGCCGGCGGTTCGCACGCCGAGGTCGGCGGTCTCGCGGTTACTGCGCGACTCGCCGATTTGTGGCGCAGGCCGGCTGGCAGCGGGCGCCTGTCGCTTCGCGCAGCGCGCGTCGGCGCCGTCGATTTCGCCACAGCGACCGCAGCGTTCTCCACCCCGCGACCGGGCCGTTTCGCGTTCCAGGCCGCGGCCGACGGGCACCCGCTGTCGCTGGCCCTCGCCGGCGAAGGCGGGGTCGCGCCGGGTGCTGCCGAGCTGCGCTTGACCCGGCTGACCGGCTCGCTCGGCAAGGACCGCTTCGCGCTGGAGGAGCCGCTCGGCCTGTCGCGGCGCGGCGCCGATCTCGCCCTCGACAACCTTGCCTTGCAGCTGGGCCCCGGCCGCATCAGCGGCAGCGCCGCGATCAGGGGCGAGGCGTTGTCAGCCGCCTTTGACGCCGCCAATCTGCCGATTGCCGCGGGCGCGCGGCTGATCGGCTATCCGAGCCTGCACGGCGACCTGTCGCTGCAAGCGCGCCTCGGTGGAACCTTCCGCGCTCCGCAAGCGCGTGCCGTGCTGAGCGTCAGTGGGCTGTCGCCGACCGTCTCGTCGCAAATGCCGCGACTAGGACTGAGCGTGGCGGCAGATTGGAACGGTCGGATCGTCGGCGTGCAGGGCCGTGTGACCGGGCTCGGCGCCGACCGGGTATCGTTCACCGGCTCATTGCCGATGGTGCTGACCCGCGCGCCGCTCGGGATTTCGCTGCCGCCGCAGGGTCCGCTGGCGCTGCGGCTGCAAGGCGGCGGCGATATTGGTGAGCTCGCCGACCTGCTGCCGCTCGGTGAAGACCGGCTGAGCGGCCGGTTCGCGGCCGATGTCTCGGTCGGCGGCACGCTCGGCTCGCCGGCGGCCTACGGCCAGTTGAAGCTGACCAACGCACGCTACGCGAATTTCGCCAGCGGCGCGGTGCTGACCAACCTCAACGCCGATGTGGTCGGCGACCGCGACCGCTTCAGACTGGCCTCTCTATCGGCCGGGGACGGCGCCGGCGGCAAGCTGCAAGCGCAGGGCGGGGTGGTGCTGCGCGGGCCCTCGGGGCCGAGCGCGGAATTGTCCGCGACGCTCGCCAATTTCCGTGTCGCGGCGCGCGACGAGGCGGTGGCGACCGCCAGCGGCACGGTTTCGGTCGCCGGCCCGCTGGCGGCGCCAAGGGTCGTGGCCGCGCTGACCATCGACCGGGCCGACATCACGCTGCCGAACAGCCTGCCGCCCAGCGTCGTCGTTCTCAAGGTCACCGAGATCGGCGGCAAGGGCGGCGGGGGGCCAAAGCCGCCGCCCGCGTCGACGACGACGGCGCTGCCAATGGCGCTCGACATCACCGTGCGCATGCCGGGCCAGGTGTTTGTGCGCGGCCACGGGCTGACCAGCGACTGGCATGGCCGCCTCAAGATCGCCGGCACCGCCGAGGCACCGCAAGTCTCGGGGGTCCTGGCGGCAAGCCGCGGCAGCGTCGATCTCTTAGGCAAGAGCTTTATTTTGACCCGCGGCACGATCACCTTCGACGGCAGCGCCAAGCTCGACCCCGCGCTCGACATCGTCGCCGAAGCGAGCGCCGCAGACATCACCGCGCGGGTGATCATCAGCGGCTATGCCTCGGCGCCAAAGATCACCTTGGCTTCGACCCCGCCGGTGCCGCAGGACGAAATCCTGTCGCGGATCCTGTTCGGCCAAGGAGTGGGCCAGATCACCGCCGGCCAGGGCTTGCAGCTCGCCGAGGCCGCCGCCACCCTTGCCGGCGGCGGCCCGGGCACGCTCGACCGGCTGCGCGGCAAGCTCGGTCTCGACTGGCTCGGTTTCGGCCAGGGCCCGGCCGGGGCAGCGAGCCCGATCCTGAACCCGAGCGTGGTTTCTCCCGCCACCTCGAACGCCACCGCAGTCAGCGCCGGCAAGTACGTTGCACCGGGCGTCTCGGTCGGGGTGACCCAGGGCGTATCGCCGCCGACCAGCAAGGTGACGGTGGAGATCGACGTCGGACACCATGTGACGGTCGATACCGAGGCCGGCCAGAACGGCGGCACCGGCATCGGGCTCAACTACAAATACGATTACTAGTGGTGCGAGTTAGATAAACCGTGCCGGTGTTCTCTTTGTCGTCGCCCCCGCGGAAGCGGGGGTCCAGGGCTGCGGGCGATGCGCCGGAAGCCCCCTGTCCGAGCCAGAGCCTGCTCCTGGCCTGAACAGGGGGCAAGCTCTAGGTGCCCGCTTTCGCGGGTATGACGAAAAAAAGAAGCGGGTACCGGGCGTCCAATTCGGACCACTAGAACAGCAGTCGCAATTCGTTGCAGACAGTGATCACGCGGCCGCTATTTGGCGCCGACCGGCACCGGGATGCCCGGAATGTTCACATTGACGGCGCCGAGATGGTTGCGGCTGGTGAAGTAGAGCGTTTTCCAATCGGCGCCGCCAAAGGCGAGGTTGGTCGTCGCGGGGGCGCCGTGGGCGACACGGCCGAGCTTTTTGCCCTTCGGGTCGATGATCCACAGGCCCCCGGCGCCGCCGCAATAGACGTTGCCCTGTTGATCGACCTTCATGCCGTCAGGAACGCCCGGCTCGGCGCCGCGCAGGTCGACGAAGACGCGGTCGGTGTTTTTGGCGAGCGTGCCGTTGGGGGCGAGATCGAAGGCGCGGATGTGGCCGCGGCGCGAGTCGTTGATGTAGAGCACGCTCTCGTCCGGCGTAAAGGCGAGGCCGTTGGGCACGATGAAATCATCGGCCAGCAGGCTCAAGGTGCCGAGGTCCGGGGTCACGCGGTAGACGCCGGAAAAGGTCAGGTCCCATTGATTGGGGGCATTGGGGCTGGTCCACGGGTCGGTAAAATAGATGCAGCCGTCGGATTTGACGACGACATCGTTGGGCCGGTTGAGCTGGCGACCCTGAAAGCTGTTGGCGACAACGGTGATGCTGCCGTCGAGTTCTTGCCGGGTAACGCGGCGGGAATCGTGCTCGCAGGCGACGAGCCGCCCTTGCAGGTCGCGGGTCAGGCCGTTGGCGCGGTTGGTCGGCTCGAGCAGCAGCGACACGCCCTTGCCGGGCTCGTATTTCATGCGGCGGTTATTGTGGATGTCGCTGAACACCAGATAGCCGCCCTCGCGCCACCATAATGGACCCTCGGCCGGCCCCTGCGGGCCGCCAAAGCCTTCGGCCAGCTCCTGGATCGGCTGTGATGCCGAAATGATCCGCTCCAGCTCCGGCGCCAATTGCTCGATTCGTTTTGCACTCGCAGCCATGGCGTTCCTCCTGTTTCGTCGACGCTTGGAGAGGGAGGCTAGCGCCGCCCATCCATGCGGCGCAACGCAATACCCCGTGACCGGCACAGGCGAGTCACGGGGCATCGGGTATTCCGCACTGTCGAGGTGCCCGGAACGGGTCCAGGCACCTCGGCGATGTCGATCGGCTGGTTTACGCTTGCGCGCCCTGGTAGAGCGGGCCGCGGACGATCTGGCCGGGCAGGGCATCGGTCAGCTCGCCCTTGTCCAGCAGGACAGTGCCGTTGACCACGACATAGTCGATGCCGACGGCATCGCGCTTCACCTGCACGCCACCCGCCGGCAAGGTCGCGACCGGCTCGCGCGGCTTCGAGGCGATCGTGTCGGGATCGAAGATCGTGATGTCGGCGACCTTGCCGGCGGCGAGGAAGCCGCGATCGGTAATGTCGTGCATCAGCGCGGTCTTGCCGGTCAGCCGATAGACCGCCTCTTCGAGGGTCATCACCTGCTCTTCGCGCACCCAATGACTCAGCAGATTCGTGCTGGTTTCGTGCCGGTCGGCGGTGTGCGGCCGGCCGCCGCCGTCGCTGGTGCCGATCACGGTAAACTGCGAGCCGAGGATGTGCTTCTGCGTCTTCGGATCGTTGTTGCGGTCGATCGACTGGAAGCAGGTGTTCAGGTCTTCGTCGAGCGCCAGATCGAGGAAGGCGTCCATGATGCCCTTGTTCTGCTCCTTCGCGATCTGCGCGACGCTCTTGCCTTCGAGGTGCCGGTTCTGCCCCTTCGTCGTCATGAACACCTCGACGAGATCCCAGCGCCGGTTGAAGAAGCCGCGCGCGCGGCCGCGCCGGTCGGTCATCCCGCCCTGCTGCTCAACCGTACCCTCGACCGCCTCCGCCGACAGCGCCTTGCGCAGCTCGGGGTCGCGGAACGCCCGCATCCGCTCCTGGTAGGGCAGGGCCATGACCTTGTCCCAGGTCGGCATGCCGCGGAAGATGCCTTCGGGATGAGTGATGTCCTCGTCCTGCGGCACGTTGAGGCCGCGCTGCAGGTCGAAGATCGCCCCGGCAACGGTCGACAGGCACGAGCCGTAGCAGCGGGCACCGCTCTTAAACCCGTCCTCGAGCCATTTCAGGTGCTCGACCCATTCATCGGGGTTGCCGATCGGATCCGACATCAAGTTGTAGATCGAGGGCCGCCCGGTCCGCGCCGCGAGCTCGCGGGCGACCTGCCGGGTCTGCTTGGTGCCGCCCGGCGCGCCGCCGGCGACTTGGAACACGCCGGTGCCGAGTTCGCCGAGCACGCTCGCCAATGCCCAGCGCTCCGCGTCGTCGCCGACCCCGGCCGGGTCGCCGCGATCCTTCGGCGCCGTCGAGAAGCCGAGCGCGCCGTCATGCATCGCCTCGCGGATCAGCCGCTGCATCGCGGCCATCTCCTCGGGGGTCGCCTGCCGCTCGGAGGCGGCCTCGCCCATCACATAGCGGCGGATGCCGGAATGGCCGACCAAGGTGCCGACGTTGATGCCGCGCTTCTTGCCGAGCGCATTCAGATAGTCGCCGACCGATTCCCAGCTCACGTCGACGCCGGCCTTCAGCACCGGCAGCGGGATCTGTTCCGCGTCGGAGAAGAATTCGAGATACCACTCGCTGTCGCCGGGTCGCACCGGGGCGATGACTTGCCCGCACTGGCCGACGATGACAGTGGTGTTGCCGTTGTGCACCCACGAGCCGCAATAGGGATCCCACACCGCCTGCGGATCAAAGTGGGTGTGATGGTCGATAAAGCCTGGCGCTACGACCCGCCCGGCGGCGTCGATCGTGCGTTTGGCCGCGGCGCCGGCATATTTGCCGACCCCGACGATCTTGCCGTCCTGCACCGCCACATCGGCGGCAAACGCCGGCTCGCCGGAGCCGTCCACGACGCACCCGTTTTTGATTAAAAGATCATACGCCATGACGTTTTCTCCTCATTGCCCCGCCGCGCACGAGCCCGGGGCCATCGCCGCGGGCCCGCTCCGATCGGGGCCTGGTGACCCGCCCGTTCAGCCTTCCTCAGCTGCGCCCGGAATGCTACGCCTTGACAAAGGATGCAGCAACATCTCCCGGTCAAATAAATTGTTTTACGCCCTTCGCTGGTTATTCACTTCTCTGGCTGTTTATGATGTGTGTTCATCTATAACATGAAGCGTGTGCATGTGCTTTGTTCGTCGCCGATCGACATCGCGCGGCGCGCGCTGCTTGCCACCCCTATCGGAGGCCTGGAAACCATGATACCGATCCGCCTCGCCGGCGCCGCCGTGGCGCTCGCCATGATTGTCGCCGGTGCGCCTTTAGGGCGTGCCATCGCGGCCCAGAGCCAGGTGATCGAAATGCCCGATGGATTGAAATATACCGACGACAAGCTCGGCACCGGTGCGCTCGCCACTGCCGGCAGCAAGGTTTCGGTTCATTACACTGGCTGGCTGTACCAGAACGGCGCCAAGGGCGCCAAGTTCGACAGCTCGCGCGACCGCGGTCAGCCGTTTCAGTTCACTCTCGGGGCGCACCAGGTCATCGCCGGCTGGGACGAGGGGGTGGCCGGCATGAAGGTCGGCGGCGAGCGCACCCTGATCATCCCGCCCGAGCTCGGCTATGGCGCGCGCGGCGCCGGCGGCGTGATCCCGCCCAATGCCACCTTGATGTTCGACGTCGAGCTGCTGCAGGTGCAGTAGCCGCAGCGCTCTAGCGCGGCCGCGCCGGCGAACCGCTCCGGGCTAGCTGCGGCCGTAGCTGTCCTCGAAGCGAACAATGTCGTCCTCGCCGAGATAGCTGCCGGATTGCACCTCGATCAGGTGCAGCGGGATCTTGCCCGGGTTTTCCAGCCGGTGCGCGGTGCCGAGCGGGATATAGGTCGACTGGTCCTCGGTCAGCATCATCTCCTTATCGCCGCGGCGGATTTTGGCGGTGCCCTCGACGACGATCCAATGCTCGGCGCGATGATGATGCATCTGCAGCGACAGGCGCCCGCCGGGCTTGACCATGATGTGCTTGACCTGCACCCGGTGCCCATTGTGCAGCGCGCGGTAGGTGCCCCACGGGCGATGCACGGTCGGCAATGCCTCGGCCTCCTCTCGACCCTCCCGGATCAGCCGCGCCACCAGCGTTCTGACCTCCTGGGTGCGGTTGCGCGGCGCCAGCATGACCGCGTCGGCGGTCGCGACGACCACCAGATCCTCGATCCCGACCGCGGCGACGAGCCCGGCCTCGGAGCGCAGATAGCAATTGCTGGTGTCTTCGGCGATCACGTTGCCTGCGATCGAGTTGCCGTGCTGATCCTTGGCGCCCATCTCCCATAAAGCATCCCAGGAGCCGATATCGCTCCAGCCCATGCTGACCGGGACGACCGCGGCGAGCGTGGTGCGCTCCATCACCGCATAGTCGATCGAATCGGCCTCGCAGGCGCGAAACGCGGCGCTGCCGAGCCGGATAAAATCGGCGTCGCGGGCCGCCTCGGCCAAGGCCTGCCGGCAGGCGGCGACCATTCCGGGCCGCAGCCGCTCGAGCTCGGCGAGGTAGGAAGCAGCGGCAAAGAGGAACAATCCGCCGTTCCAGAAGTGCTCGCCCGAGGCGAGATAGGCCTGGGCCTCGTCGGCCCCGGGCTTCTCGACAAACTCGGCCACCCGAAAGACGCCATCGAGCCGGCCGAAAGCAGCACCGCGGCGGATATAGCCGTAACCGGTTTCGGCGCGCTCGGGGGAAATGCCAAAGGTGACCAGCGCGCCCTTGCGGGCCGCCGGCGCGGCGCGGTCGATCGCCGCGGCAAAGGCGCGCTCGTCGGCGATCATGTGATCCGAGGGCATCACCAGCATCAGCGCCTCCGGCTCGCTCTCGGCCACTGTCAGCGCCGCGACGCAGGCGGCGGGTGCCGTGTTGCGGCCGATCGGCTCGAGCACCAGGGCCTGCGGCGGCGCTGCGATCTCGCGCAGCTGCTCGGCGATGATAAAGCGGTGCTCCTCGTTGGCGATCAGCAGCGGCGCGGCGAACCGGTCGCGGTCGCCGACCCGCTGCACGGTCTGTTGCAGCAGACTTTGTTGACCGAGCAGGCGCAGCAGCTGCTTCGGATAGAGCGCCCGCGACATCGGCCATAGCCGCGTGCCCGAGCCGCCGGACAGAACGATCGGGTGAATCATGCGAAATCCCTCTGTGCCCGCCGCGCCCCCGGAGATACACGGTTCCGGCGCCGGCGCAAATCGTCTCGATGCTGCACCCGGGGGCGTCCAGAAAGTGTCATGCCGGCGGAGCGGCAGCCGGATCGCGGCGTTAACGAAAGAAATCGAGATGGAGGGTCCAATGGCAGAAGCGAAAGGCGCAGGGCGAAGCGCCGGCGAGCGAGCCGAGGATGCCGTTCCGAATTTCGCGACGACGGCAGCCGATCAGCCGGCCGCGACCAGCACCGGCGACGCGGTGCGCGTGCAAGCCGAGCAGCTGGCGGCGCAGGCGGGCGAAGGCGTCCGCCAAGCCGGCGCCGCGACCGCCGCAGGGGCCGACGCGGCGCTGCGCTCGGGTTCGGCGATCACCCAGGGGGTCCAGGACATCACCGCGGCTTGGGCGCGCTATGGCGAAGAAGTCATGCGCCAAACCGCGGATGCGAGCCGCGCCTTGGTGAATTGCCGCAGCCTGCCGGAAATGATCGAGGTCCAGGCACGGCTGCTGCGCGGCAATCTGCAAGCGTTTCTCGATCAGAGCAGCAAGATCGCCGAGATCGCCGGGCGCATCGCGGCGCGCCCGTTCGACGCGGTCAAGCAGGCCGGCGCCGACCAGCCCCGGCCCTGACGGCGAGCCCGGCCGAAGGAGAGATCGGGCACGCGTCACGGCTTGAGGCTAGGGGCCGCGGCGCCGGATGCCCTGATAGGGGGTGCCGTCGCGGTGCGTGTAGATCGCCGGGACGCCCCCGGCCGGGGCCATCATGTCGACATCGCTGTAATAGGCGCTGTCGCCGTCTGCCCGTGTCCCGATCTCGATGATTTGCGCATCGGCGGTGGAGCGGTTCTGCAGGCAATGCCCGTTCCCCTCGCCGGCCGGAAATCCGGCGGCTTCGCCGGCGCGCAGGGTTTCCTCGCCGCCGTCGGTCACCAGCACGACCTCGCCGGCGAGCACATAGACGAACTCGTCGCTGCCGGTATGCCAATGGCGCTGGCTCGACCATGCGCCCGGCGGCAAACGCAGCAGATTGACGCCGAACTGGGTCAGCCCGGCGGCGTCGCCGAGCTTGGTACGGGCGCGGGCCCGGCATGGCAGATCGAACGGGTCGGGATAAAGCGTGCCGACAACCGGCGCCAGCGCCGCCGCTTCGATGCGCTTTTTCATCGCTGAAAACCTCCGTTGCGACCGGGTTGGGGTTGCCCGAACCGGTTCTCCTCGGTACTGACTCAAGGTGACGGCGAGATCCGCCGATGTCAATCTTGATTCAATGATCAACTCTATGCTGCTGACCGCGCGTCAAGCTGCCGACCGGCTCGGGATCAAGCTCGACACGCTCTACGCTTATGTAAGCCGCGGCCGGCTGCGCTCGGTCGCGGTTGCCGGAACCCGCCAGCGGCGCTATCGGGTCGAGGAGGTCGAAGCGCTGCGCGGCGCCGGCGCGGCGCGGCGCGATGCCGACCCCGAAGCGCTGATGCCGGTCATCGGCTCGTCGATCTGCCTGATCGAAAATGGACGGCTCTATTATCGCGGACAGGACGCGATCGCGCTGTCGGCGGGTGCGACCCTCGAAGAGATTGCCGCGTTGTTGTGGGGCGCCGCGAGCGCTCTCCAGCCCGAAGAAAACCGCGAGGCGGCGTTTCCAGCCGCAGCGACAGCAGCCGGGGCAGCGGCTGGGGCAGCGGCAGCCGCCTCCGGGCTGATCGAGCGCTGCCAGATCGCGCTCGCCGCCATGGCCGACGCCGATCTGCCGGCGCTCGACCTGACGCGGGCCGGCGCAATCCGCACCGGCGGGCGCATCGTGCGCGCGCTTGCCGGCTGCGTCGCCTCGGCGCCGCCCTCGCCGCAGCCGATCCACCGGCAGCTGGCCGCAGCGTGGCGGCTGGCCGAGCCCGGTGCCGACATCCTGCGCCGCTGTCTGGTTCTGATCGCCGATCATGAGCTTAATGCATCGACCTTTGTCGCCCGCTGCGTCGCCTCGACCGGGGCGACGCCCTATGCCGTGGTCGCGGCGGCGCTGAGCGCGTTGTCCGGCCGCCGTCACGGCGGCGCATCGGCCCGCGCCGAAGCCCTTCTCCACGAGCTCGCCGGCGGCGGCGACCCCTTGGCCGTGATGGCGGCGCGTCTGGCGCGCGGCGAGGAGCTCTCCGGTTTCGGGCAATTTCTCTATCCGCAGGGCGATCCGCGCGCGGCCGCGATCCTCGATGCCCTCACTCGCGCGGCGCCGGGCTCGGGCCGGCTGGTCGAGAGCGCGGTCGCCGCCGGCAACCGGCTGACCGGGCAAGAGCCCAATGTCGATTTCGCGCTCGCCGCGGCGGCGACGGCGCTGGATTTGCCGCCGAATGCCGCGCTCGGCCTCTTTGTGATCGGCCGCGCGGTCGGCTGGATCGCCCACGCGATCGAGCAATACGAGAGCGGCATCCTGATCCGCCCGCGCGCCCGCTACACCGGGCGGCGCCCGGAGGAGGCGCCGGCGGGTTAGCCGATTGGCGCCGCGACGAGATCGAGCCGCCGCTCGATGCGGTCGAGGCGCGTTTCGATGCGGTCGATGCGCAGCGACATCGCCGCCATGTCGCCGCGGATGCTTCCTATTCCGGATTGTAGCCCCGCGACTTGGCCTTCGAGCGAGGTGACCCGGTGCTTCAGATCTTGCACGTCGTCGATCAGGCGATCGACTTTCGCGTCGATCCGACGCAGGTAGACGAGAACGATGTCGTCCGCTTCGCCGCTCATCGTCGGCTTATGGCGTACTGGCGGGGCGAATTCAAGGCGCCGATCGGATCGTGATAGGCTCGGCGGCAGCAATGTGAAAGGGGGGACCAGCGCTTGAGCAAGAGTGCATCGACCGAAACACCCGACTGGCGCGATCAGATTTTCGCGGCGCTGCAGGCGGCGCAGATCCGGCAGGTCGGCTATGTGCCCGATGCCGGGCATGCGCGGCTGATCGAGCTGGTCCAGGGCGATCCGGAAATCCGTGCGGTGCCGCTGACTAGCGAAGAGGAGGGTGTCGCCTTGGCCGCCGGCGCCTGGCTCGGCGGCAAGCGCGCGGCGCTGCTGATGCAGTCGAGCGGGGTCGGCAACTGCGTCAACATGCTGTCGCTCGCCAAGAACTGCCGCTTCCCGCTCCTGATGCTGGTGACGATGCGCGGCGAATGGGCCGAGTTCAACCCGTGGCAGGTGCCGATGGGGACCAAGACGCAGCCGGCGCTCGAGCTGATGGATGTGCTGGTCTATCGGGTGGAACGAGCCGAAGCCGCCGCCGAGACCGTCGCCGCGGCGCTCGACATCGCCTTCAACGGCGATCTGGCGACGGCAGTGCTGCTGTCGCAGCGGCTGATCGGCGCCAAGCGGTGGGTCGGATGATCGCCAACGACCCCAACCCCCATCGGCGCCTCGACCGCCGCGCCGCGATCCGCACCTTGCTCGACCGGCGCGACGACCTCTTGCTGGTGACCGGTCTCGGCTCGACCAGCTGGGACGCTGCCTCGATCGGCGACGACGAGCGCAACTTTTATCTGTGGGGGGCGATGGGCGCGGCCGCGATGGTTGGGCTTGGTCTGGCGATCGCGCAGCCGCGGCGGCCGGTTCTGGTGGTCACCGGCGACGGCGAGATGCTGATGGGGCTGGGCGCGCTCGCGACGATCGGGGTGCAGCGCCCGCCGAATTTGGCGATCGCGGTGTTCGACAACGGCCATTACGCCGAGACCGGCATGCAGGAGAGCCACACCGCCGGTGCGGTCGAGCTGACCGGCGTCGCGCGGGCCTGCGGCATCAGCGAGATTTTCGACATCGATGACGAACTGGGCTTGCGCGAGTTCGCGCTGCGCCTGCGCAAGCCGGCGACAACCTTGTTCGCCCGCGTCGCGATCCGCGCCGACGAGCCGCCGCGGGTGCTGCCGCCGCGCGACGGGGTCTATCTGAAAACCCGCTTCCGCCGCGCCATCGGCGTCGAATAGGGCGTTCCCGGCCCACCTCACGGCCGGTCTCGGGTCTGCCCGCTCCAGAAGTGCTTTTCGCGCCGCTCGGCCTCGCGGGCTTTGATGGCCCGCAGCAGGGCGTCGAGGACCCGGGATACCGCAAGGGCCTCGCCGGGGGTGATGACCCCATCCGCCGACGCGGCGGCGACGGCCGCAGTGGCGGCGACGACGTCGCTGAGACTGTCGAGCGGCGGCAGCGCGAACTGCACCGCAGGTTCGCGGCGCGGTGCTGTGATCCGGCTGAGGCAGAACCGCAGCGCCGCCACATTGCCGCCGAGCGCCAGCTCGACGGCCTTCCCGGTCAGCGCCTCGGCTTGCCCTTCGAGCAACGATAGCGCGGCCAAAGTGGCCCGGTTCTTCGACCCGCGCTGCCGCCCCGCCGGGTTGCCGGACCGCCCCTGCACAAACCGCCCATCCGCCATTCGATTGTCTGCTTCTCCTGCTTTCTGCAGGGAATCTGCAGGCACGACCCGATCCTCCATGCGCATAGCAACACCCTCGCGAGCACCGAACGCCGCAGCATGACATGCGATTATGGCAATTTCAGTGAGGCTACGCTTGCGGTCGCCACGCAACAGCGGCGGAATGCGCCGCGAGGCTGCGCGAGAATTCCCCTCGCCGCCTATTTACTCGCCATTCGGCGAAGGCTGGGGTCCATGCTCCCGCGGCACGAGCGGATGATGGCTGGTATGCCATTGCCGTGGCCTGAGAACCCCGAGCAACTGAGAGGTGATCCCGGCCTTCGCCGGGAGCCGCAAACGCCACATCGTCACCGATACCGTCGGCTTGCTGGTTGGCGCGCCGATTCACCCCGCCGATGTGCAGGACCGCGACGGGGCGGTGCTGGTGATCCAGGACCTCTACGACCCGTTCCCGTGGCTGCGTCATCTGTTCGCCGACGGCGCCTATGCGGGACAAAAACTCCACGACGCGCTCGCCAAGTTTGGTGCCTGGACCGTCGAAATCATTAAGCGTTCCGATCGGGCGACCGGCTTTGAGGTGTGCTCCCGCGCCTTGGGTCGTGGAACGAACCTTTGCCTGGCTCAATCGCAACCGCCGCCTTGCCAAGGCTTTGAAGCCTCGATCGCCAGCGCCAAAGCTTGGCTTCTGATCGCCTCGGTCCAGCTCCTCACCTGGAGAGTGGCGCAAACCTAATGCAATCTTTCCGATTTCGTGGTCAGACACTAATTATAATACAATTATAAGACAAATCGAGGCGGCAGAAGACGCGGCGCCGAGGCTTCAATGAGGCCGAGGCGCGCGCCTCGGGCGGATC
This sequence comes from Allostellaceae bacterium, assembly GCA_036500965.1. GTDB lineage: Bacteria > Pseudomonadota > Alphaproteobacteria > ATCC43930 > CGMCC-115725 > AP-15. The sequence continues at coordinate 4,937 of DASYBC010000094.1, read as the reverse complement.
GTGTCCCAAGGGGTGGTGTAAGAACGCGGATGGATGTTGCGCTCTCCGGCAGGGCCGGTGTCAGGCGGCCACGGCGGGCAGCTTGAGGATGAGATCCTCGCGCACGGGGGCGATGGTTTCCAGGGTCATGTAGCGGGCTCGCAGAACGGCCCATTCGTCGTTCTGTTCCAGAAGGATGGCGCCGACCAAGCGGGTAATCGCCGCCGCGTTGGGGAAGATGCCGACCACTTGGGTACGGCGCTTGATCTCGCCGTTGAGGCGCTCGATCGGATTGGTCGAATGCCGCTTGGGCCGGTGCGCGGCTGGGAAGCTCATATCGGCCAGCACGTCGGTTTCGGCCTCGTCCATGAACGCGGCGAGCTTTCTGACCCTCGGGCGCCCTGGCATCATTGCCACTGACGATGCAGCGCTTGGGAGACGACGCTCGAACGCATCGACAAAGCGTCGGCGTCCTGCTTGCGTCAGTGCTGTCCCCGTGACCGCCCACGACGAAATCACTCGGCCCGACCTCGCCGGTATTGACCGCTGATAGCACGACGGAATCGGCAATGATCGCGCGGAACGGCTTCATGAGTTCGAGCGCCAGCGCCGCCGTAGCGCGGCGCATGATAAAAACGCCGGTAGGGATCGAGCCCTATCGATGCCGATGCGATCGTCAGATGTCGGGTCAGCATCGCATAAGTGAGCGACAGCATGGCGTCGATCGGATCGGTGGCGGACGACGATTGCGCGCCTCGAAACGGAATGGCGCCAGTTCGCCCGCGCCCTGCTTGTCCTCAGGCGACTTCAATAGACCTGCGAAAGCGCGGAAATAAACAGCGGCCGCGTCCCCTTCGACGCCGAGTAGCGTCGCCGCGCCATCCGCGGATTGCGTGCGGCCCCAAGCCGGTCGAGCGCTGCCTGCCGCTCCTCCGGGCCCCACGCCAATTCCGGCGCAGGATCGTCCGCTGGTTCGTGATCTTTGCCGCGACCATTCCTTGGCGAACCGCAGGCACGCGGCCTCGTCAAAGCTCAAGCGATATTGCGCTGGGCGGATATTGCGCTGGGCGGATCTCAACATTGCGGTGGCCAACACCGTGGGCAACACTCCCAAACCAGCCGCTGTGACTGTGAAAGGCCACCGGAATCTCGCGTTCGAGCAGCGCCGCGAGCGCCGATGTGGTGATCGATGCATTGCCGAACAGCGCCACATCCGAAATATCGGTGAAGCGCAGCTGCGCTTCGCCCTTCTCCTCGTCGGTGATCTTGAGCGTTTCGCCTTCCTTGCCGATCCGGGCGTGCTGGGACTGCACGAGAAGCGGCAGCGCCTCGTCGGACGGAACGGCGATGGTCCGCGGCGCGAGCGACGAGCCCGACAATGAGCGAATTTCGTCTAGAAGGCAGACCGTCACGAGCGCGCAACGCGGACACTTCGGACTGTCCTTCAGCGGCGGCGGAATGCGGCTCTGTGAGACCGTCAACCGCGGCTCGCTGACGACGGTGCGCGCTGCGGTGCGCAGCGCAATGCGCACACGTTCCCGGCTCTCGGCGTAATAGATTGCGCCTTCCTCGACGCGGTAGCCATGCTCTTCGAGCAGCAGCGCCTGGAGGCAGATCTGGATGCGCTCCTGTTCGTAAACGCCTTGCGACATGCGGGCGTTTGCCCCGTTTGTAATCAACAGGTGTAACGACGCCATCGTCGGCTTCCGCAATGTCGAGCTTGGCGATGACGCCCAGGGCGGTCGAGGAAAGCGTCAGCGACCGGCTGACGACCTTCTCGCTCGCCAGCGCTTCGCTGGTCTCGGCCCACTCGCCCTGCGTCCACATGAGATAAGCGAGCCCAGGGCAATAGACGAACTCGTTCACCATCCGCGCCGGAATGAGCGGGGTATCGCCGCTGACCGGCGGGGCCGGAAGGTGAAATTCGAGCTGGTCGGAGGGCATCACGGCCTCATCTGCCAAGGTTCGCGAATATGCCGAGCCCGATGTAGCGGCCGCCGCCGATGGCAACGGGCCCCAAAACCTCTTGATCAAAGGTGATGACAGCATGCGTGCGCGGAAACGATTTAAGATATGCGGGTACGCGATAGGCCCCGGCCATCTCGGCGCCGGCGAACAACGGCTCGCGCTGCAAATGGATTTCCAAGACGGGCGTCGTGTAGCCCGCCTGGGCGAGTGCCTTGAGCACCAGCGCGTGGGCCTTCGCGGAGCGATAATCATCGCGGCCGGGCAGAACCAACGGGGTCGCCGTGCCCCATTGACGCGATTTGCTCAGGTATCGGTCGGCGGTCGTGTCGCGGACCGGCACCGCACGCAGTTCGGCGATCTCACCCGCTTTCTCGTCGACGAGCGGCGCGCCGGAAAGCGAGCGTACAAGATCGCGCGCGGCAGGATTTCTGCTTCCGAACGGTTCGGCAAGCATCGCACGACGGATGCGGCCGTCGCGGCCCTTGGCCGGCAGCGTGGGCAACGGAAGATAGGAGAAGCGATCGTTCTTGGCACTCTCGTCTTCGCCATGGCCGCAGACAAAGCGTTCGACGAACGTAGGGTCGAAGCCGAGCATCTTGGCGCGCTGGTATGCTGCATGACGCAGCCATGCCGCAACTTCCATGGCGGAGCGCGGATCGAAGGAGCGGAAGCCATCGTTTCCGTTATCGAGCGAAAAGAGGTGGACAGGCCGGCGCCTGCCCGCGGCGCGGCGAACATACCGGACCTCGTCGTAGACGGCGGGCGGCGCCGGCGCGGTTACCCAACCCTTACGGCAGCCGCCTGCAAGTTCGAGCCTCGATCGCTGATCTTCATGGCGCAGCAGCAGTTCCTCGAGCGAGCCTTCGATCGTGACGCGCCAGCCGATACCTTTTTGGGGAATCCACATTTCGCCCGGAAGCGACGCCCTCTCAGCGCTGGCCAGAATGCGGCCGCGCGCGGCCACGAGATCGATGCCCAGACCGAGCGCATGCAGATGCGCCGCCTCGCCGCACAGAATTTCGGCATGCGGATGCGCCGATGGCCATTCGGAATCCTCGATCGGCCAGAGAAAGCGGGCCGTCGCATCGCCGTCCAGTCGGTGGGGACGCAGATCTTTGTCGGTGCGGAGCTCGTTTGGCTGCTTTTCCGGTTCCTTGCCGTTCGCCAGGCGCGCGCGACCTTGTCCAAGTCATTGTTCGGCACATAGAGCCTGAGCGCGGACGCCGCGCATTCGCGCGACGCGACGATTTCCGGAGGCGGACGCCGCTCCAGCCATCGCAAAGCCTCCTTCTTGGCGTCCGAAAATTCTGTGCGGCGAAAGCCGAGATTTCCGGCGGCGACGAGCGCCTGGAGCAAACGATGCGGATTCGGTGGCCACTGGGCCGCTCTGCCGTCGTCGGCCTTGCCGTGATAGCGGCCGGCGAGGAAATGCACCTCGATGCACAGCCAGCGCATGTCACTCGTCCTTCTTGCCCTTCCTTCCTCTTGCCGCCTTGCCGCCGATCTTCTCGGCGATAGCGTCGTTCGCCGCCTTCCGGTCGAACGCGACCTTCTGATCTTTACCCTTACCGAACGCCTTCTCCGCCGCTTGCGCAAAAGCAATGAGCGCTTCGCGATCGGGCGCAACGGGCGTGCGCGTGCCATCGTGCATGACGACTTCCCATAGCGCCGGCTTTTCGGGATCGCCCACCAGGAGACAGCCCTGGCGCAGATTGTGCTCGCGGTCGTGGGTCATGGCGAGGAGCGCGAGGCCAAGGATGTAGTGGCGAAGCGCGTCCCCATTCTCGCTCGCAGGACCGAGCGACCGCAGGGCGACGAGACTGAGGATCGCTTCACGCCGGATCTCGCCGCGGACGATGACACCGCCGTGCGTCCCCGCAGCCGGCGCATGCCGGAAGCCGAGTTCCGACGCAGTGTCGAGAACCTTCTTGTCCTCGGCATTATCGAGCAGATCGAGTGCAACGTAATCGATGGGCGGGTTGTATTGCGCCGATCTGTTGAGCTTGACGACGTCATAGGCCCGGATGGTCGACGCCACGAGCCGCGGCAGCTTCGCCCCTTTGCCGCGCGAATCCCACACGCCGAACACGAGCGAGGTCGGCGCGATCTTGGCCAGCGCCGTCGCATCGCCAGATTCCTGATAGTCGTCGAACGCCTCGGCCAGTTGCGGCCCCAGGGTCGAATAGCGCGCGATGGCATCGGCGGCACGGTGCCCCGCATCAAGCAGATTGACCGCCTTGTTCCCCACCTCGATCATGATCTGCGGCACCAGCCGCGAATAGTCCGTGTCCGCGCCATTCACCCTTTTGAACAGCGGCTCCATTCTATTGGCCTGCGAACCGACCGTGTCGATGATCGCAACAAGCTGCGCGTTCGGTCCCTCGCCCATGGGGTCGATGTTGTAGCCCGCCTTGCCGCCACCCTCGGGCGCAGCGAAGGTCGGCGGAAAGATCACTGCGTCGTGCCCCTCCGCCGGCATAAGCCATTGGCGGCAAGTAAGCGCCGCCGGCCCCTTCTCCGCGCGCATTTGCGACGCCAATTCGTCCCACGTCGTCATCCGGATCCCTCCAGGGGTTTCGCCCAACCGAAGCTGCCGTATTGGGCATTGCGCATTCTCACCGGAAATTCGAAGGCCGGTCCCAGCCTCACCGCACCGGCAGCGGCTGCGGGGGCAACAGCGATCTCGAGCGGCATCCGCCAAGTCCGGTACGCAAACCAGCGGCCGCGATCGCGGGTGCGCGCCGGCCGGCAGCGCTGCAGCCCGATTGCCGCCAGGATTTCCGTCGCCGGCGAGGTTTGCACCGGCATGTCCTGTTCGTTGGGTCAAACGGCGCGCAATCGGGACCCCGGATCGGCATGCAAAAGGGACCCCTCTTCGGCATTGGTTCAGGCTTGTCCCGGTAGCGAACAGGAGGGCCCCGCGCGCGTCGCGCAGTGCCCTCACGAGCGACGGAGCGGCGCGCGTGGGAGGTTGCCTGTTTGCCCACCGG
>DASYBC010000093.1:0-9260 GCA_036500965.1 Allostellaceae bacterium | reverse complement strand
CGAACGCCGATCGATCGAAACGATTCTGGAAAACGGACGGACGAGATGAGCGAAGCGGAAATTTCTGGCGATATGACCGACGGCTTTCACCTGGTGGTGGAGGCGCTCAAGCTGAACGGGGTCGACACGATCTTCGGCGTGGCGGGCATCCCGATCACCGACCTCCTGCGGCTGGCGCAGAATGAAGGCATCCGCTATCTGGGCTTTCGCCACGAGCAATCCGCCGGCAACGCGGCCGCGATCGCCGGGTATCTGACGCAGAAGCCGGGCATCTGCATGACCGTCTCTGCCCCCGGCTTCCTCAACGGGCTGGTCGCGCTCGCCAACGCCACGGTCAACTGCTTCCCGATGATCCTGATCAGCGGGTCGAGCGACCGGGCGATCGTCGATCTCGAGCAAGGCGACTACGAGGAGATGGACCAGCTCGCCGCCGCGCGCCCCTATGCCAAGGCGGCCTACCGCGTCAACCGCCCGCAGGACATCGGCATCGGCCTCGCACGGGCGATCCGCGCCGCCGTCTCGGGGCGGCCGGGCGGGGTCTATCTCGACCTGACGGCCGAGGTGCTCGGCTCGGCGCTCGACGCCGAGATGGGCAAGAAATCGCTGGTCAAGGTCGTCGATCCGGCGCCGCCGCAGCCGCCGGCGCCGCAATCGGTCGCCCGCGCCATCGAATTGCTGGCAAACGCCCAACGCCCGCTCGCGATCCTCGGCAAGGGTGCCGCCTATGCCCGAGCGGACCAGGAGATCCGCTCGTTTATCGAGATGACCGGCATGCCGTTCCTGCCGATGTCGATGGCCAAGGGCCTCTTACCCGACGAACATCCGCAATCGGCCGCGGCCGCGCGCTCGTTTGCGATCGGCCAGGCCGATGTCGTGATGGTGGTCGGCGCGCGCCTCAACTGGCTCCTCTCGCACGGTCGGCCGCCGCTGTGGTCCGCGAGCACGAAGCTTATCCAGGTGGACATCTCGCCGACCGAGATCGACAGCAACCGGGCGATCGCCGCCCCAGTGGTCGGCGACATCAAATCGGTGTTCGCGGCGTTCAACGCCGCGCTGAAACCAGGGCAGATCAAGCGCCAGGCGGCGTGGATGGACGAAATGGGCAAGCGCAAGCAGCAGAATGTCGAGCGCATGGCCGCCCGCCTCAACGCCGACCCGAGCCCGATGAACTTTTCGAGCGCCTTGCGCGCGGTGCGCAACGCGCTCGCCACCCAGCCCGACGTTTATGTCGTCAACGAGGGCGCCAACACACTCGATTTCGGCCGCAACATCATCGACATGGACAAGCCGCGGCACCGGCTCGACAGCGGCACCTGGGGCGTCATGGGCATCGGCATGGGCTATGCCGTTGGTGCGGCCGCGGTGACCGGCAAACCGGTGGTCGCGATCGAGGGCGACAGCGCCTTCGGCTTCAGCGGCATGGAATTGGAGACGATCTGCCGCTACGAGCTGCCGGTGACGACGGTCGTCTTCAACAACAACGGCGTCTACCGCGGCGACGCGCAAGGCCTTCCCTACTCGCCGACCGGGCTTCTGCGCGGCGCGCGCTACGAAAAGATCATCGAGGCGTTCGGCGGCGCCGGCTACCACGTGACTGATACGCCGAGCCTGACCAAGGCGGTCAGCGAGGCGCTGGCGTCGGGCAAGCCGGCGCTGATCAACGCCGTCATCGACCCGACCGCCGGCACCGAGAGCGGCCATATCCAGAGCCTCAATCCGCGAAGCGCCGTCGCCCAGAAGACATAAACATGCCGTAGCGCAGCGGGCGGCGAGGGGACGCGAGATGACCGTTGCGGCCACGGAAACGATTGCTCCGCCCGGCGGCTCGGCGCTGGAGGTATTGCGGGTGTTTTTGAGGTTCGGGCTGACCTCGTTCGGCGGACCCGTGGCGCATCTCGGCTATTTCCGGGCCGAGCTCGTCGAGCGGCGCCGATGGGTCGACGAAGCGGCGTTCGCCGATATCGTCGCACTGTGCCAGTTCCTGCCCGGGCCGGCGAGCAGCCAGACCGGGATCAGCCTCGGTTTGCTGCGCGCCGGGCTGCCGGGGGCCTTTGCCGCCTGGCTCGGCTTCACCATGCCGTCGGCCGTTGCGATGATCCTGTTCGGCTACGGCGTGACCCGATTCGCCGATCTCGGCCATGCCCCTTGGCTGCATGGGCTCAAGATCGTCGCGGTGGCGGTGGTGGCGAATGCGGTGTGGGGCATGGCGCGCAACCTCGCCCCCGACCGCCCGCGCGCCACGATCGCGATCGGCGCCGCAATCCTGGCGCTCGCCATCCCGTCGGCAGCCGGCCAGATCGGCGCGATCGCCGCCGGTGGGGCCATCGGCTGGGCGGTGCTGCGCGGCGGCCCGGCGCCGCGCGAATGGGCGCCGCTGGCGATTCATCTGCCGCGCGCCTTGTCGGTGGCCGCAGCGATCGCCTTTTTCGCGCTGCTGATCGGGCTGCCGATTGTCGCCGCGGCGGTGCCGTCGCATTCGTTGGCGTTGGTCGCCGCGTTCTACCGCTCGGGCGCGCTGGTTTTTGGCGGCGGCCACGTCGTGCTGCCGCTGTTGCAATCCTCGGTGGTGCCGCCCGGATGGGTGAGCAACAACGCGTTTCTCGCCGGCTATGGCGCGGCGCAGGCGGTGCCCGGGCCGCTGTTCACGTTTTCCGCCTATCTCGGCACGGTCATGGGGCCGAGCCCAAATGGCTGGGCCGGCGGGCTGATCTGCCTCGCCGCGATCTTCCTGCCGTCGTTTCTGCTGCTGATCGCGGCGTTGCCATTCTGGGACGGGCTGCGGCGACGACCCGTCGTGCAGTCCGGGCTGCGCGGGGTCAACGCCGCGGTGGTTGGCGTGCTGCTGGCGGCCCTCTATCACCCGGTCTGGACCAGCGCGATTCTAACGCCGGCGGATTTCGCCATCGGCATCGCGGCATTCTTGATGCTGGCGCTGTGGACGGTGCCGCCTTGGCTGGTCGTGGTGTTGGGGGCGCTGATGGCGACCGGTGTTGCGTGGCTCCCCGGTTCGGGGTAAGCGACAGGCGCGCAATTTTGCCGGCACCGGGGGGTAGCGGCTGATGGCGAGGGGATTGCTGTTTTTTTGCGTTCTGCTGGTCGGTGCTGCCGCGGCGCAAGCCGCCGCTCATGCCGCGCCGTCGTCGAGCCTCTATCTCGAACTGTTGACCTGGCCTGAATTGCGCGCCGACATCGCGGCGGGCAAGACCACGATTCTGGTGCCGATCGGCGGGACCGAGCAGAATGGCCCACAGATGGCGCTGGGCAAGCACAATGTGCGGGTGCATGTGCTCGCCGGAAAAATCGCCGAGGCGCTCGGCAATGCCTTGGTCGCGCCGGTCATCGCCTATGTGCCCGAGGGCGATGTCGACCGGCCGTCGGGGCATCTGAAGTTTCCCGGCACCATCACGATCCCGGTCGGCGCGTTCGAGCAGACCCTCGAATATGCGGCCAAGAGCTTCAAGCTTGCCGGCTTCCGCAACATCGTGTTTCTCGGCGACCACGGCGGCTATCAGCGGGTCGAGCAGGATGTAGCGGCACGGCTCAATCGGGAATGGGCCAAGACGCCGGTCAGGGCCTGGGCGAATGCCGAATATTATCGCGCCAGCGAGGTCGAGTTCGGCCAGCTGCTGAAGAGCAAGGGCTATAGCGAAGCCGAGATCGGGACCCATGCCGGGCTGCTCGACACCTCGCTGATGATGGGGGCCGACCCGAGCCTGGTCCGCGCCGATCTGCTGGGCGAGACCAAGCCCGGCGACGGCGTCCACGGCAACCCGAGCCGTTCGAGCGCAGCACTTGGCCAGCTCGGCGTCGAGTTGGTCGTCAAGCGGACCGTCGCCGCGATCCGAGACGACATCGCCCGCCGCTGAGCAGCCAAATCGTTTCGGCGCCTCTCTGCGTCGGCGTCCTTCACACGTTAACTTGGAGGTTCCTCTTGCAGCGGCAGATGCCTCGCTGGCTCCGCATTGCATTCTGGGTGGTCCCGCTGCTCGGGCTCGGCGCAGCAATCTGCTGGCTGCCGGTGTGGCCCGCGAGCCGCGCCCGGGAGGCGTTTGCGGCGTTGTGCTCGGGAGCGGCTTCAGTGCTGCACGTGGCCCAGTCGGCAGCGGCGCCCCCTCCAGCGGCTGCGACGCCCGGCGCTCGGGCGGCCACATCTCCAGCCGCTGGCGCCCCGCCCGCCACCGCACCGCGCACTGCGGCCCAGCCCGCCGCGGCGGCGGCGAACCCGGTGCAAACCGTGCCCGGCATGCCGCCGGTCTTGAACCCGGCGAACCTCTATAGTGCAGCTGGGCCCAACATGCTGAGCCCGGCTGTGGCCGGGGCGCTGACCCGCGTCTATGTGCCGAACCTGCGCTCGAACGACGTCTATGTGATCGATCCGGCGAGCCTGAAGGTGATCGATCGCTTTCCGGTCGGGGTCATTCCGCAGCACGTCGTTCCATCCTGGGATTTGCAGACTCTGTGGGTCGCCAACAACGGCCGGCGCGGCCACGAAGGCAGCGTCACCCCGATCGACCCGAAGACCGGCAAGCCCGGCCCGAGCATCCCGGTCGCGGACCCCTACAACATGTATTTCACGCCCGACGGCAAGGCGGCGATCGTCGTCGCCGAGCGCCTGAAGCAGCTCGATTTCCGCGATCCGCACACGATGCAGCTGGAACAGACGGTGCCGACCCCCGGCTGCTCGGGCGTCAATCACGCCGATTTCTCGATCGACGGGCGCTATGCGATCTTCACCTGCGAGTTCCGCGGCGGCGGCCTCGTCAAGATCGATATGGTCAACCGCAAGGTGGTCGGCTATCTGAAGCTCGACGCCCGCGGCATGCCGCAGGACATCCGCATCTCACCCGACGGCAAGCTGTTTTACATCGCCGACATGTGGGCCGATGGGGTGTTCCTGGTCGATGGCGCAAGCTTCACCAGGGTCGGGTTCATTCACACTGGGATCGGGACCCACGGCCTCTATCCGAGCCGCGACGGCAAGGAGCTCTACGTCTCGAACCGCGGCTCCCACAAGGTGCACGGCCCGCCGCACGGCCCGGGCAGCGTCAGCGTCATCGATTTCGCCACCCGCGCGGTCGTCAAGAACTGGCCGATCCCCGGCGGCGGCAGCCCCGACATGGGCAATGTCAGCGTCGACGGCAAGCATCTGTGGCTGTCCGGGCGGTTCGACAACGTCGTCTACGACATCGACACGACAACGGGCGCGGTCAGCGAAATCCGCGTCGGCAAGGAGCCGCACGGCCTGACCGTCTGGCCGCAGCCCGGCCGCTACTCCCTCGGCCACACCGGCAATATGCGATAGGCCGTCTCCCTCCTCCCGGCCGGGAATTATATACTTGCCAAACACGATCACAAGATATAGGCTTGCGGTCAAGGAGATATCCCATGGCCGAATCTGTCCTTTCAGCCCCGTGGTTCCATGATGAGACCGCTGCTTACGAGAAGCTGGAAAGCATCTTGTGGCCGCAGGGTGCATGTTGCCCGCGTTGCGGCGGCTTTGACCGGATCACGAAGGTAAGGGGCGGCCGGGTAGGCCTGTGGCGCTGCGGGCCGTGCAAACGGCAATTTCGCGTTACGGTCGGGACCGTATTCGAGTCGGCGCATATTCCGCTGCATCTCTGGTTTCAAGCGATGCACCTGCTGTGCACCAGCAAAAAGGGGTTCAGCAGCCATCAACTACATCGCACGCTCGGCGTGACGTATAAGACGGCGTGGTTCATGTCGCATCGTGTCCGCGAGGCAATGGCTCCGCACACCGTTTTGATGTCGGCACTCGGCGGCGAAGGCAAGATCGTCGAAGCCGACGAAACCTTCGTCGGAGGTAAGGAACGAACCAAGCACGCATGGAAGCGCGTCAAGACCAATGTTGGCGGTGCCGGTAAAGAGCCCGTGTTCTCGCTGGTAGAGCGCGGCGGAACCGTCCGCTCGCACCATGTTCCAGCGGTTGATGCAAGAACGCTGAAGCCGGTTCTTGAGGCGCAACTTGATAGGGCGTCCTGGCTGATGACGGACGGCGAGGGCCAGTACCGCATTCTCGGGCCGATGTTTGCCAAGCATGAAGTCGTCAATCACGGCATCGGCGAGTATGTCCGGGGCGAGGCCCATACCAACACCGTCGAAGGCTATTTCTCGATCCTGAAGCGCGGGATCATCGGGACATACCATCACGTCAGCCAACAGCACCTAAAGCGCTATCTCGCCGAATTTGACTACCGCTACAACCACCGCGTGGCGCTTGGCGTCGGCGACGTAGAGCGCACCGAGCGCGCGCTGAAGGGGATCATTGGCAAGCGGTTGACGTATCGTGGCACTGATCACGAAACCGACGCCGCCCCGGCCGCCTGATCCGATCCCAGTACCTAGGGCACAAGATTTTCGAGAGCCAGAACAGCTTTTATTGCCGTTTCCGGTTTTCCTTTTAGACAAGTAGCGTTGGCTGTCCCCTATATTGGGGGCGGTTCACCTGTCGCTGTTTTGCTGCCGCAGGTATCTTAATCCCCTTAGATGCTATCAAAAGCTCCACACCGATGCGCTTTTCGCGCAATGAATAGCTAATATCAAAGCAAAATTGCCGCCGTGATTTGTATAGTTCTCTAATTTGTGGAGTGTCGTCATATGTGGTAATCCATGGCCTGTCCAGCGCCATAATATTCTTCGCCAGAACGCCATGATCCTTGGGGCCATAATAGTTGGCGTATAGCTGTGAACCGTTCGTGAAATATGGTGGGTCAATGAAAAGTAAAGATCGATCAGGCATCGTCTTGATGGCGTTTTTCAAAAATCTTAATGCATCAAGTCTCGTCAAATGGATGCGTTCTTTATATTTAGCGATACGCTCGATGCGCCGAGATAAATCCTCGCGGTTAAACCGACAGTCGATTTTATATTCGCCTTTTTGGTCGAGCCCGCCGATTATGCCGCCCTCCTTTATTACCCCTGAGCGGTTCGTCCGGTTCAGAAAAAACGCTGCGAACCCGAGTGTTACCGGGTCAGCGTCATCTTGTGCAAAATAGATCGCTCGCTGTTTATGCCACTCATCTACCGTCACCGTCACCGCGTTCACCAACGAAACGAGAGATTTGGTCTCAAACAGCGCGCTGTGCCAGAACGCCCAAATCGCCGGGTCGATATCGTTAATATGGATGTCCGCGACATAGCCGCCGTATAGCAAGCTGAGGGCCAGTCCGCATCCGCCGGCATATGGCTCGCCGTAGTGACCGCGCTCCAAATCGTTCAACCGGAGGATCAGTGCGACAAGCTCCAACAATCGAGATTTACCGCCGGGGTAGCGCAATGGTGAGGCTGTCCGCGACACGTTCTGTCTCCACTCATCCAGCCGTTATGGCGACAGAACATAGCGAAGGTGTGGCATTCCGGCCAGCCTTCTCTACGATTTTTTACTCTCCGCCTCCTCGATGCACCTAATGACCAAGATTTTGAGCAAAATCATATCGTTATTGAGCTGATCGCCGTTGAATGTGCCAGCGATGGAGTGATGCTTCGTGATGTTCCCGTAATCGCGCACACGATCGAGTGCTGACCGTATTGCACCTCGATCCCCAGTCATTCCATAGGCTGCAAGCTTGGCATTCCCGAGAAATGCGCCGAATGCAGTGGCATCATGCCTGCCGGCGCACGCCGTCAGCGTTTCGAAGAACGCCCACACGCCGATCGCGACGATAGGTGTGTGCGGATCAAGGTCTATATTGCAGATCGAGTGATAAAGGCTTTGCAGCTTCTCATTGCCGTAGGTCTTCAGCGCCGCAGAAATTTCTTCTTCGAATTGCACATGCCGCACTCGCGCGGGTCGTCCCGGATGGGTCCGCCGCGCTGGCCTTGGAGCCGGCCCGGATGTCAGCGCTTCCGCTGGAACCCGCACGGTGGTAACGCATGAGATTGAGCTTAGCGGTCGCGCATACTGAATTATCTCGGCTCTGTTCATTCGAGAATTGGCTTTCCCTTCAACAAGATCTCGGACGAACCGGCGCGCGATGATATCAAAGTCTGCTGCTGGCCTAGTCCTGGAAAGCTGCTCAGGATCACTTTCATCGATTCCAATAACTTCTTTGAATATGGAATTCCCTAGAAATCTCTGCACTGTAGTAAGTCTTCGCTTTCGTTGTTCCGCTGTCATCATCCCTTTGTCTTGTGCATAGTCTAAAAATAACTGCGCTATCCGATTTTTTGAAGTTCCGCTGAAGCGTTGCTTCTGTTCGGCATTCCAGGTTTTCCTTCCAATACCGGCTTGAGCACCACCATGGACGCGCTCTAGCCAGACTGTGGCATCATCTTTATTGTCAAATACAACCCCAGCCACCTTAGTTATTGGTATGTAGTCATAGTCTCTAGCGATCTGCTCAAATGCCTTCCGGAGATTCGCGGGCGCGCGCTCGGGATCACCAAGGAGCTTGATGGCGCACAGACGGCGATTGCCCTCAGCCATCGTGTAGCCGGTAATCCGGCCGCCCTTAGCCTTGATGGGAATGAGCGCCAACCGCTCCAGCGGATTCAGGCCGTGTCGTGCGATGTCGCGCGCAAGCGGATATACCTCCTCACGGTCGCAAAGATACTCAATGACCTGTTCCTCCGTCTTAAACGGTTCGTGACGCGGGTTCTCCAAGTCAAAGAAGACGCGGCCTATATCGATATCGTCAACATTCTTGGGTGCGGTCGGCATGGCTCGCCTCTCTCGTTGCGTACGAGATGGGCGACCACGATAGCTCCAGGGTTGAGATATGCAACGCCGAGCCAACGAACTGTTCGGTGTGCTATAAGGGCACCCGATCGAGCAGGGACACGTATATGGCTGGAAGCAAAACTAAAGCGGCGGGCAAAGCGTCCCAGTCTAAGCGCTTCATCGAAGCCGCGCGGGACGCCGAATGCAGCGAGGATGAAGCTGTGTTCGATGCGAATCTGAAGCGACTCACGGAAACGAAGCCGAGCAAGGCAACTCCTAAGCCTGAGAAATAATCAGCGCGATCAGCTACATTCGGGCCGCGAATTTAGCAGGGCGTGTTTGGCAAGTATATAATCCCCCCCCGGCCGGTCCCAGCTATCACCGCTAGCCCGGATATCTCACCGGGATGAGTGCATCGGGGTTCTGAAAGAGGGATAATTCGTCTGCGACAAAGGCTTATCCGGTTGCAGAGGAGGTCCCCGATGCCGACAGAGTGTAGTCCGGCGACGATGCTTTTTGCACCCGTGGAAGGGCGTCGCGTGGCGGCCGATTTTGATGGCGGGGCGATGACCTCGGACGCCGG
>DASYBC010000092.1:0-2542 GCA_036500965.1 Allostellaceae bacterium | reverse complement strand
CATACCCTTCACCAACTCGAACGCCCTCGGTAAGCTTGCGATCGTCACCGCTTGTGGCATTGGGGGTGCTCCTTTGCGGACCTCAGCAATCCGCCGAGTACCCCCTCTCACAGCCCTGACACAAATCTCCGTACATCACCGATCGGAAACGTCCGGTTGACAAACTTACAATATCATGACAAAATCCTGCCAACATAGGGGGGCTGGCGACGCTAGGCGTGATGCGCGGACTTCTGCTGACGTTCGCATTGATCTGCGGTGCCCTCTTGACCAGCGCCTCGGCCGAGGAATGGGCCGTTCCCGATGTTGACGCGCTACCGATGGACGCGTTCGGCCAGATGGTCCGCGCCGGCCGCGACCTGATCGTGCACACCGCGGCGACGATCGGGCCGGACGCCAGCGATCCCGCGAAACGATTCTCCGGCAATGGGTTGGAATGTCAGAGCTGCCATCTCGATGCGGGCAGAAAAAAGTTCGGGTTGCCGCTCGCGGGCGTCTGGGGCCTCTTTCCCCAGTTCATCGGCCGTGAGAACGAGGTGCGCACGCTGGAGGACCGGATCAACGGATGCATGGAGCGCAGCATGAACGGCCGCGCGCTGCCGCCGGAGGGCCCGGAAATGAAGGCGATGCTGACCTATATCCGGTTCATCAGTGCCGGCGTCCCGACCGGGCGCGGCGCGGAAGGACGAGGCGCGCCGCCACTCCCGGTGCCGACCGCGGCGAGCGATCCAAAACACGGGGCGGCGGTGTTCGCGGCCACCTGCGCGGTGTGCCATCAGGCGGACGGGCAGGGCAAGCGCTGGGCGCCAGAAGCTGCGGCGCAACGACAGCGCTATCAATTCCCGCCATTGTGGGGACCGGACAGCTATAACAATGGCGCGGGGATGGCACGGCCGATCACGGCGGCCAGCTTCATCCGGGCCAACATGCCGTTCGGCACCGATTACGCTCACCCTGTCCTGAGCGCGCAGGATGCGTTCGACGTTGCCGTTTTTATCGACAGCCAACCGCGGCCGCACCGGCTCGGCAACGAGAAGGATTTTCCCAACCGCGCGCTCAAGCCGGCCGATGCGACCTATCCGCCGTTTCTCGGCCCATTCCCGCCGTCGCAGCATCTGACCGGGCCGTGGCAACCAATCCGGCAGTGGCAGAAGGACAACGCCCAAACCTTGCGGCACACCCCCGCGGCTCCGGGCGGCTGAGCGCCGCCGGTGGACCCGATCCAGACGGCGGCGGCGGTTTGTAGCGGGGTGATCGTCGGTTTCACGCTCGGCTTGGTCGGAGGCGGCGGGTCGATTCTCGCAGTGCCCTTGCTGCTCTATGTCGTGGGGATGCCAGACCCGCATCTGGCGATCGGCACCAGTGCCGTCGCGGTCGCGGTCAATGCGTTCGCCAATCTCGTGCCGCACGCGCGTGAGCGGAATGTCCAGTGGTATCCGGCGCTGATCTTCGCGGCTGCTGGATTGGCCGGCGCCTTTGCCGGCTCGTCGATCGGCAAAGCGGTGGATGGACGCCGGCTGCTGATCCTTTTTGCGCTGCTGATGCTGTTCGTCGCGGCGATAATGCTGCGCGGGCGCAAGGCCGCTTCTGGCCCGATCGTCGCGGAGCGGCCTGTCAATCTTTGGCGGCTCGGTCAGATCGGGCTCGGGGTTGGCTCGCTTTCCGGGTTCTACGGGATCGGTGGCGGGTTCCTCGTGGTGCCCGGCCTGATCTTTGGGACCGGCATGCCGACGATCGCGGCGATCGGGTCGGCACTGGTCGCGGTCGGCGTTTTCGGCACCACGACCGCACTCAATTATGCCGCCTCCGGACTCGTTGATTGGCCGGTGGCGCTGCTGTTCATCGCCGGAGGGCTCGGTGGCGGATGGATCGGCGCGCATCTGGCGCAACGGCTCTCGGCGCAACGCCAGACGCTGACGCGATTGCTCGGGTGCATGCTGGTCCTGGTATCGGGCTACATGCTGTACCGGAGCCTGAGGTGACGGCGCTGACGGTGTCCCGAGCCAACACTGCCGCCGCGTTATCCTCAGGCGTGCACCCTTCGACAGGACGCGCCGTCGATCATCGGCCGACAAGCCGCCAGCTAAACACACCAGAACAGCCGGGGAATGGAGGAGCAGATGAACACTCGCAACGCAAACACGGCGGACGGCGCTCCGCGGCGAAACTTCTTTCGCCTCGCCGGGGCAACGGTGCTTGGGCTCGCTGGACTTGCGCCCGCGGCGTCGCGCGCACAGGCCGCAACACCAATGGCGGGCGACGGCCCGAACTGGCCTGGCAAGCTTAAAGGACGCCATCGCCAGGTGGTCGACGGCTATAGGGTCAACAACGGCCGTTCGCTTTTATTCGCACATGCGTTCCTGCTCACGGATGCGGCGCCAGGTTCAGCGACCTCGGTCGTCGTTCTGCGCGCTCAGGCGCTCCCGATCGCTCTGGACAGTGCGATGTGGGAAAAATACAAGATCGGTGAATCATTCAAGATCATCGATCCGGAGACGAAGGCCCCGGCAGTGAAAAATCCTTTCCTGCATCCCAAGGCCGG
>DASYBC010000091.1:0-45709 GCA_036500965.1 Allostellaceae bacterium | reverse complement strand
CTTGGAGCAGAGGCGGCCGAAATTGGCCGGATGTTCGGGATCGCCGCGCGGTACGCCGTCCACAACCGATACACCGCAGCCCACCCCGCAATAGGGACAGGTTGTGCGTGTCACGCCGCTGCTCCGACCGCCTCTGGCAAGTGAATGTAAATGTCGCCATCGACCAGGCGCACCGACAGCGGCTGGGCGATGCCTTCGTCCGGCGCCACCGCCTTGCCGTCCTCCAATCCGATCACCCAATTGTGCAGCGGGCAGGTCACGGTCTTGCCCGAGATGATGCCCTCCGAAAGAGGTCCCTTCTTGTGCGGACACTCGTCCAGCAAGGCGAAAACCTCATCCTCGCCGGTACGGAATATTGCCACGGGGCGTCCCTCATGCTTCAGGCACAGCCGCCGCGCCCCGCGCACGGGAATGTTGGACAAGGCGCCGATATTCTTCCAGTTGTTGGACATGGTCATACCGCTTCGACTTCCGACAGGCGGGCGAACTCATGCGCGTCGGCGCCCATCGCCCGTTCGGTCCAGGGGTCGACCTGTGCGAACAATTGCGAGCGCAGGAAGCGGGCGTGCAGTGCTGCCCGGCCTTCGCCGTCCTCGACCAGCCGCTTTTTGACATACGCGATGCCGACGCGGGCGATCCAGGGCGCGGTGCGCTCCAGGTAATGCGCCTCCTCGCGATAGAGTTGCATGAAGGCGCCGGCATATTCCAGCACCTCGTCTTCGCTTGTCACCCGCACCAGCGGATCAGTGACGCGGACATCCACCCCGCCATTGCCGCCGACCAGGATGTCATAACCGGCCTCGACACAGACCACGCCCATATCCTTGATCGTGGCTTCCGCGCAGTTGCGCGGACATCCCGACACCGCGAATTTGACCTTGTGCGGCGTCCAGGAACCCCAGCACATCTTTTCCAGCTTGATGCCAAGGCCCGTGGAATCCTGGGTGCCGAAGCGGCACCATTCGCTGCCCACGCAGGTCTTGACCGTGCGCAGGCCCTTGGCATAGGCGTGACCGGAAACCATGCCCGCCTTGCCCAGATCGTTCCACACGCCCGGCAGGTCTTCCTTCTTCACGCCCAACAGATCGATGCGCTGGCCGCCGGTCACCTTGACGGCGGGAATGTTGAACTTCTCTGCCACGCTGGCGATCGCGTGCAGCTCGGCCGGAGTGGTGACGCCGCCCCACATGCGCGGCACGACGCTGTAGGTGCCGTCCTTCTGGATATTGGCGTGCACCCGCTCGTTGACGAACCGCGATTGCGGGTCGTCGCGATAGGTCTCGGGCCAGGCGCAGAGCAGGTAATAGTTCAGCGCCGGACGGCATTTCTGGCAGCCGTCGGGCGTCTTCCAGCCGAGCGCCTGGCGCACCGCCGCGATCGTTTCGAGCCGCCGCGCTAGGATGGCACGGCGCACCTCGTCGTGGCCATGCTCGGTGCATTTGCATATCGCCGGGTCGTCGCGCCCGACCCCGGTGGCGGCGCCGAGATGAGCGAGGATCGCCTCGACAGTAGCGGTGCATTGGCCGCACGAAGCCGAGGCCTTGGTGTGGGCGCGGACCGTGTCGAGCGAGGTCAGGCCCTTGTCGAGGATCGCCCGGCAGATCGCCCCTTTGGAGACGCCGTTGCAGCCGCACACCTGCTCGCCATCCGCCATTGCGGCGACATCGATGCGCGGCACTGGCGCGCCCGCCCGCTCGGCAAAGGCGCGGCCGAACACCAGCTGGTCGCGAAAGGCGGCGACCTCGGTCTCTTCGCGCATCAGCTGCACATACCAGGGGCCGTCGGCGACGCTGCCGTACAGCACCGCGCCGACGATTTTGTGCTCGCGCAGAATGATTTTTTTGTACACGCCGCGCTTGGCGTCATGCAGCGTGATCTCGTCGTCGGCCGCGTCGGCCGCCGCGAGCGCCCCGGCCGAGAACACATCGACCCCGGTAATCTTGAGGCTGGTGAAGACGGGCGGCGGCACATAGGCGGCGGCCTCGTCGCCGGCGAGCCGTGCGCCGCACACCTTGGCCTGCTCCCAGATCGGGGCCACCAGGCCGAAGACCTGGCCGTTATGCTCGATGCATTCACCGACCGCGTAAATATCGGGGTCGCTGGTGCGCAGATCGTCGCCAACCTTGATGCCGCGGTTGATTGCCAGGCCGGCGCCGCGCGCAAGGTCGATGTTGGGGCGGATGCCGATCGCCAGCACGACCAGATCGGCCGGGACTTCGCGGCCATCGGCGAGGCGCACCCCTTCGGCGCGCTCGCTCCCCAGGATTTCCTCGGTCTGGCCGTCGGTGAAAAAGGCGATGCCGCGGGCGTCGAGGTCGCGGCGCAGCAGCTCGCCGGCAGCCGGGTCGAGCTGACGCTCCATCAGGCTCGGCATCAGATGCACGACCGCAACCGACATGCCGCGCCGTTTCAGCCCCCAGGCCGCTTCGAGGCCGAGCAGCCCGCCGCCGATCACCACCGCGCGCCGCCCGGTGCGGGCGGCCTCGATCATCGCCGCGACATCGCCGATGTCGCGGAAGGCGCGGACCCCAGGCAGGCCGAGGCCGGGGACCGGCGGCGCCAGCGGCTTCGACCCGGTCGCCAGCAGCAGCTTGTCGTAAGGGATGGCGTCGCCGCCGGCGATCGCCACGGTCTTGGCAACGCGATCGATCGCCGCGACCGGAGCGCCGGTGACGAGGGCGATGCCGCGTTCGCCGTACCAGGAGCGGGGATTGATGACGATCTCGTCGAGCGTCTTTTCACCGGCCAGCACCGAGGATAGGAGGATGCGGTTGTAGTTCGGATGCGGCTCGGCGCCGATGACGGTGATGTCGTGTCGTTCGGGGTCGCGAGCCAGCAGCTCCTCGACGGTCCGAATCGCCGCCATGCCATTGCCGACGAGGACCAGCCGCTCACGATGCCGCTTCACCGTGCGCACCGCCGCCTCACACGCCGGCTGCGGCGAGGTTGGGCGCGGTCCTGGCGAACAGTCCCTTGCGCAGGTAATACCACCAGGTCAGCGCAACGCAGGTCGCGTAGAACGCCAGAAAGGCTTCCAGCGCCGCCTGGGGTCCGCCGGTGGCGGCAATCGAGGCACCGAAGCTGCGCGGGATCAGGTATCCGCCGCAGGCGCCGATCGCCGAGGTGAAGCCGAGCACCGCGGCGCTCTCGATCGCCGCCGCCTTCACCGCGAGCGCCTTGGCCTCGGCGCCCGAAGCCGCGCGCCGCAGCTTCTCCTCGCGAAAAATCGACGGGATCATTCGGAACGTCGAGCCGTTGCCGATGCCGGTCGCGACAAAGAGGATCAGAAACATCGCGAGGAAGCCGGCGAACCCCTTGGTGTCGACGAAGTGCATGACCCCGATCGTGGCCATGCCCATCGCGAGGAAGTTCGCGAACGTCACCCGCGCTCCGCCGATCCGGTCGGCCAAGAGGCCGCCGAGCGGCCGCGCCAGGGAGCCGACCAACGGCCCGAGAAAAGCGACGCCGACGGTGACGGCGGGAAACTCGGTCTTGATCAGCAGCGGGAACGCCGCCGAATAGCCGATGAACGAGCCGAACGTCCCGATATAAAGCCAGGACATGATCCAAGTGTGCTTGCGCCTGACGATCAGGAGCTGATCCCGAAAGCTCGAGCGCGCCGAATTCAGGTTGTTCATGTTGCGATAGACGCCGACCAGCGCGATCGCGATCAGCGGCAGCCATATGAGCCCGGCATTCTGCAGATAGCGCCCGCCCGAACCCTGCGGCGAGGCCAGATAGAGGTTGACGAACCCGAACCCCATCAGGATCGGGACCAGCAGCTGAACGGTGCTGACCCCGATATTGCCGCCGGCGGCGTTGAGGCCAAGCGCCCAGCCTTTCATCCGGTCGGGGTAGAAGAACGAGATGTTGGCCATGCTCGAGGCAAAATTGCCGCCGCCGAGCCCGGCGGTCGCGGCCGCCAGCAGCATCACCCCAAACGGCGTGTCCGGCCGCGAGACGAAAAACGCGAGTGCCGTCGTCGGGATGAACAGCAGCGCCGCGCTGACCATCGTCCAGTTTCGACCGCCGAGCTTCGCCGGGGCGAAGGTGTATGGGAATCGCATCAGCGAGCCGATCAGGCCGGGTAGCGCGACGAGCTCGAACAATTGGCCGGTCGTGTAATGAAACCCCGCCTGCCGCAGCTGGGTCGCGACGATGCTCCAGATCAGCCAGACCGAAAAACCGAGATGCTCGGCCACGATCGACCAGATCAGGTTGCGCCGGGCGATCAACCTGCCTTTGGTCTCCCAGAACTTCTCGTCTTCCGGCTCCCATTGCGAGATCCAGGATGTCTCGTGCATGGCCATCAGGAGCTTCCCTTGCTGTCAGGCGAGGTTCGAGCGGCATTTGCTGGCGCTCGCGGCGGAGCGCCCTGTCATTGGGGAGTCCCGGCCCCGACCGCGCCGCCAGTCTTTGGCGCGGCGCCGGGAGCACACGCCTTGCAGCAAGCGCCGTGCCACTCCGCAGTTGGCGGATTTTCTGATCGGTGCGGGTGCCGGGCCGACCTTGGTGCCCGGTTCTCGGGCGGCGGCGATCGAATTTTATGCAGCGCAACAGCGGGCAGGCTTGCGGCGCGATCGCGTCGCCGGCCCCTATTTGGCGGTTGAACGCTCGTTGACTAGCCCGGCGGCGGATGCTCCGCGTGCGCGGGCCGACCGGCGGCGATCGGAGTTGTGCGCGGTCAGCGCGCGGCGAGGAGGTGGTCGACCATGGTCGGTGCGGCGCCGAGATAATTCGCGGGGTCGGTTAGCGCGCGCAGCTTCTCCGGCCCGAGGGGTCCCGCGACCTCGGGGGTTTCGAGCAGCACGTCATAGAGCGGGCGGTCGGCTTCGATCGCCTTATGGCAGGCGTCGTAGACGAGGTCATGCGCCTCGTTGCGCCCGGTATGCGGGGCGAGCCCCATCATCACCGCTTCGGCGACGATCAGCCCGTGGGTCATGCCGAGATTTTTTGCCATGCGGGCCGGATCGACGATCAGCCCGCCGAGCACAAAGCGCGACTGGTGCAGCGCGCCGGCGGCGTAGCCGAACGCCTCGGGCACGGCCACCCACTCGACATGCCACGGGCCGGTCGCGCGCTCGAAATCGCCGACCATCGCATCGAGCGCCAAGCCGGCATGCTGGCGCAGCACTTTGGCGGCGGCGAGGATCAGCTCGCACGAGATCGGGTTGCGCTTTTGCGGCATCGTCGAGCTGGAGCCGCGGCCGGCGACGAACGGCTCGGCCGCCTCGCCGAACTCGGTCGCCGACATCAGCATCACGTCGAACGCGATCTTGGCCAGGCTGCCGCCGAGGAGCGCCAGCCACTGCACGGTCTCGGCAATGCCGTCGCGGGCGACGTGCCAGGTGATCGGCGGGTCGCCGAGGCCAAGCTCGCGGGCGAGCCCGCTGCGGCTGTTCACGACGTCGGCGCCCTTGCCAAGCGAGGCAAGCGTGCCGGCGGCGCCCCCGAACTGGGCCAAGAGCACCCGCGGGCGCAGCTCGGTAAGGCGCGCGGCATGGCGGTCGAGCGCCGACAGCCATACTGCCGCCTTGTAGCCGAAGGTGACCGGCAAGGCGTGCTGCAGATGGGTGCGGCCGGCCATCGGCGTATCTCGGTGACGGCGGGCGAGGTCGGCCAAATGGCCGCGCGCCGCGTCGAGATCGGCTTCGACCAGGCCAAGCCCGGCGCGGATCTGCAGCACCACGGCGCTGTCCATGATGTCCTGCGTCGTGGCGCCCCAATGCAGCCAGCGCCCGGCCTCGCCGGCCCGCTCGGCGAGCTGGCGGACCAATGGCAGGATCGGGTAGCCGACATTTTCGGTCTCGCGCTTCAGGCGGCCGAGATCGATCGATTGCGGGTCGGCGCAGATCGCCGCCACCGCCTCGCTGATCGCCGTCGCGGCCGCAGCTGGAACGATCCCGAGCCGGGCCTGAGCGCGGGCGAGCGCGGCCTCGACTTCGGCGCAGCGGACGAGAAACGCCGTCTCTCCGAACACCGCGCGCATCGCCGCGGTGCCGAACATGTCGGCAAAGATCGCCGACCCGAGCATGCCGATCGCCATGATTGTGCGATTCCTTTTCCGGGCTCACCCCGGCAGTGGCAGGTCGATTATAAGCGCAAAGGCTTAACTGTGCTCGTCTTCACCGGGCTTGGCCCGGTGATCCACATCTTTGATCTGAGGGCGCAAAGCGTGGATGGCCGAATCAAGTCGGCCAAGGCGAATTTGATGAGGCGGGGAGACCGTCAGCAGCTCTTGCCGCTCGCAAAATCGCACCAGCCGGCGGCGGTCAGCTGCTCCAGCGCCGGAAAGCGCGCCTTATAGGCCATCTTGGGGCTGTCGGCGATCCAATAGCCGAGATAGACATAAGGTCGCCGGTGCCGCCGGCAGTGCTCGACCAGCCACAAGATGCTCCAGGTGCCGAGGCTGCGCCTGGTCTGCTGCGGGTCGTAAAAGCTGTAGACGGCCGAAACGCCGTCATCGAGCAGGTCGATCAGCGAGGCCGCGAGGAGCGTGCCGTCGGCGTCGCGAAACTCGGCGATCCGGGTGTGCACCGGGCTGTCCTCGACCATCCCCCGATAATCGGCAAAGCACATCGTCGCCATTTCGCTGTCGCCGTGCCGCGCCCGCTGATAGGCCAGGAACAGCCGGAACTGCTCTGCCGTGGCGCGTGGTGCGGCGAGCACGCCAGCGAGGTCACGATTGGTGTTGCGCACCCGCCGCGTCGAGCGGGTGTGGCGGAACCCGGCGACGGCCATGCGCACCGGCACGCACGCGCTGCACACGCGGCACGCCGGACGATAGGCGAAGCGATGGCTGCGCCGGAACCCGGCGCGCGACAGCTCGTCGTAAAAGGCCGCCCCCTCATCGCCGCCGAGCTCGATGATCAGCTTGCGCTCGGCTCGGCCCGGCACATAGGGGCAAGGGACCGCGGCGGTGGCAAAGAATTGGTTCGGCGGGGCGGCGAGTGCCTGCCGTGCTGCCCGCCGCGGATTGCGCCAAAGCCGATCGCGGTTCAGCCGATCGCCGCCCGCCGGGCCGATATCCATCCCGATGCCCCTTCCGCCGCAGTTTCGCCCAAGTATGGACGAGAGTCCGGCCCGGGTGCCAGCCCCAAGCCGCGCCGGAGGCTGGCCGTCAGGTCGGCCCCTTGGTCCATTTGAACCCAGTCAGGACGTCGCCGTTAAAACGGCATTGGACGGCCAAGTGGCGCGGCACCGCCGCGTGCGGCGGCAGGTTGCGGCGCACCCCTTCGACATCGGCGACGATCGTGGTGATGCTGGCGGCGGCGGCCCCGCTCTTGGTGATGTCGATGTCGGCGCCCGGATCGGCCCGCTGCATCAAATCGGCGCACCTCTCGGCCATGCCGCCGACCGGGGCGAGATGGCAGCCGCCGAAGAGGCACAGCGAGCTCGCCGCCAGGATGGCCGAAACTTGCCGGGCGCAACGCATCGCGACAACACCGCGCAATTAAGCGTTAACTGTCGAACGGAGCGCAGCCGGAGTAAAGCCATGCGTGCGGAATTGTTGAGGGCAGCCGGCCAGCCGCTCGTCGCAGCCGAGCTGCCGGTGCCGCGGCCCGGGCCGCAGCAGCTGTTGATTGCGGTCAAGGCCTGCGCCGTGTGCCGGACCGATCTGCATGTCGTCGATGGCGAGCTGCCCGATCCAAGGCTGCCCTTGGTGCTCGGTCATGAGATCGTCGGCGCCGTGGTCGAGACCGGGCCGGAGGCCGACCGCTTCGCGATTGGCGACCGCGTCGGCGTGCCGTGGCTCGGCTGGACCTGCGGCGTCTGCGAATACTGCCGCAGCGGCCGGGAGAATTTGTGCGACCGCGCCCGCTTCACCGGCTACCAGATCGACGGCGGCTATGCCGAATTGACCGTCGCCGACCAGCGCTACTGCTTTGCGATCGATCCCGGCTACAGTGACGTCGAAGCGGCGCCGCTGATGTGCGCCGGGCTGATCGGCTATCGCAGCTTGCGCCTGGCCGGGGACGCGCGGCTCGTCGGCATCTACGGGTTCGGCGCTGCCGCGCACATCGTCGCCCAGGTGATCCGCCATCAGGGGCGGCGGCTGTTCGCCTTCACCCGGCCAGGCGATTCGGCGGCGCAGGCTTTCGCCCGCGGGCTTGGCGCCGAATGGGCCGGGGATTCGACGATGCCGCCGCCCGAGCCGCTCGACGCGGCGCTGATCTTCGCCCCGGTCGGCGCGCTGGTGCCGGCGGCCCTCGCCGCGACCAAAAAGGGCGGCACCGTCATTTGCGGCGGCATCCATATGAGCGACATCCCGGCCTTTCGCTATTCGCTGCTGTGGGAGGAGCGGGTATTGCGCTCGGTCGCCAACCTGACGCGGCGCGACGCCGAGGAATTTCTGGCGCTGGCGCCGCGGGCCGGGGTCCGGACCGAGACGGTCTCCTATCCATTGGCGCGGGCGAACGAGGCGCTGGCCGATCTGCGCCGCGGCGCGCTGCAAGGTGCGGCGGTGCTGGTGCCGTGAGCCGACCGGGCGCTCTTGGCCCAGCACCACTGAAGGTGCGCGATGGTCATCGCCGGTCAACTGCGCATCGGCGATTAGCGGCCGTTGCGGCTGGCGGGCTCGGCTTCGGCTCTGGCGAGACCTACAGGGGCCAGCTGGTTGACGGCGTCGGCCAGCAGGCGATACTGGATCTGGGTGAGGTTGGCGTGGCGGAAGTAATGGACCAGGTCGCCCCACGGATCCTTGACCCGCCCGATCCCCGAGATAAAAGCGACAACGCCGCCGATAGCCAGCCGGCCGGTGTGAACCGCCCAGCCGCCGACCAGCAGAGCCGCAACGACTTGCAGGTGATTGGCGCTATTCATCAAGAAGTTCGTCGTAAATTTTAGCTTGAAAATTCCCATTTCGAGCGCGAAGGCTTGATCGATCTGCCGATGATCGGCGCGGTTGCTTTCCTTGTCCGCTCTCTGGCTTCCCGCGATCATGGCGGCGCTGAGGCGGCGCAACACCTGGACGCGCATCCCGGTGCGCCAATTGAGCGCGGCCTGCAGCAGCGGAACCAGGACAAATTGCGGGATGAACAGCCCGAACGCGGCGAGCGCCATCCAAATATCGACATGGATCAGATAGGCCAGCACCGAAAGCATGGTCCCGGCCTGCAGCAGCGGCTCGGAGATGCTTTGGCCGACAAAGCCGCCGATCGGCTCGACTTCGGCGACGATCATCGACGTTGCAATCCCCTGCGCCTCGACTGCCGGCGAAGTCTCGGCGGGGCTCTCGACAAACGCATGGATGCGCTGTCGCAGGTCGCGCTTGGCCCGCTCGCCGACCCAGCTGCGATAGATGTTGAGCACGAGCTTGGTCCCGCCCTGGACGAAAACGACCCCGGCATAGACCGCGCCCAGGACCAGCACCGCGGAAAAAGCGCGGTGCTTGACCAGATCGTCGACGATCCGGCGCTGCAGCTCGAGCGGGACGACTTCGATCAGCGCGACGATGGCGGTTAGCGCCACCAGCAACAGCTGATGCGCGGCACTCGTCGCCATCACATAGCGAAAGACGCTGCGCGGCAATGCGCCGGTCGAGGCGGCGCTGAAGGCATGAACCCAGGCGGCGACACTCATCCTACAGACCCTTTGGCATCCTGGAGACCATCTGGCATCCTAGAGACCATCTGGCATCGCGCGGACTATCTGGCCGTCTTTCCGCTGTCCCGCGGGCTACATCTCCTTCATCACCTGAGCGTAGGAGATCATCGCAAACAGCGCCGTGCCGCCGGCGATGTTGCCGAGCAGCACCGGAATGGTGAAGTGGGCGATCATGTGCCACAAGCCGACCTGGCCGCTGACCACCAGCAGAAACGCCTCGACGCTGCCGGCGACAATGTGGGTGAAGCCGCAGATCGCGATCAGGTAGGTCACCATGGTCACGACATGAAACTGCGCCGACTCGGCGCTGGGGATCAGCCACACCATCGCAGCGATCAGAAATCCGGCGCCGATCGCGCGGAAGAACATCTCGGCCCAGCCGAGCCCCATCACATGCGCGCTGATCTCGAGCATCCCGTGGCGCAGCTCCGGGGTCAGCACCGGGGCAAATGCGCAAAACAGCGCCGCCACAAAGGTGCCGGTCATGTTGGCGGCAAAGACGACCGCCCACATCCGCGCCAGCCGGCGCACATTGCCAAGGCTGAATCTGGCGAAGACCGGCAGCACGACGGTCACGGTGTTTTCGGTGAACAACTGCTGGCGCGCCAGGACGACGATCAGAAAGCCAACCGAATAGCCAAACCCGACGACCAGCGGGCGCCACGGCGCGTCCGGCAGGTGCACAAAAAGCACGCCTTGGGCAAGCAGCGAGAAACTGATCGACAGACCGGCCGCAACCCCAGACCACCACAGCGAGGTGATCGGGCGGTCCATTTCGGTCTCGCCTTCGCGGCGCACGATTTCATAGATGACCGGGGTGCGCAGCCGTGCCCGGTCCTCGATGTCCTCGACCTCGTGCTCGCTGACGCCGCGCGGCAGATTGCTCCCGTCCACCTCGCTCGCCTCGGCCTCGGAGCAGCGTCGGCTCGGCACATCCACAGACCCGGTTCCTTGCATGGATATCGCGCATCAAGATTGTCCCAGCGGATACCAACACCGCGCTGGACTCTCGGTTGCCCAGGCCTGCGGTGATTGCCCGAGACCGCCGGCAGTTGTTGGATCAGATCATGCTGCGGGCGATCCCGTTTCAGGGCGCTCGATTCACGGTAGAATTCCTTGGGTCGGCGGCTTATGACCCATTCAGGGGTTGGCGCGCGCAGCTGGCCTGCCGAGCGCTGCATTCGGCCCGGCGTCAGCGTCAGGCGACCGGCGCGCCAGAGGAGGCTCGATGATCAAGACCATTCTCGTCCCGGCGACCGGCAGCGCGGCCGACGCCGCGGTCTTTGCCTCGGCGCTGTCCGTCGCGCGGCGCTTCGACGCGCATCTCGACTTTCTGCATGTTCGCGTCGATGCGACAACCGTCGCGACGACCATGGCTTCGGATGGCGGCGGCGCCGCAATGGTCGGCGGTCTGGTCGAGCGGCTCGACGAGGAGGTCAGCCGCCGCGAGCAGCGGGCGAGGCGGCTCTTCGAGCAGTTTTGCGAGCGCGAGGGGCTGGTGATCTCGAACAGCCCGCCCCAGGGCAGCATGGCTCGGCCGCGCGGCCCTTCGGCGCAGTGGACGATGCGGATCGGCGCCGAAGCCTATTGCGTCGCCGAGCACGGCCGCGCCACCGACCTGATGGTGATCGGCCGGTCCGAAGATGGCGAGGGGGTGGCGCCGGAAACGATCGAGGCGGCCCTTCTCGACAGCGGCCGCCCGGTGCTGATCCCCGGCGCCGCACCGATGGCCGCACTGCCGCAGACCGTCGTCATCGCCTGGAAGGCGACGCGCGAAGCCGCCCATGCCGTGACCGCGGCGCTGCCGTTTCTCGATGTCGCCAAGCACGTCGAGGTGCTGACCGTCGCCGAGGAGCCGGATTTGTCGAGCGAGGAGGGCAGCCAGCTGATCGCCAACCTGCGCTGGCGGGGGCTTTCGGTATCGGGCGGCCGGCTCCAGCCCGATGGGCGCAGCCCGGCCGATACCCTGCTCGCCGCCGCTGCTGAGCGCCGGGCCCTCTTAGTGATGGGCGGCTACGGCCATAGCCGGCTGCGCGAATGGATTTTCGGCGGCTTCACCCAGCACGTGCTGCAGACCCCATCGGCGTCGCCGGTGCTGATCGCCCACTGACCGCCGCGCCGCCCCTAGCCTGCCGCCAGCGCGCGGGCGTGGCGCGCGATCATCAAATTCTCGTCGGTCTTGATCGCATAGGCGGCGACACGGCTGCCCGCGGCGCTGATCCGCTGCTGCTGCGCCTGGTTCGCCGCCTCGTCCAATTCGATCCCGAGCCATCGGCATGCTCGGCAGACGGCAGCGCGCACCGGCGCCGCATTCTCCCCGATCCCGCCGGTGAAAACGACGCCGTCGAGCCCGCCGAGCGCCGCCGCGAGCGATCCGATATGCCCGGCCACCCGATAGCAGAACACATCGAGGGCAAACCGCGCCCGCGGATCGGCGCTCGCCAGCAGGTCGCGGAAATCGGCGGACAAGCCGGACAGCCCGAGCATGCCCGAGCGCCTGTAAAGAAGGTCCACCACCGCCTCGGCCGACATCCCCTTTTGCTGAATGAGGTGCAGCACGACCCCGGGGTCGAGGTCGCCGCAGCGGGTCCCCATCGGCACGCCGTCGAGCGCCGTGAACCCCATCGTCGTCGCCACCGAGGCGCCGGCCTTGAGCGCGCACAGCGAGGCGCCGCTGCCGAGATGCGCCACCACGACGCGGCCTCGGGCGATCTCAGGCGCACGCTCCGGCAGCACCGAGGCGATGTATTCGTAGGAGAGGCCGTGAAAGCCGTAGCGGCGCACGCCTTCGTCGTAGAGCGAATAGGGCAGCGCATAGGCTTGCGCGACCTCTGGCATCGTGCGGTGAAACGCGGTGTCGAAGCACGCCACCTGCGGCAATTCGGGATCGTGGGCGAGGGCGGCTCGGATCGGCTCGAGATTGTGCGGCTCGTGTAGCGGGGCGAGCGGCACCAGCGCTTCGAGCTCGGCCAGCAACTCCGGCGTCACCCGTGCCGGCCGCGAATGATGCAGCCCGCCATGCACCACGCGATGCCCGAGGGCGGCCAGCCGGCGGCCGCCAAGTCGTTCGCCCGCCCAGCCGAGCAAAGCAGGCAGCAGCTCGCCGGGCTCGCTCATCGCAGACGCGGCCAGATCAGGCGGGGGCACCTTGGCGCCGTCACGGCCGACGGCGCTGATCGCCGCATGCCCCTCCAGGGCATCGGCCTGACCCGAGAGAAGGCGCCGTTCACCCTCGAAAAACGCGAACTTGACCGACGACGACCCGGCGTTGATGACCCCGATCAGCGGCTCGACAGTTTTCATCTGGCCCATCCCCTCCGACGTTGCGCATCGTCGCCGTCAGCCGCCCGGTCCGGATCGCGACAACGGCTTCATTGTGGCATAAAACAAACCATCTCCCGGCAGGTGCCAGCACGTTGAGCAAAGGTCTAGGCATTTGCCGATATCAGCTATGGGCCTTCTCCATGCAAGCACGCGAGTTTATGACCAGGGAGCCGATTACCGTATCATCCGATACCCCGACACCGGAGATCGCACGGGTTCTTCTTGCTCATCGGATCAGCGCCGTTCCGGTCGTCGATGCTCAGGGGGCGCTGGTCGGCATGGTCAGCGAGGGTGATCTGCTGGGGCGCGGCGATGCTGATCGCGAAGCGCGGCGTGATTGGTGGCTGATGCTGGTGGCAGAAGGAGAAGCGCTGGCGCCGGATTTCATCGCGAGCCTGCGAAACCGACGGCTCACTGCCCGCGACGTCATGTCAGCGCCGGTGGTCAGCGTCGTCGAAGCAACCGAGGCCAGCGAGATCGCCCACCTGTTGGAGGCGCATCGGATAAAGAGGGTTCCGGTCATGCACGAGGATCGGGTCGTTGGGATTGTCAGCCGAGCCAACCTGCTGCGCGCTTTTGCCGACGAGCATGCCGGGCAACATGGCTCGGAGCACGGTTCACGGCGTCCGGGCGCGATCGGCGACATTATTCGAACGATCGACGCCCATTTTGCTCACAGGAACGAAGGCACGGCGCCACGCGAGCCGCGGCAAACACCGGGCGATGCCGACAAGGCCGGCTTGACGGTGGCGGATTTTCACGCGCTCGAAGCCGACTTCCAGCATCAGACTGTCGAGCATCGGGAGGAGGCGAGCCGGGTTGCGGCGGAGCAACGCCGCCATCGGGTCAAGGAGCTGATCGATCACCATATCGGCGAGGAAAGCTGGCGCTCCCTGCTGCATCATGCCCGCGAGGCCGCGGCGCGCGGCGAGAAAGAGCTGATGCTGCTGCAATTCCCGGCCGATCTGTGCAGCGACCGCGGCCGGGCCATCAACGCGCCGCTGCCGGATTGGCCGAAGACCCTGCGCGGCGAGGCGGCCGAAATCTATCTGCGCTGGGAGCGCGATCTGCAGCCGGGCGATTTTCGCCTGACCGCGCGGGTGCTCGATTTTCCAGGCGGGTTCCCAGGCGATGTCGGCCTTTTCCTGGTCTGGGACTGATCGCGGCATATCCGCTCGATCAGGTCCGTCCGCGGAGCAAACGCAGGAAATTCGAACCGTGAAGATCATCGTTCCGGTCGCCGGATCGGCCTCAGCCAATCGTGCCGTGGAGCATGCGCTTGGGCTCGCCGGAAAATCGACGGACGCCGAGATCATCCTCGTAAATGTGCAGAACCAGCAGACCCTCGAAGTCTCGGACGTTTCGGCGGTGATCTCGGCCGACGACGACCGCGAGGCTGCGGCGCACCAGTCGAAAAAGGCTCTGCGGCGGGCGATCGGGCTGTGTCGCAAAGCCGAGGTGCAATTCGAGGCGCTGGCTGAGCTGGGCCCGGTCGCCGAGACCGTCGCGAGACTGGCGCGGGAACTAAAAGCCGACCAGATCGTAATGGGGACGCGCGGGCTCGGTGCGTTGCGCGGACTGGTCCTCGGTTCGGTGGCCGCCAATGTCATTCGCCTCGCTGAGATCCCCGTGACCCTCATAAAGTGAGAACGCCGATGAGCGAAACGCGCACCGATAATGGAGCCACCCGGCAACATGGCGGCGCCCCGGGGGCCCAGCCGCTGTCGGCGGCGCAGCTCGAATTGATCGACGCCTGGTGGCGGGCGGCAAACTACCTCTCGGTCGGGCAGATCTACCTGCTCGACAATCCGCTGCTCGAACGCCCGATCGAGCGCACCGATATCAAGCCGCGTCTGCTCGGCCATTTCGGCACGACGCCGGGCCTAAACTTCATCTACGTGCACCTGAACCGGCTGATCAAGGCGCGCGCCCTCGACATGATCTATATCTGCGGCCCTGGGCATGGCGGGCCCGGCATGGTCGCCAACACCTGGCTCGAAGGCACTTACAGCGAGCTCTATCCGAACATCGCGCAGAACAAGGACGGGATGCGCCGGCTATTCCGCCAGTTCAGCTTTCCGGGCGGAATCCCGAGCCATGCGGCACCCGAGACGCCGGGCTCCATCAACGAGGGCGGCGAGCTCGGCTATTCCTTGTCGCATGCCTATGGCGCCGCACTCGACAACCCGGGCCTGATCGTCGCCTGCGTGATCGGCGACGGCGAAGCCGAAACCGGGCCGCTTGCGACCTCGTGGCACGGCAACAAGTTCCTGAACCCGGCGACCGACGGCGCGGTGCTGCCGATCCTGCACTTGAACGGCTATAAGATCGCCAACCCGACGATCCTCGCCCGCATCCCGCGCGAGCAGCTCGAAGATTTGCTCCTCGGCTACGGCTACAAACCGCATTTTGTCGAGGGCGACGACCCGGCGGCGATGCACGAGCTGATGGCCGCAACCCTCGACCGGGTGCTCGACGAGATCGCCGCGATCCAGCAGGCGGCGCGGGCCGGCGACAAAACCGTCTGCCCGCAATGGCCGATGATCGTGCTGCGTAGCCCGAAGGGCTGGACCGGGCCCAAGACCGTCGATGGGCTCAAGGTCGAAGGCTATTGGCGCGCCCACCAGGTCCCGATCCCCGACATGTCCAAACCCGAGCACGTCAAATTGCTCGAGGAATGGATGAAGAGCTACCGGCCGCGGGAGCTGTTCGACGGCGACGGCCGGCTGCGGCCCGAGATCGCGGCCTTGGCACCCGAAGGCGACCGGCGGATGAGCGCCAACCCGCAGGCCAATGGCGGGTTGCTGCGGCGCGAGCTGATGATGCCCGATTTCGCCGATTACGCGGTCGCGGTCGGCAAGCCTGGGCAAGACGACGCCGAGTCGACGCGCATCATGGGCGCCTTCTTGCGCGACATCATCAAGCGGAACCCGAATTTTCGCCTGTTCGGCCCGGACGAGACCGACTCGAACCGGCTCTCCGCGGTGTTCGACGCCACCGAACGGCAATGGGTCGCGCAAACCCTGCCCGAGGACGAGCATCTCGCCCGCGACGGCAAGGTCATCGAGATCTTGAGCGAGCACACCTGCGAAGGCCTGCTCGAAGGCTATCTGCTGACCGGCCGGCACGGTCTGTTCAACTGCTACGAAGCCTTTATCCACATCGTCGATTCGATGTTCAACCAGCATGCGAAATGGCTGGAGAGCTCGCGCAAGATCGCGTGGCGGCGGCCGATCTCGTCGTTGAACTATCTGTTGACCTCGCATGTCTGGCGTCAGGACCACAACGGCTTCAGCCACCAGGATCCGGGGTTTATCGATTATGTCTGCAACAAAAAGGCGGACGTTATCAGGGTCTATCTCGCGCCCGACGCCAACTGCCTGTTATGGGTGACCGACCATTGCCTCAGAAGCTGGGACCGCATCAATGTGATCGTCGCCGGCAAGCAGCCGCAGCCGCAATGGCTCGACCTCGAATCGGCGATCAAGCACTGCGACGCCGGCATCGGCATCTGGGAATGGGCGAGCAACGACCGCGGCGGCGAGCCCGATGTGGTGATGGCCTGCGCCGGCGATGTGCCGACGCTCGAAACGCTGGCTGCGGTCGATCTGTTGCGCCACCACGTCCCCGATCTGAAGATCCGGGTCGTCAACGTCGTCGATCTGATGACCTTGCAGCCGCATGACGAGCATCCGCACGGCCTGACCGACCATGATTTCGGCGCGCTGTTCACCACCGACAAGCCGGTCATCTTTGCCCATCACGGCTATCCCTGGCTGATCCACCGGCTGACCTATCGCCGCACCAACCATCGCAACATTCATGTGCGCGGCTACAAGGAGGAAGGGACGACGACAACGCCCTTCGACATGGTCGTGCGCAACGATCTCGACCGCTTTCATCTGGTCTCGGACGTGATCGACCGCGTGCCAAAGCTCGGCTACCTGGCCGCCTATGCCAAGCAGGCGATGCGCGACAAGCTGATCGAGCACAAGCAATACATCACCCGGCATGGCGACGATATGCCCGAAGTAAAGAACTGGCGCTGGCCGGCCGGCGCGCCGGCGCCATGACGCAACGTGAAAGGTCCGAGAATGCCGACAATTTCACTCGAAAAGCTGGCCTATATTATCGAGAAGGCGCGCGAATTCGATGCCGAGGTGCCGACCGATCCGGACGCGGCGACCGGGTCGGACGCTGCCGACGACGACGAGCGGCAGATCCTGCTCGACACCCCCGATAATCCGAGCGAAGAGGAGCTGCGCGACGCGATCGATGGGCTCAACCTCGACGAGCGCGAGGAGTTGCTGGCGCTGGTCTGGCTCGGGCGCGGCGACTTCGACGCCCAGAGCTGGGGCGAGGCGCTGCAGCAGGCACGCGACAGCGGCGCTGCCGGCGAGACCGATTACCTATTGGGGACGCCATTGCTGGCCGACTACCTCGAGGCCGGCATCGACGCGCTCGGCCTGTCGCTCGACGGGCTCGAGCGCGGCTGACCGTCGCGCGGGCCGCCCGCGACGGTGCCGTACTCGCCGGCCACCGCACCGCTGCCGGCAACGACCGACGCGCCCGTCACCGAAGCCGGCCTTGAGCGCGAGCTGGCGATGCTCCGCTCCGTGGCGGCCGGTCGCGAGGGCGGAATGTTCGGTCCCGGTTCGATGGTCTGGCGGGTGGATCGCGAGGCGGCGGTTTTTCTCGGCGCCGGACGCGCGCTGCTGCTGCAGCTGGCGCATCCATGGGTGGCCGCGGCGATCGTCGAGCATTCGTGCAGCCTTGCCGACCCGATCGGCCGCTTCCACCGCACTTTCAGCTTGGTCTTCACGATGGTGTTCGGCACCGCCGATCAGGCGGTCGCCGCCGCCCGTCGTCTTTACCGGCGGCATGCCGCGATCAGCGGCGTGCTCGGCGAAAGCGCCGGTGCGTTCCCGGTGGGCTCCGCTTATCGCGCCAACGATCTGGCGGCACTGCGCTGGGTCTTCGCCACATTGGCAGAGAGCGCCGTCGTCGCCTACGAGCTGGTCAACCCGCCGCTCGCGGCCGGCGAGCGCGAGCGCTACTATGCCGAGTTCCGACTGTTCGCGGCGTTTTTCGGCATTCCGCAGAGCGTCTTGCCGCAAAGCTGGCCGGCTTTTGCCGCTTACGTGGAGGAAATCGGCGGTTCCGACACGCTCGCCGTCGGCAGCGCCGCGCGAGCGACCGCCACCGAGCTATTTGCCGGCGCCGGAACCTGGCTGCGCTCGCCGTTCTGGTATCGTGCCCTGACCGCGAGCCTGCTGCCCGAGCGGCTGCGCGACGGCTTCGCGCTCGAATACGGGCCGGCGGAGCGGCGCGCCGCGAGCCGGGCGCTCGCCGTGCTGCGCCTCGTCTATCCGCGCATTCCCGCCCGGCTGCGCTATGTCGCCCCCTACCACGAAGCCTGCGGCCGGCTCCGGGGGCAAGAGCGGCCCGGCGCTCAGACGCGGCTATTGAACCGCCTCTGGATCGGTCGGAGCTCGATCGCGGGCGACTCTCCGACGTGATATTCTCCGAAGCTTGAGATCGCGGAGTAAGAGCATGGCGGTTGCCGCCGCAGAAATTTCCGACAGGGCCGAAACCGACAGCCTCCGCGCGCCGGCCGGCACCGATCTCGTCGAATGGTATTTCGAGCAGGGCTGGACCGACGGGCTGCCGGTGGTGCCGCCGACGCGCCGGCGGGTCGAGGAGTTCGTCGCAGCCCTGGGCGGTGACCCGCATTTCGTCGAGTGCAAGGTGCCGCCGCGCCACGGCAGCCTGACGCGCGAAGTGCTGGCGATCAACATGGTGATGGCCGGCTGCAAGCCCGAATACGCACCGGTGGTGCGCGCGGCGACACTGGCGCTAACGGCCAAGGCATTCAATCTGAACGGGGTGCAGGCGACGACGCACATGGCCGCGCCGTTGCTGATCGTCAACGGACCGGTCGCGGCCGCGATCGGCATGAACGGCGATTGCAACGCGTTTGGGTCGGGCAACCGCGCCAATGCGACGATCGGGCGGGCCTTGCGCCTGATCTTGCTCAATGTCGGCGGCGGGCGGCCGGGCGAGCTCGACAAGAGCACCTTGGGCCATCCCGGCAAATACACCTATTGCGTCGCCGAGAACGAGGCGGCGAGCCCGTGGGCGCCCTATCACGTCGAAAAGGGTTTCGCACCGGAGGATTCGACGGTCTTCGTACTGGCCGCCGAGCCGCCGCATAGCGTCACCAACCATGTCGCCAACGACGCGCAAGGCATCCTCGACAGCATCTGTTCGGCGATGAGCACGATCGCCAACAACAACGCGGTGTCGAGCGGGCATTGCGCGGTCATCATCGGCCCCGAGCACGCGCGCACGATCGCCGGCAAGGGCTGGACCCGCCACGACGTCAGAAGCTACCTGCACATGAACGCTTACAACCTGTTTTCGGAGATCACCTTCGAGGAGCGCTACGGCCGGATCTACAACCGCAACCTGCCGCGCTGGTATAAGCGCGACCAGGATTCGCGCATCCCGATCGTACCCGATCCCGACCATATCCACCTGTTTGTCGTCGGCGGCGAGGCCGGCCGGTTTTCCGCGTTCATCCCCGGCTGGGGGCACATGTCCTCGCCGGTGCTGCGCAGCATCGAGAGCGATGGCGGCTCCCGGCGCGAGCCGGTCTGCGTCGACGGCACCTGCTATTTGTGACTGGGATCGGGTCTGGGCGAGTAACCCGCTCTGATATTCACCGTCATTCCCGCGAAAGCGGGAACCCAGGGACAAGCGTTGAGCCGTTTGCCCCTGGACCCCCGCTTCCGCGGGGGCGACGATCAAACAGGAAAGTTCGAAGCAATGGAAGCGACTGAGTTTTTGCCCGTGTTCGACCCGCGCGGCGTGGTCGAGGCGCAGCGCATGGAGCTGGCGCCGCGGGTGCGCGAACTCGCCGGGCTGCGCCTCGGCGTGCTCGACAACACCAAATGGAACGCCAACCGGCTCTTGCGTAAAACGGCGGGGCGGCTCGGCGAACAGGTTCCGTTCGTGGTGGTCAACTATTACCGCAAGGAGAGCTTCTCGAAGGACGCCGACCCGGCGCTGATCGAGGCGATCGCGGCCGACAACGATATCGTGCTGACCGCGATCGGCGATTGAGGCTCGTGCACCTCGTGCTGTACGCATGATGCCGTTAGCTTCGAAGCCCTGGGCCGCCCGACGGCGGTCATCGTCACCAGCGAATTTCTGCACGAAGCCCGGGTGCAGCGCGACGCCCTCGGCATGCCCGATCTAGTGCCGGTCGTGATCGACCACCCGCTCAGCACCCTGAGCGACGCCGAAATCGACCGCCGCGCCGAGCAGGCTCTGAACCAGTGTATCGCCCGCTGGCTCGTCGCGACCGGTTGATGGTGCCGTCCGAGTTGCGGGGCGAGCTTGATCGCTCGCCCCGCGTGGTGCCCCGTATTCAGCGGAAGTCGGGGTCGTGCGCAAAATCGATGAAGTCACGCACGTTGTTCTGCGTCCCATCGCTGCCGCCGACATCGGAATAGATCGCCTTGATGATGCTATGCCGCGCATTCGCGGCGCTGATGAAGCCGCTGCGAACATCGGTCCGGTTCGCCTTGATCACCTGATCGACATAGCTGTCATGGCTCTTGTACAGCGATGCGAGCGTGGCGAAGTCGAACGGCACCGAATAGCCCCAGCGCACGCAAGCCCCGGGGCCGCTGTTGACCCCGACACTCTCGGCCGTCGGAACCGCCAGCTCGGAGAGCTGGATGCCGCCGAGCGCGAGGCCTAAGCTGTTGCGGGCAATCACCGACGATTTCCCTGGCGCTCCGAACCTGGTGATTTCGATGCGCGGCGCCGAAGGCGGCGGCGTGCCGTTGGTGATCCAGCGCACCATCAGATCGTAGGCGTGTCCGACGACGTAATGGGTCGGGACGCTGCTCCCGATCGACGGGATGCCGCATTGCGGCGCAAGGATTGCCTCGCTCGAGCTCGCCGCGGTCGGAGTGCTGAAGTCGCGCAATTCGAGCGGCTCGCGGCTTCTGCGCAGGTGCTTATCGACGTGCGACGAACCCGCCACCTCCCAGGTGCGGAACTTGGCCGTGTCGGGCTGACGAACCGAGGCTTCCGATGATTCGACGTCGTACTCGGTCAGGATTTTCCACACCGGAACCCGAAGGTCGGTGCGGAACGTGTTGTCCAGGGTCGACAGCAGCACAAAGCCGTCATACTCGCCGGCCAGCGGATCGATCGAATTCACGTACGTCGCGAGGCGGGAGGCCGATTGCGATTCGCCAATCGCGATCACGTGCCGCACCTTCAACCCGCCGAGCGGGTCGACGCCCTCCGGCTGCTTGATCGCCTGTCCCGCCTGCGAAAAGATGTCGTAGGACAGCGCGTCGCCGGTGATGGCACCGCCATCGGTGACGTTCAGCGCGCCGTAACGCGTCGGGTTCCAGGTTTGCAGGCGGGCGACGCCGACCTCCTGCGCCGATACCCCGACCCAGGCATAGCCGGCCGCGAGGATGTGCTCCCAGGAAAAGAACCACTCATTATCGGCGTCAAAGCCGTTGGTGACGTTCAGCCACTCGACCAGCACCGTGCCGTTGAATTTTTTCGGATCGGCCGGGCGCCGCACCAGCATCCGGGTCAGGTACGGATGGTCGCCGTCGATGATCGTGCCGGTGGTCAGCGCCGGCGTGTTGTAGCGGTTGGCCGTGCCCTGAAAATAATATTCCTCTTCGACATACCCCTGCTTCGCCAAATCATGGTTCGACGCGAAGAACGGGTAGTTGTGCGTCGGGGTGCCCGGAATGTCGGGCGAGGCGATCGGCCCGGTCACAGTCGGGTTCGGCACCGAGGCGGTCCATCCTGGCGTGGCTATCGAGGCCAGCAGGACGACCGCAGCAAACACCGCTCCGAAGCGGGCGAGCGCGGCTGCGCGACTTGGCAACATTCGTGTCATGAGGCTTTCCCCCACATAGCGATCCCAGCGGGACGCCGGTTTTTGGCCATGAATGAGCTCGCGGCCTTCTTAACGGTTGGTTTCATCATATCGGGCGGCGCCGGAAAATCAATTGCATGGCGAAGATGAGGATTGCCCAAACGCGGAAAGGCGTACCGGCAGCGCGGCCCACGGCGAGACGACGGGAATAGTCCCGCTTGGGGAGCAACGGCAGCCACGACGGCGCACCGGTTAGCGCTCCGCGTCGAGCGTTGGGATCTTCGGCCGCATGCCCGCCCTATGATGTGCTAAGCTGGCCGTTTGTTGTGCAATTGCCGCCGGGCTGGCCGGCATCCTAGCGCAAGCCGCTGCGCCGCCCAGAGATAGAAACCCAGATCATGGCTGTGTTCCGGTTCTTCGAAGGTCTGCTCGACCCAACGGCACTGTCGCCGGAGGCGCCGCCGCCGACCGGCCTCGCTGCGTTCTATTGGCATCACGCCCGGCAAGCCCGCGGCTTGGTGATGGCGTTGTTTGCGGCCGGCCTGGTCGTGGCGCTGCTCGATACCTTGGTGCCGGTTTTCGTCGGCCGCGTGGTCACGATGGTGTCGCGCCGCACCCCCTATTCGGTGCTGCACGATTCCTGGCCGCAGCTGCTCGGGATGGCGCTCATCCTGGTGGTTGCGCGCCCGGCGGCGATGTTGGTGCAGAACCTGATCACCAACCA
The DNA here is from genome assembly GCA_036500965.1 of Allostellaceae bacterium. GTDB lineage: Bacteria > Pseudomonadota > Alphaproteobacteria > ATCC43930 > CGMCC-115725 > AP-15. The sequence continues at coordinate 23,135 of DASYBC010000091.1, read as the reverse complement.
GGCGATCATCCCCGGCTTCTCCAACCTCGTCCGCTGGCAGAGCCACTGGCACGTGGTGCGCCAGAGCTGGACATTTTTCCAAAACGATTTCGCCGGCCGCATCGCCAACCGCGTCATGCAAACGGGACCGGCGCTGCGCGAGAGCGTGGTCTCGGCCACCAACGCGGTCTGGTACATCCTGGTCTATGGCGGCGGCGCGATCCTGCTGCTGGCGTCGAGCGACACGCGGCTGGCGATCCCGGTGCTGTTGTGGTTCGGCGGTTACGGGGCGTTGCTGCGTTGGTTCGTGCCCCGCCTGCGCCACCGCTCGCAGCGCATGTCGGCGGCGCGCTCGCAGCTGTCGGGCCGGGTCGTCGACAGCTACACCAACATCCTGACGGTCAAGCTGTTCGCCCGCCCGCGCGACGAGGACGCCTTCGTCCGCGAGGCGATGGACGAATTGACCGACGCGCACCGCGACCAAGTGCGGCTGATGACCGTGCTGGGGCTGAGCCTCGGCGTGCTCAACGCGTTGATGGTGGTCGGCACCGGCGGGACCGCGATATGGCTGTGGAGCAGCGGGCGAATCGTGGTTGGCACGGTGGCGATGGCGCTGCCATTGACTTGGCATATCGCCAGCATTGCCGGCTGGGTGGCGCAGAACGTGACGACGATCTTTGAGAATATCGGCGTCGTCCAGGAAGGCATGCGCTCGATCGCAGTGCCGCGGCAAATGCCGGACCGGGCCGACGCGGTGCCGCTGCGCATCGACCGCGGCGAGGTGCGCTTCGAAAATCTGCGCTTCGGCTATGGCACCGAGCGCGGCGTGCTGCACGGGATCGACCTGGCGATCGCACCCGGCGAGCGGGTCGGGCTGGTCGGGCCGTCGGGCGCCGGCAAGTCCACCCTGGTCAATTTGCTGCTGCGCTTTTACGACATCGAGAGCGGCCGCCTCCTGATCGACGGCCAGGACATTGCCAACGTCACCCAGGAGAGCCTGCGCGCGCATATCGCGATGGTGACGCAAGACACCTCGCTGCTGCACCGCTCGATCCGCGACAATATTCGGTACGGCCGGCCGCAGGCGAGCGAATGGGAGGTGCGGCGCGCCGCGGCGCAGGCGCATGCGATCGAATTCATCGAGGGGCTCGAGGACTGGAACGGCCGCCGCGGCCTCGACGCGCATGTCGGCGAGCGCGGCGTCAAGCTGTCGGGCGGGCAGCGCCAGCGCGTCGCACTCGCCCGGGTGATCCTGAAGGACGCGCCGATCCTGGTGCTCGACGAGGCTACCTCGTCGCTTGATTCCGAAGTCGAGGCGGCGATCCAGGAGCAGCTCGAAAGCCTGATGCGCGGGCGCACGGTCATCGCCATCGCCCACCGGCTGTCGACGATCGCCCGCCTCGACCGGCTGGTGGTGCTGGACAAGGGGCAGATCGTCGAACAGGGGACCCACGCCTCGCTGCTCGCCGCAGACGGCACCTATGCCCGGCTGTGGCGTCGGCAGTCCGGCGGGTTTCTCGATCCGGTCGGCCCTCCGGGGCTCGAGGCCGCCGCCGAATAGCCGGCGCTTTATGGCCGAAGCACCCCATCTTGGCGGAGGAGGCAAGGTGAGCGAGCGGACGCTGAAACCGATGAATGTGGCGGAGTTCCTGCGCTGGGACGATGGCACCGACACGCGTTACGAGCTCGTCGGCGGCTTTCCGCTGGCAATGGCGCCGCCCGCAAGAGCGCATGGCATCCTCTGCGCAAGGCTGGCGGGGCTGATCGATGCAAGCCTGCGCCGTCGCCGACCGTGCACGGCCCAGACCGAGGCAGGGATCGTCAGACCGGATCGCGACGACAGCTTTTACGTCGCTGACATCGCGGTGACCTGTCGGCCATATGAGCGAGGCGAGCAGCTTGTCCGGGAGCCCGTTCTGATCGTCGAGATTCTGTCGCCCGGCACCGAGAGGCACGATCGGCTGACCAAGGTCCCGGTCTATCGCGGCATCGGCAGCGTTGGGGAGATCCTGCTGATCGACTCGGAGAACGTTTATGCCGAGGTGCTGAGACGGGAAGGCGATCGTTGGATCACCACCCTGGTCCGCGGGCCCGACGCGGTTCTTCGCCTCGCCTCGATCGATCTCGCGGTGGCGATGGCCGAGCTTTATGAGGGGATCGACATCGACCCCGACGCCGAGCCTTGAGCGCTCGCGTCTTCGGGCAGCGCACCCGCCCTTTTGCTTTGATTGGCACCGGTTGGCGGGCTTGAGGCGTTGGGTTATTGATGAGCGCATGAGAGGCTTATGACGGCATGAGAGCTGGGGGCCGCGCCTTCCCGATTTTCGTCCTGGCGGCGAGCGCCGCGGTGCTCGGCGCCGTGCTGGTGGCGCAATATTGGGGCGGGCTCGCACCCTGCGAGCTGTGCCTCAAGGAGCGCTGGCCGTGGGCGGTGGCGATCGTGATCGCGATCGTCGCCACCCTGACCGGCAGCCGGGCCGCGCTGCCCTGGGTGGCGCTGCTGCTCGCCGTGGTGTTCGCCATCAGCACCGCTCTGGCGTTTTATCACGTGGGCGTCGAAAAGCATTGGTTCGCCGGCCCGAGCGCCTGCACCGCAGAGGCCGGCACGCCGACGACGCTGGCGCAGCTCGAGGCGCAGCTTCGGCACCAGCAGCCGGTGCGCTGCGACGATCCGGCATGGTCGCTGTTCGGCGTATCGCTGGCCGGCTGGAACCTCGTCGGCTCGCTGGCGATGACCGGCATCTGCCTCGCGGCGCTTGCCCGCCTGCGCGGCAGGACGCCCATCAGGATCGGTCGCAGGATCGGATGAGCGCCAGGCCTCGACACCGGCTGCCCGGCGATCCGCTGCCGGCGGACGAGATCGCGCGAATGCTGCGCGTCGATCACGCCGGCGAATACGGTGCGACCCGGATCTATCAGGGTCAGCTCGCGGTCATCGGCAGAGGGCGCGCGGCGAGCGAGATCCGGCGGATGGCCGAGGCTGAGGAGCGCCACCTCTCTCGCTTCGAGACGCTGCTGCGGGACCGGCGGGTGCGGCCGACCCTGCTGCATCCGCTGTGGTCGGCGATAGGCTATGCGCTCGGCGCAGCAACGGCACTCTTGGGCGAACGCGCGGCGATGGCCTGCACCGTCGCGGTCGAGGAGGTCATCGACGAGCATTATCGAGACCAGGCCGAACGCCTTGCCGACGCCGACCCGGCGCTGCGCGGGACGATCCTCGCCTTTCGCGATGACGAATTGGCGCACCGCGACGCGGCTCTCTTAATGGGCGCCGAGGACGCCCCCGGCTATGGGCTGCTCAGCGCCGCGGTGAAGACCGGGTCCCGCGTGGCGATCCGGCTCTCAACCCGCTTCTGATCTGCGGCATCGGCCAACTCAGCCGTAACCGGCCGGCCGGCCCAGCCGCAAAAACGCCGGACCGGCGCCTATTTCCCCGATCGCTGGACCGAACTCATGGCAGTCCCGTCGTGCTCGCTCCACGCGGTCGCGAGCGGCGCCTCACGATTGGCGGCATCGCGCACGACCCGGTCGCGATAGCGCTCGACCTCGAGTGGCAGCGCAAAGAGCGGGCGGCCGCTGTCGATCCACGCATCCACATTCCGCGGCCCCCAATCATAGGCTGCGACCGCATCCGGCCAGTCGCCATAGCGCCGGTAAAGGCGCGCCAGATAGGCTCGCCCAAGCAGGCGGTTCTGGGTCAGGTCGAACCGATCGCCGCCGCCCGCATCGATTGCCGCCGCGGCTGACACCTGCATCGGCCCCTCGGGGCCCGCGAAGTCTGCCCGCCACATCGCGGGATCGGTCCCGTGGCTCGATTCGGCACCATCGACAGCGAACGCTACGCGATCAAGATCAGCGCCGCTCACAGCAGTGAAGAGGCCAAGGTCATCGCCGCTCTGCTTTGCGAATAGATATGAGCCGATCACCCTCGCCGGCGAACCGCGCAGCACGGTCACCGGCGGCTCCGCGCGGTTGGCAAACGCCACGGTCTCGACGCTGCCGCCGCCTGCAGGTCGGGCCAGCTTGGCTGTCGTTGCTGGGATCGCCGCAATAGCGAGCCTGGCTGCGCCGCGCACCACTTTGACCGGCGGCAGCCGACGATCGGCGAAGGTGACGATCTCGATACTGGGGGGATTCTCGTGGGTCAGCTGTCGGGCCAGCGCTGCGATTTTCGCCGGCATCTTGGCCGGCACCCGCGGCGATGCCGCGTCGGCCGAGCGATTGATCGCGGCCAAAGCTACCACAGCGATTATACCTAGAAACTTGGCCCACCCCATGCGCGAGCTGATGCCGGATCGAAGCACTGCCTGTCAAGGGCGCGGGATCGGCCCGGCGCCTTGTGCCGTTATCGGCGCCGGCCTTGTCAAAGATTCGGCCGGTCAGCTAGCATCGTTCGCATCCCAGCCGGTTGGCTGCCCTTCGAGGACAACGCGATGGCGAAAATCCTGATCGTTCACGGTGCCGGCATGAACATGCGCGGCAAGGTCCAAACCGAGATCTTCGGCCCGCTGACCCTGCCCGAATATGACGAGCGCATCCGCGGCTATGCCGCCGAATTGGGGCTCGACATCGAAATCTTTCATTCGAATGTCGAGGGCGAAATCATCAACAAATTCTACGATGCCAACGACAAGGGTTTCGATGCGGCATTGTTCAACCCGGCGGCGTTCGGCAGCGGCTACCCCGCCTTGGTCGCGGCGATCAGCCAGGTCAAGTTTCCGACCATCGAAATCCATATCTCGAACCCGATCCGGCGCGGCCCAGCCTCGCAGACGGCGGGAGTCAGCCACGGCATCGTCGCCGGGTTCGGGTTGCCCGGCTATTACGTGGCGTTGCGCGGCGTGCGCGACATGCTGGCGGCGCGGAAATGATCCGCGCCGCGATCGTCGGGCTTGGCCGCTGGGGCCGCACCCTGGTCGGCGCGATTGAGGGCAACAGCACGGAATTCCGCTTCACCGCCGGCCACAGCCGCACCCGCGCATCGGCTGAGCCGTTCTGCGCCGAGCACGGCATCGCATTTTACGACGGCCTCGACCAAATCCTCGCGGATCCGGCGATCGACGCGGTCGTGTTCGCGACCCCGCACAGCCAGCACGGCACGCAGGTCGAGCGCACCGCCGCCGCCGGCAAGCACGTCTTTATGGAAAAGCCGTTCACCCTCGATGTGGCCAGCGCCGAGAAGGCGCTCGACGCCGTGGCCCGCGCCGGCGTCGTCTTGGCAGTGGCCTATCCGCGGCGCTTTCACCCGGCGATGATCGAGCTGAAGGCGCGGCTCGACGATGGACGGCTCGGGCTGCCGACGCATTGCGAGAGCGCGCAGGCGTCGCCCGCCGGCCATTTTATGCCTGAAGGCTATTACTGGCGCGCCGACCCGCAGGAGGCGCCCGCCGGGGCGATGACCGCGACCGGCGTGCACAATCTCGACGCATTGATCTACCTGTTCGGCCGGATCGACGAGGTCTACTGCAAAAGCCTGCGCCGCCTGATGCCGTCCCTCGAGGACACGACCAGCGTCCTGATCGGCATGGATAACGGCATGTCGGCAAGCCTTTATTGCTCGCTCGTCACCGCTCCCACCTACCGCTTCGCCGTCTATGGCACGAAGGGGGCGGTCGAGCTGGCCGGCCAGGGCCTCGACTTTCGCTTCACCCCGGTCCCCTCGGCGCCACCCGCCGGCCGCCACCGTGCGACAGCGCCCGAGCTGATCGAATACAAGGGGTTCAACGCTCTGGCTGCCGAATTGGAAGGCTTTGCCGCCGCGATCGAAGGCCGCCGCCTTTACCCAATCACCGCCGACGAAATCCTGCACGGCGTCGCCGCCTTCGAAGCGATCGTGCGCTCGGCCTCATTGGGTCAGCCGGTCAAGGTCGCGCGCCGATAAAAGGGGAATCCGATGCCCGTCACCGTGCTTTACCCCGAAGACCGGCAGATCCCGGATCTGAGCCTTGAGCAGGACATTTTCGGCCCCGAGGTGCATCTCGTCCGCCGCACCAAAGTAGCGCTGGCCGAGCTCGACCCGGCCGATTGCGCTGAAGTCGACGGGCTGATGATCATGCGCCACGCGGTCTCGGCGGCAGATATCGCGCGCTTTCCGCGGCTGCGCGCGATCGTGCGCATGGGGGTCGGCTACGACAAGATCGACCGCCCGGCGGCGGCGGCGCGCAACATCCTCGTCTGCAATGTGCCCGATTACGGCACGACCGAGGTCGCCGATCATGCGATCGCGCTGGCCTTGGCGTTGCGCCGCGGCATCGTGCTCTACCACGAGCGGCTGCGGCAGAGCCCGCCGGCGCCCTGGGGTGTGGTCAAGAACGACCTGATTCGGCGGCTCGGGGTGCAGAATTTTGGCATCGTCGGGCTCGGCCGCATCGGCACCGCGGTCGCGCTGCGCGCCCGCGCCTTCGGCTTTCGCGTGGTGTTCTACGATCCCTATCTGCCGAACGGCGCCGATTTGGCGCTCGGCATCGGTCGCGCCGCGACCCTCGAAGACTTGCTGCGCCAGACCGACACGCTCTCGGTGCACGCGCCGCTGACGCCGGAGACGCGCGGCATGCTCGGCCATGGCCAGCTTTCGCTGCTGCGCCCGGGGGCTGTCGTGGTCAACGCCGCGCGTGGCCCGATCATCGATCTCGACGCGCTGCTGCCCTTGTTGCGCAGCGGCCACATCGCCGGCGCCGGGCTCGACGTATTGCCGGTCGAGCCGCCGGTCGAGCCGGTCCCCGCACTGCTGCGCGCCTATCGCGAGCGCGAGCCCGGGCTCGAGGGCCGGCTGGTGATCACCCCGCACGCCGCCTGGTTCACCCCCGAATCCGAGCACGACACGCGGGTCAAATCGGCCGAGACGATGCGCGCCGCGCTATTGACCAACCGCCCGCAAAACGTGATCACGCCCGAGATGTATTGAGGTAAAGCACTATCCAATTCGCCGGACCGGTCGGCACGCGGTCGAGCCCTGTCATTGCCTGCCGGCGCTCGATGCAGCCGGCCGGCTTCGCAGGTGACAGCTGATGGAAGACCCATACAATCTCAAACGGTTTGTCGACGCGCAGGACCCGGTGTTCCAGCAGGTCTGCGCGGAACTGCGCCGCGGCCGCAAGAGCAGTCATTGGATGTGGTTCATCTTCCCGCAGATCGCCGGGCTGGGCCGCAGCCCCACGGCGGCTGCGTTCGCGATTTCCTCGCGAGCGGAAGCCACAGCCTATCTGAACCATCCGATTCTCGGGCCGAGGCTGCGCGAGTGCACCCGCCTCGTCAACCTGATCGAGGGGCGCGATGTCGGGCAAATCTTCGGCTATCCGGATTACCTGAAATTCGGCTCGTGCATGACCCTGTTCGCCCACGCGACCGAGGATAACCAGGTGTTCGTGGACGCGGTGCAAAAGTACTTCGTCGGCGTATACGACGAAGCGACCTTGCAGCGGCTGGCGGAGTGATTGACCGTCATTCCCGCGAACGCGGGAACCCGGGGCTGGCGACATGCCCCGTTACCTGGACCGCCGCCTGCGCGGGGGTGACGGTAAGGAATGCGGGACGATAAGATAGTCCCGGGTAGACGGTAAGAAAAACGCCGGGGTGACGGTAAGAAGGTTGAACCATCGCTTCGATTCGGGCGGTTCGCTTCACCCGGTGTCGCCGTAGCGGATTTCGAGCACCTCGATCTGCTCGGCGCCGGAGGGGGCGCGCAATTCGACGAGGTCGCCCTCACGCGCCTTTAGCAGCGCGCGGGCGATCGGCGACACCCAGCTGACTTGGCCGCGGGCGAGGTCGGCCTCATCGATGCCGACGATGGTCACGGTGGCCTCGCTGCCGCGCTCGTTGGCATAGGTGACGGTCGCGCCGAAAAACACCTGGTCGCGGTTTTGCTGCTGCGCCGGGTCGACCACCTGGGCACTCTCCAGCCGCTTCGTCAGAAAGCGGATGCGTCGGTCGATCTCGCGCAGCCGGCGCTTGCCATAGATGTAGTCGCCGTTTTCCGAGCGGTCGCCATTGCCGGCGGCCCAGGCCACGGTCTCGACCACCTGCGGACGCTCGACCCGCAGCAGCCGGCGCCGCTCCTCCTCCAACTGACGATGACCATCGGGGGTCATGTAATTCTTGACCCCAGCCGGGATCGCCGCCGGCTCGTCGGGCAGATCGGCCTGGTCTTCTTCGGCATCCGCTTCTTTGACGAAGGCTTTGCTCATTGCACCCCCTGTTCTTCGCGCGGCTCGTCTATGTCCATGTAGGAGCGCGCATCGCCTCGTGCCACAATGCCCCCGCTGCGATGCGAAAGCGATGGCGGAAGGAGCGGCGATGGCGGAGCTCTCGAACAAGGTGGTGCTGGTGACCGGGGCAGGGGCCGGGATCGGTCGGGCGACGGCGCTGGCGATGGCCGAAGCGGGTGCTGCCGTCGCCGCCGCCGACATCGATCTCGGCGCGGCTCAGCGAACGGCCGAGGCCGCCACCGGCAACAGCCGGCGGGCGATCGCGATCATGGCCGATTGCGGCGACGTCGCCAGCATCGATCAGATGGTCGCGCGCACCGTCGCCGAGCTCGGCCGGCTCGACGTCATCGTCAACAACGCCGGGGTCACCCGTTATGCCGAGATCATGGATCTGACCGAGGCGGATTGGGACCATATCCACCGGGTCAATGCCAAGGGTGTGTTTTTCTGCCTGCAGCGCGCGGCGAGGGAGATGATCGCGCAGTTTGAAGCCGATCGCAGCGGCGGCCGGATCATCAACATCGCCTCGATCTCCGGGCGCGGCTATCCCGGCGCCTCGAACGCCGCCTACGCGGCGAGCAAAGGGGCGGTCATCGCCCTGACCAAGACCGCCTCGCAGCAGCTCGCGCGGCACAACATCAACGTCAACGCGATCTGCCCGGGGGTGACCCGCACCGAACTGGGCGCGCGCAACGCCGTGGCGCGCGCTGCCGAACGCGGCATCACCGTCGCCGAATTGCAGGCCGAGGCCGAAGCGCGCATTCCATTGGGCCGCGCCAACCTGCCCGAGGACATCGCGGCGATGGCGGTGTTCCTCGCCTCAGCGGGGGCGCGCAACATCACCGGCCAGGCCTACAATGTCGACGGCGGCTTGGTGCCGAGCTGAACCTGTTTCGTTTCCGGCTCGCCGGCGCCGCGCCGCGGCCGGCACGCCGCCCAAGCCTGCCCCGGCTGCTCAGCGCTCGGCTGCCGTTCTTCTACGGCTGGGTCGTGCTCGGCTGCCTGTGCTGCGCCGGGTTTGCGCGGCAGGGCGGTGCCGTCGCCACCTTGTCGGTCTTTGTCGAGCCGCTGACCCGCCAGTTCGGCTGGTCGCGCACCGCCTTATCAGGCGCGGTGTCGCTCGGCGGCGTGTTGGCGGCGCTGTCGGCGCCGGTGATCGGGCCGCTGCTCGACCGCCACGGCTCGAGGCTGGCGCTGTGCCTGGCGGTGCTCGGCACCGGGGCGGCGGCGCTGCTGCTGTCGCTGACCAACTCGCTCCTGGTGTTCTATCTCTTATTCTGCATCGCCCGGCTGAATTGGGCCGGGCCGTTCGAGCTCGGCCTCTACACCACGCTCAACAACTGGTTCGTCGCCCGTCGCGCGCTCGCCACCTCGATCGCGACGGTGGCTCAGATGGCGGGGCTGGTGGCGATGCCGCTGATTGCCGGGCTGGCGATGCGCCACCACAGCTGGCGCGCCGGCTGGCTGGCGATCGGCGCGAGCGTGCTGGCGGTCGGCTTTGTCCCGGTTTGGCTGATCCTGGTGCGCCGGCCAGAGGATCTGGGGCTGCAGCCCGACCGCCGGGCGGAGCCAAGCGGCCGCGACGAAACCGTGCCGGCGGCCGAGCCGAGCTTCACCCGAGGCGAGGCGGTGCGCAGCGCGGCGTTCTGGCTGCTGCTGCTTTACACCGTGCTGGTGTACCCGGTGCAGGCCGGGGTCAGCCTGCATCAAGCGGCCAATTTGATCGAAAGCGGCGTCAGCGCCACCGCCGCGGCGGCGATCATCAGCCTGTTCTCGCTGATGTCCGGGGTGGCAAGCGCCGGCTGCGGCCTGCTGCCGCGAACTTTGCCGATCAAATACCCGCTGGCCGCGACCGGCGCGCTGCTGGCCGTCGGCACGATGCTGATGATCGGCATTTCCTCGGTGCTGCAAGGGGCGGTCGCGGCAGCCGTGTTCGGCTTTGGTATCGGCGGCATGCTGACCCTGCTGCCGATCGCCTGGGCCGATTATTTCGGGCGGGCCAATTATGGTGCCATCCGCGGGCTGGCGCTGCCGGCGCAGATCCTGGCGCAAGCCGCGGGCCCGCTGCTGTCGGGTGCACTCCGGGACTGGACCGGCAGCTATCTGCGCTCGCTCGAATGCTTTGCGGTGCTGTCGCTGCTCAGCCTGCTGGCTGCGCTGCTGGCCCGCCCACCGCGCATCGCGGCAGACTGAGCCCGCCGTCCTAGTCGCGGCGCGGCGCGCCGGCCTTGTCGAGCAGTTGCTCCAGCACTTCGTAGGGCTGCGCCCCGACCACCCCATAGCGCGCGGCGACGAAGGTCGGGACCCCGGTGACGCCATAGGCGTGCGATTTCGCCCAGTCGGCGTCGACCGCATCCTTGAACCGGCGTTCGCCCAAGACGGCGCGCGCTTCCTCGCCGGAAAGCCCGACCGACTGTGCGATCTCGACCAGGATGTCGGGGTCGCCGATGTTGCGCGCCGCGACGAAATAGGCCCGGTAGAGCGCGTCGTGGATCGCTTCGCCGCCCGACTGGGTGTCGGCCCATTTGCCGAGCTCCTGGGCGAGCCGGCTGTTGTAGGTGTGGGTGCGCCGGCCGTAGGGCAGCCCCTCGGCATCCATCAGCGTCTTCATGCGCATATACATTGCCGCCGGGTCGACATTGCGCCCGGCATAGAGCTCCGCCATCGAGCGGCCCTCGGCGGGCGTCTCGGGATGCAGCGGAAAATGCACCAGCTTTGCCTCGACCTCGAATGCCCGTTTCAGCTTTTCAATACGCACGGTACTGAGATAGCACCACGGTCAAACGTAATCGGTGAAGATCTCCAGCGTGGTCGGCATCGCCATCGGTTACCCTCTGAGCGGGTTGTCGCCCGCCACCTTAGCCCTCTGCGACGCCGCGGCAAAGACCCGGCTGCGTGACGAACGCCGCGCAGATCGGTGGTAAGCTGCCCGTACCCAACATTCCAGGAGGAGAGCCGATGGCCAGCGCGATCGAAGACAAGGACGCCATTCGCGAATTGATGGCCGAATATTGCTTTCGCCTGGATGACAGCCGCTATGACGACATGGCGGCGCTCTTTACCGCAGACGGCACCTGGGACACTGCGTTCGGCAAGGCGACCGGCCGGCCGGCGATCGCCGAATTGGCGCGCGGCATCCGGGCGCGGGCCGGCGCCGAGCGGCCGCGCGCGGCGCATCTCGTCACCAACATCGTCATCGCGCTCGCCGGCGCGGAGGCCGAGGTGCGCTCGAACTGGGTGGTCATGCAAAACAGCCCGCAGGGGCCGAAGATCGGCTCGGGCGGCGGCTATGCCGATCGGATCGTGCAGCAGGACGGGCGCTGGCTGTTCCATTATCGCAAGATCGACCGCTTTATCGCCGACTGAGCGCCGCTTCAACGGTGGCCAGAGGTTCACGGCATGCGCCGCAGCCATGCTGCCGCACGATCAAGCCGGATCGGCCGCGTGATCCCTAAAGTCGCGGTGCGCGGCCGGAGCCAGCGTTGGAAGGCAAAACGCGTCATTTGCACCGCGCCGGGTGTTGGACCAGTGGATCGCCGCGTCATCATCAGCGGCTGGTCCGGCGAACGAGGATCAGTGCCATCTAAGCGGAGGAGAACCCATGGCCCGATCGCTGCTTCCGTTTTCCCGTAATTGGCCGTCGTCGCGTATGTCCGAGAATGCCGATCCGTTCCAGGTCATGCGGCGCGAGATGAACCGCCTGTTCGATGATGTCTTTGGCGATTTCGGCGTGCCGAGCCTGTCCGCTCCGGGGTTCCGGCAGATGCCGTCGCCAAAGATCGATGTCAGCGAGACCGAAAAAGAGCTGCGGATTGCCGCCGAGCTGCCGGGCGTCAAGGAGGACGACATCGAGGTCATGCTCGATGAGGACAGCTTGACGATCCGCGGCGAAATCAAAGAGGAGCGCGACGACCAAGACAAGGACCGCAACTATCACGTCAAGGAACGGGTCGAAGGCGCCTTTTCGCGCACCTTGCCGCTGCCGTTCAGAGTCGATCCCGGCAAGGTGCATGCGTCGTTTGCCAACGGCGTGCTGACCATCACGATGCCAAAGCCCGAGGAGACGCAGCAAAAGCGGCAGCGGATCGAGGTGCAACGCAGCAGCGCCGGCTCATCGCAAAGCGGCCAGGGCGGCGCGGGCAGCACCGCGTCGCCTGGGCGCGAGCGGCCCGCAGCCGGCTCCTCCTCCGGGTCATCAGCGGCATCAGAAAGGGCTAAGGAAACGGCGGGATAATACCATCGATAACGGCTGCATGGGCCGCTCGAGCCCGGTGCGGGCGCGGGTGGCCCCGCTTTGGCGACCCGGCGGCGTTCGGCGAACGCGCGCAGCGCGCGTCGGCGTCAGAGCGCCTGGATATCGATGTCTTTGGTCTCGGGCAGAAACAGCACGCCGACGACGAGCGTCATTGCGGCGATCGCGATCGGATACCACAGCCCGTCGTAGATGTTGCCGGTCGCCGCCACGATGGCAAAGGCGATGGCCGGCAGAAACCCGCCAAACCAGCCATTGCCGAGGTGATAGGGCAGCGATACCGATGTGTAGCGGATACGGGTCGGGAACAGCTCGACCAGCATCGCCGCGATCGGCCCGTACACCAGGGTCACATAGATCATCAGGATGACCAGCAGAATGACGACTCTGCCGTGATTGATCCGGGCTGGGTCGGCTTTTTGCGGATAGCCGGCGGTCTCAAGCGCGTCGGCAAGAGCCTTGGTGAAGGCCGCCCTCTTGGCCGCAGCATCCGGTGCTGCCGCGTCATAGCTGACGACCGCGGTCTCCCCCACCTTTATTTGCGCGGCTGTGCCGGCCCGGGCTGCTTGGCTGCTGTAGGGGATGCCGCGGGCGATCAGCGCGCGTTTGGCGACGTCGCAAGGACTGGTGAAATTCGCGGTGCCGAGCGGGTTGAACTCGAGCGAGCATTGGTGGGGATCGGCGGCGACCACGACCGGGGAGGCGACGATGGCGGTCTCGAGCGCCGGGTTCGCGTAGTGGGTCAGCGCCTTGAACAACGGCAGGTAGGTCACGACCGCGAGCAGGCAGCCGACCATGATGATCGGCTTGCGGCCGACACGGTCGGACAGCCAGCCGAACAGGATAAAGCACGGGCTGCCGATCGCCAAAGCCGCGGCAATCATCAGTATCGCGGTGGTCTGATCGACCTTGAGCGTCTGGGTCAGGAAAAACAGCGCATAGAACTGGCCGCAATACCACACCACCGCCTGGCCCGCCGTCCCGCCGAACAGGGCGAGCAGAACGAGCCTGCGATTGCGCTTTTCGGCGAAAGCCTCGGTCAGCGGCGCCGACGATCCTCGCCCTTCCGCCTGCATGCGCCGAAACAGCGGCGATTCATGGAGCCGCAGGCGAATATAAAGCGAGATCGCCAGCAGGATCAGTGACAACAGAAACGGGATACGCCAGGCCCAGCTGTCAAAGCCCGAGACGCCGGCCCATTCGCGGCAGCCGAGAATGACCAGCAGCGACAGAAAGAGCCCGAGGCTTGCGGTCGTTTGGATCCAAGAGGTGTAGAGCCCGCGCTTGCCGCGCGGCGCGTGCTCGGCCACATAGACCGCAGCGCCGCCATATTCGCCGCCCAGCGCCAGGCCTTGCAGCAGGCGCAGCACGATCAGGATCGCCGGGGCGCTGAGGCCGATGGCCGCATGTCCGGGCAGCAGGCCGACCAGAAAGGTCGACAAGCCCATGATCGTGATGGTGATCAGAAAGGTGTATTTGCGGCCGACAAGGTCGCCGATCCGGCCAAACACCAGGGCGCCGAACGGCCGAACCGCAAAGCCGGCGGCAAAGGCGAGCAGCGCAAAGATATAGCCCGCCGTCGGGCTGACCCCGGAGAAGAAGACCTTGCCGATCGTCGCAGCGAGCGCACCGTATAGGTAAAAATCGTACCATTCGAAAACGGTGCCGAGCGAGGCTGCGAAAATGACGGTTCGCTCCTCACCGCTCACGCCGCCGATCAGGCTGCGCCGCGCCGATGAGACGTTGGCCATCGTTCCCCTTGCGCCTATGGTTGATCTGACCGGGGCCGCCCGTCGCCCCGGATGCCGCGCCATACAGCCTGCAGGCCGCAAACTAGCTCAAAGAGGCGGCCGGAGCAAAGCCGTGCGTGCCGCCGATCGGCCGCAAGCCCGGCCGCGGCCGGACAATCTGGGAGGCTGATCGCGAGGCGTTCTACAGTCCCGCCGCGGTCACTGGCGGACCAGCGCCAGCATCGCTGGCGGGATCGGCTCGTCGAGCACATGATCGTAGAGCGCATGCAGCAGCTCGCCGCCGTCGGAGTCCTCGGCGAGGAACGCGGCGATCCGGCCCGCCGCCCCGCCCTGTGCTGCCGCCTCCTGCGGCGGGCTGCAGCGGTGGCGCGGAGCAAAGGTGACCAGCTTGCCGAAATCGCTCATTGTCTCGCACTCTGTAACAGGCAGGCCCGACTCGATTGCGCTTTCCAGGCTCGGTGCCTCATTTATGACAGAACTCTAACAGTCTGTAACAAAGATTCGATCCCCGGCGACAACGCGCCGCCGGCATGCGCGATTTGCATGGAACGATCCGCCGGCTCACAGGCGCAGAGACCGCCCAGCGGAATCGACGGGTGGGCCGGCGGGGGCTAAATATCCGGCCGGACCGGTATGGGGATTACGGCAATGACAGGTAGGCGGTTGGCGGTAGTGCTCGGCGTCATGTTAGGCGCTGCCTGGACCTCTGGGCCAGCGCGGGCGGCACAAGCGGCACAGACGGCGAAGACGGTCCGGTTCGGCACCGATTGGAAGGCCGAGGCCGAGCATGGCGGCTATTACGAGGCGATCGCCACCGGCATCTACCGGCGCTATGGGCTTAACGTCGAATTGCGCCAGGGCGGGCCGCAGGTCAACCACGCGCAGCTGCTCGCCGCCGGCCGGCTCGACTTCAACATCGCGACAAATTCGTTCGTGCCGCTCAATTATGTCCGCGAGAACATTCCGATGGTCGCGGTCGCCGCGATATTTCAGAAGGACCCCTCGGTGCTGATCGCGCATCCGGGCCAGGGCGATGACAGCTTTGCCGCGCTCAAAGGCAAGCCGATCATGATCGGCTCCGACACCAGGATCGGCAGCTGGATTTTTCTGAAAAAGAAGTTCGGCTATACCGACGCGCAGATCCGGCCTTACACGTTCAGCGTCGCCCCGTTCCTCGCCAACCGCAAGGCGATCCAGCAGGGCTATCTGTCGAGCGAGCCGTTCACGATCGAGCAGCACGGGGTCGAGCCAGTGGTGCTGCTGATCGCCGACGCCGGCTATTCGAGCTACAGCTCGCTGATCGAGACCTCGCAAAAGCTGGTGCACGACAACCCGCAGCTGGTGCAGCGCTTTGTCGATGCCAGCATCGAGGGCTGGCGCCAATACCTCTATGGCGATCCCGCGCCGGCGGACACGCTGATCAAGCGCGACAACCCGGAGATGACCAACGCGCTGCTAGCCTATGGCCGCGCCAAGCTCAAGCAATACGGCATCGTCGACAGCAGCGACGCCAAGAAATTCGGGATCGGGGCGATGACGGAGGCCCGCTGGCGTGATTTTTTCGACACCATGGCGGATGCCGGGGTCTATCCCAAGAGCATGGATTTTAAAAAAGCCTACACCCTCGAATTCATCGACAAGAAGCCTGGGGACAAGAAGCCTGGGGACAAGAAGCTTGAGAGCAAAAAGTTTGGGGACAAGAAATCCGCGGATACGAAATTCGGGATGAAGCCCTGACCGCCGGATTGAACCGCCGCCCGGCCGCGGCCGCAGCGCCGATCGTCGCGCTGCGCGGCATCGCCAAGCGTTTTCGCGGCGGGGTGACGGCGCTCGACCCGATCGACCTCGAGATCGGCCGCGGCGAATTTTTGAGCCTGCTCGGCCCCTCGGGCTGCGGCAAGACGACCTTGCTGCGGATCATCGCCGGCCTAAGCGAGCCGAGCGGCGGCGAGCGCCACCTGGCGCTGACGCCCGACACACCAGGCGCGCGGCGGCGAGCCGGGACGGCCGGGCGGATCGGCTTTGTCTTTCAGGACCCGACCTTGATGCCGTGGGGCACGGTCATCGGCAACGTGCTGCTGCCGTTCCGCCTCAAGGGGCGGGTCGGGGCGGCCGAGCGCGAGCGCGCCGCGGCCGAAATCCGCGCGGTCGGCCTCGCCGGGTTCGAGCGCGCCTATCCGCGCCAGCTCTCGGGCGGGATGCGCATGCGGGTGTCGATCGCCAGGGCGCTCGTGACCGACCCCGATCTGCTGCTGCTCGACGAGCCCTTTGCCGCACTCGACGAGATCACCCGGCTGGGGTTGAACGACGATCTGATGCAACTGTGGGAGAGCCGCCGGCCGACCGTCGTGTTCGTCACCCACAGCGTCTTCGAATCGGTCTTTCTGTCGACCCGGATCGCGGTGATGACCGCGCGCCCCGGGCGGATCGCCGCCGAGCTCGCGGTGGACCTGCCGCAGCCGCGCCAACGCGCCCTGCGTACCGCACCGGCCTACGCCGCCCTCTGCGCAGCGGCCTCGGGTGAGCTCGCAGCGGCGATGGGCGAGGGAGGCGGGCGATGAGACGGACGCGGCCACGGCGCTGGCCGCGGGTGGCCGCACCGCTTTTGGTCGGCGTGGTGCTGCTGGCGCTGTGGGAAGTGGTGGTCCGTGTCGAGCAGGTTCCCGTCTATATCCTGCCCGGCCCGGTGGCGATCGGCAAATCTCTGTGGATCGACGGCCCGAGCCTCTTTGGCTCGCTATTGGTGACCTTGCGCATCACGCTCGCGGCGCTGGCCGCGGCAGCTGTTCTCGGCGGCGCCATCGCACTGCTGTTCTCGCTGTCGCGGCTGTTGGAGATCAGCCTTTTTCCCTACGCGGTGATCCTGCAGGTGACGCCGATCGTGGCGATCGCGCCGTTGATCATCATCTGGGTGCAGCAGCCGTTTTTGGCGCTCTTGGTGTGCGCCTGGATCGTCGCCTTTTTCCCGATCGTCGCCAACACCACGGTCGGGCTCAACAGCGCCGACCGCAATCTGTTGGCCCTCTTTCGCCTTTACGGCGCCTCGCCAGCCCAGACCCTGCGCTATCTGCGGCTGCCGACGGCGCTGCCGTATTTCCTCGCCGGGTTGCGGATCAGCGGCGGGCTCGCCTTGATCGGCGCGGTCGTCGCCGAATTTGTCGCCGGCACCGGCGGCACCGAGACCGGGCTCGCCTTCCGCATTCTCGAAGCCGGCTATCGGCTCGCAATCCCGCGCCTGTTCGCGGCCTTGTTCCTGCTGTCGATGACCGGCATCGCGATCTATCTCGTCATCGATTTCATCTCGCGCCTGCTGTTGCGCCATTGGCACGAAAGTGCGATCGAGGAACAGGAGGAGTAGTGGACGAGCTTGCGCTCGATGCCGACATCGTGAAATGGGTTTCGCAGCGTTGTGGGAAGTCGGAAGCGTGGAACGGGACGAGGCAATCGCCAGATTGAGGGAGCACGAAGCCGAATTGCGGCGACTCGGCGTCGTGCGCCTCTACCTCTTTGGGTCGACCGCGCGCGGCGAGGGCGGAGAGAAGTCCGATGTCGATCTGTTCTTCGATTACGAGCGGGGCAGGCTCGGCTTGTTCGAATTGATGGAGGTGAAGGAGCAAGCCTCCCGCATTCTCGGCCACCCGGCCGACATCATGACTCGCGACAGCCTGCACAAAGCTCTTCGCGATCGGATCGAAGCCTCGGCGTTGCGCATATTTTGATGGTTGCATCCTCGCCCGCGCCACGGCTTGCCGACATCATCGAGGCGATCGAGAACATCCGCAGCGAGACCGCCGGCGTGGCGCTCGACGCCTTTGAGGCCGATTGGCGCAAACGCTGGCTCGTTGAGCGCGGCGTTGAAATCATCTCCGAAGCGAGCCGCCGGCTGGGTGATAAACTGAAAGCCCGGCATCCGGAAATTCCGTGGCCGAAGATCGCCGGCATCGGCAACGTGCTCCGCCATGATTACGAGCGCATCGCGGCCCCGGTCATGTGGAAGCTCGTCCAGGACGATCTGCTACCCCTGGAGAAGGTCTGCCGCGAGGAGCTGGCGAGGGAGCAGGGGCGCGAGCGGTGAGTCAGGAAGTCCGCTGCGGGGAAACTCCACTTTGTCGTTGAAATAGACGAGCTATGAAAGCAATACGACGACACTATGGTTAGTTTCGCGAATCATAGGAGCAAAACTAAGGAGCAGCTCGCGACTTTGTTGCCGATGTGAGTCAGATAATCAACATCTTGGATGCTTTGATAAAAACTGCTTTCGAACGGTAAGTGGTGGGTTTCGCTGAACTCAACCCACCCACCCCGCCATGCAATCTGCGCTATCCCCTGCCGACGAACGGCATCTTTGTCGCCATCACGGTCAGGAACTGGACGTTGGCTTCGGGGGTCACGGTCGACATGAAGACGATGGCGCGGGCGACGTTCTGCACGTCCATCGTCGGCTCTTCGATGACCGTGCCGTTGGCTTGCGGCACGCCCCGCTGCATGCGCTGGGTCATCTCGGTCAAGGCGTTGCCGATGTCGATCTGGCCGCACGAGATGTCGTATTTGCGGCCGTCGAGCGACGTTGATTTGGTCAGCCCGGTGATCGCGTGCTTGCACGAGGTGTAGGCGACCGAGTTGGGCCGCGGCACATGCGCCGAGATCGAGCCGTTATTGATGATTCGGCCGCCCATCGGCTGCTGCTCCTTCATGATTTTGAAGGCTTCCTGGGTGCACAGGAACGAGCCGGTCAGGATCGACGAGACCACCGCCTGCCAGCGCTCGAACGCCAATTCCTCGATCGGCGACGACGCACCAAAGCCGGCGTTGTTGAACAGGACGTCGAGCCGGCCATAGGTCGCTCTGGTCTTGGCGAAGAGGGCGCGCACCGAATCGGGGTTGCCGACATCGGTCGGCACGCCCAATGCCTTGCCCTGCATGCCTTCGATCTCGCCGACGACGGCCTGCAACGGCTCAGGCCGGCGGCCGGCGACGACCACCGCAAACCCTTCGCGGGCCAGCGCCAAGGCCGAAGCCTTGCCGATGCCGCTTCCCCCGCCGGTCACGAGCGCCACCTTGCCGTTCGAAGCCATTGTCCGTCTCCTGCTGTCTGTCCCAAGCTGTCTGACCGACGATAGCAGCTTCGCTCGGCACGAGGAGCGAAATTGCGGATTTTTACCGCGGATGCGTTGTCGAGCAGATAGCGCCTTGGCGCGGTCGGCTCTCTAACACCTTGCCGCTAATATCCTTCCCGCTCGAGCCGCTTGCGCATCGCCTTGCGATGTCGGCGGATTGCCTCGGCGAGCTCGCGGACGCGGCGTTCCGATGGCTTCTCATAGGCCCGCCGCCGTTTCATCTCGCGGAAAACCCCTTCGCGCTGCATCTTCTTCTTTAATACCCGTAACGCCGAATTGACGTCGTTGTCGCGCACAAACACTTGCATCGGCTACTCTTCCTTTGGATCCATTGGGTGCCCCGCGTCCGGGTCCCGCGCATCGATCGCCCGGCGAGGCGAGAGGACACCGCTGTTCGACACCGCCCGACGCCGCGGCCGCTTTCGCCCACTACGCCTCAGAGCCTGCCTGTCCCCGGAACGAGCCATGGCCGATGCGGTTGCTGGTCCAGTGCCTTCCCGCCCAGAAGGTCATCCGCCGCAGGGATGACGTCCTCGTTCGCTCCGGTGCGAGCTTCGTCGGCCTTTGTCGGCTGGTGAGCTTCCGCCCATTTCCCCCAACCGCTCATCTTGCTGCTTATCGAAATGCCCATGACCTTGTTCCTTTACAAAAATTCGAACTTAGAGAGCGTGGTAGGCGGCGAAGGCCATGACCATCAGAACGACGCAAACGGGAACGACCAGAGGTGGAACAAACCAGGCTCTCATTGCGCTTGCCCCTCGCTTAGCCGTGGGGCTTTATCGCGAGCCTGCCTGCGCCAAAGTCGTGCTAGGCGTTTCGCGTTGGTGCGCTGCGCCTGGGTCAACCGGGGAGCGATCCCTCGATACCCCGATCGCGCCTGCTCGCGGTGGATGCCGCGCGAATTGGCGGCCGCCAGCAGGAACCAGGCACACGCGTTTACGTAGTTTCCCGACGCATTGGGACCAGCGGCATAGAGCGTGGCGAGCCTGTTCTGAGCGCGTGGCAGACCCTGCTCGGCAGCGGCCAGCAACCACTTGATCGCCGCGGCACGGTCGCCGTCAACGGCATACCCATTGTCATCCAGACGTCGGTCACAGAAGACGCCCAGGTTGAATTGCGCCTCGGCCTCGCCGCTTTCGGCGGCAATCCGCAGGAGCCGCATTGTGCTCGTGTCCATCACCGCTCCTCTCCATCGGAGGACATCCGATTGCTCCAACGTCGCGCGCGCCGCCGTTCTTTCGGCTTTGCAGAAACAGGCGGCGCTCACCCGCGGAGCAATGCAGCTCCTCAGAAACCCGGGTCGCTCATGCCGCCGTTCAGCATCGGCGAGGAGCCTTTGCCGGTCTTTTCGGCGACCATGACCTCGGTCGTGATCAGCAGCCCGGCCACCGAAGCCGCTCCCTGCAAGGCAAGTCGCACGACCTTGGTCGGGTCAATGATGCCGCTCTTGATCATGTCGGTGAATTCACCGGTCTGCGCGTCGAAGCCGTAATTGGCGTCGCCCTTTTCGAGGAGCTTGCCGGCGATGACCGAGCCCTCCGCCCCGGCATTCGCGACGATCTGGCGGGCCGGCGCCTGCGATGCCCGGCGCACGATGTCGATGCCGGACTTTTGATCGGCGTTTTGCGGGTTCAGCTTGGTGAGCACCTTGACGGCATAAAGCAGGGCAACACCACCGCCGGCGACAATGCCTTCCTCGACCGCGGCCCGAGTCGCATGCACTGCGTCGTCGACGCGGTCCTTGCGCTCTTTGACTTCGACCTCGGTCGAGCCGCCGACGCGGATGATCGCGACGCCGCCGGCGAGCTTCGCCAGGCGCTCCTGAAGCTTCTCCCTGTCGTAATCCGACGTCGATTCCTCGATCTGGGCGCGCAACTGAGCAAGGCGGCCCTGGATCTCTTCCTTCTTGCCGGCGCCGTCGATGATCGTCGTGTTCTCCTTCTCGATGCGCACCTTTTTGGCGCGGCCGAGCATGTCGAGCGTGACGTTCTCAAACTTGATGCCGAGGTCGTCGCTGATCACCTGGCCGCCGGTCAGCACCGCAATATCCTCGAGCATCGCCTTGCGCCGATCGCCAAAGCCCGGCGCCTTGACCGCCGCCACCTTCAACCCGCCGCGCAATTTGTTGACCACCAGGGTGGCGAGCGCCTCGCCTTCGATGTCCTCGGCGACGATCAGCAACGGTCTGCCGCTCTGCACCACGGTTTCGAGCAGCGGCAGGATTGCCTGCAAGCCGGGCAGCTTCTTCTCGTGCAGCAAGATGTACGGGTCTTCGAGCTCGGCGAACATCTTTTCGGCGTTGGTGACAAAATAGGGCGAGAGATAGCCGCGGTCGAACTGCATGCCCTCGACCACGTCGAGCTCGGTCTCCAGGCTTTTTGCCTCCTCGACCGTGATCACGCCTTCGTTGCCGACCTTGTGCATCGCCTGGGCGATCATCTCGCCGATTTCACGATCGCCATTGGCCGAGATCGTGCCGATCTGGGTGATCTCGGCATCGGTCGAGACTTTCTTCGAGCGACCTTTCAGGTCGGCAACAACGGCTTCGACGGCGCTGTCGATGCCGCGCTTCAGATCCATCGGGTTCATGCCCGCGGCCACCGCCTTGACCCCCTCGCGCACGATCGCCTGCGCCAGAACCGTCGCTGTCGTCGTGCCGTCGCCGGCCTGGTCGCTGGTGCGAGAGGCAACTTCCTTGACCATCTGCGCGCCCATGTTCTCGAACTTGTCGTAAAGCTCGATTTCCTTGGCGACGGTCACGCCATCCTTGGTAATGCGGGGCGCACCGTAAGATTTGTCGAGCACCACGTTGCGGCCTTTGGGGCCGAGCGTCACCTTGACGGTGTCGGCGAGAAGATCGATGCCGCGCAGCATCCGATCGCGCGCGTCCGAGTTGAATCTAACGTCCTTCGCTGCCATGACGATCTCCTCAGGCGGCCATGCGCGACGCGGTCTCTACGACCACGCCCATCAGGTCCGATTCTTTGACGATGATCAGTTCTTCTGCGTCGATCTTGATCTCGGTCCCGGACCATTTGCCGAACAGCACCCGGTCGCCGACCTGGACATCCAACGGCTGAATCCTGCCGTCTTCCGAGCGCGTGCCCGGGCCGACTGCGACCACCGTGCCCTCCATCGGCTTTTCTTGCGCGGTATTGGGAATGAAAATGCCGCCCGCGGTCTTCTGCTCAGGATCGACGCGGCGGACCACGACGCGATCCTGCAATGGGCGAAATGTCATCAAGTCTCCTTGGACCGGAGTGCGCGCCCGACAGCCGGCCGCCAGCTCGGGGTTTTTTTGAAAGATCGTTGGTTACGCCAAATGATTTGGCGCAGACTTTTAAGTGGGGCTTATTTTCCCAAGCGCAATGCGGATTTATTTTCTAAAAATTATTGGCCGGAAATTTTGGTATGGCAGTCTCATCGGAGGTGAGATGCGAAATCGGGAGGCTTCCGCACCCGTTTGTCGTTGCGGGCTAGTAAGTTGCGGCGCCCGCGGTTTTGGCTGAGATTCGCTCGGCAGCCAAGTGGTTCGATCGAAACGCTTGATCCCGAAGCGTTTCGCGAATCGGCACAGCAGATTCATAGGTTGGTGGTACGATTCACCCAACGGATGGAAGTCATCCGGCATCGCGCCAACCGGCGCCATCGCGCAGACCCGGCATTTGCCGCGACAGCGTCGCGTCGAGCAGACTAGCCCGGATATCTCACCGGGATGAGTGCATCGGGGTTCTGAAAGAGGGATAATTCTTCTGCGACAAAGGCTTATCCGGTTGCAGAGGAGGTCCCCGATGCCGACAGAGTGTAGTCCGGCGACGATGCTTTTTGCACC
>DASYBC010000090.1:0-91288 GCA_036500965.1 Allostellaceae bacterium | reverse complement strand
CGTCGCTCACCCTGCGACCGCTCAGCCGCGCCCCGACAGGCTCAAAACGCCAGGCTCGCGGCCCCAAAACCCCGACAAGCAGCCTGATACGTCAGAAAATCCAACATCAGCAGCCGCCCGGTGAGATATCCGGGCTAGACCTTCAGGCAATGGAGCCGACCTTCAACGCATCTTTGGCGAAAAGAGCGCCATGCGCCTTTGGTTCGCTAACCTGATCATGCGCCCGCCCATTGCGACGCGCCCCCTGCTGTCAACGAGGCGGCCACCGCGGCGATCTCGCCCTTGGGGATAAGGCGAGAGGAAGTCAGAGGGAGCGAGCGCGGCCGGATGTTTGAGGCCGAATGCTGACAGCCAGGGGGGTTGCCGCTAGCATTGCGCGCCGGGCCGGGGGATGCTCGCGGCAGGCGGTGGCGATCGGGGGAGGGTGCGGTGCAGATCGTTGACGCGCAGATTCACTTATGGGGATCGGGCTTGCCGAGCAACCGGTCGCATCGCCAGGTGACGGCGTTTACCCCGGAAGAGGCCATCGCGTTGATGGACGAGGGCGGGGTCGATGCGGCGGTCATTCATCCGCCGGGGTGGGACCCGAATTCGACCGAGATGGCGTTGGCGGCGGTGCGGAACTATCCCGGACGGTTCGCGATCATGGGTGCGCTGCCGCTCGACCGCCCGGAATCGCGCGCCCGCATCGCCCGATGGCGGGAGCAGCCGGGCATGCTCGGGCTGCGCTATGGGTTTCTCGCCGATCCGGCGCGGCGCTGGCTGTGCGACGGCACGATCGACTGGCTGTGGGCAGAAGCCGAAACGGCCGGGGTGCCGATCGCGGCGCTGGCGACGGATTCGCTTGTCGAGCTCGGCCGGATCGCCGAGCGCCATCCGGGGCTGCGGCTGACGATCGACCATCTGGGCGGGCGCGGCGGCACGTCCACGTTGAAGGACGCCGCTGCGATGGCCCACATGCCGCAGCTCTTGGCCTTGGCGAAATACCCCAATGTCGCGGTCAAGGCGACCGGGGTGCCGCACTATTCGAGCGAGGGCTACCCGTTTCCGGCGCTGCACAGCTGGCTGCGGCAGGTGTTCGACGCCTTTGGGCCGCACCGCATGTTCTGGGGCACCGACATCACCAAGATGCCGTGCTCGTGGAAGGAATGCGTGACGATGTTCACCGAGGAATTGCCGTGGCTCCAAGGCCGCGACCTCGAGCTGGTCATGGGCGAGGCGTTGTGCGCCTGGTGGGGCTGGGACCGGGCGGCCTGACCAGGGTCGCCGGCGGATTGCGCTCTTGCCGATCCGCCCTATTCTTGCTGCGGCGCTCAAAGAATTTTAGTGCAGGTGCCACCCTCGCTCGACCCTTTCAAGTACCCGTCATTGCGCAGGCAGCCCGCCGCCCGATCATCGCAATTCGATTGCGCATCCGCCTTGCACGTCGCCTGGAGGCAATTGCCGTCTTTGTCTTTCGCCGAACAGCCGAATTCCGCGTACGGAGTGGCCGAGCCATAACTGGTGAAGGGGTTGATACTGGCGCGCGGGTTCATCGCGAAGCCGGGGCGAGGCTCGGCCCCGCCAGCAAATTGCGAGGGTAGCGGGCCGCGCATCAGACGGCGCCGGAATTGCGCCCGCCCTCCCCTCCCGGCCGCCGCAGGGGTATGATCCCGAAAATTCGGAGCATCGACACCATGCCCGACGGACCGCGCTACGAGGACGATTTCTACGCCTGGACCCAGCGGCAGGCGGCGGTGCTGCGCGAGATGCCGGCGAGCGACAATCGCTTCGACCGCGAGCACGTCGCCGAGGAGATCGAGGATTTGGGCAAGAGCGAGCGCAACGCGGTTCGCAGCCAAATCCGTCGCATCATCGAACATCTGTTGAAGCTCGGGCATTCCGCCGCGGCGCGGCCGCGCTTCGGCTGGATCGAGACTTTGCGCGACGCACGGCAGGAGCTATCCGACAGAATCACCCCGAGCTTGCGGCGCGATGCGGAGGCGAATTTGGACAAGCTTTATGCGGACGCGCGAAAGCGCGCCGAAGGGAGCCTGCGCGAATATGGCGAGCCCGCCGCGGTCGAGGCCTTGCCGGCGGTCTGTCCCTATTCGCTCGACGACATCTGCCGCGACGACTGGTATCCCGATCGGCCCGGAGCAAACCCATGACAATCCGCGATTTTGTCGGCTACGGCGCCCTGCCGCCCTATGCCGGATGGCCCGGCGAGGCGCGCATCGCGGTCAATTTCGTGATCAATTTCGAGGAAGGCTCGGAATTGTCCTACCCCGCCGGCGACGGCGTCTCCGAGGGTGGGCTGACCGAGATGCTGGGCAGCGATCTCGGCGTGCACGGCCGCGACCTCGCCGCCGAAAGCATGTTCGAATACGGCTCGCGGGTCGGCTTTTGGCGGCTGCACCGGATTTTCACCCGCTTCCAGGTGCCGGTGACGATCTTTGGCTGCGCCCGCGCCTTCGAGGCGAACCCGCCGGCCGCGGCGGCGATCGCCGCCAGCGACTGGGACATCTGCAGCCACGGCTATCGCTGGACCAACCATCCGGGATTGCCCGAGGCCGAGGAACGCCGGCAGATCGCTGCGGCGGTGGCGCTGATTCGCCAGACCACCGGCAAGACCCCGCTCGGCTGGTACTGCCGCTATGCGCCCTCGGAGAACACCCGGCGGCTCCTGGTCGAGCATGGCGGGTTTCTCTATGACAGCGACACCTACAATGACGAGCTGCCCTATTGGGTGCGGGTAGCGGACAAGCCGCACCTGGTCGTGCCCTATTCCTTGACCACCAACGATTCGAAGTTCGGGCGCGGCGTGTTCGGCTCAGGCGAAGATTTTTTCGCGTTTCTGCGTGACAGCTTCGACTTGCTCTACGAGGAGGGGGCGGAGCGGCCGCGCATGATGTCGGTCGGATTGCACATGCGGCTGACCGGCCATCCCGGCCGCGCCAAGGCGCTGATTCGCTTCATCGAATATATCCGCTCCCACGACCGGGTGTGGGTCTGTCGGCGCGAAGACATCGCCCGGCACTGGATTGCTCGCTTCCCGCCACCCGCGTAATCGCCGGCACCGGTCGCGGCAGCGCTGCCCGCCAAGGCCAGCGGCGCGCCGGCGTCCGACCCGGGCGAGCGGGGCGCGCCGGGCCCGGCGGATCAACGGCGCCGCAAACAGGCGTTAAATAAACAATTCGCCGTTCCGCCCCGGCGCCGACACTACTGCAACAAATCTTTAAGATTGAGCGGCACCGGCGTCGCGGCCTCGTTTTGGCGACCGGGCCGACCGAAAAGCTCGCAAGAATATGCGGACACTTAAAGAATAAACGTTAACCGATCGAGCAATACAGACCTCACCCGGCTGAACCACCCAGCTGATCCGCTCACGACCTACAAAAGACCCTTTCGGGTGAAAGTGACGGATGGGGTTGACAGCCCCGATTTACCCTGTTTAGCTTGGACTGTTCCTGCCTGTCCTACCCGGATGCGTCGGCATAATCCGGGGCGATACCGATCTGCATTCCCGAGCCCATCCGATACAGTTGGCATGGCGGCCCGCCCGCTCGTGTCCGCGGCCCGGGATTGCCCCATCAGAAGGAGACGATGTCGGATGCTCTTGCGTCAGACAATCGGTATGTCGCTCGTGCTGTTGATGGCCTCAGCCGGCGCGATGGCCCAGACGCCGGAGGCGGGCGCCTCGCAGCAACCCGGCCAGCCGCCTGACCCCGGCCATCAGAACTTCGCGAATCGGCTAGGCAATACCCCATCCTCGACCCGGGCCGCTTATTCCCGCCAGCCAATGCAGATGACCTGGCGTCCGCAGGGAGCCCCGCAAATCGGCCAGGCGGCGTGGTACGATCTGGTCGGCAGGCAAACCGCTGACGGCGAGCGGCTCGACACGGTCACGCCAACCGCCGCCCACCGTTCGCTGCCGCTCGGCTCATGCGCGAGGGTCGTCGATCTCGACACCGGGCGCGCGGTGATCGTCAGGATCAACGACCGCGGCCCCTACCATCGCCGCTTCATCATCGATCTGTCGCCGCGCGCCGCCGAAGAGCTCGGCATGCGCTATGCCGGGGTGGCGGCGGTCGCGGTCGAGCCCGTCGCCGTAGCGCCGGCGGCGGCGGCACCGGCAGCGAATGCCGCTTCGGCTTCGACGATTGCCGCCAGCTATCGAATCGCGGGCGCCAACGTCACGCAATGGGCCCGCTGATCGGCAATCTCTCACCCGCGGTATTGCAGGATGGTCAGCCCATCATTGACGTCGGTCAGATACATCAGCCCGTCGGGCGCCACATAGACGTCGTTCGACTGGATCACGCGCGGCCGGTTCGGGCGCGGATCGACCATTTTTTCGGGCGGCGGCGGGACGAAATGCCCGACCGCGCGCGGCTGGAACGGGTCGGAGAGGTCGAACACCCGCACCCCGGCATTCTGGTACGTGGCGAAGATCAGGTTTGAGCTGACCAGCGAGCCCGGCCGGTTCTCGTGCAGATTGTGCGGGCCGAACTTGGCGCCCTTCGCGCAGTAATCCTCCTCGTCGGGGGTCGGCAGGGTGGCGATCGACACCGGGTTCGCCGGGTCGCGCACATCGAACACCCAGCAGCGCTGGATGCCATTGGCGCAATTGTCGAGATTGCCCTCATCGGCGGCGACCAAGAGATTGCGGTCGGGCAACGGCAACGGCGTGTGGGTCCCGCCGCCAAAGGGCGGCGACCAATTGCGGTGCCCGAGCAATTTGGGTGCGGTCGGGTCGGAAACGTCGTGGACCGTCAGTCCGCCATCGCGCCAAGCGCCATAGGCGAGATTGCCGGCGACGATCGCATGGTGCAATGCATAGCGCCGCCCCTTCGGCCAATTCGGGGTCTCGCCGCCCTTCGCGTGCATGCCGGGCAGCCACCAGCGGCCGACGATTTCGGGTCGAGTCGGCTCCTGCATGTCGATGACGGCAAGAACGTGGTCGGTGAAGCCCTCCCAATGCGCCGAGGCGTAGGCATAGCGCCCGCCGACATACCACAGCCGGTGCAGCCCCAGCCCCTCGACCGGCATGAACGCGATCTCGCGCGGCTCGGCCGGACGCGAGATGTCGTAGACCCGCAAGCCGGCGGCAAACGCCTTCTCACGCCGGGTGAACGTATCGGTGATCGAGCCTTTGAAATAATCGTTGGGATCGGAATAGCCTTGCAGCACCCAAATGTTCAGTGAATTCACCGTCAGCAGCAGGTCCTCATGGGTCTGCAAGTGAAACGCGCGTGAATTAGCTGGGGCGGCGATGAAGTTGACGGCGCGCGGGCTTCTGGGGTCGCGCACATCGGTGACGGTGAAGCCGTCGCTGAACATGTGGCCGACAAAGGCATGACCCTTGTGGACCATGATTTGGACGCCGTCGCCACGCCCGCCTTGGTCGCTTTTGCCGACGAAATCGATGTTGTGGGCCGAGACCGGGATCATCGCCGGGCTCCTCAACGTGCCCTATGCTGCGCGAAATAGGCGGTGTCCTCTGGGCGCGGCCGCCAATCGGGGTTGCTCGGCCATTCCTTGGTGCGGCCGGACATCCCCTCGCCATAGCGCACCCGGAACAACAGGGTCCGCTGCGGGCCGTTAACGTATTCGTGCAATTCGCCGCGCGGGTGGACGACGAACGCCCCCGGCTCGATCGCGATCGTTTCGCTGGGCGTGCGCATCGTGCCGCCGCCCTCGAAGCAGAAATAGATTTCGGTCGCGTCGGGATGGCAGTGATAGGGGCTGGTCTGGCCGGGCTCCCAGCAGGCGATCGTCACATCGCCCTCGCCGGTCGTGCCGAGCACCCGTTCCAGATGCTTTTTCGGGTCGAACGCCTGCTCGGCCTTCAAGTTGAAGCTGTACATCTTCGCCCCCTTCACGATCTACCGGCAGCCTATCCCCCGCCCCGACCGGCATCAAGCAAACGGGCTGGACGGCGCTATATCTGAGCCCTAGCTTCGGATCAGAGGTCGGATGGAGGAAGAGATGACGCAGGCTGGCCGCTTTCGCGCGCTGCTGCACCGGGACGGGATGGTGGTGGCGCCAGGCGCCTATGACTGCATCACCGCCAGGCTGATCGCGCAGGCTGGGTTCGACGCGGTCTACATGACCGGCGCCGGCACTGCCGCGACCCTCGGCTACCCCGATTTCGGCCTCGTCACGATGTCGGAGATGGTCGGCAACGCCGAGCGGATCGCCGCTGCCGTCGAGCTGCCGGTCATCGCCGACGCCGATACCGGCTACGGCAACGAGCTCAATGTCTATCGCACGGTCCGCGAGTTCGAGCGCAGCGGCGTCGCCGGCATCCATATCGAGGACCAGGGCTTTCCGAAGAAATGCGGCCATCTCGACGACAAGGAGATCGTGCCGCGCGAGGATTGGCTGGCCAAGATTCGCGCCGCTATCGCGGCCCGCCGCGACCCGGATTTCCTGATCATCGCCCGCACCGACGCGCGCGCCGTCGCCGGCTTCGACGAGGCGATTGCCCGCGCCAACGCGGCCTTGGCCGCCGGCGCCGAGATGGCATTTGTCGAGGCGCCGCAGACGGTCGAGGAAGTGGCCGCCGTGCCGCGCCTGGTCCGCGGCCCGTGCCTGTTGAATGTCGTCTATGGCGGCAAGACGCCCGACCTCGATCTGCGCGAGGCCGAGGGCATGGGCTACAAGCTCGCGATCGTGCCCGGGCTGCTGCTCAAAAACGTCGTCGGCATCTGCGACCGGGCGCTGGCGGAACTGAAGGCGACCCACCGTCATCCGGCACCGGTCGAGGAGATGACTTTGCGCCAGATGTTTCAGCGCGTCGGCGCCGACGAGTGGGATGCCCGGCGCAACCTGTTCCGCACCGCCGCCCCGGCCCGCGACGCGGCGGAGTAGCAGGGCAGTTGCCAGGAGGGGCAGCTCTGCCTTCGTCGAGGCTGGTCGCGCCGCAGCGCGCTCCCTCGCCCCGCTTGCGGGGAGAGGGTTGGGGTGAGGGGCGGCAACCGCTCGCTAGCCGGGTGCTTTATCGCGACGGTCTCGTTCTGGTGATCGACAAGCCCGCCGGGATCGCCGTGCATCCCGGCCCAGGCGGCGGGCGGAACCTTGAAAGCCAATTCCCCGAATTGCGCTTCGGTCTGCCGCACCCCCCAGCCCTCGCTCACCGCCTCGATCGTGACACCAGCGGCTGCCTCGTCCTCGGCCGTCATCCCAAGGCCTTACGGCGGCTCGGCGCGCTGTTCGCCGAGGGCAAGGTCGAGAAGGTCTACTGGGCCGTCGTCATCGGCGCCCCATCGGAAACTGAAGGCCGGATCGAGACCGGGCTCAAGAAGCTCTCCCGCGGCGCCGGCTGGCGCATGGTCAGCGACCCCGCAGGTCAGCGCGCGGTCACCGACTATCGGGTGCTCGGCGCCGCGCCTGGCCGGGCATGGCTCGAATTGCGCCCGCGCACCGGGCGCACCCATCAGATCCGCGTCCACTGCGCGGAGCTCGGCTGCCCGGTCACCGGCGATCCTGTATACGCCGAGAGAGGAGGCGCCGGACCGTTGCTGCTGCACGCCCGTGCGATCTCCTTGCCGCTCTATCCGGCCCGGCCGCCGGTCGCCGTCACCGCCCCGGTGCCGCCGCATATGCTCGCCGCGCTTGGGCGGCTCGGCTATGATCCGGCTGCCGAGATTTCTTTGGCGCGGAGATGATGTGAGCCCGGCCGAAGTGAAAATTCGCCGCTTGCTGGCGGAAGATGCCGCTCTCTATCGGGAGATCCGGCTCGAAGCGCTGGAGCGCGACCCGGATGCGTTCGGCAGCACCTTCGGCGAGGAAAGCGCCGAGCCCTTGCAGTGGTTTGCCGACCAGATCGCGGACTCCACCATGCTCGGCGCGTTCGACGGCGACGATCTGCTCGGCATCGTTGGCTTCTTCACCAGACATGCCCGCAAGGAGGCGCATAAGGGAGTGCTCTGGGGCATGTATGTGCGGCCGAGAGCGAGATCGGGCGGCCTCGGAAAGCGGCTCGTCGAGGCGGTGATCGACCATGCCCGGCAGTGCGTCGAAGTGGTTCAGCTGAATGTGATCAGGGACAACGAGCCGGCGCACCGTCTTTATGCCCGCCTCGGCTTTGTCGAATACGGGCTGGAACGCAACTCCCTGAAGCAGAACGGACGCTATTGGGATGAGGTGCTGATGGCCAAGCCGCTGCTGTCGACAGAGGCGCCGCAACCATGATCCCGCGCTACAGCCGGCCCGAGATGACGGCGATCTGGGCGCCGGAGAACTATTTCCGCATCCAGCTCGACATCGAGGCCTATGCCTGCGAGGCCCAAGAAAGGCTGGGGGTCATCCCCAAGGGCGTTGCCCGAGCGCTGCGCGAGCGCGGCGCCTTTGACCTCGACCGCATCCGCGAGATCGAGCGCGAGGTCCATCACGAGACCATCGCCTTTCTGACCAATGTGGCCGAGCATGTCGGGCCCGAGGCGCGCTTCATCCATCAGGGGATGACGTCGAGCGATGTGCTCGACACCTGTCTCGCGGTGCAGCTGACCCAGGCCGCCGACGTGCTGCTTGCCGATACCGATGCGCTGCTGGCGGCGCTGAAGCGGCGCGCCATTGAACACAAAATGACGCCGATCGTCGCCCGCAGCCACGGCATCCACGCCGAGCCGACGACCTTCGGCCTGAAGCTCGCCGGGCATTGGGCCGAATTCGCCCGCGACCGCGAGCGCCTCGTCACCGCCAGAAGAGAGATCGCGACCTGCCAGATTTCCGGCGCCGTCGGCACCTTCGCCAATATCGACCCGCGGGTCGAAGCCTATGTCGCCGACAAGCTCGGCCTAATGCCGGAGCCGGTCTCGACCCAGATCATCCCGCGCGACCGCCACGCGGCGTTTTTCATGGCTCTGGCGCTGATCGCCGCCGGCATCGAGCGGCTGGCGACCGAGATCCGCCATCTGCAGCGCACCGAATTGCGCGAGGCCGAGGAATATTTCGCAATAGGGCAAAAAGGCTCCTCGGCGATGCCGCACAAGCGCAACCCGGTCCTGTCGGAAAATCTGACCGGGCTGTCGCGGCTGATCCGCTCGACCGTTGCTCCGGCGCTCGAAAACGTCGTGACTTGGCACGAGCGCGACATCTCGCACTCTTCGGTCGAGCGGGTCATCGCGCCCGACGCGACGATCGCTCTCGATTTCGCCTTGGCCCGGCTGGCGGGGCTAATCGACCTGCTGGTGGTTCATCCCGAGCGCATGCGGCAGAACCTCGAATCGCTGGGCGGGCTCGTCGATTCGCAGCGCGTGCTGCTGGCCCTGACCCAGGCCGGGATGAGCCGCGAGGACGCCTATGCCGCGGTCCAGCGCCACGCGATGGCTGCCTGGCACGACGCCGGCCGCTTCGCCGATCTGCTGAAGCAGGACCCGGAGATCGGGCGCTATCTATCGGCGCAGACGATCGACGCGGTGTTCGACACCGATTACCATCTCAAGCATGTGAACACGATCTTTCGCCGTGTCTTCGGCGAACCGTAAATCTGCCGATCCTAGCGAATTTCCAGGTTGCCCATTATCGGTCTTGGCCCGAGATGGTCGCAAATCTGCTTAGCTCGCCCATATCGAGGAGGCAATGAGTGCAGAAGAATCGACCTCCGGGGCGCCCGCCGAAAGAACCGACCGGCCCTCCGACGCGCGAACTACCCGTGCCCCCGCAAGTGGGCGACCGGGTTCCAGCGCCCAAGACGCCGCCTCCGCCGAGGAAGCGACGGGCGAGTTGATCGCACTCGATTTCGCCGTGCACAAGTCGATCCGCTATCACACCAAGCGACGCGCGTTTTTTGACGTCATGCACAGGATCGCGATGCTGGTCGCCGTAGTTGGCGGCAGTGCCGCTTTTTTCGCCCTAATCGGCAACAAGACAGGGGTTGGTCAAATCGCCGCTCTTGTGGTGGCGATCGCAACGGCGCTCGACCTGGTCTTTGCCCTTCCCGAGAACGCCCGCGAGCACGACAAGCTCGCCGAGCGGTTCTCCGATCTTGCTGTCGAACTTGCGCTTGCTCAGTCTAGCGCTGTCGACGACCGGCGGCTCGCAGAACTGAAAGCTAGACGCTTAGCGTTCGAAAAAGGCGAGCCGACCGCGCTGGACGCCTTGAACGTGATCTGCCACAATGAGGAAGCGGAAGCGCGCGGCTATGGCCGCGACCAGATTTATCACGTCGGCTTGGGCCAGAAAATCTTCGCGCAGCTCATCACCTTCCCCTGGTTTCATCCCACGGCGGAAGCGTGAGGGTAGATCGCCCCTCGCCGACTTGCGGCGATCGACGGGCCGTTCGACACCGCCATCATCTGAACCATGTCGATACGATCTTCCGCCGCGTTTGCGGCGAAATAACCGCACGAGAGGAGAAGCATCATGAGCTCGCTGCGCCGCCGCAATGGACCGCGCATCAAATACACCGCCGATGATGCCGGCCCGTACGACACGATCACCGTCGACAAGCTGACGCCGATCATCGGCGGCGAGATCGGCGGGGTCGATCTGGCGCAGCCGCTCGGCAACCGCACCCTCGACGAGATCCATCGCGCGCTGGCCGAGAATTCGGTGATCTTTTTCCGCGACCAGCATCTGACCGACGATCAGCACCTGGCCTTTGGCCGGCTGTTCGGCGAGCTGCACATTCACCCGGCCGCACCCTCGGAGCCGGGCAAGCCCGAACTGATGATCATCCACGCCGACAAGGATTCACCGCGCGCCAATGGCGAGGGCTGGCACACCGATGTGTCGTGCGATCCCGAGCCGCCGATGGGCAGCATTCTCTATATCCGCCAATGCCCGCCGCATGGCGGCGACACCTTGTTCGCCAGCATGTATGCCGCCTACGACGCGCTGTCGGAGCGCATGAAGGCTTATCTCGACGGTCTCCAAGCCGAGCACAGCGGCGATCACTACCGCGGCCAGTACGCGAATTACGGCATCGCCGACAAGCCCGAATATCCGCGCGCCGAGCACCCGGTCGTGCGCACCCACCCGGTGACCCGGCGCAAGGCGCTCTATGTCAACAAGGGGTTTACGCGGCGGATCCTCGGCGTCCCCCTCGACGAGAGCGAGGCGATCCTCAATTATCTCTACGAGCACATGGCCAACCCATTGTTCCAGTGCCGCTTCCGCTGGCAGGAGAACTCGATCGCCTTCTGGGACAATCGCTGCGTCCAGCACCATGCGATGTGGGATTACTGGCCGCACACCCGCTCCGGCCATCGGGTGACGGTCAAGGGCGACCGGCCGGTGTGAGCGGGCTCTACTCCTTCATCAGCTGCTCCTTGGCCTGTTCGGCGAAATGCTCGAGCTCGAAGGCAATGCGTGACGGGGTCATGCCCGGGTCCTGGGCGGCTAGGTCGGCGAAGAGCTTGTCGATGACGCGCTGGTCGCCGCCCGCCTGGAATTGGGTCGCGACCAGGTCTTTCGCATATGCTTCGGCCTCACCCGCGCCAAGGCCAAGGCGCTCGGCTGCCCACAACCCGAGCATCCGGTTGCGGCGCGCGGTGACCTTGAACCGCAGCTCCTCATCGTGCTTGAACCGGTTCTCGAATTCCTTCTCGCGGTCGGCAAAAGTGGTCATGGCCCTCTCGTCCCAAGCTGTGCGGCATACCGAAATCGTCTGTCCGCGCGATATGGCGCGGCGATTTTACATCGGCAAGCGGGGATTGTCCGAGGTTGTTGGCTGAAGATGTGCACGGTGGTGATTCTGCGCCGGCCCGACCACGCCTGGCCGGTCATCATCGGGGCCAATCGCGACGAGATGGTCGATCGGCCGTGGCAGGCGCCGGCCCGGCACTGGCCGGACCGGCCGGAGGTGGTCGCCGGGCTCGACGTCCTGGCCGGCGGCTCGTGGCTCGGGATCAACGATTGGGGTGTCGCCGCGGCGGTCCTGAACCGCACCGGCTCGCTCGGCCCGGCTCCCGGGCGGCGGTCGCGCGGCGAGCTGGTCCTGGAGGCGCTCGACCATGCCGATGCCGTGGCCGCCGCCGAGGCCCTGTCCCATCTCAACCCCGATTCCTATCGCAGCTTCAATCTGATTGTCGCCGACGAGCGCGACGGGTTTTGGCTGCGCCACGCCGGCGGCGCCCGGATCGAACTTCACCCGCTGAAAGAGGGGCTGTCGCTGATCGCCGCCGGCGAGCTCGACGATCTCGGCACGCGGCGGCTCGAATTGGCGATGCCGGCGTTTCGCGAGTGGCCCGCGCCCGAGCCCGATCGCGGCGATTGGCTCGCCTGGCAGGAGCTGCTGGGCAGCACGCGCGCCC
This sequence comes from Allostellaceae bacterium, assembly GCA_036500965.1. Taxonomy (GTDB): domain Bacteria; phylum Pseudomonadota; class Alphaproteobacteria; order ATCC43930; family CGMCC-115725; genus AP-15. The sequence goes on along the minus strand of DASYBC010000090.1, from coordinate 79,046 downwards.
CGCCCGGCGAGCCGCCGAGTGCGGCGATGCGCTTTCGCACCGACGGCTACGGCACGGTATCGAGCGCGATCATTGCGCTGCCGGCGCGCGACGGCTCCGATCGCCGGGCTGCCTTCCGGTTTGCCGGATGGCTGCCCGAGACGACGCCGTGGCAGGATGTCAGCGTCGGATGACCCAGGATGATCCGGCCCCGGCCATGATCACGAAAGTGCTGGTCCGCGTCGCTTTGAAGCCCGGCGTGCTCGACCCGCAAGGGCGGGCGATCGGCAACGCGCTCGCGGCGCTGGGCTTTGCCGGCATCGGCGCGGTGCGCCAAGGCAAGCTGATCGAAATCGATCTCGCCGAGACCGACGCCTCGCGCGCCCGTGAGCAGGTCGAGGCGATGTGCCGCCAGCTGCTCGCCAACCCGGTCATCGAAGATTATTCGATCGACATCATGCCTGCCTCCGCCGCGGACCCTCGCCCATGACCTCCGCGAGCATCCGCTCCAAGCTCGGCGCACCGAAGGGTTTGGCAAGGAATGGGAATTCTTCGCCCTGCGACAGCGCTTCCCGCATCAAGCCCGGATAGCCCGAGGTCAGCAGGATCTTCAACTGGGGCCGCAGCCGGCTCGCCGTGTGGGCCAGATCGATGCCGCTCATGCCGGCAGGCATGACCAGATCGGTGAACAGCAGATCGACGGCGTTCTCGGTGCGCAGCACGGCCAGCGCCTCGGGCCCGGTTTGCGCGACCAATGCCCGATAGCCGAGGTCCGCCAGCATCGCGACAGTCGTCTCCCGGACATCGGCGTCGTCCTCGACCACAAGGATTGTCGCCCTGCCGCGCGTCGCGGCGAGCGGCCCGTCCGACGGCGGCTCCGACTCGGCTGGAAACCCATCCTTCCGCGGCAGATAGATGCGCACCGTTGTCCCGACGCCGTGACGGCTCTCGATCCGGGCGGCGCCGCCCGATTGCTTGGCAAAGCCGTAGACCTGGCTGAGGCCGAGCCCGGTTCCCTTGCCGACCTCCTTGGTCGTGTAAAACGGCTCGAAGACCCGCGCCAGCACATCGGCGCTCATTCCGCAACCGGTGTCGCTGACCGACACGACCACATACTCGCCGGCCGCCAGATCGATCCCTTCGCCGCCGCCCGCGGTCAGGTTTTCGCTGGCGATCGTCAACCGCCCCGAAAGGTCCATCGCATCGCGCGCGTTCGCGGCAAGGTTAAGAACCGCCGCTTCCAACTGGGTCGGATCGATAAAGCACATCCAAATGTCGGGCTGCAGACGCAGCTCGACCTCGATCCCTTCGCCGAGCGTTTTCTGGCACAAAATCAAAGTCTCGCGCAGCACTTCATTGATGCTGACGATCTGCGGCCGGATCTCCTGGCGGCGGGAGAAGGCGAGCAGCTGCTGCGTCAGCCGCGACCCGCGCAGCGCCGCGCGCAACGCGGCGTCGGCGTAACGGCGGCCGGGACCGTGCTCGGGCAACACGGTCGCGAGCATCTCCAGGTTGCCGATAATCGCGGTCAGGAGATTGTTGAAGTCATGGGCGACGCCGCCGGTCAGCTGCCCGACCGCCTCCATCTTCTGTGCTTGGCGGAGGTGCTCGTCGGCGGCTCGCCGCTCGGTCAGGTCACGGGTGATCTTGGCGAACCCAACGAGCCGACCGGCCTCGTCGCGAATTGCGTCGATGATGACGCTTGCCCAAAACATCCGCCCGTCATGGCGCACGCGCCAGCCCTCAAACTCGAAGCTGCCGGTGCGCCTCGCGGTGTCGAGGGCGGCGGCCGGGCGATCGGCGCGGCGGTCCTCGTCAGTATAGAATTGCGAAAAGTGACGGCCGATGATCTCGTGCGCGGCGTAGCCGTGGATGCGCTCGGCCCCGAGATTCCAGTTGGTCACGTGCCCGTCTGGATCGAGCATGAAGATCGCGTAGTCGGTCACCCCCTGAACCAAGAGCCGGAACCGCTCCTCGCTGACCCGTAGTTGGGCGAGGGCATCGGCGATCTCGCGGGTGCGCTCCTCGACCCGCTGCTCGAGGGTTTCGGTGAGCCGCTGCTGCACCGCCTCGGCCCTTTTGCGCTCGCTGATGTCGACCAGCATGTTGACCGCGCCGACCAGCGCGCCCGATGCGTCGTGCAGCGGGGTCGGAAACGGAATGAAATCGATGCGCGTGCCGTCCGGCCGTTCCATGACCGCCTCGACGCCACGGATCGGCCGATCTTCCCTCAGCGCCATCGCCATCGGGCACTCGTTGTGCGGCAGCGGGGTGCCGTCGGGCCGATACAGGCGCCAGGCGATACAGAAGCGGTCGCTGCCCAATTCCGGGCGGCGGCCTGAGAACTCGACCGCAGCTTGGTTGTAAAAGGTCAGGCGGCCCTCGGCGTCGGTCGTGTAAACCGCGGCCGGCAATGCTTCGAGAAGCTGGCGGAACCTCCAATCGAAGGACGAGTAATCGGCGGCCAGCGCCGGCGTCGCGGCAGCAGGAAAATCCACAAACACCTCTTTCGCGCGGCGATGACCAGAAGACAGACAAGCGACAGCGGCGAAAAGTCAGCCATCGGCCGTTCGCACCGCCGCATGACGCAAACCGTAGCACGGCGCGGGAGTTCCATTCGATCGCCTTGAACGTATGCGCCGCGCAGCGTATCTGGGCGTCATCGTCGCCCCGAGACGCATTGAATGCCCGAGACGCATTGAATGAAAGCCGCAATCGTCATATTTCCCGGCTCAAACCGCGAGCGCGACGCGTCGATCGCGCTGAAACGGGCGACCGGGCATGAGCCGGTCCGCGTCTGGCACCGCGAGGCGAGCCTGCCCGATTGCGATCTGATCGTGCTGCCCGGCGGCTTTGCCTATGGCGACTATCTGCGCTGCGGGGCGATGGCGGCGCACTCGCCGATCATGCGCGAGGTCAAGGCGCGGGCCGACCGGGGCACGCCGGTGCTTGGCATCTGCAACGGCTTTCAGATCCTGACCGAGGCCGGGATGCTGCCGGGCGCATTGCTGCCGAACCGCTCGCTGCGCTTCGTCTGCCGTGACATCCATCTGCGGGTCGAGAGCAACGAGACGATCTTCACCTGCGGCTACGCAGCCGGTCAGACGATCCGGGTGGCGGCCGCGCATCACGACGGCGGCTACACCGCCGACCCCGACACGCTCGACCGGCTCGAGGGCGAGGGTCTGGTCGCCTTCCGCTATTGCGAGGCCGACGGCAGCCTCGACGAGGCGGCGAATTTCAACGGCTCGGCGCGCGCGATCGCCGGCATCTTCAACAAGACCCGCACCGTCTTGGGGCTGATGCCGCATCCCGAAAACGCCACCGACCCGCTCTTGGGCGGCACCGACGGCCAAGGTTTTTTCAACGGGCTCGCCAGCGCCCTCGCATGAATGCTATTCCGGTCCTATCTCTGGAGGGCCGATCTCCGATACTGTTGCTGAGTGATGTTGGACGAGCGACAGAGGGCGACACTGGTTCGCAGGCGCCTTACCTACCGGGTGGAATTGCCGGGCGGGCAGTTGCGCCTGCGCGAGCTGATCCTCTACGTTTCACGGCGCTGCACCGGCGCAACGCGCTTTGGAAAAGTTAAGCTCAACAAGATCATCTGGAAATCCGATTTTGATGCATTCGCCGCGCGTCGGGTCCCGGTCACCGGACGGCCATACCAACGATTGCAATTTGGGCCGGCGGCGGTCGAGATGGCACCACTCTATGGCGAGATGCTGCAGGATGGCTTCATTCACGTCGATCAAGTTGATTTGGGAGATGGCTTCGTAGAACAGCGAACGATTCCCGATGTTGAGCCTGAACTTAAGCTGTTTAGCCAAAATGACCTGTCATTTGTCGACACTGCACTTGAATATTACTGGGACAAGAGCGGGACCGAAGCAAGCGATGACTCGCGCGGGATCGCCTGGTCCACTCGGCAGGATGGCGACCCTATGCCGTACGAGCTGGCTCTATTATCTGATCAAAGGCTAGGAAAAGCACAGGAGTCGCGGCTCCTCGAAAAAGCTCGTCAGGCCGGTTGGAACAGCGCTTAGCCGAATGCGCCAGATCATCTACGATCCGGCCTTTGATGCGGCGGTTGATCATCTTGGCGGCTATATCCTCGTAGACGAAGCTCTCGATCCGATCCTTGATGGACTAGCCCGCAATCCTTATGGCTTCCCGTTGATCGAGAACGATTGGGTGAAGATCAGATATGCCATTACAAAACCAACAGCTTTCCTGCCGAGTCTGGTGGTGACCTTCACGATAGAAACAAATGGCGAGGTGATCCTTCGGCACGTCGAGGAGCATCTTGACGAATGACCTCGAAGGCGGATTGTTGTGAGTGCCGAAGCCACTGTCGCTAGATCGCATGGGCTGGCCGGTGAGGAGTTCGACCGGGCGGTCGCAATCCTCGGCCGCGTCCCGAACCAGACCGAGCTCGGCATCTTTTCGGTGATGTGGAGCGAGCACTGCTCGTATAAATCGTCAAGAATCTGGCTGAAGACTTTGCCGACAACAGGTCCGCGGGTGATCTGCGGGCCGGGCGAGAATGCCGGGGTCGTCGATATCGGCGATGGCGACGCCGTCGTCTTCAAGATCGAGAGCCACAACCACCCGTCCTTCATCGAGCCGCACCAGGGGGCGGCGACCGGGGTCGGCGGCATCCTGCGCGACGTGTTCACGATGGGCGCGCGGCCGGTGGCGATCCTCGATTCCTTGCGGTTCGGCAGCCCGGACCATCCGCGCACCCGGCACCTCGTGTCGGGGGTCGTCGCCGGCATCGGCGGCTACGGCAATTGCGTCGGCGTGCCGACGGTCGGCGGCGAGTGCGAGTTCGACCCGGCCTATGACGGCAACATCCTGGTCAATGCGATGTGCGTCGGCATCGCCCGCGCCGATCGCATCTTCTATTCAAAAGCGGCTGGGCCGGGGAATGCGGTCGTTTATGTCGGCGCCAAGACCGGGCGCGACGGTATCCGCGGGGCGACGATGGCCTCGGCCGAATTTGGCGGCGACGCCCCCGGGGCTATTGGCGAGAAGCGGCCGACCGTGCAGGTCGGCGACCCCTTTACCGAGAAATTGCTGATCGAGGCCTGCCTCGAATTGATGCAGGGCGACGCGATCATCGCGATCCAGGATATGGGGGCGGCCGGGCTGACCTCGTCCTCGGTCGAGATGGCCGGCAAGGGCGGGCTCGGCATCACCCTCGACCTCGACCGGGTGCCGATGCGCGAGACCGGCATGACCCTTTACGAGATCATGCTCAGCGAGAGCCAGGAGCGGATGCTGATGGTGCTGCGCCCCGGCGGCGAGGCCGCGGCGCGGCATATCTTCGAGAAATGGGAGCTCGATTTCGCGGTGATCGGCCGGGTCACCGACACCGGCCGCCTGGTGCTGCGGATGCATGGCGAGATCGGCGCAGACATCCCGGTCGGGCCGCTGGTCGGCGAGGCGCCGGTCTACGAGCGGCCGTGGCGGCGCACCGATCCGGAGCCGGAGATCGACCCGGCCACCCTCCCCGACCGCGACCCGCTCGAATGCCTCGAACGGCTGATCGGCTCGCCGGCGCTCGCCTCGAAGCGCTGGATTTGGGAGCAATACGATCACCTGGTCATGGGCAACACGGTCAACCGGCCGGGCGGCGACGCCGCGGTGATCCGGATCGGCGACAAAAAGGCGCTGGCTTTGGCGACCGACTGCACCCCGCGCTATTGCCGCGCGGACCCGGTGCGCGGCGGGGCGCAGGCTGTCGCCGAGAGCTGGCGCAACCTGAACGCCGTCGGGGCGCTGCCGCTGGCGCTCACCGACAATTTGAATTTCGGCAATCCCGAGCGGCCCGAGATCATGGGTCAGCTGGTCGGCGCCATCGACGGCATCCGCCAGGCGTGCCTGGCGCTCGACTATCCGGTCGTCTCCGGCAATGTCTCGCTGTACAATGAAACAAGCGGCCGGGCGATCCTGCCGACCCCGGTGATTGGCGGCGTCGGGCTTATCGCCGACGTGCATCAAGCGATCGACTTGGCGCTGAAACGGGACGGCGATGCGCTGATCCTGGTCGGCGACACCCGGGGCCATCTCGGCGCCTCGCTCTACCTGCGCGAGATCGAGGGGCGCGAAGCGGGGCCGCCGCCGCCCATCGACCTTGCCGCCGAGCGGCGCAACGGCGATTTCGCGCGCGCCGAAATTCGCACCGGCCGGATCGCGGCGTGCCACGATCTGTCGGATGGCGGCCTTCTGGCCGCGATCGCCGAGATGGCGATGGCCGGCGGCCTTGGCGTCGCCCTCGAACCGCCGCCCGGCGATCTGCCGCGCCGCGCCTGGCTGTTCGGCGAAGACCAGGCGCGCTATCTGTTGGAGACGGCCGAGCCCGACGCGGTGCTCGCGGCAGCCCGGGCGGTCGGGGTGACCGCTCGCGTGATCGGCGTGGTCGGCGGCCTTGCGTTGACACTAGCCGGCGCCGGTGCCATATCCGTCAGCACACTGAAAGCCGCGAACGAGGCTTGGCTGCCGGGCTATATGGATCAGGCTTGAGCAAGGGAACCGGGCGATGGCGATGGACGCGGCGATGATCGAACGGCTGATCAAGGAAAGCCTGCCCGATGCGCGCGTCTCGATCGAGGATCTGCGCGGCGACGGCGACCATTACGCGGCCCATGTCGTCTCCGGCGCGTTTCGCGGCAAGACCCGCGTCCAGCAGCATCAAATGGTCTACGCGGCGCTGCGCGGCCGAATGGGCGGCGAGCTGCACGCGCTGGCGCTGCAAACCGGCGCCCCCGAGGATTGAGCCCTGCCCGATTTCGAGCCAATGCGCCTGCAAACCCATCCCGTAATGCCCGGGCCCGTTTTAGGCATCCACGCTACCCGGACGAGGCCGCTCAGCGAAAGGCGCGGATGGCCGGGACAAGCCCGCCCATGACGGTTGGAGGATGACGATCAACCGCTCACATTGAGGACCAGCAAGCCATGGACAGCATCGTTCAAGACCGTATCCAGCAGGAGATCACCGACACCCCGGTCGTGCTTTACATGAAGGGCACGCCGGTCTTCCCCCAATGCGGCTTCTCCGCGGCGGTGGTGCAGATCCTCAGCCATCTCGGGGTCAAGTTCAAAGGCGTCGATGTGCTCGCCGACCCGCAGATCCGCCAGGGCATCAAGGAATTCTCAAACTGGCCGACGATCCCGCAGCTCTATGTCAAGGGCGAGTTTGTCGGCGGCTGCGACATCATTCGCGAGATGTACGAGACCGGCGAATTGCAGCAGGCCCTCGAAGAAAAGGGTGTTCCAGTCCGCGCCTGAGCGGTCGGCCGCTTATTCGGCCGGGCGGTCGGCGGGAACGAGCCGCGCCGGGTCGAGCCGGTAGATCAGCGGGAAAAACGGATAGCGCCACGGCAGGTGGCGCGCGCCGGCTTCGGAGACGCACCAGAGTTCTCCGTCGCGGTCGAAAGCGATGCCCTCGGTGCCGCCGGGAACCGAATAGCGCGGTTCGAGCCGCCCACTGACTGGGTCGAGCCGCTCGAGGGCGCCCCAGGCGAGGTTGCTGCGCGAAATCCACAACCGGCCCCGGCGCCCGACCGCACCGCCTTGCGCGTAGCTCGGGATCGGCAAGATTGCCGAGGCCATCGCGGCGCTCAGCACCGCGCCGTCTGGCAACGCATCTAAAACGGCAACATCGTACTTGAAGATCTTGGCCGGCCGGTCCTCCTCGTAGTCGCCGATCCAGATCGCTCCGTCTCCTGAAACCGCGAACGCTCCCTTCAATCCGGCGCCGAGCCGGAAGATGCGAAATCTCGGCGCGCGACCGGTAAACGCGCGGTCGAGATCGACCTCGAACAGGGTGCGCGTGTCGACGACGAACAATTTGCCGCCGCCGGCATAGGCAAGCCCGCCGGCATGACCGCAGGGCGGCGGCACATCGAAATGCCCGGTCTCCCGGCCGGTCCGCGGCTCGACGCGAAACACCCGGCAGGGGCCGCGGTTCTTCCAGGCGCCGCGGCTGCGGTAGCCGGAGACGAAGAGGCTGCCGCGGGCGATCGCCAGCCCTTGCGGGTCCCAGCCGTCGTCCAGCCCCGGGACCCAGATCAGCCGATCAATCGCGGAGAGGTTCGGCGCCATGCTGATCGACGCCGGTCCATAGCCGGGCCGTTGCCCGAGAACCGCATGGCTCATCGCCTCGAGCCGATGCGAGGCCGGCGAGACGCCGCACGCTGCCGTGATGACAATAGCGGCCGCGATGCGGCCGGCGCGCGCTACCGACCAGCTGATCCGCACCCAGCGCTTCCCCCAACACCGTGCTCGGGTTGACCGTCCCGGCAACCCGGCTCTACCATCGCGCCGTCTCGAATAGGAGTGCCGCGATGGCCGATACAGCCCGCCTCAATGGCGTGATTGGGGCCCTGGAGCAGGGCAAGCCCGCCTTTGTCACCTTTGCCGCGGCCGAGGTCAGCGTGGCGCAAGCGGTGGGTGCGGCCCCCTATGACGGTGTCGTGTTCGAGATGGAGCACCGCGCCTACGACATCCGGGCACTGCGCGATTGCCTCCAATACATGCTCGATCGCCGGCAGATCGCCCGGAGCGGCAGCATCGCGCCGGCGGTGACCCCGTTTGTGCGGATCCCGCCCAATGGCGGCGAATCGAGCCAATGGATCGCCAAGCAGGTGCTCGACCACGGCGTCTACGGCATCGTGTGGCCGCATGTCAGCACCATCGAGGAAGCGTTGAACGCAGTCACTGCCTGCCGCTATCCGCGCCCGCGCACCGCGGCTTACTACGAGCCGGCCGGGCAGCGCGGCGACGCGCCAGCCGCGGCGGCGCGTTATTGGGGCTTGGCGCAGCAGGAATATTACGAGCGCGCCGATGTGTGGCCGCTGAACCCGATAGGCGAGGTCCTGGTGGCGATCATGTGCGAGGAGGTGCGCGCGATCCGCAATCTGCCGAAAATGCTCGAAGAGGTGCCCGGCATCGGCGTCGTGATCATCGGCGAAGGCGACCTGTCGCAGGATCTGGGCTATCCCCGGCAATACGAGCACCCGACCGTGGCCTCCGCGATCGATGAGATCCTGGCGATCTGCAAGGCGCACAACGTGCCCTGCGGTCATCCGCATGTCGACGCCAAGAATATCGAAACGCTGCTCGAAAAAGGCTTTCGCTACCTGATGCCGGCCCCGGTTTATTCATTTGCCGCGCTGCAACTCAGCCGCAAAACCGCGGGCCGCTGACGGCTGCGGTAATGGCCGGCAGGGGCCGCGGGCTGCCGATCTTTGTCGTCGACGCCTTTGCCGAACGGCCTTTTTCCGGCAACCCGGCCGCCGTCTGCCTGCTCGCTGCTTGGCCTGATGAGGCGCTGCTGCTGGCCGTCGCCGGCGAGCTGAATCTGTCGGAAACCGCCTTTCTCGTCGGCGGCGGCGGCGACTACCAAATCCGCTGGTTCACGCCAACCCGTGAGGTCGACCTGATCGGCCATGCGACCTTGGCCGCCGGCCTTGTCGTGCTCGACCAGCTCGAACCGGGCCGCGGCAGCGTGATTTTTCGCTCCGGCATCGAGACGTTGCGGGTCGAGCGCGACAGCCGGCTGCTGGCAATGGACTTCCCGGCGCTGCCCTCCATAACGGTTCCGCATGAGGCCACGCTCGCCGCGGCGCTCGGGCACAGACCGGTCGAGGTGCGCGCCGGCAAACACTACATGGCGATCTTCGAGCGGCACAGCGATGTGGCTGCCCTCGCCCCCGATATGGTCGCGGTTGCGGCTCTCGACCTGCCGGCGGTAATCGCGACCGCACCCGCCGCCGAGCCCGGGATCGATTTCGTGTCGCGCTTTTTCGCGCCGGCGAACGGTGTGCCCGAAGACCCGGTCTCCGGCGTAGCACATTTAGTGCTCGTGCCTTACTGGGCCGAGCGCCTGGGCAAGAAACGCCTCGTCGCCCGGCAATTGTCGCGGCGCGGCGGCGTCGTGATCGGGCGCGACCGCGGCCACCGCGTGACCTTGCTCGGAACCGCAATCCTGGTTGCCGAGGGGCGGCTTTATCCTTGAGCGACCCTACACCGCCGCAGTCGCGCCCGCCAGCTGCCGCCAGTCGATTGCGGCGCCGAGCTTGAGGCGGATGCCGGCTTCGGGCATCGGGTATTTGAGGCCGCTCGCGCAGTTGAACAGCACCGCGCGCTCGTCCGGGCGCACCCGGCCGTCGGCCAGCGCCTGCTCATAGGCGGCATAGGTCGCGGCACCCTCGGGACAGAGCAGCAGCCCCTCCTCCTTGGCCACCTCGCGCCACGCGGCGGCGATGGCCTCGTCCTCGACGGCGATCGCGAAGCCGCCGCTGTCGCGCACCGCGCGCAGGATCAGAAAATCGCCGATCCCCTGCGGCACGCGGATGCCGGCGGCAAAGGTGTGCGCGTTCTGCCAGCGCGTGGCGTGCTCGGCGCCATCCTCCCAGGCCTTGACCATTGGTGCGCAGCCGGCGGCCTGGACCACGACCATGCGCGGCCGCCGCGGCCCGATCCAGCCGATCTTTTCGAGCTCGTCAAAGGCCTTCCACATGCCGATGATGCCGGTGCCGCCGCCGGTCGGGTAAAAGATCACATCGGGCACCTCCCAACCGAGCTGCTCGGCCAATTCGATGCCCATCGTCTTCTTGCCCTCGATCCGGTAGGGCTCGCGCAGGGTCGAGCAATTGAACCAGCCGACCGCCTTCTCGCCCTCGGCGACCAACCGGCCGCAATCGTCGATCAGCCCATCGACCAGGAACACCTCGGCCCCCTGCATCGCGATCTCGCGCACATTGACCGCGGGCGTGTCGTCGGGACAGAACACATAGGATTTGATCCCGGCGCGCGTGCAATAGGCGGCCATCGCCGCCCCGGCATTGCCGTTGGTTGGCATCGCCATGGTCGCGACCCCCAGCTCCTTGGCCATCGACACCGCGAGCGCCAGGCCGCGCGCCTTGAACGAGCCGGTCGGCAGCCGGCCTTCGTCCTTGACCAGAATCTCGCCCTTTCCGCCGCGCCGCGCGGCGATGCGCGGCAGCGGCACCAGCGGGGTCGCGATCTCGCCGAGCGCAACGACATTCTCGGCCCGGCGCACCGGCAGCAGCTCGCGGTAGCGCCACAAGGTCTGCGGCCGCCCGGCCAGCTTTTCGCGCCCAAAGGCGCGGCGCACGGCATCGAGGTCGTAGCGCACCAGCAACGGCCGGCCGGCCTTCGACAAGCTCTGCAAGGTGCCCGCCGGATAGCGCTCGCCGGTCAGGCTGCATTCGAGATCGGTGACAAAGGTCGGCACGCCGTCGCCGGTCCAGCGATAATCGGGCATTGAGGCGTCTCCAGGGGTAACGGCGGGAGCTGCGGGCCTGTGCCGGCGGCTACTCGGCGGCAACCAGGCGCCGCACCTCCGCGTCGGGCGTGCGGTACTTCGCCTCCGCCGGCAGGCGCCCCGGCTGCGGGTCGATGCCGCTGCGGCCGCCCTTGTTCCGGTAGATGTGGATCTGCGGCACCACTGGGCGCTGGTCGCGCTCAGCATCAAGCCACAGGCGCAGCATCAGCCGCTTTTGTGCGGGCTCGTCCCAGTCGTCGAATTCGGAGCGTGCGTGCATGATTGCGTAGTTGTTGATGAAGCTGGCCTCGCCGGGCTCGAGGCGGGTCTCGAATTGCAGCCGCTGCGCGGTGGCGCGGAAGGTGTCGATCGCATCGATCTCCTCGGGTGTGAAGGCCCGCCCGAGCTCGCGGAACGCGGCGTTGATGATCTCGCGCACCATGAACACGCTGATCCGGCCGCAGCACTCGGAAAAGACCGGGATGTCATAGGGGGTGATCGGCGGCTGATCCGGCGCTTGCTCGCCGCGGCGATGATAAGGGAAGCCGCGGTAGAGGATCGGCAGCAGATCCGGGCACGTTATGCCGATCTCATTGTGGACGGCGAGGCCGGAGGCGTACCGACTGAACCCGCCGGCGCGCGCCTGGCGAACGCACATCAGCCCGACGATCTGCCCCAGATCGACATGCAGCGACAGCTCGCGCCGGCTGGTGTAGCCGCGGGCGCTCTCGGGCTCTCCGGGCGGGGTCTCGTCGCGCACCAGCCCCAACAGGTCGCCCCGCGCGCTCTGCGAGACGCCGCGGCCGAGATGCGCGCCGAGCGCCCAGAACATCGTGCTCACGTCTTCGACCGAATGACCTTCGATCGGCAGGCCGCGCACGACGACGATGCCGCGGCCTTCCTGGATTTCGTCGAAGACCCGCGCCAAATCGGCATCGAGCGCCGGGTGACGGCAGTGCCGGGGGCCAATGTCGCCGAGCCCCAGGCCGGCCTTGCGGACCCGAAGCAGCACCTCCTCGAGCGCCTGCGCGTGCTGGGTTATCAGATCGAACGCGATCGCGTCCTTGGTGATCTCTGCGCCGTGCCAGGCCATCTCGTGGTCGATCGGCGCGCGATGGATGGAGGTCATCGGCAGCTCCTCAAGATTTTCCAATCCTAGGCGCGGCCGCACCCGGCTGTCACGCGAGGAGGGCCCGCGGTCGGCGGGATTGCCACCCTAGATTAGAATAATTATACTCTAGTGTGTGAACCGGAAATTCGTCTGATCGTGAGCGAGGCGACCCTCGTTTCGCCACGCCGGCCCACGGGTCCGGCCTTTGGTTGGTCCGAGGACAAGCTCCGGCCGGTGCTTATGGTCGGGATGGGTCCCGGCCGTCGCCGGGATGACCAAAGGAATTAACACGAGTCATCTGACGAATTTCGCGATCGGGACACTAGAAGCTACCGAGGAGGTGTCAATGCGCGCGGCTCTCTACACATCGCTGGACGACGCCCTCGAAGCGATTGCGCCGTTCGGGATGGATCTGAAGAACGCCAACAGCAACCACGCGCCGATGGTCGCCGAGGCGCTGTGCGCGCTCGGCCGGCCCGAAGCGGTGATGCCATGGATCGAGCGCTACCGCGAACGAATGTCGCCCCGGCCCCCGTCCCGCGATCCTATTTGCGGCGATCGCTGGCGCGAGGCACTCGGCCAGCGCGAACGGTTCGGCGATTGGAGCCGGTTTTTTGCCGAGGAGCTGCACGAGGCCGCATGGCGCCAGGTGCTCGATCGTTGGGTCGGCCGTCTCGCATCCGGCTTTTGCGCCGCGGCGACGCATGGCGCGATCCGGGTCGGGCACGCGGCGCGCGGGCTTGCCGACAGCGAGACGCCACCCCGCCGACACGAGCTTGGCGATGCGCTGGCCAGCTGGGCCGCGGCTTGGCAGGAGCTGCCCGCCGACGAGCCGAGCCGATACGGTGCCTTGCCGCCGCGTCAGGCGATCGCGAGAATCCCGCTCGTGCCGGCGGAGCACCGCGTTCGCGGCAACATCGTGGCGGCGCTCGGCGCGCTCGCCAGCACCCCAGGATTTGGCCCGGCCCTTGGGCTGATCGACAGCGGCGGCGGGAACACCGCGCTGATCGCCGAGCGAACCGAGACCTTTGCGCGGGTCTATCTCGCCAATACTCGCGACATTGCGACGGCGATCGCCTTCATCCATGGTGTCACCAGCCATGCAGCGCTCGGCAACATTGCCCCGCATGTGGGTGAGGCGACCACGCGCACGGCGCTGCGCTATGCCTGGCAGGCGGGGTGCGGTCTCTACGCGTGCTTTGGCGGCGCGATTGCGACGGCGGACCTCATCGCCCCACCTGACGTCGAGGAGGACGAGCTGGCCGAGCGCGCCATTGCCCATGGCGACGAGCACGTCATCAAATTTACCGAAGCCTGCCTCAGCCGCCATGCGCTCGCGCCATCGCCGGCCTACCCGGCCGCTGCGGCCCATGCGAGCGGGATCATCCGGCGCCGGTGAACTCTCCAGCAGTTGCACCTGCGGGGCGCAGCTGGAGCTCCTTCGGCTCAGCTGCCATCGAAGGCCGAATGCCGTGACGGGGCTGACCGGCTGATACAGCCGCCTTTGCTTGCCAGGGATCAAGCCTGCGCCGGGGTCCTCACATGTTCCCGGCGAAAGCCGAGGCCGATCAATCGCGCCGGCAGCCGCCGCAACAGCGGCGAGCGCGCGAACCCTCGCAGGAGCAGCGGCGGCGACAGCGTTCCGGTGCTGCGCAGCACACGGCCGATGACCCGGTTCTGCAGCATCACCTGCAGCCGCTGCGTCGCCCGGGTCGGGAACTCGCGCCGGCGCTGCACCGCGCGTAGATCGTTGTCGGAAACCCCGGCTGCCAGAAACTGCGGCGCCAAAATGTTGGCTGCGGCAACCGCGTCCTGGATCGCCAAGTTGATGCCGACGCCGCCGATCGGCGACATCGCGTGAGCCGCGTCGCCGATGCATAAGAGGCCGGGCCGGTGCCACACTCGCATGCGATCGACCGCGACGCTCAATAGCTTGACCTGCGACCAGTCGAGGAGCTCGGCGGTGCGGTCGCGCAGGTAAGGCGCAAGCCGGGCGATTTCGTCGCGGAAGGCCGGTAGGCCGCGTCGGCGAATTTCGTCGAACCCGCCCTTGGCAATGACATAGGCGCACTGCCAATAATCCTCGCGGTTCAGCATCACCAAAATCCGGCCGGCATCGACGCGGCCCAAGGTTTGCCCCGGATCGTCCGGACGGCGGGGCAAGCGCATCCACAGCACGTCCATCGGGGCGCCGAGATCGTCGATTTGGAGACCGGCGGTCTCACGCACGGTCGAATGGCGCCCATCGGCGCCGACCACGAGATCGGCGCGTACGTTCAAAGTGCCCTCGGGCGTCTTGGCGCGCAGCCCGACCACCCGCCCGCGGTCTTCGACCAATCCGGTCACCTCGGCGCAGGTCCTGAGCTGAAAACTTGGGTAGCGCCACGCTTGCTCGGCAATAAAGTCGAGGAAATCCCATTGCGGCATAAATGCGATGAAGCGGCAATGAGTCGGCAGATGGGTGAAATCGGCGATTTCGAGAAAATCGTCGCCGATCTGCGCGCCAAGGGTGCGCGTTTCCTGATGCGGGCGGCGCAGGAACTCCTCGAGCAGCCCAAGCTCGTGCATGATTTCGAGGGTTGAGGGATGGATCGTGTCGCCGCGAAAATCGCGCAGAAAATCGGCGTGCTTTTCGAGCACCAGCACGGCAACCCCGGCGCGGGCCAGCAACAGGCCCAGCATCATGCCGGCCGGGCCGCCGCCGGCGATGCAGCAGCGCACCGAAACTTCGCTATCGCTCATCGCGTTTCCCCAACGGGGTAGCCGATTTCAAACCCGGTCCTGCGCCCTAGAGGAGCGGCGACGGCCACTGATGAGCCGGATGTCGCAACGATTTGGCCCTTTCCAGCCGGGCCGCCTCCCTGGCCGCGACATAGTCGCGATAGGCAGCGCGATCGTCTTCTGCAACAATCGCCTGGGTCGGCACCGCGCAGACCGTGGGGCAGCGGGTAATCCGGTTGGTGAGCAAAAACAAGGCAACCGCCCTCTCATAATCGGCAGCCTGGCATCGAGTGGTCGCGTATTCGGTGGTCTCGTCATCAGCCTGGGGCACGACCGACGCTCCGTGTGGTGGGGGGAGCCCACTGATATCCTGAACTGGTTAACGAGAGGTTTAGAAGAAGATCACGAAAAACCCGCATACCGTGCCGCCGCTGGCCCCGGCGATATAGCTTTTTTCGGCAGATCAACCAATATTATCGGCGAGGCGAGGGTAGCAGATTAGGACCCGCAGCTTGGTCCAGCCGAATTACACGGTGCGCTTTTGGGGTGTGCGCGGCAGCATCGCCTGTCCCGGTCCCGATACCGTGCGTTATGGCGGCAACACCTCCTGCGTCGAGATCAGATGCGGCGACCGGCTGATGGTGTTCGACGGCGGCACCGGGCTGCGCCTGCTCGGCAACGAGCTGGTGCGGGCGGGAGATCCGGTCGAGCTCGACCTGTTCTACAGCCACAGCCATTTCGACCATATCTGCGGTCTGCCGTTTTTTGCCCCGTGCTACGATGCGCGCAGCCGGATTCGCATCTGGGCCGGGCACCTCGACGGCGTCGGCATCGAAGCGGTCCTCAACAGCATGATGATCGCGCCGTTGTTTCCGATCCCGATGGGCATCTTTACCGCCAAGATCGCGTTCATCGATTTTGCCGCCGGCAAAAAGCTCGCGCCGCATCGCGGGATCCGGATCGCCACGGCGCCGCTCAACCATCCCAACGGCGCCACCGGCTACCGCGTCGAATACTCCGGCAAGTCGGTCGCCTATATCACCGACACCGAGCATCGCCGCGATGGCCTCGACCGCAGCATCCTGGGTCTGGCCGATCGCGCCGACGTGATGATCTACGACGCAACCTACACCGACGCCGAATATTCAAGTCACAAGGATTGGGGGCACTCGACCTGGCAGGAGGGGGTGCGTTTGGCCGATGCGGCGGGGGCGCGGACCCTCGTCCTCTATCATCACGACCCCGGTCACGACGACGCCTTTATGGACCGGGTCGCGGCCGAGGCGGCGGACGCGCGGCCCGGGACGATCGTCGCGCAAGAGGGGCTGGTGCTGCGGCCGTAAGCTGACCCTTCCGCCGAACGCCGCCCCGCCGATGCCGCGAGCCGGCGGCCCGCCCTCAATGACCCACCCTTAATGATAAGGGTCGGCGGCGTCGCGCAATCCGTCCCCGAAAAAGTTGAAGGCGAGCACGGCAACGATGACCGCGGCCACCGGCAGCATCAACCAGGGATAAAGCGCCACGACATTCATATTCTGCGCTTCGTTCAACAGCACGCCCCAGCTGGTCATCGGCGGGCGCACGCCGAGGCCGAGAAACGAGAGCGCGGTTTCGCCGAGGATCATGCCGGGGATCATCAGCGTCGCCGAGGCGATCAGGTGGCTGGTGAAGCTCGGCAGCAGATGGCGGCCGATGATGCGCGCCGGGCGAGCCCCCATCAGCACCGCAGCGGTGCAGAAATCCTCTTCGCGCAACGCCAGGAGCTTTGAGCGCACCGCGCGGGCGAGATGCGTCCAGTCGATCATCCCGAGGATCAAGGTGATGCCAAAATAAACGAAGATCGGGCTCCAGCTGACCGGCAATATCGCCGACAGCGCCATCCACAGCGGCAGATGCGGGAAAGATTGGATGACCTCCATGCCGCGCTGGATCAGGATATCGGTCCAGCCGCCGTAATAGCCGGCGATCCCGCCGATCACGATGCCGAGGGTCAGGCTGACGGCGACGCCGAGCAGCCCGACGGTCAGCGAGATACGCGAGCCATAGATCATCCGCGACATCAGATCGCGGCCCAGCCGGTCGGTGCCCAAGAGGAACAGCTGCCCGCCCTTGGCCGGACAGACCAGATGCAGGTTTCCCGGGAACATGCTCCAGAACAGATAGCTGTCGCTATGGCAGAAAAACCGCAGGTTCTGCCGCTTTTTCGGGTCGGGCGTGTAGATCCGCTCGAGCCGGCGCATGTCGAGCCGGTAATCGTAGCCGTCGACATAGGGAGCGACGAGGCGGCCCTGGTAAAAAATGTGCACCGGCTGCGGCGGAGCATAGATGAAATCGGTGTTGCGCGTATCGACCCCGTAGGGGGCGAGGAATTCGCAGATCGTGATGCCCAAATACATCACCACGAGGATGGCTCCGGCGGCGACAGCCACCCGATGGCGGCGCAGCTTCCACCACATCATCCGCCATTGCGAGGCGACGTAGAAGCGCTCCTGCGCGGCGGTCATCCGCTCGACGGCATAAGGATCGTAAGGCGCGGTCGAGACGTAATGCGCCAGCGGGCCCGCCGCCGCGCCGCCGGCGGGCTCGGGCGGGGTGCCGGGGATCAGGGTCAGGTCGGTCATTGGCGCCGCCCCGCCTGCAGCCGGATCCGCGGGTCGAGCAGCGCCAGCGCCAAGTCGGAGACGAAGACTCCGATCACGGTCAGGGTCGATATGAACATCAGAAACGAGCCGGCGAGGTACATATCCTGGCTGCGCAACGATTCGAGCAGCATTGGCCCGGTGGTCGGCAGCGACAGGACGATCGACACGATCGCGGCCCCCGAGATCACCTGTGGGAGCAGCGACCCGATGTCGGAAATGAACGGGTTCAGCGCCATGCGCAATGGGTATTTAAACAGCGCCTTGAACGGATGAAGCCCCTTGGCGCGCGCCGTCACGACATATTGCTTTTGCAGCTCGTCGAGCAGGTTGGCGCGCAGCCGGCGGATCATCGCCGCGGTTCCGGCCGAGCCAATGACGATGACCGGGATCCAGAGATGGGCGAGCAGCGAGACGAGCTTGCCCCAGCCCCATGGCTGATCGGCATATTTCGGGTCCATCAGCCCGCCGATCGAAATTCCGAGATAGGCATTCGCCAAATAGAGCAGCACCAGCGCCAACAGGAAGCTCGGCGTCGCCAGCCCGAGGAACCCGAGCAGGGTCAGAAAATGGTCGCTCCAGCTGTATTGGTGCGTTGCTGAATAGACCCCGATCGGAAACGCCACCAGATAGGTAAAGATGATCGTGGTAATCGATACAATTGCGGTCAACAGCATGCGATCGCCAACCACCTTGTTGACCGGCAGGTCGTAGGAGAACGAATACCCCATATCGCCATGGAGCAGGCCGCCGGCCCAATAGAGGTATTGCTGCCACAGCGGGCGATCGAAGCCGTACTCGCTTTCGAGAAATTTGACCTTGGCGAGATCGGCCGTCTCGCCCGAGCTCTGCAGCTCGGCGACATAGGTGGTGAAATAGTTGCCCGGCGGCAGGTTGATGATGGTGAAGATGACAATGCTGATCGCGATCAAGGTCGGCACCATGATCAGCAGGCGATGGATGATGTAGCTCAGCATAGGGCCGGTTCCGTCAGCACCAAACGCGAGCGGCGCGTGGCCGGCGTTTGATCATGGGGTTGCTTGGGGCAGCGCCGGCGCGCTCGGCGCGGCGGATGCCGATTTCGCCGCCGGCGTTGGGCCAAACCAGAAATGATCCGGTTTGTACATCCCGAAAAAGGCGCCGGGATCCCAGTTGTAGATGCCCTTCTCGGGAACATTGCGCAGATTGTCGCTGACGACCACCGGTTGCAGCACCCCGGAGACGGTCCCGATCGAAAACACCTGCTGGGCCCAGATCTCAAGAATCTGGCTCCAGATTTCCGTGTGCTTTTGCAGCGAGGCGGTGCCGAGCCAGTCGTTGTAGAGGTCCCGCAGCTGCACCGCGGACGGCAGATCGGGCGGGTGGCCGGCCATCCCTTTGGTCTCGTAATACTGTCCCCATTTCGGCCATTCGAGCTGCTCTTGGCTGGTCGGCGCGAACTCCCAGGGCGAGGACGACGCGCTTGGCAACCCGTCATCGACCCCCTTGTCGATCGACATCAGGGTTTGCCCGGAAAAGACCCGGCGGCGGAACAGGGTGAGCTGCAGCGGCTTGGCGAACAGGCTGACCCCGATATGGCGCCAGGAATCGCGGATCAGCTCGAGGACATCGGACATCTCCGGCCATTCGCCCGAATCCTCCACGACGATTTCCATCGGCCGGCCATCGGGCAGCAGGCGCACGTCATCGCTATTGCGCTTGGTCAAGCCGATCAGATCGAGCAGACGGTTGGCTTCGCCCAGATCGTATTTTGCCCAGGCCGTGCGATAGGCGGGCTTGTACAGCGGGCTCTGCGGCAACACCGTGTTCTGGCCTTCGATCGCCAAGCCGAAATAGAGCACCTGGTTCAGCTCGTGGCGGTTGATGGCGAGCGACAGGGCCCGGCGAAAGCGCACGTCGCGCAGCAGACCGCGCCACACCGGGTCGTCGACGTTGAGGTTGGGATAAAGCGCGAACTGGCTGCCCGGCCCGGTTCGCCACAGATGCACCTTCAGATGCTCGCGCTCCTCGTTGCGCCGCAGAAACGTATAGTCGTCGAAGCTCAAATAGCGGGCTTGCAAATCGCTTTCGCCGGCGGCGGTCTTGGCCGGGATGATCCTGCTGTCGGCCAGCGACAGGATCACGCGGTCGATATATGGCAGCTGGTGCCCGGCCGCGTCGACGCGGTAATAATAGGGGTTCCGTTCGAATATCAATCGCTGTGCCGGGGGCTTGTTTTGCAGAACCCACGGCTCGAGGGTTGGCAGATCGGGATTGTCGTCCCGATACATCGCGCTCATGCGGTTGTGCAGCGCAGCCCAGCCATGCACGCGCATCTTTTTTGCGAGGGCGGCGAGCTTGGCCTTGTTAGCGTATTTCTTGTTAAACTGTTTCAAATAGTGAGCCGGGCAATAGATAAACAGCGGGTCGGCCCTGGCTAGAGCCGGGATGAACAGCGGGTTCGGCTCCGGCCAGCTGTAACGGACCGTGGTGTCGTCGAGGACTTCGAAGCGCGGCGGCTGACCCTCCGGCAAGAGCTCGATCGGCAACCCCGAGGGCGACAGCTTGGGGTCCTCCGCCACATCCTCGAACCAATAGCGGAAATCCTCCGCGGTAAAGGGCTGCCCGTCCGACCACTTCATGCCCTTGCGCAAATGCAGGGTGAACACCCGGCCGGCTTCGACATCGATCGACGCTAAGATATCGGGCTCGATCTTGAGCGCCGGGGTGTAGCCCACCAGCCGCGCATAGCCGTAGACCGTCATCATGCGGGTGTCCTTGGGGTGGGCCATCAGCATGCGCAACGTGCCGCCGGGCGTTCCGCTCGTGTCGACCACAACCGGGTCGGCCGGGACCCGGTCCTCGATCTTTGGCAGCGCCCCGCTCGCCACCGCCGGCGCAAAGAACGGCGTCTCGACCAGCGCCGGCCGGTCGGCGAGCGCCGGGCGCGCTGCCGGCGCCAGCAGCGCCGCCCACGCCAGCGCAAGGACAAGCCAGCGGCGATATCGCCGAACCCAGCCGCTCGGTCCCGGCCAGTCCCGCCTCATCGGGGCGCTCGCCTCTTCACGCCCGGGCCAAGCCGCCGGCCAGGGCCGGCAGGGCCGGCAATGCCCGCGCCTCGACGGCATGACCGGGGGCGACCTCGATCAGCCGCGGCGGGTTCGCCGGCTCGCGGCGGAACGGTTCGGGCCAGGCTGCGGGGTTGGAAGCGCGGTCTTCCATCAGCTGGGCGAAATCGAGCGGATGGGCCAGATCGGGGGCCGGCACCGCGGCCAACAGCGCCTGCGTATAGGGGTGCACCGGCCGGCGGAACAAGGTCGCCCGGTCGGCAATCTCGACGATGCGGCCGGCGCACATCACCGCGATCCGGTCGGCGATGTAATCGACCACCGCCAGATTGTGGGAAATGAACAGGTAGGTCAGCCCGAGCTTTTGCTTGAGGTCCATCAAAAGGTTCAGGATCTGTGCTTGGATCGACACGTCGAGCGCCGAGGTCGGCTCGTCGCAGATCACCAGATCGGGGCGCAGCGCCAGGGCCCGGGCGATGCCGATACGTTGCCGCTGACCGCCGGAGAAGCTGTGCGGATAGCGCCGCAGGTGCCGGCGGTCGAGCCCGACCAGGCCGACCAGCTCGTCAACCATCTCGCGCCGCGAGCGCGCGTCGCCGATGCCGTGGATCGCCAGCGGCTCCTCGATGATGTCGAACACCGTCATGCGCGGGTTCAACGAGCCGAACGGGTCCTGAAAGATGAACTGCACCTGGCGGCGAAACCGCTTCAGGCCGTCGCTGTCGAGCGCCAGCACGTCGATCAGCCGGCCGTGGTCGTTAAACGCGATCGAGCCGGCGTCGGGGCTGACCGCACGCAGCAGCAGCTTGCTCAACGTGGTCTTGCCGCAGCCGCTTTCGCCAACCAGCCCGAGGCATTCGCCGCGCTCGATCTTTAGGCTGACATCGTCGACCGCAACGACCCGCGCCGCGGCGCTGGCGAACCAGCCGCCCTTGCGGATCGAATAGCTCTTGTGCATGCCGGCGCATTCGAGCAGCGGCGCCGAGGGCCCCGGCGGCCACGCGACCTTTTCGGCCATCAGATGCGGCGCATCGCCTGCCGCCACCTCGCGGATCGGCACCAGGCGCTCGCCCGGCTGCATGTCAAAGCGCGGCACCGCCCGCAGCAGCGCGCGCAGGTAGGGATGCTCGGGATGCCGGAAAATATCCTCGAGGGTGCCGCTCTCGACCACCTCGCCGCGGTACATGACAACGATTTCCTCGGCGACGTTGGCGACCACGCCGAGATCGTGGGTGATCAGCAGCACCGCCATCCCGAGCTCGTGCTGCAGCTCCAGCACCAGCTTCAAGATTTGCGCCTGGATGGTCACGTCGAGCGCCGTCGTCGGCTCGTCGGCAATCAGCAATGCCGGGCGGCAGACCAGCGCCATTGCGATCATCGCGCGTTGCCGCAACCCGCCCGACAGCTCGAACGGATAGCTGCGCAGCGCCCGCCCCGGATCGGGGAAGCCGACGAGACGCAGGGTTTCGCGCGTCAGTTCGGCGGTCTCGACGGCGCCGACCGGGCGGTGCAGCCGCAACGCCTCGCCGACCTGATCGCCGATCGTGTGCAGCGGCGACAGCGAGGTCATCGGCTCCTGAAAAATGATCGAGATGCGGCCGCCGCGGATCGCCCGCATCGCCGCGCTGTCCCTCGGCAATTTGACCAGATCGACCGGCGTGCCGTCGCCGCGCGGATCGGCGAACAGGATCTCACCCCGGGCGATCTGGCCGCTGCGCGGCAGGATGCGCATGATCGCCTGGCTGACGACCGATTTTCCGGAGCCGGATTCGCCGACCAGGGCCACCGTCGAGTTTGGGCGTACCCGAAACGACGCGCCGGAGACGGCGCGGATCGACCCGCCCGGCGCGGCAAAGCGCACATGCAGATCACGGACCCTCAAGAGATCGCTCACGCCATCGCTCCGCCCGTTGCCTCGGCCAGCGGAAACGCCGGGGCCTCGATGCCGAGCGCCTCGAGATTGGCCGCCGTCGCCGGGCTCAGCGCCAGGCGGCGCGCGCCCGCCGCCATTGCCGCCCGCCGGGCCAGCTCGGCAAACCCGTCGATGCGGCTGTCGAGGCGCAGCACCGAGGCGCCGGCCCGCAGCTCGAGCTGCATCCACCCGTCGCGGCGGTCGCGCCGGGTCGAATAATAAGCGAGCTTGATCCGGTCGAGCTCGGTCCAGAGGATCGTGACCCTGAGCGGGCTAGCGGCCGACAGCCCGGTTTCGGTCATTTCGATCGAGGTGCGGTGACGCAGCGCGGTGCGCAGGCCAAACACCAAGAACAGGGCCGCGAGGCCGCCGAGGATCGCGGCGCCGACGGCGCCGAGCGGCGCCAGCACGAGGATCGCGGCGGTCGGCAGCAGGCCGGCGGCGGCGCGCAGATAATCGCCCACCATCGCCGCCCCCGGATAGGCGTGCCGGGTCATGGCCGGGCCTCGAGCGCCGCGCCGCTGGCCTCGGGCGGCCCGAGGGCGGGGGAAAACACCTCGCCGCCGGCGAGCCAGCGGACCGCGGGATGGCCGGCGGCCAGCCCGATCAGCCGGCCGAGAAAGGTGCCGGCGGCTTCGTCCTGCACCAGGTGATGGGTCAGGATGCCGCTCGGCTCGCTGCCATCCGCGGCACCGGTGCGGCGGGCCCGCAAATGCCCGAGGAGACCGGCGAGCGCCGCACCCTCGCCGATAAAGCCGCGGCCAGCCTTCCAGGCGACGAGATCGACATGAACATTGGCCTCGAACACGCCTGGCGACGGCCATGCCGCGCGCCGCGCTCCGAGCCGCGAGACCGCCCTGATCCCACAGCCCGCCAGCAGCGGCAGAAAGCGCCGATCGAGGCGGTTCCACGGCGGCGCCAGAACCGACAGCGCGCGGGCCCCGAACAGCGCCGCAAGCCGCGCCCGTCCGGCAGCGAGCTCCCCGGCCACCGAGGTATCGGGGCGTTCCGCCGGAAATTCGCTTTTCTTCGGCCCGGGGGCATGATTTGCGTGGCGCCAGCCATGCTGCAGCACGGTGACCGGCAGGAATGCCCCCAGTCGGCTGGCGGCGGCGCCGAGGCGCGCGGGCAGGCCAAGCTCCGCTTCTGCCGGAATGACCGCAAGGGCCACCGGAACGTCGCCGGCGATTTCGAGCAGGCGGTCGAGGCGCCCGCTTGGTGCCGCCGCGTCGTCGTCGCGCCACCACAAGGTAGCGATCCTCCCTTCACCTCCCCAGAGGTCGAGCTCGTCTTGCAGGTCGGACCATCGCGCCGTCGCGACCGGGGAGGGTTGAGAGAGACTTAGCATTTGCCGAACGTATAGTCACCCGGCGACACTACGAAATCCTCAATCGCCCTGCTGCAGCATGGGCGCCCTCGCGAATCATGGCGGCGACCAGCCGCGCGCTGCGGCGCGCACCCCCCGTATCGATCGCGAGCGCCGCCGGCGGGCGCCGGGCCGCGCGCTCGATCGCCGCGGCGAGCCGGTCTGGCGACAGCTCCCCCGAACTCAGCATTTCAGCCGCTCCGAGCGCCGCCAGCCGCTCCGCCCGCAGGGTCTGCTCGCTCTCCCGCAGCTCGGCGAACGGCACCAGGACGGCGGCCGCACGGGCTGCGAGCACGTCGAGCACGGTGTTGTAGCCGGCCTGGCTGACCGAGACCCGGCAGCGTTGCAGCAACTGCGGAAAATCGCGCCGGTAACGTTCGAGCCGAACCCGTTCGGGGAGTCTCTCCGTCAGCGCCGAAAATTCCGCGGCGGACAGGTTCGGCCCGGTCAGCAGCCGCCAACCAAGATCCGCGAGACAGCCGCGCCGCCGCGCCTCGAGCGCGGTGGCCAACAGGGCGCCGCCGACCGCTCCGCCTCCGGCCGAGACCAGGAT
Organism: Allostellaceae bacterium; assembly: GCA_036500965.1. Lineage (GTDB taxonomy): Bacteria > Pseudomonadota > Alphaproteobacteria > ATCC43930 > CGMCC-115725 > AP-15. The sequence continues at coordinate 54,422 of DASYBC010000090.1, read as the reverse complement.
TTCGCCGGCCCCGGCGCCTACCGTGTCGTTCGCGCCGGAGGGTTCGATCGGCGCCGCAACATAGCCCGTATAGACGAGCCGGTCGGCGATTTCGGACGCTTCGGGAAAGCTCTGGTCGAGCGTGATCAAGCCGGGGTCGCCGTGCACCAGAACCGCATCGAAATCGTTGCGCACGCGGGCGATGATCGCCTGCCGGCGCGCGCGATCCTGCGGCGCCACCACGATGTCGCGCAGCGAGCACAGCACCAGCGGCCGTTTTGGGCGGGCGCGCGCGGCGGCGAGCAGCGGGTCGAGCTCGAAACGGAAGGCGCGCCGGCCGAACGGAAACGCCTCGATGATGACCGCGTCCGGCTCGGCCGCAGCAAAGGCGGCGAGCAACGTTTCGCGGCGGCGCGTCCGCAGCGCATCGTCGATCGGCCGGCCGTCGCCATCGACGAGGTCGGTGAAGCCGGCGTCGCGCGCCCGGATCGGCGGCAGCTGAACCAGGCGCGCGGCCGCGCTCGGAGCGAGATCGGGCAGCTTCTCGCCGCCCGAGACCAAGGTCACCGCGAGCCCTTCGGCGGCCAATCCATCGACCAGGTGGAGCGCCCGCCGCAGATGCCCGATGCCGAGCAAATGCTGGACATAAAAGAGGACGGAGCCGGTCACGAGACCCCAATCGGCGCGTTCGGGCTTGCGCTACGCCGCATCGGCCAGCCGCAGCGCGTCGATCGCCGCGCCGAGCCGAGCCGACGCGGTCGGAAGATCGTGCTCGGCGAGGACGCGCTGCCGCGCCGCCGCGGCAAAGCGGGCACGCAGGTCAGGGTCGAGGATCAGTCGTCGCACCGCTGCGGCGAAGGCCGCCGCGTCGCCCAACGGCACGAGCAGCCCGGTCACCCCCGACGCGACGATCTCGCCGACGCCGCCGCTGGCGCCGGCAACCACCGGCAGGCCGCTCGCCTGCGCTTCGAGCAAGGCCATGCCATAGGCTTCGTTGATCGCCGGCCAGACGCAGATGTCGGCGGCGGCGAGCTCTCGGGCGAGCGCTGCGGGTCCGAGCGCGCCTTTCCAGCAAACTCGCCGATCGAGGGCTGCGAGCGCATGCGCGACCTCGGGCCGGGCGGCGCCGTCGCCGACTACCGCCAGCGACCAATCGAGATCATTCAGCCGGATCAAGGCTTCCGCGAGAAGCCGGTATGAGGCGAGCTTGTCGCCGTGCCGCATCATCGCCACCGCGATCAGCAGCGGCGGCGCGCGTCCGCCCCGCGGCCGCGGCCGGTAGCACCCGGCGTCGAGAAACGGCTTGACCGCGACCCATCGTGAGGGCTCGGCGAGCAGCGGCAGCACGCAATCGCGATCGGCCGGATTAAGCCCGATCACCGCGGCGGCCCCGCGGATTGCGTCCGCGGCGGCGTGGTGGCCGGCATCCCAAGGGCCGCCCACCTGCTTGGGGGCAAACGAGGCCTCGGCGACAACATAGGGAATGCCGAGCGCGCCGGCGACGCGCGGCCCCAGCCAATCGGGCGACTTGTGCTGAATATGGTAGGTGAACCACAGCCCAGGGGCGGTCTCGGGAGCCGTACGGAAACGGCGCAGCAAGCGCTCGGCGAGGGCCTGCCCGACAGCGGCGAGCCGCATCTGGCGCTGCGGGTCTCCGAGCCCCTCGAAGCTGCGAAAACGCGAGGCCAGCACCGGCGCGTGCCCGGCGTGCCGCAACGCCGCGAGGAACAGCTGCGCCATCCGCCGATCCCCCGACGGCACCGGATGATCGGGCGATTTCAGCGGCGCGTAAAACGCGATGCGCATGTCCTGAGGGCGCTATTGCGCTTCGGCGAGTTCTGCGGCGCTGAGGCCCACGCGACGCGGATCGGCGGCTGCGAGCCCGAAGCGGCGTGCGAGCAGACCGATCCCCGCCTCCATCGCAAAGCCGCTGCGCACCCGCCGCTCGCCGGCGGCACCCAGCGCCGCGCGGCGCGCCGGATCGCCGATCAGGCCGGCCAGCGCACGGGCCAATGCCGGCGGGTCGCCGGAAGGCACCAGCACCCCGGTTGCCCCGTTCTCGATCAATTCCGGGATGCCCGAAATATCGGTCGCGACACAAGGAAGGCGCTGGCTTTGCGCCTCCATCAGCACGTTCGGCAGCCCGTCGCGGTCGCCGTCGCCGGTCACCTTGGCGGCGAGCACAAACAGATCGGCCGCTCGATAGGCAGCCAGCACCTGCGGCTGCGGCAGCGCCCCGCGCCACTCGATCCGCGCCGAAAGGCCCAGCGCTTCAGCTTGGCGCCGCAGGCTCGCGGCAAGCTCGCCGCCGCCGATATGCACGAGGCGCCAGGCGAGCCCCGGCGGCAGCAGCGCCAGCGCGGCGAGCAGATCGTCATAGCCTTTTTTGGCCACCGCCCGGCCGACCGAGAGCAGCACCACCGGGCGCCCCGGATGGCTGCCGTCGCCGGCGGTAGGCCGCGTCGGGGGCGGCGGAAAGCGTTCGAGATCGAGCCCGTGGTAGCAGAGCGCCACCCGTTCGGGGCGCGGCGCCAAGGCGGCCAGATGCGCCCGCCCGCTCTCGCTGCATACCACCGCCCAGAGCGCGTCCGCGAGCTTCTCCCGCTTCTCCCAGGCGGGGGTCGTCCAGATGTCCTTGGCGTGCGCCGACACGGTCCAATGGCGGCCGGCGGCAAGCGCCGCATAGCGGGCGACCGAGGCCGGCGTGTGTAGAAAATGGGCGTGGAGGCGAGCAACGTCCGCCGGCAATTCCGCCGCCAGCACCAGGGCCTGGCCAAACCGGCGCACCCGGTTCGGGGTCGGATCGCGGACCAGATCGGCGAGCCAGACGCGCCTGGCTTGGCGATAGCCGGGCAGCCGGCGCGCGTGCCGCCAGCCGCGCCAGACCCGCAACGGCTCCTGATAGAGATATTCCGGGAGATAGAGCCGCTCGGCCGCGATCGCCTCGTGCACCGGGTGGATCGCGCGATCGGTCGGCCGCCGCAGCGAGACGATCAGGATGCCGAGCCCGCGGCGTTCGAGCGCCAGGATCTCCTGCGCGATGAAGGTCTCAGACAGCCGCGGATAACCTTTGAGGACAAAAGCCACCCGCCCGCCGGCCGCGACCGACCGCGCCACGATCATGCCCCGATCCGGGCCCGCACCGCGACCCGCCCGGCCCGGCCCCGGTCGAGCCATTTCTTGGCCAGGCGGTTGACATTGGGCATCCCATCGAGGAGGCCCGGGATCACGGCCGTCGATGGGCGGCTCTGGCCGGGCAGCCGGCGCAGCGCCGCAGCCATGACTCGCGGGTCGCGGCCTTGCTGCTCGGACAGCATCGCGACGAGGCCGAGCTCGGCGGCGCGTTCGGTGCGGATGAACTGCTCCAGCCGCGGTGCAGTGCGCGGCACGATCAGCGCCGGCTTGTCGAAGGAAAGGATCTCGCAGAACGTGTTGTAGCCGCCCATCGCGACGACGCCGGCGGCGCGCGCCATCAGGGCTTCGAGCCGGGTGTTGAAGGTGATGGCGCGGACATTCGGCAGCTTGGCGGCGCGGGCGGCGAATGCGGTTCGCTGCTCAGGCACCATGAATGGGCCAAAGACGATCAGCGCCGGCAACGGCAGGCCGCGATCTTGCTCATAGGCCGACAGCACCAGATCGACCAGCGCGTCGCCGTCGCCGCCGCCGCCCGGCGTGACCAGCAGGAAATCGCTGTCGACGAGGTCTTGCAGATCCGGCGTCACCGCCAGATCGGTTGCGCTGCGCCGCAGGTAGCCGGTGTAGACCATGCGGCGGCGCACGCTTGCCGGCACCGCCAGCCCGGCGAGCGGATCGCAGATCTGCGGCAGGCCGTAAACCCACAGCTCGTCGTAATACTGGTCGAGCGCCGGCACCGCGTTTTTGCGCTCCCATTCGCTTTCGAGCGCTTCGGGATCATCCATCACATCGCGCAAGCCGAGGATCACCGTCGCCCGCCGCCGCTGCACCAGCTGCAAGGTGTCGCGCACCTCGCCGCGCAGCCCCAGCGGCTCCTTGTCGATGATCAGGAGGTCGGGGTCGAAGATGTCGGCAGTGTGCCGGATGATCGAGGAGCGCATCGCTAGAGTCTCCTCGATGTCAATGTGCAGGTTCAAGGAGACGTATTCGCCGTTGCGCAGCTTGATCACGCCGGGCACCCGCACGAAATCGACGCGCGCGCGAAAATCGAAGCTGCCGATGATCGGCGAGCCCGACAGGATCAGGATCGACAATGCGGGGTCGGCGGCAACCAGAGAATGGGCGATCGCCCGGCATCGGCGCAGATGCCCCAAGCCAAAGCTGTCGTGGCTGTAAATCAGCACACGCCGATGACGATGCCGAGCGACCACTTAACCCCCCTTGCGCGGGCGCGCCGTTTGACTATTGCATAGCGGCAACGGTGGCGGAATGATCATTTCATGAAGCCGATAGCGGTCCAGCGTCAAAATGCCGTCAGCAGCGCGGCGCGGCCCGCGCCGGTGAGAGCGGGATGGCTGCACCGCTGGGGCGCCAGCGCACCGGGATGGCCCGCATCGTCAAAAAGTGGAGGGAGGAATGAGCCTGAAACAGGAATTCGAGCTGCTCCGCCGCGTGCCGTTCTTCGCCGAGATCGAGCCGTCGAAGCTGAAGCTGCTCGCGTTTATGAGCGAGCGGGTCGGTTTCGACCCCGGCAAGATCGTGGTTCGGCAAGGCGACCCCGGCAATGCCGCCTATCTGATCGTTGACGGCGAGGCCGAGGTGGTGGTCGAAGCGCCGAGCGGGCCGGTCACGGTTGCCACGCTTGGCGCCAACGACATCTTTGGCGAGATCGCGATCCTGTGCAACGTGCCGCGGTCGGCGACAGTCCAGGCGAAAAATCGCCTGATCGCCTTGCGCATCGCCAAGGAGCCGTTCATGCGCATGGTGCGCGAATTTCCCAACATGGCGGTCTCGATCATGCAGGAGCTGGCCCACCGGCTCGAAGCGACCAACAACCAGCTGCGCGCCGCGCTCGCCGAGGTCAAGCAGTTGCGCGAGCAGGCCGGCTTCGGGCGCTGACCGGCGAGCCTGGCCGCCGCGAGTGAGCCGGCTCGACAGCTTTATCCGCCGGTTGGAGGCGCAACGCGCCTGCCTCGGTCTGGCGGCTGCCCTGGTAAGCGGGCTCGACGGCCCGGTGCTTGAGCTGGGGCTCGGCAATGGCCGGACCTACGATCATCTGCGCGAGCTGTGCCCGGATCGGAAGATCTATGTTTGCGAGCGACACGTCGCCGCCCATCCCGATTGCCTGCCGGCGCCGGAGCTTTTGCTGCTCGGCGACATGCGGGACACCCTGCGCACGGCGCGTCCACGCCTCGAAGGGCGGGTGATCTTGGCCCATTTCGACGCGGCGAGCGGTGATGCCGCGGCGAGCCAAGAGTTCGCCGGCGAGGTCACCTCGCTGATCGTGCCGCTGCTGCGCGCCGGGGCGGTGCTGTGCAGCGAGCCGGCGATGGCTGCGGCCGAGCTGGCGCCGCTGGCGTTGCCCGACGGGGTGGCCGCCGGCCGCTACCATCTTTATCGCCGGGTCAGTCACCGATCGTCAGCATGACCGGGACATGGTCTGAGGCTTTGTCCCAGCCTCGGCTGTCGCGATGAACCCGGGCCTCGGACAGCGCCGCGGCAACAGCGCCCGTCGCCCAGATGTGGTCGAGACGGCGGCCGCGATCCGAGGCGGCCCAATCGCGGGCGCGATAACTCCACCACGTATAGAGGCGCTGCGGCGTTGGGACAAAATGCCGGACCGCATCGACAAAACCACCCGCCTGCTGCAGCCGGTCGAGGCGTTCGACCTCGATTGGCGTGTGGCTGACGACGCCCAGGAGCTGCTTGTGCGACCACACATCCGCCTCGAGCGGCGCGATGTTGAGATCGCCGACCGCGATCATCGGCCGGCCGCCCCGGCGCTCCGCGGCAAACCAGGCGGTCAGCTCGTCGAGAAACTGCAGCTTGTGGGCGAATTTCGGGTTAGCCGCGGGGTCGGGCAGGTCGCCGCCCGCCGGCACATAGATGTTGTGCAGCTCGATCCCTCCCGGCAGCATCGCGATTGCGTGGCGGCAATCCGCGCGGGCGCACCAGCTCCTGGTCTCGGGCACTGCGAGCGGGACCCGCGACAGGATCGCCACCCCGTTATAGCCCTTCATCCCATGAACCAGCCGATGATGATAGCCGAGCTCTGCGAAGGCCGGATCCGGGAACGACGCGTCCGGCGTCTTGGTCTCCTGCAAGCACAGGACATCCGGCGACCATTCCGCGATCAGTCGACGGACATTGTCGATGCGCAGGCGCACCGAATTGATGTTCCAGGTGGCGACGCTGAGGGCCACGGCGCTTATCCGCCCGCGGCAACGGGACGCAACAGCGGCGCGAAATGCGTTGGCGCCCGGTCGGGGGGGAAGACCGGGCGCCCGCATGTCAGAAGCGTTTGGGGGAAATCGGGCCCGCAGGGGAAACGGGACCGCTTTTCGAGAGAGCTTCGCGCTCTCTCCGCTTCTGGGCCATAGACGTGGGGGGCGCCGACGGGAAAACCAACCCCGATTCGTGCATGCCCGAAACAAAAAAATCGCATGCAGAGCGGTGGAACGATTGGGCGCTCGCTCATGCCGCGCGCACAGCGGTTGCCAGCCCTGCGTTGGTTGCATGGCAAGCGGCTGCGAACGCCGAAAATAGCGCCGCCGAAACCGGGTTCTGCAACACATTGTGTTCCGGATGCCATTGCACGCCGACGACAAAACGGGCCTGTGGCAGGCTGACCGCTTCGATTTGGCCATCGGGCGCCACCGCCTCGACGCGAAGCCCGGGCGCCGGGCGGTCGACCCCCTGCGAATGCAGCGAATTGACCATGATCTCGGTGCTGCCGGCGAGCGCCGCAATCAGTCCGCCCGGGGTCAAGGCCACGCTGTGCGCCGGCCCATAAGGACCCTCCGGCGCTCCCTTGCGCGGCCGGTGGCTGATCCGGTCCGGCATGTCTTGCAGCCGCTGGTGCAGGGTCCCGCCAAGCGCCACGTTCAACTCCTGAATGCCGCGGCAGATGGCCAGCACCGGCAGGTCGCGGCGCACTGCCTCGCGGATCAGCGGCAGGGTCGTCGCGTCGCGCGCCGGGTCGTGCAGGATCTCGGCATCGAGCGGCTCGCTGCCATATTCGCTCGGGTGAACATTCGAAGGGCTGCCGGTCAGCAGCAGGCCGTCAAGCAGGTCGAGCACCGCGGTGACGTCGATCCGCAACCCGACCGCAGGGATCGCGATCGGCAGACAGCGGGTGGCCTCGATAATCGCGCTCGGATATTTGTCGGCGAGGGTATGGACCACCCGCTCGTTGATCGTGCGCAGGCAGGCGGGAATGCCGATGATCGGCACGGGGCGGGCTGGCGGCACGGGGCGGGCTGGCGGCACAGGGCGGGCTGGCATCGGGCGCGGGCTCAATTATCGTTATATCGTTGGGTCGAGCTGTACGGGTTTCGGTATACAAAGAGGTTGGGGTCGAGCGCCATACCGAATTGTTCTTGCGACAATGACACGGTGGTGACGTGACGCTGCTGATCGACGATCGTCCACGAGAGCAGCGCCAACGGCTGGTCGGTGAACGTCATCGTCAGGCTGCCATTGTCCGGCGCCTTGGGATCGACGACAGTAATGCGCAGCAAATTGTTGCCACGCTCGAAGCGGGTGACGGTAAGGTCGTCAAAGCTGACGGGAACTCGCAGCAGAAACCAGGCGGGGGTGAATTTCAGCCCCACTTCCGACATCTGGGACAGCTGAGTGTCGATGTAATAAACGTAGAACCGGTCGGCGATCAGCAAGATCGGCGTCGGCGGGTCGTATTGGAAGCGCATCCGGCCAGGCCGCTCCATCCACAGCCAGCCCGCGGCGGTGCCGCCATTGGCCGTGTGCTGGTGAAAGCGCGCCGTCATCGTGCCGATGCTGTTCAGATACTCGGCGACGCGTTGCAGATCCGCCTGGTCCTGTGCGCTCGACACGGCCAGCTGCGGCGGCGCATCGGCCCGCGAGGGGCCAGGCGCCGCGAGCAGCGCCAGGGCCACGCCGACGGCCATCAGCGCCGAGCGGCCAAAGCCGCGACTCCCGCGCCGCAATCCCGCCGGCACCCGGCATCTTGCTATCCCGTCCATGCCATTCGGCCCCGGCTGCAACCCGCATCTATGAAGGCTGCCGGGAACATGAGGCCGGTTGCTGCCGCGTTCAATTGCGCTCAATCGCCGCCGCGGGCCAGGACCTCGCGTTTGCCGACATGGTTGGCGGCGCTGACCACGCCCTCGGCCTCCATCCGCTCGATGATCCGCGCGGCGCGGTTGTAGCCGATCTGCAGGTGGCGCTGGACAAAGCTGGTCGAGGCCTTGCGCTCACGACAGACCACGGCCACCGCCTGCTGATAGAGCGTGTCGCCCGATTGGGCGTCGTCCTCGCCGGAGAGCGCGCCGAACGGCGTGTCGTCATCCTCGGTGATCTCGTCGATGTAGTCGGGCTCGCCGCGCGCCTTCAGGAACGAGACGACGCGCTCGACCTCCTCGTCGGAGACAAACGGCCCGTGCACCCGGGTGACCCGGCCGCCGCCCGCCATATAGAGCATGTCGCCGCGGCCCAGGAGCTGCTCGGCGCCGCCCTCGCCGAGAATCGTGCGGCTGTCGATCTTGGACGTGACCTGAAAGCTGATGCGGGTCGGGAAATTGGCCTTGATCGTGCCGGTGATCACATCGACCGACGGGCGCTGGGTGGCCATGATGATATGGATGCCGGCGGCGCGCGCCATCTGCGCCAGGCGCTGGATTGCCGCCTCGATGTCCCTGCCGGCGACCAGCATCAGATCGGCCATCTCGTCGACGACGACGATGATCAGCGGCAATTCGCTGGTGTCGAAGGGCTGCGGCTCGAAAATCGGCTCGCCGGTCTCGTCGTCGAAGCCGGTCTGCACCTTGCGGATCAGACTTTCGCCTTTGGCCGCGGCCTCGGCGAGCCGGGCGTTGAAGCCGTCGATATTGCGCACGCCCAATTTCGACATCTTGCGATAGCGGGTCTCCATTTCGCGCACGACCCATTTGAGCGCGAGCACCGCCTTTTTTGGCTCGGTGACGACCGGGGCCAAGAGGTGCGGGATGCCGTCATAGACCGACAATTCCAGCATCTTCGGATCGACCATGATGAATTTGCAGCGGTCGGGCGGCATCCGGTAGAGGATCGACAGGATCATTGTGTTGATGCCGACCGACTTGCCCGACCCGGTCGTGCCGGCGATCAGCAGGTGCGGCATCTTGGCAAGGTCGGCCAGCACCGGCTCGCCGGAAATGTCCTTGCCGAGGATCAACGAGAGGCGGCCGGGGTGCTTTTCGTAGACCGGCGAATCGAGCAGCTCGCGCAGAAACACGGTCTCGGCCTTGCGGTTCGGCAGTTCGATGCCGATCACGGTTCGCCCCGGCACCACCGCGACGCGCACCGAGATGGCGCTCATCGAGCGGGCGATGTCGTCGGCGAGCCCGATGATCCGCGACGCCTTGATCCCGGGAGCCGGCTCGAGCTCGTAGAGCGTCACCACCGGGCCGGGGCGGACCTGCGTGATCTGGCCGCGCACGCCGTAATCCTCGAGCACGGTCTCAAGCATGCGGGCGTTCTTCTCGAGCGCCTCTTCGTCGATCGCGGCGGTCTTGACCGCCGGCGGCCGGCTCAACAATTCAAGCGACGGCAGCACTGGCGCTTCGTCCGGCACCAGATCGAGCCGCGGCTGGCGCTCCTCCTCGCCGCGCTTGCCCGGCCCCGCCGGCTTGACCTGCGAGGCGACGAGCCGAACCGGGCGGTCGCGATCGCTGCCTGGGTCGCCGGGCGCCGCCGCACCGTCGAGCCGCGGCTCGCGCCGCTGCGGCATCGGCTTCACGACAGATCGCGCCGTTGCGCCGTTCGCCGCCGCCGCGTCCGGGCGGCCGGACCGCGCCCGCCACCAGCGCCGCAGCAGATTGCCGCCAAAACCGGTCATCACCACCGCGCCGTGCCCCGAGAGCAAGGCGAGACGGCCGACGCCGCTGCCGGCACCGGAGCCGAGATCGCGCCAATCGCGCCACGACAGGCCGAGAATGATCAGCAGCAACAGGCCGAGCCCGGCCGCCGCCGCCATCGCGACCGGCAGTGCCGCCGGGCCGAGCCCGACCAGGGTCAACAATCGGTGCATCGCCCAGCCGACCGTGCCGCCGCAATCGACCGCGTGGGAGGGCGTCCCGTGATCAAGGACCGACAAGGCCAGCGCCGCCATCGTCAGGGCGACCGGAAGCAGCCCAAGCTTGAGCCACAATCGCGTCAGCGGGCGTCCCAACACGAGGCGCAGCGACCAGCCAAGCAGCACGAACGGGATCACGTAGGCGGCCAGCCCTAGGCATTGGCGCAACAGGTCGGCGAGCACCGCCCCATCGCGTCCGAGAAAATTGCGTGCCGCCGAATCGGCCGCGGTGTCGAGCGAGGGGTCCGCGGGGTTGTAGGAAACCAGCGCCGCGGCGATCACGAGCGCGGCCAGCAACAGGCCAAAGCCCAAGGTCTCGAGCAGACAGCGCTTCAACGCCGCCAAAGCCTCGGCCCAGCCGCCCACCCGGCGCTCGTCAGCACCCGCGGGAAATCCGATCGATCTGGCCATGCGTCCCCCGTTGCGCGGCCTTCGAAATCCGCGCTCTCCCCCTAGCCCATGCGCCCCATCCGCGTAAAGGCCATCACCAGACTAACCGGCCTGTTGACAAGCGCCAGCGGCTTTTATCCCGTAGCTGCGGTTGCCAGCGCAAACCGCCTTCGATAGGCTTACGGCGAAGACGATCGTCTCCTGGCAATTGCGCGGTGTCGAAGGATGGCTCGCTTCATTCTCGCGCTGTGTGGCGCGGCCTGGGTTGCTGCGGGCTTGCCGGGCACCGCGTCCGCCCAATACTACCGTTATCCGCCGCCGGGCTATTACAGTGCGCCGCCGGGCTATGGCCCGCCGCCCTGCCAGGCGGTAACGCCGGGGCCGTTTGCCGGGGCGGCGCGCGGCGCCGCCGGCGGCGCTTTGTTCGGGGCGATCGGCGGCAATGCCGGGCGCGGTGCGGCGATCGGCGCCGCGATCGGCGGGATCGCTGGTGCCGCCCGTCGCGGGGCGGCGCGCAGCTCCGGCGCCTGCTACTGAAATAGCGAGCACCGTTGGGCAGCCGCGGCGACCGTTGGCGAAGGGGGAGCAATGAGACAGCTGATATGGCCGGCGCTGCTGATGCTGTGCCTCGCCGCCTGCGCCGAGCCGGGACCCCCGCCAGCTCCCGCGACGATGGCCGCTGCACCACCTTCCGCGCCGCCGCCGCAAGCAGCCGCGCCGCCGCCAATGCCGCCGTCCGAAGCGCAACTCGCCCCCCATCTCTGGGATGTCGAGCGGGTCCGCTGCTCGGACCTGCTCAGGGCGTCCGACGCGGACCGCGCCTCGGCGGCAATGTTCTACTACGGCTATCTGGCGGCCAAGGCGGGCATCCGGGTCATCGATGTCAGCCGGATCAGCGGCAACATCGCCAAGGTTATGCAGCAATGCGAAGCGCGGCCGGGCCTGACCGTGCCGCAGGCCTTCCGCGAGGCGCTGCGCCCGGCGCCGGAAGCGAGCTGAGCCGGCGAAGGACGCATGGCCGCGGATGATTTCGAGCTGTTGGTCGCCGGCGGCGGGTTGAACGGGCTCTTGCTCGGCATCGCCGGCGCCGGGGCCGGGCTCGCCGTCGCGGTCGTCGACCGGCTGGACCCGGCGGCAATGCTCGACCAGGGTTTCGACGGGCGCAGCTCGGCCATTGCCTATGGCTCGCAGCAGGTGCTGGAGGCGCTCGAATTGTGGCCCCGGATTGCCGCCGAGGCCGAGCCGATCCTCGAGATCCGGGTCGCCGACGACAACGCGCCGCTGTTCCTGCATTATGACCATCGCGAATTGGGAACGGATGCGCCGCTCGGCTGGATCGTCGAGAACCGGGTGCTGCGCCGCGCCTTGGTCGAGCACGCGCGCTCGCTGCCGACCCTCTCCTTTTTCGCCCCGATGACCGTGGACTCGGCCCGCGCTACGGCCGATGCCGCCGAGGTCGCGCTGTCGGATGGGCGGCGGCTGACCGTCCGGCTTGTTGCCGCCGCCGACGGTGCCGCCTCGCCATTGCGCCGGGCCGTCGGCATCCGCACCGTCGAGTGGCTTTACGAGCAGACCGCGATCGTCGCCACCGTGCGGCACGAACGGCCGCATCTCGGTATCGCGGTCGAGCATTTTCTGCCGGCCGGCCCGTTCGCGATCCTGCCGATGACCGATGATCCTGCGCCGGCGCTGGCCCCACTTGCGCCGAGAGGGCGCTCGTCGATCGTATGGACCGAGCGCGCGGCGCTGGCGCCCCGGCTGATGGCGCTCTCGGACCGCGAGTTTGCCGCCGAGTTGGCGGCGCGCTTTGGCGATTTTCTAGGGTCCGTCGAGCCGGTCGGCCCGCGCTGGTCCTACCCGGTCGGGCTGATACTGGCCGAGCGCTATGTTGATCGCCGGCTGGCGCTGGTTGGCGAGGCGGCCCATCTGATCCACCCGATCGCCGGGCAAGGGCTCAACCTCGGCATCCGCGACGTGGCCGCTCTCGCCGAGATCGTCATCGACCAGCGCCGTCTCGGGCTCGACATCGGCGACGATGCGCCGCTCCGCCGCTACCAGGAGTGGCGGCGGCTCGACACCGTGCTGCTCGCCGCCGTGACCGACGGCCTCAACCGCCTGTTCTCGAACACGATCCCCCCGCTGCGCCTCGCCCGCGATCTCGGCCTCGCCGCCGTCAATCGCATGCCCCCCTTAAAGCGCTTCCTGATGCGCGACGCGATGGGCATCACCGGCACCCTCCCCCGCCTCGTCCGCGGCCAGCCATTGTGAGCTCGTAGTCCGCCATGGCGAGAAGCATCGGAATCAACGCCTTCATCCGCTGCGGCGGCCCCAGGCGATGAAGCCGTCGTTTTTGAGGCCGGGCTTGCCGTAGCGCAAGGGTTCGCCGGCGAAGGTTTCGACCCGGCCGCCGGCGGCTTCGAGGATCGCCTGGCCGGCCGCAGTGTCCCATTCCATCGTCGTGCCGAAGCGCGGGTAGAGATCGCCTTCGCCGGCCGCGAGCAGGCCGAATTTGAGGGCGCTGCCGCAGCTGCGCCGCGCCTTGACCGGGTAATCCTGCAGGAATTCGCCGAGTCGCCGGCTGTTTTCGTGCGAGCGGCTGTGCACGACGACGAGCCCGTCGGCCGCGGCGATCCGCGCCTCTATCGGCTCGACGGCACCGTCCCCGCGCTGGCGGGTCGCGGTCCCCGGCCCGTGCGCGGCATAGGTCAGCCCGACCGCCGGCCCGTGCAATACGCCGAGCACCGGCCTTCCGTCCTCGATGAGCCCGATCGACACTGCGAACTCGCCGTTCTTGGCGACGAACTCGCGGGTGCCGTCGAGCGGGTCGACCGCCCAGAACTGCGCTGCCGAGGGCGGCAGCCCCTCGGCCTCGACCAATTCCTCGGCAAAAACCGGGATGTCGGGAAAAGCGGTTTCGAGCCGCTCGATGATGATCCGCTCGGCGGCGAGGTCGGCCTCGGTCACCGGCGTCTTGTCGGCCTTCTGGCGCACGTCGAAATCCTGCGCATAGACGCGCATGATCGCCTCGCCGGCCGCGAGCGCCGCCCGCCGCGCGGTGGCCAGGAGCTCGGCGCGAGCGGCGCTCATGCCGCTGCCCGCTGCTCGGCGGCGTGGATCACGAGCCACAGCCGCTCGGGCGTCACCGGCATGTCGATATGCTCGACGCCGAGCGGAGCGAGTGCCGCGACAATCGCGTTGACCAGCGCCGGCGGCGCCCCGATCGCGCCCGCTTCGCCCGCCCCCTTGATCCCGAGCGGATTGGTGCGGCACGGCACGACGTTGTAGGCGAACTCGATCGGGGGTAAATCCTCGGCCCGCGGCAGGCAGTAATCGGTAAAGGAGCCGGTCACCAGCTGACCGGTTCCGGCATCGTAAACGCAGCGTTCGAGCATCGCCTGCCCCACCCCTTGTGCGACGCCGCCCTGCACCTGGCCCTGCAGCAGCAGCGGGTTGACGACCGTGCCGAAATCATCGACGACCAGATAGCGCACGATATCGACATGCCCGGTCTCGGGCTCGATCTCGACCTCGCAGACATGGCAGCCATTGGGAAAGGTCGGCGCCGGCGGGGTGAAATGGCCGCTCTCGGCAAACCCCGGCTCGATTTCGGATGGCAGCTGCGTCGGGTCGAACGCTGCCCGCGCGACCGCCGCGATGCCGAGCTCGCGGTCGGTGCCGGCGATGCGGAAGACGCCGTCGGCGAAATCGACATCCGCCTCGGCCGCCTCCAGCAAATGCGCCGCGATGCGGCGGCCCTTGGCGATCAGCTTTTGCGCCGCGGCATCGACCGAGGCGCCGCCGACCGGCAGCGAGCGCGAGCCGCCGGTGCCGCGGCCAAACGAGATCGCCGCGGTGTCGCCCTGCGTCACGCGAATTTTGTCGAGCGACAGGCCCAGCCGCTCGGCGGCGAGCTGGGCATAGGCGGTCTGGTGCCCCTGGCCCGAGGATTGCGTGCCCAAGAGCATCGTCAACGTGCCGCTCGGATCGAAGCGCAGCTCGGCGAACTCGTCGGGCGGCATGCCCGATTGCTCGATATAGACGGCGTGCCCGATGCCGCGCCAACGCCCGCACGCCCGCGCCTTTTCCTGCCGCGCCGCAAAGCCGGCGGTATCGGCCGCGACGAGAGCGTCCTTCATGTTGCGGGCGAAATCGCCGCTGTCATAGACGAGGCCGAGCGGTGTCGCATACGGCATCGCCTCGGGCCGGATGAAATTGCGCCGGCGCAGCTCCTGCGGCTCGACACCGAGCCGGCGCGCGGCGACATCGATCAGCCGCTCGATCGCATAGGCCGCCTCCGGCCGCCCGGCGCCGCGATAGGCATCGACCGGCACGGTATGGGTGAAAACCCCCTTGACCTGGACATGGATCGCCGGGATCGCGTAGACGCCGCTGAACATGACCCCGCCCGAGCCGGTTGGGATCTCCGGCGCGTAATTCGACAGATAGGCGCCCATATTGGCGACCGTCTCGACCTTGAGCCCAAGAAAGCGCAACTCGTCGTCGAGCGCCAATTCGAGCCGGGTCACATTGTCGCGGCCCTGGGTGTCGGTCATGAACGCGTCGGAGCGCTCGGGCAGCCATTTGACTGCCCGGCCAAGCCTCTTCGCCGCCCACAGCACCAGAATGTGCTCGGGATAGAGAAACGCCTTCATGCCAAAGCCGCCGCCGACGTCGCGGGTGACGACGCGGATGCGGTTCTCCGGAACCTTGAATACGCTCTCGGCCAACAGCGCGCGCAGAAAATGCGAGCCTTGGGTCGAGCTCCACAAGGTGTAGGCATCCTCGCCCGGATCGTACTCGCCGATGGCGCCCCGCGGCTCCATCGAGTTGACAACGATGCGGTTGTTGACGAGCTCGAGGCCGATCCGATGACGCGCCGCCCTGATTGCCCGCTCGACCGCCATCTCGTCGCCGAGCCCCCAATCGAAAGCGAGGTTCCCCGGCACCTCGTCCCACACCAGCGGCTGCCCTGGATCGAGCGCATGCGCCGTCTCGACCGCGGCCTCCAAGGTCTCGTAATCGACCTCGATTGCTTCGGCCGCGTCGCGCGCATCGGCGAGGGTTTCGGCCACCACGATCGCCACCGTGTCGCCGACATGGCGCACCCGCTCGCGCGCCAGCGCCGGGTGCGGCGGCAGCGGCGCCCTCGACCCGTCGCGGTTGGTCGCCGGAGCCACGCACGGGATCGGGCCGAGCCCGTCCTTCTCCAGATCGTCGCCGGTCAGCACCGCGATCACCCCCTGCATCGCGGCCGCCGCCGTCGTGTCGAGCCCGCGGATGCGGGCATGCGCGTGCGGCGAGCGCAGCATATAGGCATGCGCCTGTCGCGGCAGCGCCAAATCATCGACGTAGCTGCCGCTGCCGGTCAAAAAGCGCCGGTCCTCGACGCGGCGGACCGGCTGGCCGGTGCCGTATTGGTTCATCAGATGCGACCCTCCAACCCGGCATATCGGCGCATCTCCCGATTTTGCCATAGCCCCGCCGCCGCTTTCCCGACCGTGCGACCCTGGTGGACCGAGTGCCGCCGCGCCGCCCGGCCGCAACGACCCACGGAAAAACGACCCACGGAAAATTGCCATCATCGCACCGCATGGTGCCTCGACGTGTTGCGGGCAGGTGAGGCAGATTGGCGATGGCAAAGATCGGGGCTCCTGTAGATCTCCTGCAAAATACAGGCGGAGCAGGCCGCGGGACGAAATACCCTGGCGCGAGCCGACCACCTGCTGCCGCCAACGGGCCCTGGTTTGTCCGAGTAGTTTTGGCAGCACCCGCGTTCGCTAAACCGGACGGCCGTGGCACGCCCGGTGATCCAGGCCTTGCTCTCGCCGGGGGGAAGACGTGGATGCCCGGATCAAGTCCGGGCAAAGCGAACTGGGGATTGGGGCGGAACTTGCGATTTTCGGCGGATCGAGTACTTATTGGGTCGAGCAGCCTCGGACCATTGTCGCATGCAGGACACTCGGGACACCCGCGCAAAGCCGCCGAAACGCGCCGAGACGCCGCGCCAGCGCGCGGAGAAGGAAGTCCTGCGCGCGCGGCAGGTTCCGGGGAAAATCGACCACGCCGAATTGACGCGCGAGATTATCTCCCGCTTTCCAAAAATCCTCGCAAAACTTGCCGAATGAACTCCTATGGCTGTCCGTTGAGACAGTCATCGAAATCAACCGGGCCGTCGTCGCGATCACCGGAGAACCGCATTTCCTCCTTGATAGGGGATTGCTGGAGAGCGCCTTGGCGCGCCCCCAAAATGCGTTCGCCTACGGCGAGGAAGATGTCATTGCGCTGGCTGTGAGGCTTGCCGGGCATTGCCCAGGCGCATGCATTCACTCAAGGAAACAAACGCACTTGCTTTATCGCGATGGTGCAATTTCTTAGCGCGAATGGTTACGATCTCGCGATTGAGGACGCGTCGGAATGGGCCGACGAGGTGATCGCGCTTGTCGAGCATCAGACCAGTGAAGAGAATTTTACTCAGACCATTCGACCGTTCGTCGTCGCGAGATAGCGTCGGGTGCTGAGCGGCGGAACGGCCTCGCCACCTCAATCGCTCGCGGCGGATGCGTGCCAGGGCCGGACCCGCCGGCGATGCTGAAAGCCCAGGCAGGATCGGGAGCGTAACCATGCCTTATCAGCTCTATTACTGGTCGGCGATCCAGGGGCGCGGCGAGTTTGTGCGGCTGGCGTTGGAGGAGGCCGGCGCCGACTATGTCGATGTCGCCCGCCAGCCGGGCGGCGATGCCGAAATGATGCGCCTGCTGGAAAACGAAGAAGCCGCTCACCCGCCTTTCGCCCCGCCGTTTCTAAAGGCCGAGGCATTGCTGATCGGGCAGACCGCCAATATCCTCCTTTATCTCGGCGCCCATCACGGCTTGGCGCCCGCGGCTGAGGAGGGGCGGCTCTGGGCGCACCAGCTGCAGCTGACCATCGCCGATCTTGTCGATGAGGCGCACGACACGCATCACCCGATCGCCAGCAGCCTCTATTACGAGGACCAGCGCCAGGAAGCCCTCGCTCGCGCCGGCGATTTTCGCCGGTCGCGGATGCCGAAATACCTCGGTTATTTCGAACGGGTGCTGGCACGCAACACGTCTCGCGGCGGCCATCTCGTCGGCGCGCGGCTGAGCTATCCCGAGCTGTCGCTGTTCCAGATCGTCGCCGGGCTGCGCTACGCCTTTCCCCGCGCGATGGCGGCGCTCGCGCCCCAATTCCCCCGCGTTGCCGCGGTGCATGACGCGGTTGCGGCCCGGCCGCGGATCGCCGCCTATCTCGCCTCGGATCGCCGCATCCCGTTCAACGAGCACGGCATCTTCCGCCATTACTCCGAGCTCGACGGCGAGACATAGCCTCTCGCGAGCACCGAAAGCATAATGCCTCGACCGGCGGTCGATGCTAAGACTAATGGTCCGATCGAAACGCTTGCTTCCCGAGCGCTTTGTGAATCGGCCCACCAATTAATACGTTGGTGGTGCGATGCAGCCAACGGATGGGAATCATCTGTTGGCATCGCACCACTAGGGTCGCTTGCGGATTGGGGGATGCGCCGAGATGACGGCGTTTTATCTGGTGCGGCATGGCGAGCCGGCCGTCTTTGGCCGCATCAACGGGCGGATTTCGGGCATCGGGCTGTCGGAGCGGGGCCGCGCCGAGGCGATGCTCGTCGCCGATCGCCTCGCCGGCGAGAACATCGCGGCAATCTATGCGAGCCCGATGCAGCGCACCCGGGAGACCGCCGAGATCCTCGCCGCCCGGCTCGACCTGCCGGTCGGCCATCGCGATGATATGATCGAGCTCGATTTTGGCGAATGGACCGGGCTGACCTTCGACCAGGTCCGGGCCGACCCGCGCTGGCCGCTGTGGCAGAGCTGCCGCAGCATCGCTGCCATCCCCGGCGGTGAGAGCTGGCGCCACGTCCAGGACCGGGTGGTCGGCGCGCTGTTCGAGCTGCGCCGCTCGCACCCCGAAGGCAATGTCGCGGTCATCAGCCACGGCGACGTGATCCGCGCGGCGCTGCTGTTCGCGCTCGGCATGCCGCTCGATTTTTACGCTCGGCTGGAAATCGGCCTCGCCTCGCTCAGCACGATCCGCATCGACGATTTCGGTATCCGCGTCTCGGCGGTCAACGAGCGGCCGCGGTTGCCTTCCCTCGCCTAAAGCCGGGCAGGCTGGCGAGAGCGGCGTCGGCCGCGGCACAGCCGCTCATATAGGCGCCGTGCGCGGTCGAGAAGAAATTCGGCGAGGTTGCCTCGCCGGCAAAAAACAGCCGGTCGTCGACCGGGGCGGCGAGCGCCGCGCGGTCGCCGGCATGGCCGGGCATCGCGTAGGAGTAGGAGCCGCGCGACCACGGGTCGCCGAGCCAGCCGGTCGCGGCGAGCGGCGCGATGCGGCGGCGGATGTCGCCGCCGATAAGGCCCGCCAATTCGTCGGCGGCAAACGCGAACATCGCCGCCTCGCCTTCGCGCTCCATCGCCGCGGCAAAGCGGCCGCCAAAAAAGCAATAGATCGCCGGCCGGCCGAGCGGGCGGATCTGGTAGCTCGTCGTCTCGCGCCGGGTGGTCGAGCCGACCAGATACCCGTCATGGCCGAGCCCGGGAAGCTCGCCGTCAAGCGCAATGAACAGCTTGTTGTCAACGCCGAGCGGCAAGCCGGCTGCCGCGGCGAGCTTTTCGGATAGCGGCGGGTCGAAGCGGATCGCTTCGGCGGCGAGGATCGAGGTCGGCACGGTGACGATGGCCTGCGCCGCGGCGACCGTGCCGCGCGGGGTGTCGAGCCGTAGCGTTCGCCCGGCATGATCGACCCGCAAAACCGGCGTCGCCAGCGCCAGCGGCAGCCCTTCGGCCAATTTCTCGAACAGCCGGCCGTAGCCTTCGCGCAGCCGCCAATTGATGCTGGTGCTGCTGTCGTCGTAGCGGACATAGTCCTTGACCGATACGCGATCGAGCTCGGCGCCGTTCCCCCAGGTGCTGCTCGCATCGAGGAGCGCGTTCCAGCGCCCTCCGGGCGGGAGCAGCGTGGCCAGCGATCGGTCCTCAGCCTCCGCCGCCACCTTCCGGCGGGCACGGCCTTGGGCCTCGCGGGTGGCGAGCCAATCGGCCTCGGCCGCGGCGGTCTCGCCGCTGCGCGACAGACGGGTGGTCCATCCGGGCGGCCGGCGTTGCACCGAAAAGCCGAGCTCTTGGGCAATCGGCGACAGCGGATTTCGGTCGGCCGAATGCAGCCATTCGGCGCCGCGATCGAGCGCGAACCCGGCGGGTGCGATCGTATGGACCCGGCCGCCGACCCGGTCGCGCGCCTCCAGCACCAGCACCCGCGCTGCTCCGGCTTCGAGGAGACGCCGCGCGGCACCGATCCCGGCGGCGCCGGCGCCGATGACCGCGATGTCGACTTCGGCTGGAAGACCGCCCATCGGCGCGTGGCCTCGCAAATTGACGAAATGCCGCTCAGCGCAGCTGCTGCCCCGCCGCGGCACCGGTGAGAAACTTGTTCGGCTTTAGAAAAAACGACAGCACCAGCGCCCCGTTCGGCGAGCGCGCCAAGTGGCGATTGCCCTTGGGGCGCCAGACATAGTTGCCGGCGCGCACCTCGCCCTCGTCATCGACCAGGCTGCCCTCGAGGACAAAGGTCTGCTCGACCTCGACATGCTCGTGCAAGGCGAGCTCGGATCCCGGCTGCCAGCGGAACAGCGCGGTCATCAGCCCGCTCTCCGGGTCTTCGAGCAGCACCTTCATGTCGATCCCGGCGCACGGGGTCGGCCTCCACGGCAGATCCTCGACCTCGACATAACGCGACGCGAGCGGACCCAGCGTTTCCGCCCGTTGCAAAAAGGGCGTGGTGACCGTCATCGGCGATCCTCCAATCGTGGGTGCCGATCATAGCGCAATTTCGCGGTCGCTCGTCCGGATCGTTCGCCCGCGGCCTCGGCGACGCGCGGAATCCCCTCCCACCCTTGCGTCCATCGCCCAGGGGCGGCGCTGCTGGCGCCTCGCCGGTCGCTTAAGTATATAGTCGCCCGGCAGCGAGCGGGGACGCGCTGCGCGAAGGCTCGTGCCGCTGTCGGGGAGGATCTGATGTCGCGCATTGCAAAGCTGGCCTTGGTGCTGGCGGTTTCGGCCTGGGGCGGTTCGGCTCGGGCTCAGGCGGTGATGCCCTACGGCATGCCGATCGGGCTCGACGCAGCGAAAAAGGCGGCCGACGTCGCCGTGGCCGAAGCCGCCAAGATCACGACGACCCCCTATGTCATCGCGATCGTCGATCCGGATGGCGAGCTGATCTATTTCGAGCGCGAAGACAACGCACAGATCGGCTCGGTCCAGGTCGCGATCGACAAGGCACGATCGGCCGCACTGTTCCGCCGGCCGACAAAAGAATTCGATGACGCGCTCGGCAAGGGGCGGACCGCGGTCCTGGCGCTGCGCGGGGCGATGCCGCTCGAGGGCGGATTGCCGCTCGTCGCCGACGGCAAGGTCGTCGGCGCGATCGGCGCTAGCGGCGGCACTGGAACGCAGGACGGCCAAGTGGCCAAGGCCGGCACCAAGACGCTCAAATAACCAGCGAATAATAGAAAACAACTCGCGTCGGCAGGGTCGCAGCGGCGGGGCCGCAGCCTGCCAGCGCGGGAAGCGCTCGATTGGCGCCGCGGCGCAAACGGTTGCGCCCGCCGGTCCGAAGGGACTAAGACCGCGCCCAGCACCTAGCGAGGGAGAAACGGCGTGGCCCGCGGAGACGAGCAACACAGGAACCCGAAATCCAACATCGAGATCGCCCAGGAAGCGGTGATGCGGCCGATCGGCGAGATCGCCGGCGACAAGCTCCGCATCCCGGATGACGCGGTGTCGCCCTACGGCAAGTACAAAGCGAAGATCGCGCTCGATTATATCCGCTCGCTGCCGGAGCGGCCGAACGCCAAGCTGATCCTCGTCACCGCGATCACCCCGACCCCCGCCGGCGAAGGCAAGACGACGACCACGGTCGGGCTCGGCGACGCGCTGAACCTAATCGGCAAAAAGGCGATGCTGTGCCTGCGCGAGGCCAGCATGGGCCCGTGCTTTGGCGTCAAGGGCGGGGCGGCCGGCGGCGGCTATGCCCAGGTCGTGCCGATGGAGGACATCAACCTCCACTTTACCGGCGACATCCATGCGATCGGCGCCGCCAACAACCTGCTCGCGGCACTGGTCGACAACCACGTCTATTACGGACTCGAGCCGCGCGTCGATCCACGCCGGGTCACCTGGCGCCGGGCGATGGACATGAACGACCGGGCTTTGCGCACGATTGTCGACTCGCTCGGCGGCGTCGCCAACGGCTTTCCGCGCGAGGACGGGTTCGACATCACCGCCGCCTCGCAGGTGATGGCGACGTTCTGCCTGGCGACCGACCTCCACGATTTGCAGCGCCGGCTCGGCAACATGGTCGTCGGCCAGACCCGCGAGCGCAAGCCGGTGACCGCGGCCGAGGTCAAGGCTGCCGGGTCGATGGCCGCGCTCTTAAAGGACGCGCTCGCTCCCAACCTGGTGCAGACTATCGAGCACAACCCGGTCTTCATCCACGGCGGCCCGTTCGCCAACATCGCCCATGGCTGCAACTCGGTGATCGCGACCACCACGGCGCTGAAGCTGGCCGATTACGTCGTCACCGAGGCCGGGTTCGGCGCCGATCTCGGGGCCGAAAAGTTTTTCGACATCAAATGCCGCAAGGCCGGGCTCGCCCCGGCCGCGGCGGTGGTGGTGACGACGGTGCGGGCTTTGAAGATGCATGGCGGCGTGGCGCTCAATGCGCTGCGCGAGGAGAATGTCGCGGCACTCGAAAAGGGCTTTGCCAACCTCTCCCGACATCTCGCCAATATCCGCCAGTTCGGGGTCCCGGCGGTGGTGTCGGTCAACCGCTTCAGCGCCGATACCGCGAAAGAGCACCAGCGGCTGCAGGAGCTGTGCGCCGCCGAGGGCGTCAAGGCGGTCATCGCCGACCATTGGGCGCAGGGCGGCGAGGGCGCGGTCGAGCTCGCTCACGCCGTCGTCGATCTGGCCGAAAGCGGCACCGCCAAGCTGCGCCTGCTCTATCCCGACGAGATGCCGCTGATCGAGAAAGTCCGCACCATCGCCCAGCGCATCTACGGCGCCAGCGAGATCGAGGCCGACAAGCCGGTCCGCGACCAGTTCGCGCAGCTGCAGGAGTTGGGCTGCGGCCATTTCCCGGTGTGCATCGCCAAGACCCAGTTCAGCTTTACCACCGACCCCAATGCCAAAGGGGCGCCGAGCGGCCATGTGCTGGGCATTCGCGAGGTGCGGCTGTCGGCGGGCGCCGAGTTCGTCGTCGCGATCTGCGGCGACATCATGACGATGCCGGGCCTGCCGCGCGTGCCGGCCGCGAACTCGATCGAGGTCGACGCCGAGGGCCGGATCGCCGGCCTGTTCTGAGCTAGGAAGGAGCGCTGCCGGTGACGTTCGACGACGCGACCACCGTGGCATACCCGCGCAAGCTGGTCGAGCAGATCGTCCTCGGGCTGTCAAACCCCCTTAACCGTCACCTGGTCAAGCTGGTCGGCTTCGATTTTCCGCCGCAAACCCGGCGCCATTTCCAGCATGAGGTCAGGACGTGGCTGAGCGAATTGCAGGCATTGCGGCTCAAGCCCGACGCTAGACCCGCCTCGTTCAAATTCTATTTCGACCTGCTCTTTGATTACCCATTCGGAGGGGTCGAAGCACAAAACATGAGGAGCATGATGGCGCTGATCGCCAACGAATACGAAAACGCGCAACCCGCCAAGCATCCGACAGAGATGGTCGAATGGCTGAGGGAATTCCACTCGCGCCTGGCCGAGCGCCTGCACCAGGGCGAGGATGTGCTCGACCTGATCCCGGATTGACGGTCCGCCTGCCGTGATCGTCCTCTCGGGATTGTGGGTGCCCCTCGGCACAGCGGATGAGGACAGCGTGTGGATCCGGCCACGGTAAAGACCTGGAGGCGCGGCGAGCGGCAGCGGCTGCTGACGTGGCGCACCGGCACCGCTCCCGGGTTGCGCCGGGAATGGGGTCTGGACATCGAGGCGCGGCTGCGTGAGCTCTTGGCCGAACGGCCGGGGATCACCCTCGGCGTCTACTGGCCGTTTCAGGCCGAGTTCGATCCGCGCCCGCTGATCGACTGGCTGATCGCCGCGGGATCGGCCGCGGCACTGCCGGCGGTCATCGACAAGAAGGGCCCGCTTGAATACCGCGCCTGGCGGCCGGGCGATCCATTGGTCGATGGCGTGTGGAACATCCCGGTCCCGGAACGGCGCGAGATCGTCTTGCCGCAGGCGGTGCTGGCGCCGCTCGTCGGCTTCGACCGAGACTGTTATCGGCTCGGCTATGGCGGCGGCTATTTCGACCGCACCTTGGCGGCGTTGGCGCCGCGGCCATGGGCGATCGGGGTCGGGTTCGAAGCGTCGCTGATCGAGACGATCCATCCGCAGCCGCACGACATTCCGATGGACCTGATCGTCACCGAGGCCCGCCTGCGCCGGCGCTGAGCCGGCCGCGGCGATGCTGACGCGGACGCTCCTCGACCTGTCGGCGGCGGCTGATGCCGGGCTCATTCTGGTGCTCGTGGCTGGCGGCGTGGTCAAGGGCGCGCTCGGCGTTGGGCTGCCGTTGGTGCTGGTTCCGTTGACCGCCCAGTTTCTTCCTCTCCCGGTCGCCGTGGCGCTGCTGACCCTGCCGATGGTCGCAGCCAATATCCGGCAGACGCTGGAAGCCGGCGGGGCGCTCGGCGCATTCCGCCGGTTGACGCCGATCCTCGGCACCCTGGTATTGGGCATTGTGATCGGCGCTCATCTGCTGATCAGCATCAACCGGCGGGCTCTCGACAGCATCGTCGGCGCGGCGTTCGTGCTGCTCTCGGCGATGCTGTCGTTCATGCCGCGGCTCCGCATCAGGCGCGGCACCGAGCGCTGGGCGAGCCCGCTGATCGGGCTCGTGGCCGGGCTGCTCGGCGGCATGTCGGCGATGTTCGGGCCGCCGCTAATCGCCTACCAGATCGGTCTCGGCGTCGATCCCGACACCTTCGTCAAGCACATGGCGATCCTCGCCCTGACGGCGAGCCTAGCTCTGGTGCTGTCGCTCGGCGGATCGGGGGCGCTGACCGGGCCCGATCTGGTGGTCTCGGCCGCGGCGATCATCCCAATTCAGCTCGGCATGCCGCTCGGCCGCCGGCTGCGCGGCCGGGTCCCGCCTGCGTGGTTTCGCCTCGCCGTGCTGTGCACTCTTGCCTGGGCGGGCCTCGACATGCTGCATCGCGCATTGTTCCGCTAGCCCGGATCAGGCTCAGGTCGAGATCTGCTCCAGGATCGCCCGGCGCTGGTTGATGCCGTGCCAGGCCAGCAGCAAGGGATGACCCGTTCGGCTTGGGGACGACGGCCATGCGCTTCCAGCCAGCGCGGCGCTTCCGGCATCGCCGACAGCGTGACCGGCACGACTTGCTCCTTGCGCGGAGCCTTTTGCTCGCCGCGATAAGATCGACGCGACGACGGCCGCGCGTTTCACTCGCGCCGCCATTCTCGAAGACCTGTGGGCCGCGCAGACGAGAACGGGACCGGGCGGAATTTCGATTCCCGCACGCCGCGTGCGATCAGGGATCGCGATCTCAGGAAAGCAGGGCGGCGAGCACCGAATTGAGCCGCTGGCGGCCGGCAGGGGTGGCGATAAGGCGCTGCTCGTCGAGGGTGAGAAAGCCGCCTTCGATCAGCCGAGCAAGGCTGCCGGCGAACAAGCTCTCGGCGTCCTCCTCGGCGAGGGCTTCGAGATCGGCGCGGGCAGCGCCTTCGACGAGGCGCAGCCCCATCATCAGCATCTCTTCCACAGCCGCGGCGCGGCCGATCGCCGCGGTCTCTTCGAGGCCGCTGCCGACCGTCTCGACCGCGGCGAGCCAGCGCTCCGGCGCGCGGTATTGGCGGGTCGCGTATTTGACATTGCCGCGGGTCACCCGGCCATGCGCGCCGGGGCCGATGCCGGCGTAATCCTGGTAGCGCCAATAAGCGAGGTTGTGGCGGCATTCGGCGCCTGGGCGGGCGTGGTTCGAGATCTCGTAGGCCGGCAGCCCGTGAGCGGCGAGGCGCTGCTGCGTCATTTCGAACAGAGCGGCGGCGGTGTCTTCATCGGTCACCGCCAGATCGCCGCGCCGGGCCAAGGCGGCAAAAGCGGTGCCGGGCTCGATGGTCAGCTGATAGAGCGAGAGATGCTCGCCGGCGAGGCCGAGCGCCTCGTCGAGCTCATGCCGCCAGCCGGCGAGGCTCTGGCCGGGGCGGGCATAGATCAGGTCGAACGAGAAGCGGGCGAAATTGTCGCGCGCGCGCTCGATCGCGGCGATCGCCTCGGCGCGGTCGTGGGCCCGGCCGAGAAAGCGCAACGCCGCCGGGTCGAGCGCCTGAACGCCCAATGACAGCCGGTTGACCCCGGCTGCGGCAAAGGCGCGGAAGCGCTCGGCCTCGGCCGAGTTCGGGTTGGCCTCGAGGGTGATTTCGACATCGGCGGCGACCGGCCAGCGCCGGCGCAGGCGGTCGAGCAATGCGGCCACGGTTTCCGGTGGCATCAAGGAGGGGGTGCCGCCGCCGAAAAACACCGAGCCCACCTCGCGATCCGGCAGCAACTCGGCCTGATGGTCGAGGTCGGCCAGCAATGCACGCGTCCAGCGCACCGCGTCGATCCCGTCGCGGACATGGCTGTTGAAGTCGCAATACGGGCATTTCGAGCGGCAGAACGGCCAGTGGATGTAAACCGCGAGCGGCTTTGCGGCGCGACCCTCACCCACGCTTCCCTCACCCGCCTCCCCCCGGATCTTAGTCCGTGGGTTGGCATCCTCTCCCGCAGTGCGGGAGAGGAAGGACCCGGCCCGCAGGGCTGGGCGGGTGAGGGTGACAACGAGCGGACGGCTCATCCTATGAACCGGCAAAGCAGGCTGTGACGAGCCTGGCGAAGGCCCGGGCGCGATGGCTGATCTGGTGCTTCGCGGCCGGGTCCATCTCGCCGAACGTCTCGGCGCCGCCCTCGGGCAGAAACATCGGGTCGTAGCCAAAGCCGCGCTCGCCGCGCGGCGGCCACACGAGGTGGCCGGCGACCTCGCCGCGGAACAGCGCGATCTCGCCGTCGGGCCAAGCCAGCGCCAGCACCGCGACAAAATGCGCGCTGCGGTCGCGGTCGCCGAGCTCGCGCTGGACGCGCGCCATCGCCGCCGCAAAGTCCTTCTGAGGGCCGGCCCAGCGCGCCGAATAGATGCCGGGGGCGCCGTCCAATGCGGGTACGACGAGCCCGGAATCGTCGGCGAGCGCGGGCAGCCCGCTAGCCCCGGTCGCGGCGCGCGCCTTCAGCGCCGCATTGGCTTCGAAGCTGTCGCCGGTCTCCTCGGGCTCGCGCAGGCCGAGCGCCTCGGCCGAGGTGACGCCGATCGCGAACGGCGCCAACAGCTCGGCGATTTCCGCGACCTTGCCGGGGTTGTGGCTGGCGATCACCAGCCGGTCCCCTGCAAAGCGGCGGGTCATTGCGCCGGGCCGAGGCCGAGCGCTGCGCGCTGATGCCGGGTCAGCTCGGCGATGCCGGCGCGCGCCAGCCGCATCATCTCGGCGAACAGCGCATCGTCGAATGGGGCGCCTTCGGCGGTCGCCTGGATTTCGACGATGCCGCCCGAACCGGTCAGCACGAAATTCGCGTCGGTCTGCGCTTGCGAATCCTCGGCGTAGTCGAGGTCGAGCACGGCGCCGTCGCCAAGCACGCCGCAGGACACCGCGGCGACGCTGTCGGCAAGCGGCAGTGCCGGCAGCTGCCCGCCAACGACCAGCTTTTCGAGCGCCTGATAGAGCGCCACATAGCTGCCGGTGACGGCAGCGGTGCGGGTGCCGCCATCGGCCTGCAAAACGTCGCAATCGATGCGGATCTGGCGCTCGCCGAGTGCTTTCAGCTCGGTTACCGCGCGCAGGCTGCGCCCGATCAGCCGCTGGATCTCCTGGGTGCGCCCGCTCTGCCGGCCGCGCGCCGCCTCGCGGTCGGTTCGGGTCGAAGTCGAGCGCGGCAGCATGCCATATTCGGCCGTTACCCAGCCCCGGCCGGTGTTGCGCAGAAACGGCGGCACCCGCTCCTCGACCGAGGCGGTGCACAACACATGGGTGTCGCCGAACTTTGCCAGACACGAGCCCTCGGCATGCTTGGCGACGCCGGGCTCGAGGCTGACCGGGCGCAGCGCATCGAGAGCACGCCCCGAAAATCGCATCGTATGCTCCATCTACAACAGCTTGCCTTGGCCGGATCGAAGCTCCGCAGCGCCAGCCGCATGCCGCTTGCGGCCCTTGGCAACCGCATCGACCTTGCCATCATGGAATTGGAGGCCGAGCGGGGCGCCGGGGGCGATCTGGGCAGCAGCGGTGGCAACCCGCCCGGCAGCATAGACAACGGCGTAGCCGCGCCGCAGCAGGCTCTGATGATGCTCCGAATGGGTGGCGAGCCGGCCGGCAAAATTGTCGAGCGCGTCGCGCCCCGCCTCAAACAAGCGCGCAATCGCCGAACGCAACCGGGTCTCGGCATCGCCAAGGCGGTCGCCGGCGCGGGCGAGATCGGCCCTCAGCGCCTCGGGCCGCAGCCGCACCGCGGCCAGGTCGAGGCGGTGCCGGGCGGCGCGCAAATGCCCTTCGGCGGCGAGGCGCAGCCGCTCGGCGCGGTCGTCGACACGCTGCGCCGCGCTCCCGATCAGGTCCTGCGGCGAGGGCAGCCCGCGCGCCAGGCCGGCAAGCCGCAGCCGGCGCTCGGCAAGGAGGCGGGCGAGCCCACCCGACAGCCGCGACGATTTGCCGGCAAGCTCGGCGACAAGGTCGAGGCGCACCGGCACCGCCATTTCGGCGGCAGCGGTGGGCGTCGGCGCGCGGCGGTCGCTCGCATGGTCGATCAAGGTCGTGTCGGTCTCGTGCCCGACCGCCGAGATCAGCGGGATCAGCGAGGCCGCGGCGGCGCGCACCACGATCTCTTCATTGAACGCCATCAAATCTTCGAGGCTGCCCCCGCCGCGGGCGACGATGATCAGATCGGGCCGCGGAATCGGGCCGTCGGCGCGCAGCCCGTTGAACCCCTTGATCGCCGCCGCTACCTGGGCCGCGGCGCCCTCGCCCTGTACCGCCACCGGCCAAACCAGCACCCGGCGCGGGAAGCGGTCGGCGAGGCGGTGCAGGATGTCGCGAATCACGGCACCGGTCGGCGAGGTGACGACGCCGATGACCCGGGGCAGAAACGGCAGCGGCTTCTTGCGCTCGGCCGCGAACAGCCCTTCGGCGGCAAGCCGGCGGCGGCGCTCTTCGAGCAGCTTGAGCAGCGCGCCGACCCCGGCCAGTTCGATCGTGTCGATCACCAGCTGGTATTTCGAGCGCCCGGGAAACGTCGTCAGCCGCCCGGTGCACACCACCTCCATCCCGTCCTCGGGCTTGACCGCGAGCCGGATCGCCGTCATCCGCCAGCACACCGCGTCGAGCACCGCATCGGCATCCTTCAGCGCGAGATAGCAGTGGCCCGAGCCATGCCGTTTGAAGCCGGAGACCTCGCCGCGCACCCGGACATGACCGAAGCCATCCTCGATCGAGCGCTTGAGCGCCAAGGACAGCTCCGAGACGGTATATTCCGTCAGATTCGTGCGGGGGGCGGCCGCGACCAGCAGATCATCCATTGCCTGATTATATGGAAGCCCGGAAGCACTCGCTAATGTGCGTCCCGAAACATGTCTTTGGAGGCGTTGATTATGCGCATCCTGGTGGTGGGCTCGGGCGGGCGCGAGCATGCGCTCGCCTGGGCGGTTGCGGCCTCGCCATTGGTCGATCGGCTCTATTGCGCGCCAGGCAATGCCGGGATCGCCGAAGAGGCCGAATGCGTGCCGATTCGGGCGACCGACATCGCCGGGCTGGTCGGGTTTTGCCGGCGCGAGCGGATCGATTTCGTCGTGGTCGGGCCGGAAGCGCCGCTCACCCTCGGGCTCGTCGACGCGCTCGCGGCCGAGGGCATCGCCGCCTTTGGCCCGAGCGCCGCCGCGGCGGCGCTCGAAGCCTCGAAATCCTTCGCCAAGGATGTGTGCGCCCGCGCCGGAATTCCGACGGCGTCCTATCGCTGCTTCCGCGACCCGGCCGCAGCGAAAGCCTACATCGCCGGGCGCGGGGCGCCGATCGTGGTCAAGGCCGACGGGCTCGCCGCCGGCAAGGGTGTCATCGTCGCCGCCGATCTCGACGCGGCCTATCGCGCGGTCGATGCCGCCCTGGTCGAGCGCCGGTTCGGCGCCGCCGGGCTCGAAATCGTCGTCGAAGACTGTCTCCAAGGGGCGGAGGCGAGCTTTTTCGCGCTCGTCGACGGCAAGGACGCGCTGCCGCTCGCGACCGCGCAGGACTACAAGCGCGTCGGTGACGGCGACACCGGGCCGAACACCGGCGGGATGGGAAGCGCCTCGCCGAGCCCGCACGTCACCCCCGCTCTCGAAGGGATGATAATGGAGCGCATCGTCCTGCCGGCCGTCGCCGCGATGCAGCGCGAGGGTCGTCCACTCAAAGGGGTGCTCTACGCCGGGCTGATGTTGACCGAAGCCGGGCCGATGCTGCTGGAGTTCAACACCCGGTTCGGCGACCCGGAATGCCAGGTGCTGATGATGCGCCTGATGAGCGACCCGCTGCCGGCGTTGATCGCCACGCATGACGGCATCCTGAAGTCGGTTGACCTGCGCTGGCATGCCGAGGCGGCGCTATGCGTCGTCATGGCCGCCAAGGGATATCCGGACGAGCCGCAGTCCGGCAGCGAAATACGCGGCCTCGATGCCGGGTCCAGCGATCCCCGGATCAAGATATTTCATGCGGGCACCCGTCGCGAAGGCGGGCGCCTGCTCGCCGGAGGCGGCCGGGTGCTCGGCGTCACCGCCCTCGGCAGCGACGTTGCGCACACCCGCGACCGCGCCTACGCGGCGGTCGACCGCATCGAGTGGCCCGGCGGTTTTTGCCGCCGCGACATCGGCCGCTAGCTTGCAGCGGTTAGCCGTGGCGCCGGCGCTCGACCCGTTGTAGGGCGGCGGCAACAAAAAAGCCGGGGGATCTTTCCCTCGGCTTTTAGCAAAACGCCGAACCGGCGATCGCGGCGCGCTATTGGCTCTCCAATTGAAAGATTTCATCCTTGATACGGAGCTTTTGGCGCTTCAGATCGGAGATCGCATCATCGTTCGGCAGGGGGCGGGCGTTCTCCTCGTCGATAGCACGCTCGAGTGCTGCGTGCTGTTCCTTCAGCTCCCCGATGCGATCTTGCAGCGACATGCACATTCCTCCTAAATCGGCGGTGGGCCGACTAATAATAACGCTGTATCGGCCGGCCAGCCAGCGGGTCGCCAGCCCTTGATGACGAAAATATGTCACGGCGGCAGATTGCCCGGGGAGCTCGATGAGACAAGTTCCTGAAGTTCCTCGGCTGATCGTCGGGATCAGCGGTGCCTCCGGGGCGATTTACGGCGCCCGCCTGCTCGAGCTGCTGCGGCCGTTACCGGTCGAGACGCATCTGGTGATCAGCCGCGCGGCCGAGGTCACCTTAGCCCTCGAAACCGATCTGAAGCCGGCGGCGGTGCGCGCTCGCGCCGAGTTCGTGCATGCGATCGGTGACATGGCGGCGCCGATCTCCTCGGGCTCGTTTCGCACGATCGGCATGGTGGTGGCGCCGTGCTCGGTCCGTAGCATGGCCGAGATCGCCAGCGGTGTGACCACAACCTTGCTGACCCGGGCGGCCGACGTGGTCCTGAAGGAGCGTCGGCGGCTTGTGCTTCTGGTGCGCGAGACCCCGCTCCACACCGGCCATCTGCGGACGATGACCGCGCTCTCGGAGATGGGTGCGGTGATCGCCCCGCCGGTGCCGGCGTTCTACGCCAGGCCGGCGACCATCGGCGACATCATCGACCAGACCCTGGGGCGCGTCCTCGATCTGTTCGATCTCGATGCCGGGACCGTCAAGCGTTGGGGCGAGCCGATGCCCGAACGATCCGGCTAGGACCGCGGAAAACCAGGCAAAGACGAGGGTTGGGCCACGAGATCACTGGTCCGCGACGAGAAGCGCGAGCCGGTCGCGGATGACCGCGGCCTCTGCCGAGCGCACTGCGCCCGGCCCAAGACAAAGCGCGAGATTGGCGTCGGCCGCGGCCATGCGGGTGGCCCGATCAGCCTCGGCATCCGGTGCCGCGGGGTTTGCCGCGAGGCGATGCAGCGCCGCCTTCTCGGCTTCGATCTCGAGCGCCCTGACGGCTTCGCGCAGCCGCTCGATGTCCGGGTCGACACTTGATTTCAGCCGCCGTCGCAATGCCCGCAGCGGTTCGATGACGGCGCTGCGGATTTCGTGGATCGCCCGATCGCCGGCGGCAAGCTGTTGCCGGTCGAGCCGCCCGCGTCCGGATATGCCGTGCCACACCGCGAACAGCGCCAAGCTTACATCGAGGCGCTGGCCGTCCTGCAAGGCGACGAGCGCCGCTGCGACGCCGGGCAGCGCATAGTAGCCGAGCGCAAACCGCCACAGCTCCTCGCCGGCCGACCCGGCGACCTCGGCGTTCGCATTTTGTTGCAGGATCTCGGCGACCGGGCTCATTTGCGATGATATAATGCCGGCCGATTTCGCGCCAACCGGCCATGGACCTCGACACCGAAGCGCTGAAGGCCAAGCTCGCCGCCTTGAAGACCGAGCATCGCGACCTCGACGACGTGATCGCGCGCCTATCCGAGCACGCCCCGTTCGATCAGCTCCAGCTGCAGCGGCTGAAAAAGCGAAAGCTGGCGCTGAAGGACCAGATCTCCAAGATCGAAAGCGAGCTCTTGCCCGACATCATCGCCTAGTGCTCAGACGCAGGCACGAGATTCGCTCGCCTGTCATGGCCGGGCTCGTCCCGGCCACCGGCGACTCGCGGCACCGGCTCTTCGGTTTCCGTAGATACCTCCGGTGCAAGGCCTGTCCTCGGGCCACGCCAAGCGCGGACCCGTGGGCCGGGCATGACGATTGCGGTGCGCTCGCACCATTGAATGCGTCTGGGCACTAGCAGCCGCCCTCGAAGCCGTTTACGGGTGGCGCTCATGTCCCCCGGGCTGCTTGTGCCGACGAGGGCGGCCATATAATGATGCCCCCCTGCCCAGCGAGACCGACTGGCGCACAGCCTTGAAGGGAGCCGAATGAGCGAAGCCGGTGCGCCCGTCGGCATTGTTATGGGCAGCCAGTCGGATTGGCGCACGATGCAGCATGCGGCCGACACCCTCGCCCGGCTCGGGATCGGCCACGAGGCGCGGATCGTCTCGGCGCATCGCACCCCGGACCGGCTTTACGAATATGCCCGCCGCGCACGATCGCGCGGGGTGCGGGTGATCATTGCCGGCGCCGGGGGTGCCGCCCATCTGCCTGGAATGATCGCCGCCTTGACCTCGTTGCCGGTGCTCGGCGTCCCGATCGAGAGCCGGGTTCTCAAAGGCGTCGACAGCCTCCTGTCGATCGTGCAGATGCCGGCTGGCGTCCCGGTCGCGACGTTTGCAATCGGCGAGGCCGGCGCGGTCAATGCCGCGCTGTGCGCGGCGGCGATCCTCGGGCTCTCGGACGTTGCCACCGAGCA
Source organism: Allostellaceae bacterium (assembly GCA_036500965.1). Lineage (GTDB taxonomy): Bacteria > Pseudomonadota > Alphaproteobacteria > ATCC43930 > CGMCC-115725 > AP-15. The sequence continues at coordinate 21,229 of DASYBC010000090.1, read as the reverse complement.
GGCCCTCGACGATTGGCGGCGGGCCCAGACCCAGGCTGTGGCCGACCGGCCGGATTCGGCGTGATGCCGCAGACGGCGAGGGCGCTGGCCCCGGGGGCGACGATCGGCATCTTGGGCGGCGGCCAGCTCGGCCGCATGACGGCGCTGGCCGCGATGCGGCTCGGATATCGCTGCCATGTCTTCGCCACCAGGCCCGACAGTCCGGGCGTGCAGGTGTGCGGCGCCGCGACCGTAGCCGAATTCTCCGATCCGGCGGCGCTCGACCGCTTTGCCGCCGCAGTCGATGTAGCGACGTTCGAGTTCGAGAACATCCCAGCCGCGGCGGTGCGCCGGGTGGCGGCGACGGCACCGGTGCTGCCGCGGCCCGAAATCCTCGAAATCACCCAGGACCGGTTGCGGGAAAAGGATTTTCTGCGCTCGATCGACATCGCCACCACGGCCTACCGCGAGATCTCCGACGCGGCGGCATTGGCCCGGGCGATGCACGATTTCGGCTACCCCTCGGTGCTCAAAAGCGTGCGCATGGGCTATGACGGCAAGGGGCAGGTGACGTTGACCGCCGAAGCCCGGCCCGAGGAGGCCTGGCGCCGGATGGGCGGCCAGATCGGCATTCTCGAAGCCTTTGTCGATTTCGCCTGCGAAATTTCGGTCATCGTCGCGCGCGGTCAAAACGGCGCATGGGCGACCTATCCGCCGGTCGAAAACCAGCACACCGCGCATATCCTCGACACCACGATCGCCCCGGCCCGGATCAAGCCCGAGACGGCGATGCGGGCTGAGGCGATCGCGCTCCACGTGGCCGAGAAGCTCGATCTGGTCGGCGTGCTCGCGGTCGAGATGTTCCTGACAAAGGCAGGCGAAATCCTGGTCAACGAGCTGGCGCCCCGGCCGCACAATTCCGGGCATTGGACAATCGACGCCTGCGTCACCAGCCAGTTCGAGCAGCTGGTGCGGGCAATCTGCGGGCTGCCGCTCGGCTCTGTCGAGCACCATTCCGACGCGGTGATGAAAAACCTGATCGGCGCCGAAATCGAGAAATGGCGCGACGCGCTCAATGACCCGCTAGCCAAGCTCCATTTATACGGCAAGCGCGAAATCCGCCCCGGCCGCAAGATGGGCCACGTCACCCGCCTGACGCCGCATCGCTAGTAGTACAGGTCTGACGCTTGGCACCCAACCACTTATCCGTTCGTCTTTCCCGCGAAAGCGGGAACCCAGGGCCTACCCGCTGTGGGGCCAGGGGCAGGCTCTGGACCCCCCGCTTGCGCGGGGGCGACGGTTAGGGGATATGGGAGCCATCGGTCTGGTTCGTACCATCAGCCGAGCGAGGCGATGATCTGGCGATAGGCGGCCTCGGGAAACGCCTTCAGGGTCTTGGTCCGCACCGTCCCCTGCATGCCGAGCAGCAGGGTGAAGCGGGCCGCGACCGCATCGTCGGGGGCTTCATAGACCGCGATCAGGTCATAGTCGCCCATGGTCATGTACAGGCCCTTGAACTCGCCGCCCATATCGACCAGCGCCTTTTTTGCGGTATCGACCCGGCGGGGCGATTCCTTGGCCTTTTGCGCGCCTTGGTCGGTCCAGTTGGCGAGCATGATATATGTCGGCATCGCGCACCTCCCGGCTTGGTTTGCTTCGGCGAGCGCTCTCGCCATCGCCTCGCCTTCGCGAGCGCGCATTATAGCACCGATCGCGCAACCACCATGAAAGGCCGATCGATGTGGTTCCGGTCCCTCGGCCGGGCGGCGGCCTGCTGCCTTGGATTGGCCATTTTGGTTCTCTTCAGGCCGGGCGCGGCGGCGGTCAATTCCGGCGCCCGCTGGCAGGTGGTGCTGGCCGCCGGCGACAATGCCGAGCCGGTGTTCGACGACGCCACTCGTGCACTCTCCCAGCGCCTCGCCGCGGCGGGAGTGCCAGCCGCCAATATCCACCGGCTGAGCGCCAGCCCCGCGCAGCTGCACGGCGGGGTCGAGCCGGCGACACTAGGAAACCTGCTGCGACGCATCGCCGAGCTGCCGGCCCGCCCCGGCGATCGCTGCCTTGTGTTCCTGACCTCGCATGGCGAGCGCGGCGCCGGGCTGTGGCTGGCACGCTCCGATCGGGCGCTCCATCCGGACGAGCTTGCCGCCGCTCTGGCGCAAGGCTGCGCCGCCGTGCCGACGGTGGTTGTGGTTTCCGGCTGCTACACCGGGAGCTTTGCTGCCGGCAAGATGGCCAAGCCGAACCGCATCATCCTGACGGCCGCGCGTCGCGACCGGCCGTCCTTTGGCTGCCAGGCCGGGCGCACCTATACGTTTTTTGACCAGTGCCTGCTTGGGGCATTGCCGCAAGCCGCGAGTTGGCAGCGGGTTTTCGGCGCGACCAGACGCTGCGTCAGCCGCGAGGAGCACGCGCTCGGCGAACCGCCGTCGCAGCCGCAGGCCTATCTCGGCCGCGCGGTCGCCGATCTGCGCGTCGGGTTTTGAGCGGCGGCACGCGGGTGAGGCTCAGCGCGACACGACGATCGGCACCTCGCCCTGGCGCCGGGTGATCGTGACCGCGACCTCGGCGCCATGGCGCTGCAGCAGGAGATCGGCGGTGCCGCGACTGGCTTGCAGGCCGCGCACGTGCAGCGTGTCGAGAAAATCCGGCATCGCCGGGTGGTCGAGGCGGACCTCGCCGGCGTCGTCGGCGAAGCTTAGGCCGAGGCTCGCCTTGACCAGCGCCAGGACCGTGGCGCTGGCCCAAGCTTGCGGGATGCAGGCGACCGGATAGAGCGTCGGCGCGTTCAGCTTGCGCCACGGAAAGCCGCAGAATAGCTCGGGCAGACGACGCAGATCCATGTACCCGGCAGCGTCGAACAAACCCTTGAAGATCCGCAGCGCGCCGGATTTGAGCCCGTAGCGGGCGAGCCCCATCGCGATCAGCGCGTTGTCGTGCGGCCACACCGAGCCGTTGTGATACGACATCGGGTTGTAGCGCGCCGCCGACACCGCGACCGTGCGCACCCCCCAGCCCGAAAAACAGGCCAGCCCGAGCAGAGTCTCGGCGACGCGGCGGGCACGATCGACCGCGGCGATCCCGGTCAACAGCGCGTGCCCGGCGTTTGACGCGACCACCCGGCAAGGCCGTTTAGCGCCGTCGAGCGCCAGCGCATAGGTCGACAGCTCCTCGCACCAGAACGCGTCCTCGAACTTGCCGCGCAGGTTCTCCGCTTGGCGCGCCAGCGCGATCGCGGTGCTCGGACGCCCGAGCGCCTGCGCCAAGGTCGCGGCATGCTGCTTGGCGGCGTAGACGTAGCCCTGCACCTCGCACAGCGCGATCGGGCCATCGGCCAATTGGCCGTCCGCATGAAAAATCGCGTCCTGCGAATCCTTCCATCCCTGGTTGACGAGCCCATTGGCGTTTCGCCGCTGGTATTCGACAAAGCCGTCGCCGTCCGGGTCGCCATAGCTGTCGCACCAGCGCAGCGCCGCCTCGACGTTCGGCCATAGCGCGCGAACCGTTTCGAGATCGCCGGTACGCTGGAAATACTCGCCCATCAGCATCACGAAAAGCGGGGTCGCATCGACGCTGCCGTAGTAGCGCGAGAACGGCACCTCGCCGAGCCGCGCCATCTCGCCGTCGCGCATTTCGTGCAGGATCTTGCCCGGCTCGGCATCATGCTCGGGATCGGTTTGGGTTGCCTGGGTGGCAGCGAGGAAGTTCAGCACACCCTTGGCGATCATCGGGTCGACCCACAGCGAGAACAGTGCGGTGATGATGCCGTCGCGGCCAAAGGCGGTGCTGAACCAAGGGATCCCGGCAAAGGGATAGGGCCCGTATTCGGTGTCGGTGATCAGCATGTACAAATCGGCTACCGACCGACGCGCCAACTCGTTGAACAGCGAGTTCGAGCTGTCGAGGCTGGTGGCGCGCCCGCTCGCCCCGCGCATGGTGCGACGCGCGGTTCGCAGCGAGCTGTAGAAGCGGCGGCCGAGGCCGCTTTCGACGCTCTCGTCGTCGCAGGCGACGCGCATCACCGAACGCCTCGCCTCGCCGGGCCCGAGCGCGAACGCGAAGCTCGCGCCGGCGCCGTCGAGCCGGGTCGGAGGCGGATCGAAGCCCAGCGTGGTCACCCGCTCGACCCCGTCCAGTCCTGAGTAGCGCAGCGCCACGACAGCGTTCGAGCGTTGCTCGATCCACATCCGCCCGCGCCGCGGGCGCTGCTGCCCACGCACCTCGAACATATCGGCAAAATCTGCGGCGAAGCCGAGGCTCAAGGTCAGCTCATGCGCGACCAGATCGAAATTATGGATCAGCAGTCGTTCATAGTAGCAATTTTGCCAGATGTATTTGCGCCGGTTGACATGGAACAGCTCGCCGCGCAGGGCGATGCGTCCGGCCCGCAGCAGACCGGGGTTGGTCAGATCGACCGTCAGGACGACATTGTCCTCCTGGACGTTCGAGCTCAGCAGCAGCAACGGCGCGTTATTGAGACGCAGCTCGAGGCGCGACAGATAGCGCGTGTCGCGGTAATAAATCCCTTCAGGGCTGCGCTCCGCCGCGACAATGTCGCCGCGTGGGTCGAACACGGCAAACGTGTCGCCTTGCTTCAAGCTGCACGGCCGGCGTTCCTGAAACGGCGCCGACTCGATGTAAAAAGGCGAGCCGTCGGCGCCTACCGGCCGTGCTTGCTGCATTGCGCTGGGAATTGCCGCCGAGGGTCAGTCGGTTTCGGCGGGTGCCGCAGCGATGGATTGCGGCCCCCGCTTGGCAGCAGCGCCGCGCCGCGCCACCTCGGTGTAGAGATCGAGATAGTCGTGGGCCATCCGCTCCACCGTGAAGCGCTCCTCAAAGCGGCGCCGGATCATTCCGCGGTCGAGCGCCTTTGCCGAAGGGATCGCTGCAACCGCTTCATCGATGCTGTCGACAATGAACCCGGTGACGCCAGGCTCGATGATCTCCGGCACCGACCCGCGCCGAAACGCGATCACCGGCGTGCCGTTGGCCATCGCCTCGATCATCGCCAGCCCGAACGGCTCGGGCCAATCGATCGGAAACAGCAGCGCCGTCGCATCGCCCAAAAATGCCCCCTTTTCGTCGTCGCCGATTTCGCCGATGAACTCGATCAGCGGATTATCGAGCAGCGGCTCGATCTCGGCCTTGTAATACTCGACATCGACCTTGTCGACCTTGGCCGCGATGGTCAACGGCACCCCGGCGCGGCGGGCGATCTCGATTGCATGGTCCGGCCGCTTTTCCGGGCTGATGCGGCCGATGAAGGCGAGATAGCCGCCATCGCCGCGACCGGGCGGGTAAAGCCCGGGCGGCAGCCCGTGATAGATCGTGCGCTGCCAATTCGCCCACGGCACCGGAATGCGCTGCGCGTTCGAGATCGACACCAGGGGCATCATCGAAAATTCGCGCATCAGTGGCGGCAGGTCGGGCAGGTCGAGCCGGCCGTGCAAGGTCGTTACGGTCTTGTGCCAGCGCGGGGCGAACAGTGGAAACTGCAAGAAGTCGGCGTGGAAATGGACGATGTCGAATTCGTTGGCGCAGCTTGCCACCCGGTTCATTTGGATCAGATGGTAGAAAATCGGGTCATGACAATTCGGATTGAGGCGAAGGGCCGTCTCGCACGGGGATCGGAGCACCGCGGCGGTGCGCGAATCACCGGCGGCGAACAGCGTCACCTCGTGTCCTTGGCGCACCAGCTCTTCGGTCAACCACGAAACCACCCGCTCGGTCCCGCCGTAAAGTTGTGGCGGACAGCTCTCGTATAACGGCGAAACCTGCGCGATCCTCATCTGTCGAGGCCCTCGATCCAATATTGTTGTAATCCCATCGGCTGCCGCGCGCAGCTGTGACCCATAGAGGGGCTGCGCCGCCGGCGACCGCAGGACAAACTCCGTGCAAAGTTCGGAAGTTCCAAGTCAGGCGGCGCTTGAACCGCGACCGGGAGCGACCAAATCGAGGGCGCTTGGGACGCCGCCTCGCGGGTCCGGGCGGAAGTACAGGTCGGACGAAAGATCAGTCGGCCGCGGTCATGTCGCTTCGATTGAAGGGTGTGATCAATTGCCGCGTGCTGCTCTTCCCTCAAATGGGGTGAGCCGATTGCGCGAGGGGAGCCTTTTTGCGGCTCGATCGAGCGTTCCGGCTCTTCCGCCCCGACCCTTCTCGGCGTCGGCGGCGCCTGTTTTGGTGAGCAGCAAAAGGAGCCGAAATCATGCCACTTGCCGATTTTCCTCGTCTGGAGGTCGATCCGTTTCTCGAGCTGCGGCGAATGCAGAGTGAGATGAACCGGCTGTTCTCCGGGTTCAGTGCCGCCGCAGCGCGGGAATTTCCCCCGGTCAACATTTGGCTCGGCGACAACAGCGTGGTGGTCACCGCCGAGCTGGCTGGGGTGAGCCGCGACGACGTCGAGATCAGTCTGCAGGACGAGGTGCTGACCCTAGCGGGCGCGCGCCAGCCGCGGGTCAAGCAACAGGACGCGAAATGGCACCGCCGCGAGCGCGCCTACGGCACGTTTTCGCGAACCATTCAGCTGCCGTTCCGGGTCGATCCCGATAAGGTCCAGGCGCGCTATCAGGACGGCATTCTCGAAATAGAATTGGAGCGGCTTGAAGCGGACCGGCCGAAAAAAATCCAGATCCGGGCGGCCGGAGCCGAGCGCTAAAGGAGGATCGTGAGATGGCTCAGGAACTCAGGACTGTAGAGCAGCCGGCGCGCCAGGTGACCGGCAACGAGCGTGGCGCGGAACGGCCGGTTTTCGTGCCGCCAGCCGATATTTACGAGACCGGCGACAGCATTGTCGTGCTCTGCGAGATGCCCGGCGTTGCCTCCGATGCGGTCGACATTACTCTGGAGCGCCGGGTGTTGACCATTCGCGGCCGCGGCGCCGACCAGCAATACTCAGGCTATCAGCGGGTGTATACCGAATACGCCGCAGGCGATTACGAGCGGGTCTTCACGCTCTCAGAAAACATTGACCGCGACCGCATCGAAGCGAGCGAAGCCGACGGTGTCCTGCATCTGGTGTTGCCCAAGGCAGCGCCGGCAAAGGCAAGGCGCATCGAGCTCAAATCGGTCTAGCCGGCAAAGCCGGGTCGATCGCCCCCGCCGCTACGACCGCAGTGGGTCGGCAAGGGGCGATCGATCTGCCGCCTCTTTCGTCTACTGCGCCGGGGTGAGCTGACCGCGAATCTCGCCGGCCGGGTACTTGGCGGTATGGATATTGACGTAATCGTCGCCGGCGTCGAGGTTCGCCATCTGCGCTGCGGTCAGGAGCTTGGATCCTTTGATCGGGCTGGCAAGGCTGCCGGTGAACGGGACCACGACCGGAGCATTCTTGCCCGGCGCCGCCGGGCCGTGGATGTGGGCCGCCCTGGTGGGGCCGGTGAGACCCGAATAGGTCACGTCCCAGCTCAGCCTTCTGGTGGCGGTGTTGAGCGTCGCCGTCGCCGTGCCGGTCCCGGTGCTGGCGGTCGGCGGCGCTTCGCTGGAGCCGTTCAGGGTCGCCTTGAAGACCCGCGTCGCCGCCTGCCCGCTGGCCGCGACCATGACGAGGGCGCCCATTGCAAGGATGATCAACCGAAGATGACGCAATTGTTCCTCCCGTGACGATGATCCGGCGCCGACACTATTGAACACAGCGCCACAGGAGAAGTCGAAATCGGCGCTCCACCGGCCGACCGGCCGTAAAAGCATGTTCACGACTCGGTGAACCTGGCGCTGGCTGCGCCAATCGCACCGGGCCGCCGAGCGCAGGCGGCGAGCGCATTGGCGAACGGATCGGTGCCAGCCGACGCGGCCCACCAGCGCACACGGTTCCATGCAAGTCTGGGCGGCGCGCCGGGGTCGCTCAGCATAGTTAAATTAACCTCGAATATTAGACTTTTAACGATCAATTTTGTCGAAAAATAAGTTCACGGCACGTAAAGATTTGCATCCCTGTTCTGTCCAGATGCAGCAAGGGGTGCATCGGTTTACAAAAGGATGCTGGTGATGAACACCCTGCGCAGCTCACTCATTGCCGCAGCACTGGCTGCCGCGGCGGGATATGCGGCCCAGGCCCGCGCGGAAATCTTTTTGACGGCTAGCGACGGCGTCACCATGGTTTCGGCCAACGACTCGACGAGCGCCGGAACCGCTTCCTATAACGGGACGATCGGCGATTTCACCACCAGCATCGAAACCGGCATCGGGTTTCCGGCGATCGGCGCGCCGTCCGACCCGGCACTCGACCTGATCTCGTTTGACGCGGCTACAGGGACGGCCGGCGGCACCCTGACCGTCTCGCTGAGCGAAACTGGGTTTACCACCACGACCGAAAGCAAGCTGTTCCTCAGCGACATCACTGGAAACTATTCCTACAGTAACGCAACGATGAGCACCTATTTCGACACAACGGACACGCCGTTCGGCACCGGCACGCTGCTGGCGAGCGGATTGCTCGATAATCAGGAGAGCCTCCTCTCTGTCCCGCCGATCACCGGCCCCTATTCGTTGACCGAAATCGTGACGCTGACTGCAGGGGCGAATGCGTGGGCCAGCATCGACTCCTCGATCGTCGATACGCCGGAGCCAGGCTCCTTGCCGCTGCTTGGCGCCGGGCTTCTGGCCTTGGCGCTGCTGGGGCTGCGCTCCGCCATGACGCGCGCCCGCCGTTCGGTAGCTTTGCTAGGCTGAGGGCGCCGCTGCGTCGGGGCGCCGGTCAGCCTCCTCGCGCAACCAGTCGCGGAACGCGCGAATTTTGGGCCGCTCGAGCGCACCCGGCGCGGTGACGACGAAATAGGAGAACTGGTCCGGCAGCGCCAGCGAGAACAGCCGCACCAGCCGGCCGGCGGCGAGGTCGGCGGCGGCGATCGTGCTGTAGGCCAGCACCACGCCATGGCCGGCGATCGCCGCGTCGAGCGCCAAATGCATGTTGTTGAAGCTGAGCCCGGCGGTTGCCGCAACGTCCTTGACCCCGGCGGCTTTCAGCCACATCGGCCAGGTCGGCACCAAGGGGTCGCGCTCGACCGCCTGATCGTGGATCAGCGCATGCCGCCGCAGATCATCCGGGGTGCGCAGCGGCGGGCCGGCTGCCAGCAGCGCCGGGCTGCACGCCGGGAAGACTTCGTTGGTGAACAGCTTTTCGACCTCGAGCCTGGGGTAGCGCCCGGTGCCGTAGCGGATCGCGATGTCGAAATCGCCCTTGGTCAAATCGACCACATCGTCGGTGGCGGATATCCGCACATCGACCTCGGCGCAGCGCGCCTGAAACCGGTGCAGGCGCAGCACCAGCCATTTGGCGGCGAAAGAGGGCGACGCGGTCACCGTCAGAGTGCCGGTGTCGTTATGCGCGCGCAGCCGCCTGACCGCGGCCTCGATCCCGGCAAAGCCCTCTGTTAATCCCGGCAGCAGCACCCGCGCCGACGCGGTCAGCGCGACCGAGCGGTTGAGACGGTGAAACAGCCGCACACCCAGATCCTGCTCCAGCGCATGGATCTGGTGGCTGATCGCCGCCGGGGTGACGAACAGCTCCTCGGCCGCCTTGCTGAAGCTCATGTGCCGCGCCGCCGCCTCGAACGCACGCAACGCCCCGAGCGGCGGCAGGTGGTTGTTCATCGTGGGTGAGAAATCCTAAGCCGTGGCTGAAAAACTCTCGTTTGCGGACCAGCGCCAAGGCAAGCATTTAAGAGCGCATGCGAGTGGTCGAATACCATATTGGAACGCTCGCCGGGTTTAGGAGAGGTCATATGACCGCGATCCAGTTCGAAGCTGTGCCGGGGCGACGCGCCAGGAATCGGCGAGGCTCCGCACGGCAGCGCGCGGGCGCCGCTGCACGCCGGATCTTTGCGGCACTCGGCGAATGGCGCCGGCGCGCCCGAGACCGCGCCCAGCTCGCCGCACTCGACGACCGGATGCTGGCCGATATCGGGATCACCCGAGCCGATGCCCAGTACCTCAGCAGCAAGCCGTTTTGGAGGGAATAATGTCGACGCGTTTATCTGCCCACGACGGGCAACAGTCCCACGTCGGGACTTGGCGCCGTTTGGCGCGCGCCTTGACCGCGCAATGGGTCCGGGCGACCCACCTCTCGGTCACGCGCGAGCGCAATTCCTGGTCGGAAGCGTTGCGGTTTCCATACTTTTGAGCCACCCTGCGAAACACCAAGGAGGACCAGACCTATGAGCGATTTCGACACTCTGCCCTATGTCGAGGGCGAGCTGAACTATCTGGCGCCGATGGCCGAGCGCCCGCGCTACTACGCCTATGAGACCGGGCCCGAGCACCACTCGAACATGACGCATGAGGCGCACCGGGTGCGCATCCGCGACATGCGGCCGGTCGCCTCGGAGATCGATCTCGACCGCCAGGGCTTTGCGCTCGTCGAGCAGCACACGGCGGTGCGCGACTTCTGGGACGATGACGAGGTGCGCCGGGTCTATTACCCGGAGGCCGAGCGCTTTCTCGCCGAGCAGACCGGCGCCAGCCGCGTCTTCATCTTTGACCATCTGCAGCGCCGCCGCGTGCCCGGCCTGACCGACCGCTCGGCCGGCGGTCCGCGCCAGCCGGCGACCCGCGTCCATGTCGACCACACCGCCCGCTCCGGGCCGCAGCGGGTCCGAGACCTGTTGCCCGAGGAGGCCGAGGAATTGCTGAAGGGCCGGGTCCAGGTGATCAATCTGTGGCGGCCGATCCGTGGCCCGCTGCAGGACGCACCGCTCGCGGTATGCGACGCCCGCACCGTCGACCCGAAGGATCTGGTGCCGTCCGACCTCGTCTATCGCGAGCGGGTCGGCGAGACCTATTCGGTCACGTGGAACCCGGCGCATGAATGGTACTACGTGCCCGAGATGAAGCGCGAGCAGGCGCTGCTGCTCAAGATCGCCGACACCAAGACCGACGGGCGGGCGCGCTTTATGCCGCATACCTCGTTCACCGATCCGACGACCCCGCCCGATGCCTTCCCGCGCGAAAGCATCGAATTGCGCACCCTCGTCTTCCACCCGAACTGACGCTTAGCATCATCAACGCCCCGGCCCGGCATGCCCGGGCTGGGGTCGGTCCGGGCAGCGCATTGATGTGGTGCGCGGCCGGCAGGGCGGGCGAGCCTCGGATCAGCTGCCGGAGGCGATTGCCGGGTTCGGCCGCGGCGCGTTGCGGCGGTATTCGGGCACCAGCCGCTCGAGCAGCTGGAGCATGCGCTCTTCGCGGCGCGAGCGCGCCGCCTCCTCCAATTCATCGATCGAGCGGGCCAGCATCGCGTAGTCGGCGGTGCGCGGTGCGGCGAGGCGGATCGCCGGGCTCTTCGTCGGCATCAGCGGCTCGGCCGGATGAAACAGCTCCTCGTGCAGCTTTTCGCCGGCCCGCAGGCCGATAAACTCAATTTTGATGTCGCGGTCGGGCCGCCGCCCGGCGAGGCGGATCATTTGCCGCGCGAGATCGACGATCCTGACCGGCTCGCCCATATCGAGAATGCAGATCGTGCCGCGGTCTTCGGGCGGGGGCGGCACGGAGGAAAGGGGCACGGAGGACAGCGCTGCCGCTTGCAGCACCAATTCGACCGCCTCGCGCACCGTCATGAAAAACCGCGATACTTCGGGGTCGGTGACGGTCAGCGGCCCGCCGGCGGCGAGCTGACGGGCGAACAGCGGCACCACCGACCCGGTCGAGCCGAGGACGTTGCCGAAGCGCACGGTGACATAGCGCGTGCCCGGCGCCGCGCGGCGCGCCTCGTAAAGATCGAGCGCCTGGGCGAAGCTCTCGGCCAGCCGCTTGGTCGCCCCCATGACGCTTGTCGGGTTGACCGCCTTGTCGGTCGAGATGATGACGACGACCGACACGCCATAGGCGCGCGCCGCCTCGGCGACGTTGCGGCTCCCGGCGATATTGGTCAGAACCCCCTCGATCGGGTTGGCCTCGACCATCGGCAAATGTTTTAGCGCCGCCGCGTGGAACACGATTTCGGGCCGTTCGGCGGCGATCACCGCCTCGATCTCCCTGCGCTCGCGCACGTCGCGCAGCAGCGGCAGCTGCGCCAAGCGCGGATAACGCTCGCGCAACTCCAGGTCGATCGCGTAAAGCGCGAACTCGCTGTTGTCGAGCAGGATCAGCCGGCCGGGCGCGAAGGCGGCGATCTGGCGCGCGAGCTCGGCGCCGATCGTGCCGCCGGCGCCGGTGACCAGCACCCGCCGTCCGCGGATCAGCCGCGCCATCCCGTCGCGGTCGAGGACCGCCTGCGGTCGGCCCAGCAGATCTTCGAGGGCGATCGGCTCGAGGATGTGCTCCGGGCCGTGCTCGGGATCGTCGAGGCTGCGCTGGAAATCGGTCAGCTTGGGCAGACGGGCGAGCGGAATGGCCAGCGCTTCTGCGCGGTCGAGCAGGGAGCGCACCTGGTCGCCGGGCAGGTTCTGCGCGGTGATGATCAGCTTTTGCGGGCGCTTGCCGCGGCGGTCCAGCCGCTCGACCACGCTTTCGAGCGAATCGATCGTGCCCAGCACCGGGACCCGATAGATCTCGCGCCCGACCCGCGAGGGAGTGTCGGCGAGGACGCCGACGACGCGATAGACGGCGCGCGGGTTGCGCATCATCTCGCGGATAAAGGTATCGGCGCCGTCCTTGGCGCTGATCAGCAGCACCGGCACGTTGCGGTGCTTGGCACGTTCGAGGATGTGGTCGAGGCCGCGGTCCTTGAACAGGCGGTAGGCAAGGCGCGGCGCGCCCAACAGCGCCACCAGCACAAACCAGTCGATCAGCAGGGTCGAGCGCGGCAATGCCGCGAGCCGGGTCAGGACGAACATCACCGGCAGAAAGACGAGCAGGCTCAGGCTGACCGCGCGGGCGATGTTGAACAAATCGGGCAACGAGGCATAACGCCAAATGCCGCGATAGAGCCCGGTCAGCAAAAATGCGCCGGCGGCGATCGCGGTGAAGCCGGCGACATAGACCGCGATCAAGCGCGGCTGGTGGCCGGAGAGATCGGTCCCGATGCGCAGATACAGCGCGAGGACGAACGAGAGCGCCGCCATCGCGATGTCGTGAACAAAGGCGAGCAGAGCTCGCCGGTTGCTCGGGAAGACCGCCACCCCGCCCCTATAACAGGAAATCGCGGCGATGCGAAAGCTCGCTCGGCGGCAGCTGGCCGGCCAGCGGTGTCGAGGCCGAAACGCCGCGTCCCGGCGCTCAGCCGTGACGATGACGCAGCCGCGCCGGGCGCCGCTCTATTTCGGGCGAGCAGAGCTGCCGTTACAATGGCGCATGCGCTGGGAGCGCCTCTATCAGGTCCTTCAGCCCGAGAGTGCCGGCACCGCCGCGCGGGCGTTTCGGATTGCCCATCATACGATGGTCATCCTCGGCATCGCGATCATGCTGGCCGATACCGAGACAGCGTGGCGAAACGCCTATCACGGTCTGCTCGACGCCGGGTTTCAGATCGTCTGCGCGTTCTTTTTCGCCGAGTATGCGGCGCGGCTGCTGGCTGCCCCCGGCGCTCCCGCGGCTCACCGCCGCGGCTGGCGCGCGCGGCTCGCCTGGGCGATGTCGGCCGGCGGTGCGTTCGATCTGCTCGGCGCGCTGCCTGGGGTTCTCGACGTCGCGCTCAACCCGAAATACGCCAGCCTTTATGGCTTTGTCTGGGTGTTCAAGCTGGTCCGGTACTCGCCGGGGCTGGCGAGCCTCGGGCGGGTGATCAGCCGCGCCCGCGCGGCGCTCCTCTCGGTGCTGCTCGGTTTCGGGATCGTCCTGCTGGCCGCCGCCAGCCTCGCCTATCTGCTCGAGCGCGACGCCCAGCCGCAACGGTTCGGCTCGATCCCGCAGGCGCTGTGGTGGGCGATCGTGACCTTGACGACGACCGGTTATGGCGATGTGACGCCGGTCACCCCGCTCGGGCGCATTTTGGCCGGGTTCGTCATGGTCGGCGGGATTATGGTGTTCGCGCTGTGGGCCGGCATTCTCGCCACCGGCTATGCCGAGGAATTGCGCCGGCGCGAGTTTCTGCGGACCTGGGATCTCGTCGCCAAGGTCCCTTTTTTCAGCAAGGTCGGCGCCTCGGTCATCGCCGATGTGGCGCGCCTCTTACGGCCGCGCGACTATCCGGCGCGAGCGATCATCGTGCGCCGCGGCGAGCACGGCGACTGCATGTATTTCATCGCCGCGGGCGAGGTCGAGGTGCGGCTGCGGCCGGGAGCGGTTCGCCTCGGCCCCGGGGAGTTCTTTGGCGAAATCGCGCTATTGACCGGCGAGCCGCGCAACGCGACGATCGTCGCCACCCAGCCCTGCACCTTGCTGACCCTCGACATCGTCGATTTTCGCCAGCTGCTCGGGCATCAGCCCGACCTCGCCCGGGTCGTCAGCGAAGAAGCCGAGCGTCGGCTCGAGGCCCACCCCACCAGGCAGACGCCATCGCGCGCGGCGTCGGTCGAGCCCGACCCCGCCAGATGATCAGCCAGCGCTCAGCGGCTCATAATAGGAGGCGGGAAAGTTTGCGGCGCTTCGGGCCGCATGATTGAAGGGCCGCTTCAGCTCGCCCTTGAAGCAACGCCCTACGCATTCGCGAAAGACCGCTTCGGGAGCGAGGCCGCGCTCCACGGCCAGCCGCTCGAACCAGCGCACGCCGACCGCCACGTGCCCGATCTCGTCCTGATAGATGCGATCGAGGATCCCGGCGCTGCGATGATCGCCGGCGCGTTCGAGCCGCAGCGCCATCTGCGGGGTCACATCGAGCCCGCGCGCTTCGAGCACCAGCGGCACGATTGCGAGCCGCGCCAGCACATCATCGGCGGTTGCCGCCGCCGCTTCCCAGAGCCCGTCATGGGCCGGCAGATCGCCGTAGCACGCGCCGAGCTCAGCGAGCCGCGCCGCCAACAGACCGAAATGCCCAGCTTCCTCGGCGGCGACCCCGACCCAGTCGTCGAAAAAATCGCGGGACAGCGCGTCGCTGGCAAACCGCGCGATGATGTCCCAGCCGAGATCGATCGCGTTGAGCTCGATATGGGCGAGCGCATGCAGCAACGCGGTTCGCCCGGCCTGCGACCCGAAGTTCCGGCGCTTGCGCATCTCGCGCGGCGGGCGCAGCACCGGGCGGTGCGGCCGCGCCGGCCGCAGCGGCGGCAGCGCATCGCCGACCGCGAGCACCCCGTCGGCCCAGGCAGCGGCCAGCACCCGGCTCGCCGCCGCCTTTGCCGCGGGATCAGCGGTGGCGAGGATCGCCGCCGCGCCAGCGGTCAAGCTCTTGGGGATCGGAAATGCAATGGTCAGAGGGCGCGCGCCGCCTTGAGCACGTCGGCGACATGGCCCGGCACCCTGACCTTGCGCCAGACGCCGCGCACCGTCCCCGCGCCGTCGATCAGAAAGGTGGCGCGCTCAATGCCCATGTATTTGCGCCCGTACATGCTCTTTTCGACCCAGGTGCCGTATTTTTCGCAGACGGCTCCGTCGCCATCGGAGGCGAGGATGAACGGCAGGCCATGCTTCTTCTTGAATTTGTCATGAGAGGCGACCGAATCCTTGGAAATCCCGATGACCACCGCGCCGGCTCCGCCGTAATCCGGAAACGAGTCGCGAAAGCCGCACGCCTCGGCGGTGCAGCCGGAGGTGTCGTCCTTCGGGTAGAAATACAGCACCACCTTTTTGCCGGCGAGGCTGGAGAGCGCGACCTCGCCGCCGCCGTCGGTCGGCAAGGTGAAGTCGGGAGCTTTATCGCCGAACTCGATACTCATGATGCACCCTCCCCTCCCGGTTCCGCCCGCTCGAGCGCAGCTTGACGCGCCGGCTGGTCGACCAGGCGCTCGTACCAGCTGGCGACGCGCGCGGCGGCGGCAGTGATATCTGCGCCGAGGCGAGCGAAGTCAACCGCTCCGGCGCAGCGCGCGAGGGCGGCGGCGTCGGGCTCCGGAAAAGCCCCGTCATGCGACCCGCTGTCGCCGACCAAGGTCAACAGCGCCTGCACCTGGCGCAGCAAGGTCAGAGCGTCGGACAACTCATGCTCGGCCTGCGGCGAGAGCAGCCCGGCCCGGCCCAGCGCCCGCAACGCCGCGGCGGTGGCGCGTTGCAGCACCTGCGGCGATGAGGCGGCCTCGCGCAGCATCAGGTATTGCGCGATGAATTCGAGATCGATCAGCCCGCCGCGGCGGTTTCTGAGGTCCCAGGCTGATGGGCGGGGGTGCTCCGCGGCGATGCGCCGGCGCATGTCGGCGACGTCGGCCAAGAGGCGGCGCGGGTCGCGCCGCGACCGCAGCACCGCCTCGATCGCCTCGCCGACCCGCTGGCACAGCCTTGGGTCGCCGGCAACCGGTCGCGCGCGGGTCAGCGCCATGTGCTCCCAAGTCCAGGCCGCTTCGCGCTGATAGCGCTCGAAGCTGGCGAGGCTCGAGGCGATCGGCCCGGCCGCACCCGACGGCCGCAGCCGCATATCGACCGCGTAGAGGGAACCCTCGGCGGTCGGCGCGGTGATGGCACCAATCAGCCTTTGGCTCAACCGGGCGTAATAGGCGGGCACCGGGAGCGGCTGAGGGCCATCGGAGGCCTCGGCGCCGGGCGGCGCATCGTAGATCACGATCAAATCCAAATCGGAGGCCAAGGTCATCTCGCGGCTGCCGAGCCGGCCCATCCCGATCACCGCCAATTGGCCGCCCGGCACAAGCCCATGGCGGCGCGCGAATTCCGCCTCGACCGCCGGGACCAAGGCGGCGAGAGCGCTTTCGGCGATGTCGGCAAGAGCCTTGCCGGCGGCCTCGCCATCGAGTGTGCGGCGCAGCAGCTGGACCCCGACCTGGAACCGGCGCTCGCCGGCCCAGCGCCGCAGCAGATCGAGCGTGTCGGCAAAATCGGCAACACCGGCGAGGGCGTCGGCGATCTCGGCGGCGAGCCCGGGGCGGTCCGGCGGCAGCGCGAAAAACTCCTGGGTCAAGACCGCCTCGAGCAGCGCCGGGCGCTGCGCCAGCCGCTCAGCCAGTCGCGGCGCACCCGCCATCACATCGGCAAGCAGCGCCAACAGCCCCGGGTTCGCCTGAAACAGCGAGAGCAGCTGCACCCCGGCCGGCAGATGCGTCAGAAACTGGTCGAAGCGCCGCAGCGCCTCGTCGGGATGTGAGGTCGCGCCAAAAATGCGCAGCAATTCCGGGACGATCTCGGTCAGGATTTCGCGCGCCCGCTGGCTGCGGGTGGCGCGCATCCGGCCGTGATGCCAGCTGCGAACCAGCCCCGCGACGGCCGGCGGCTCGGTAAAACCGAGCCCGGCGAGGGTGCGCAGGGTCTCGGGATCGTCCTCGGCACCGGTGAAGACGAGGTCGCCGGGGCCAGCGAGGCTAGGCGCCTGCTCGAAGAGGTCGGCGTAATGGCGCTCGACCGAGCCCAGATGCCGGGTCAGCTCGGCGGCGAACGCGTCCGGCTCGCGGTAGCCGAGAAAGGCGGCGAGCCGGGCGATGCCGTCGCGGTCGGCCGGCAGGCGATGGGTTTGCTGATCGTCGACCATCTGCAAGCGGTGCTCGACGCGGCGCAAAAACCGGTAATCCTCGATCAGGGTCGTTGCGGTCGCTGGATCGATGCGGCCCGCTGCGGCGAGCTGGCGCAGCGCCTCGCAGGTCGCGCGCACCCGCAGCTGCGGCATCCGCCCGCCCCAGATCAGCTGCTGCGTCTGGGCGAAGAACTCGACCTCGCGAATGCCGCCGCGACCGATTTTGACATCGTGGCCTTCGACCGCGATCCGGCCGCCGCCGCGATGGGCGTTGATCTGGCGCTTGATCGAGTGGATGTCCTGGATCGCCGCGAAATCGAGATGGCGGCGCCACAAAAACGGCCGCAGCTCGTGCAGAAAACGCCTTGCGGCAAGGCGATCGCCGGCGACCGGGCGCGCCTTGATCAGCGCCGCGCGCTCCCAGTTCTGCCCGACGCTCTCGTAATAGGCCATCGCCGCCGCGACCGACATCGCCGGCGGGGTCGAGCCCGGGTCGGGGCGCAGCCGCAGGTCGGTGCGAAACACATAGCCGTCGCCGGTGCGCTCTTCGAGGAGGCGCACCAGATCGCGCGCCAACCGGCTGAAGACGGGCTGCGGGCCGTCGCGCGCGGTCACCTTCGCCTTGTCCGCATCGAAAAACAGGATCAGGTCGATATCGCTCGAATAGTTGAGCTCGCGCCCGCCGAGCTTGCCGAGGCCGAGCACGATCAGCCCGCAGTCGCGCTCCGGGTCGCCCGCGTCGGGCAGCGCGATCATCCCCTTGGCGGCGGCCTGGCGCAGCAGGTGGCGCAGCGCCGCGCCGATGGCCGCCGCGGCGAAGCGGCTGAGCGCCGCCATCTGCGCTTCGAGCAACCAGAAGCCGGCCAGCTCGGCAACGGCTGCGAGCAGCGCAGTCCGGCGCTTGGCCAATCGCAGCCGGTGCATCAGCGCCGCAGTGTCCTCGCAGGCATCGTCCGACGCTTCGGTCGCTGCGATGATCTCATCGCGCAGCGGATCGGGACCAGCGGTAAAGAGGCGGCTCAGAAACCGCCATTCCTTAACCGCGAGCCCACTCAGAAACGGGCTGCCGCCAAAGATCGCGGCCAGCAGGTGTCGCCCCGGATCGGCGGCACTCCACGCCCGCGCCGCCGACGCGTCGGCATCGCCCGCAGCCGAGGCAAGCGCCTCGTCCCACGCCGCGAAACCGAGCGCCGCGGCGCGCCCGTCCGCCGGCTGCGGCAACCCGTCGCGATTGGCGGGCAGCTCAGAGAGAAGCGTCACTTCGGCCACCAACCGGCGGAAACCCGCACTGATCGCGCTGGCTTGCTGCCGGCCGCGCGCCGACCTGCTCCCTCGCCCCGCCTGCGGGGAGAAGGTCGGGGCGAGGGGCTTTCTCAGCCCGCGCAGAGCCGGCACACGGCGCCGACATCGGCGACATCATCGAGACCGGCGATCATCTCGCGCAATTCGCGCACCCGCGCCGCACCCAGCACGGGCACGACCAGCGCGTCGAATTTGGCGGCGAGCCGCCGGCCCTGCTCGGCAATGTCGGCGGCAGGGATGCCGGAATCATGCCGCGCACCGGCCTTGCCGCCATCCGCGAGGATAACCTCGATCTCGGCGAGGGTCTGCGGCCAGCCGTCCTGGAATTCGATATTGATGCGTTCGCGCAGCCCGATCAGCGCGGGATCGCGCGCGGTCGTTTCGCCATAGGCGTCGAGGCGCGCCGTGTCAATGCCGGCGAGCGCCATCGCCACGGTCTGGCGCAGGCTGAACTTGCTCTGCAGCCCGTCGACCGGAGCCGCGATGTTGCACACGCGGTCGGTGCTGCGATCGATTCGCAGGGTAATCCCGGCGACACGGTCGGGCGTCAGCTGGTGCTGGCGGCGCACAGCGCGGGCGCATTCGATCGGCGCATGGGTGAAATAGCACGCGGCATGATATTTGAAGAGGTTGGCGAGGATGTGATAGCCGCTTTCGGGCTCGGCCAGCGCGGCCTGCGGCGAAAAATCGGGGCCGTGCGTCGCGGCAAAGCCTTGCACGCATTCGATCAGGTCGATCCGGCTGGAAAAGCCGCGCGCCGCCAGCCGCGCCGCCAGCAAGCCGTTTTGCGCCGCCTTGCCGGCATGAAACGGCTTGCACATCGTGCCGAACTCGGATTTGAGCCCGGCCGCCTGGGTCCCGGCGATGCCGAGCGCGGTCGCGGTCGCTTGCGTGTCGAGGCCCAAGAGCCGAGCGCAGGCCACCGCCGCACCAAGGCAGCCGATCGTCGCAGTCGAATGGAAGCCGAGCGCGTAATGGCCGGGGCTCAGCGCCGCGCCGATGCGGCATTCGGTCTCGTAGCCGGCGACAAACGCGGTCAGCAGGTCCCGCCCGGAGCTGTGGCGCCACTCGGCCAGGGCAAGCAATCCCGGCAATACGGCGACCGAGGGATGGCCCGGCATCGCGACATTGACGTCGTCGAAATCGAGCGCGTGGCCCGCAGCACCATTGACCAGCGCCGCCGACAGCGCCGGCAGCCGCCGATGATGGCCGAGCACGCTCGCCTGTCCCTCGCCGCCGGCTTCGGCCAGTTCATCGAGCAGCATTGCAACCAGCGGATCGCCGGCTCCGGCCAGCGCGCAGCCCAGCGTGTCGAGCACGCATTGCCGCGCCAATTCGCGGACTGGGCCGGGCAGATCGTCCCACCCGAGTTCCGCCGCCCGCGAAGCCAGAAATCCGGTCAGGCTATCGGTCATCATGCTCTCCATCGTCAGGCCGCTTCGGCGCCAACGGGCGCAGGTATCGGCCGCCCGTCTTCCTCTGCCGCCTCGATCCAGCAGGCGATCGCATCCATGACGTTCTCGACCGCCTGTTGCGGGGTCTCTCCGTCGGATATGCAGCCTGCCAGCTCGGGAACCTCGGCGAGCCAGCCGCCACCGTCCCGATCATCGAGCGGACGCAGCATTATCCGATAACGATAAGTCATCCGCGATCCGTCCTTTCGCCCAATTGCTCGGCGAGCGCAACGAGCGCCCGAATATAAACCGGCTTAATTGGCCGCCACGCTGGAATCGTCAGGGTCGAGCTGCCGTTTGGATCGCGCACCTTGAAATGCGAGCCGCGGCGCGGCGACGTTATCGTCAATCCGCAGGTGCGGCACAGCCGCTCAATGTCGGCAATCGTCCAATCGGCCAGCGGGTTCGCCCGCATGCGCTCGAGAAGGTCGGGGCCCCTCATCCGCGGTCTGACCGATCGCTCACGGCGGTGGCGCCTCGCGTAATCGGGTTGGGGAGGTCGTCATATCGAAACGCTGCCGCTGGAGCCGATGTGAGGCCGGCGCCCATCTCGATTCTCCTGTTGGCGCGAGGCCGGCGCAGATTGCTTCACCGCGGCGACCGCCGCAACGAGGGCTCGCCTGGCGCGTATCGCACGCACCTAACCGGCTTTGTAGGTCGGATGGAGCGGCCGCATGAGCCGCCGCCGTCTCTGCGTCCGACGTGACGGGTTGCACCCGACCTCCGCTTGCTGCACTTGCCCCTGGTGGTGCGCAGAAACCGGGTCCACCTCGACCCGCTTGTGCCCAGAGCATGAGTCAATTATTCTAATTACTGTCGCGGACAAGGTTGATAATGTCATATGCACATTTCAAGGATACCGTTGAAAAACTCGGGCGAGGGTGACATCGGCGGGGTGCTGGACAACGGCGAGGTTGAGCCCGAGTGATCTTGCGGTTGCCGATCGGCGACCGCTGAGGCCTGGAATTCTGATTTCTTATGGTCAGCCCGCACCGAGCGCGGATGCCGGTGGACGGTACGCCAGCGCGCGAACCAGCTTCCTCAAATTTTGGACAGTGGCGGTCAGGAGGAA
>DASYBC010000089.1:0-35674 GCA_036500965.1 Allostellaceae bacterium | reverse complement strand
AGCCTCGCGCTCTACAACCCGCCGACGCGGGTCGCGGAAGAGTTCGCGATGATCGACGTGATCTCCGGCGGTCGCCTTATCGCCGGCTTCCCGGTCGGCACGCCGATGGACACGTGTTTCGCCTACAGCCAGAACCCATCGATGCTGCGCGAGCGGTATTACGAGGCGCACGATTTGGTGATGAAGGCGTGGCAGGAGCCGGAGACGTTCGCCTTTAACGGCCGGTTCAACCAGCAGCGCTACGTCAACATCTGGCCGCGGCCGATCCAGCGCCCGCACCCACCGGTATGGATCCCTGGCGGCGGTTCGGTCGAGACCTGGCAATGGTGCGCGAAGATGGACTACGTCTACGCGTATCTGTCCTACTTTGGGTACAAGGACGGACAGGCGACGATGACCGGGTTCTGGGACGAGATGAAGCGTCTCGGCAAGGACATGAACCCGTACCGCGCCGGGTTCTTGCAGTTCGTTGGGGTCGCAGAATCGCGGGAAAAGGCGATGGAGCTCTACGCCGAGCCGGCCGAGTATTTCTACGGCCGTTGCCTGCGGGTCGATCCGCGCTGGGCGATGCCGCCCGGCTATATCACCGAGGCGACGCAACGCGCGGGCGTCGTCGGCCAGATCGGTCGCGCCGCCAGCCTCGACGCTCGGCAAAAGGCGCGCGCCACGACCGACATCGCCGACATCGTCGAGCGTGGCTATGTGATCGTCGGCTCGCCCGACGAGGTCGCCCGGCAACTGACCGAGGTCGCGACCGACCTCAACGTCGGCCATCTGATGCTGCTCTTACAGTTCGGCAGCATGGGCAAGGAGTTGGCGGTCTACAACACCCGGCTCTTCGCCGAGCGGGTGATGCCGCAGCTCAAGGGCCTGTTCGGCGAATGGGAGGATCGCTGGTGGCCGCAGCCGATGGCCCGCGCCGAGCGCGCCGTGGTGCAGCCGCCGCTCTTGGCCGCCGAATAGTGCCGCGGCACCGCTACCGCGGCAACAGGCTCGCGCCCATCAGGAACTCGTCGATGGCGCGGGCGCATTGGCGGCCTTCGCGGATCGCCCAGACAACCAGCGACTGGCCGCGCCGCATGTCGCCGGCGGCGAACAATTTGGGTGCGGAAGTGCGGTAATCGGCTGTGTTGGCGAGGACGTTGCCGCGCGGGTCGAGGGCGACGCCCGCCGCTTCGAGCATCCCCGGCCGCCGCGGGCCCAAAAAGCCCATCGCCAGCAGCACCAGATCGGCCTTCAAGGCAAGGCCGCTGTCCGGGATTTCCTGCATCACGAACCGGCCGTCCGGGTTCTTGGCCCATTCGAGGCGGACGCATTCGAGCGCGGTAATCCGGCCTTCGGTGCCGACCGCCCGCTTGGTCAACACCGACCAACCGCGTTGGCAGCCCTCTTCCTGCGATGACGAGGTGCGCAATTTCAGCGGCCAGTCGGGCCAAGTCTGCGCCTTGTTCTCGCGCTCGGGCGGCTTGGGCAGAATTTCGAGCTGGGTGATCGATGCCGCACCCTGGCGCACCGAGGTGCCGATGCAGTCGGAGCCGGTGTCGCCGCCGCCGATCACGATGACGTGCTTGCCGGCGGCAGTGATCGTGCCGTTGGGTGCGGCGCGCTCCTCGCTGTCGCCGGCGCCGCGCTTGTTCTGCTGCGGCAGGAAATCCATTGCGAAATGGATGCCGTCGAGTTCGCGCCCCGGCACTTCGAGATCGCGCGGCTGCTCGGCGCCGCCGGTCATCGCCACGGCGTCGAACCGCTCGATCAACGAAGCCATCGCGATATCGGTCCCGATTTCGACCTCGGTCCGAAAGTCGACCCCCTCGGCCGTCATCTGCTCGGCGCGGCGGTCGATCAGCCGCTTTTCCATCTTGAAGTCGGGTATGCCGTAGCGCAGCAGCCCGCCGATGCGGTCGGCCTTTTCGAACACGGTTATCGCATGGCCGGCCCGTGCCAGCTGCTGCGCGCAAGCCAGCCCCGCCGGCCCCGAGCCGACCACGGCAACTTTCTTGCCGGTCCGCTGCGCGGCAACGACCGGCTCGATCCAACCCTCTTCCCAGCCGCGATCGACGATCGCGCATTCAATCGTCTTGATCGTGACCGGGTTGTCGTCGATGTTGAGGGTGCAGGCAGCCTCGCACGGAGCCGGGCAGATGCGGCCGGTGAATTCGGGAAAATTATTGGTGGAATGCAGTATCCGCAGCGCTGCCCGCCACTGGTCGCGATAAACCAAATTGTTCCAGTCGGGGATTAGATTGTCGACCGGGCAGCCGTCGTGGCAGAACGGAATGCCGCAATCCATGCAGCGCGCGGCTTGTTGGCGCAATTCCGGGCGCGCCAGCGGCTTGACGAATTCCTGCCAATTGCTCCGCCGCACCGCCGGCTTGTCGTAGCCGCGGTCGCGCCGTGCATATTCAAGAAAGCCAGTCGGCTTGCCCATCCCAACTCCATCGTGCGACTCGCTCGGTACGGGTCATCAATGCTGACCTATATCATAATGCCGGAGACAAAGGCTATCATCAATCGGCGCGACGTAAACAGCACGCTTTCGCCCGGCGGCCGGTATCTATTCGATGACCATATTGGCCTTAGCGGCCCCTCGGGGTGTCGGTATTCTCCGCAATGGCAAACTCGGCTTCTCTGCGGCGCCGGCAAGCGGGCAACAGCCCGCGACACCGGCCGCGAATGCGATGAGTGCCCGCCGCCTCACTCCGCCGCGGCCATTTGCGCCGCTTCGCGCTCGGCCTTCAGCTCGAGCAGTGCCCGCCGATAGTCCTTGGGCATCACCTTTACGAAGGCAGAGAGGGTGTCGGCCCAGTGGTCGAGCAGCGTCCGGGAGCGCGCGCTGCCGGTGAACAGATGATGACGCTCCAACAGGATGCGCAGCCTTGTCGCATCGAAACGTAAGAGGTCGCCCATGCCGGCGTCCTCGACATTGGGCGAGCGCTGGCGCGGCCGGTCGGGATCCTCATCCTCGTCGGGATCGGGGGCGGAGATCGCTTCGAGCCCAACGGTCGCAAGATTGCACAGACTGGCGAACCGAGCCTGCGGGTCCCAGACATAGGCGATCCCGCCCGACATCCCGGCGGCGAAATTGCGGCCGGTCTGGCCGAGCACGACGACGACCCCGCCGGTCATGTATTCGCAGCCGTGATCGCCGGTGCCTTCGACGACCGCCACCGCACCCGAGTTGCGCACCGCGAAGCGCTCGCCGGCGACCCCTTCGAAATAGGCTTCGCCGGCAATGGCGCCATAGAGCACGGTATTGCCGATGATGATGTTTTCGGTCGGCTCGCGTGCGGTCTCGGGCGGTTGGCGGACGATCAGCCGACCACCGGACAACCCTTTGCCGACATAGTCGTTCGCATCGCCGTAGAGCTCGAGGGTCAGTCCGCGCGCCAAAAACGCCCCGAAGCTGCCGCCGGCATTGCCCGTAAAGTTAACCCAGATCGTGTCCTGCGGCAGGCCGGCATGGCCGTAGCGGCGCGCCACCTCGCCCGACAGCATGGCGCCGACGGTGCGGTGGACATTGCGAATCGGCAGCTCTATGCGTACCGGCTCGCGCTCGTCGAGCGCCGCTTGCGCCGCCGCGATCAGCTCGATGTCGAGGGCATTGTCGAGGTGGTGCTCCTGCCGCTCGCAATTGCGCACCGCTACCCCCGGCGCCGGCGCCGCGCGATACAGCAGCCGCGACAGGTCTATGCCCTTGGCTTTCCAGTGTTCGATCGCGCGGACCATGTCGAGCCGGTCGACCCGGCCAATCATCTCGCGGAAGCGGCGGAAGCCGAGCTGCGCCATCAGTTCGCGCACTTCCTCGGCGACAAAGAAGAAATAGTTGATCACATGCTCGGGCTGGCCGGTGAAGCGAGCGCGCAGCACCGGGTCCTGGGTGGCGATGCCGACAGGGCAGGTGTTCAGATGGCATTTGCGCATCATCACGCAGCCGGCCGCGATCAACGGAGCGGTCGAGAAGCCGAACTCGTCGGCGCCGAGCATGGCGCCGATCACCACATCGCGCCCGGTTCTGAGCCCGCCATCGACCTGCACCGCGATGCGGCCTCTGAGCCCGTTCAGCACCAGGGTCTGCTGGGTCTCGGCGAGCCCGATCTCCCAGGGTGAGCCGGCGTGAGTCAGCGAGGTCAACGGGCTCGCTCCGGTGCCGCCCTCGAACCCGGCGATCGTCACATGGTCGGCCCGCGCCTTGGCAACCCCAGCGGCGACGGTGCCGACCCCGACTTCGGAGACGAGCTTGACCGATACCGCGGCCCGCGGATTGGCGTTTTTGAGATCGTGGATCAGCTGCGCCAGATCCTCGATCGAATAGATGTCGTGGTGCGGCGGCGGCGAGATCAGCCCGACCCCCGGGGTCGAATGCCGCACCTTGGCAATGGCTTTATCCACCTTGTGGCCGGGCAATTGGCCGCCTTCCCCGGGCTTCGCACCCTGGGCCATCTTGATCTGCAGGACATCGGCGTTGACCAGGTATTCGGTGGTGACGCCAAACCGGCCCGAGGCCACCTGCTTGATCGCCGAGCGCATCGAGTCGCCATTGTCGAGCGGCCGGAACCGCGTCGCCTCCTCGCCACCCTCTCCGGTGTTGGATTTACCGCCGATGCGGTTCATCGCGATTGCCAGGGTCGTGTGCGCTTCGCGGCTGATCGAGCCGAAGCTCATCGCACCGGTGGCGAACCGCTTGACGATCTCGCGCGCCGGCTCGACCTCGTCGAGCGGCACCGGTTCGGCCGCAAAATCGAACCGCATCAGCCCGCGGATCGTCAGGAGCCGCTCGCTCTGGTCGTTGATCGCTGCGGCAAAGTCTCGGTAGCCGCCCGGCGAGTTGCCGCGCACCGCATGTTGCAGTTTGGCGACCGATTGCGCGGTCCAAGCGTGGTCTTCGCCGCGCAGGCGGAACGCGTAATCGCCGCCGGCGTCGAGCATTTCGTGATAGATCAGGGCGTCGCCATAGGCATGGCGATGGCGCTCGACCGCCTCGCGGGCGATTTCGCGCAGGCCGACCCCCTCGATCGTCGTGGCGGTGCCGGTGAAGTACTTTTCGACAAAGTCGCTGGCGAGCCCGACGGCGTCGAAGATCTGAGCCCCGCAATAGGACTGATAGGTCGATATGCCCATCTTGGACATGACCTTGAGGATGCCCTTGTCAACCGCCTTCAGGTAATTCTTCTGCACCGCCTCGGCGCTGAGCGGCAGACCGTCCTCGATCCGGAGCTGTTCGAGCGTGGCGAAAGCGAGATAGGGGTTGATCGCTTCGGCGCCATAGCCGGCAAGCGCGCAGAAATGGTGCACCTCGCGCGCCTCCCCGGTCTCGACGACGATCCCGGTCAAGGTGCGCAGACCCTGCCGGATCAAATGATGATGCACCGCCGAGGTCGCGAGCAGGGCGGGGATGGGCACCCGCTCGGCCGAGGTCGCACGATCCGACAGGATCAGGATGTTGTGGCCGGCCTCGACCGCTTGCGTGGCCTCACGGCACAGCCGCTCGATCGCCGGCACGATGCCGTCGGCACCCTCGTCAGCCGGCCAGGTGGCGTCGAGCGTGTCGGTGCGAAACGCGCTGACCAGGCTTTCGATCCCGTGGATCTTTTTCAGATCGGCGTCGGTCAGGATCGGCTGCGCCACTTCGAGCCGGTAATGGGTGCCGGCCTCGTGCCCCAAAAGGTTGGGCCGCGGCCCGATCATCGACACCAGCGACATGACGAGTTCTTCGCGGATCGGGTCGATCGGCGGGTTGGTGACCTGGGCGAAGTTCTGCTTGAAATAATTGTACAGAAGCTTGGGTTTGCTCGACAGCGCCGCGATCGGCGTGTCGGTGCCCATCGAGCCGACCGGGTCGTCGCCGTCGCGCGCCATCGGCTCGAGAAAGAACTGCAGGTCTTCCTGGGTGTAGCCGAACGCCTGCTGCCGGTTGAGGTGCGACGTCGGATCGTTCGCCGGGCCCGCGTTTTCATGGGCCCGTCCCGGCGTATCCGCCGACAGCTCCGGCAGATCGGCGAGCTTGAACTGGGTCTCTTGCAGCCAGTGTTCGTAAGGATGCTCGGCGGCGAGGTTGCGCTTGACCTCGTCGTCGTCGATGATGCGCCCCTCTTCGAGGTCGATCAGCAGCATCTTGCCCGGCTGCAGCCGCCATTTGCGGCGGATCTGCTGCTCCGGGATCGGCAGCACCCCCGCTTCCGAGGCCATGATCACGTGATCGTCCTCGGTGATCACGTAGCGCGCCGGGCGCAGCCCGTTGCGGTCGAGCGTGGCGCCGATCTGCCTTCCGTCGGTAAAGGCGATTGCCGCCGGCCCATCCCACGGTTCCATCAATGCCGCGTGGTATTCGTAAAAGGCCCGCCGTTGCGCGTCCATCATCGGGTCGCCGGCCCAGGCCTCGGGGATCAGCATCATCATCGCATGGGCAAGCGAGTAGCCGCCGCCGACGACCAGCAGTTCGAGCGCGTTGTCGATGCAGGCGGTGTCCGATTGATTAGGCCCGATCAGCGGCACCATCTTGGCCAGGTCCGCGCCGAGCAGCTCCGAAGTCATCGCCTGGCGGCGCGCGTGCATCCAGTTGACGTTGCCGCGCACCGTGTTGATCTCGCCGTTGTGGCACAAAAAACGGTAGGGATGGGCCAGCCGCCACGACGGAAAGGTGTTGGTCGAAAATCGCTGATGAACCAGCGCCATGGCCGAGACGGTCAGTGGGTTGCGCAAATCCTTGTAAAAACCTCCGACTTGCGGCGCCAGCAGCAGCCCCTTGTAGACTACCGTGCGCGTCGAGAAGGACGGCATGTAAAGCTCGGGCAGACCCGGCAGATTGTGCTTGGCGCCAAGCGTCACGACGCTGTTCAGCGCCTGCTTGCGGATCGTCAGGATTTTTCGCTCAAACGCGTCCTGGTCGGCGAGCGCCGGGTCGGCGGCGACGATCGCCTGACGGATTACCGGCATCGTCTCGATGACCCGCGCGCCGAGCCCCTCGATGTCGGTCGGCACGTCGCGCCAGCCGACCAACGACTGGCCCTCGGCCACGATGAAGTGCTCGACATGGCGGATGGCGAAATCGCGCGCCGCCTGGTCGCGCGGCAGAAAGCACATGGCGACGGCGTAGCGACCGAGCGGCGGCAAGCGCAGGTTTCGGCGTGCCGCCCAATCGCGCAGCAGCGCGTCGGGCATCTGGATCAGGCACCCGGCGCCGTCGCCGACCAGCGGGTCGGCGCCGACCGCACCGCGATGGTCGAGATTAACCAGGATCTCCAGGCCGCGCGCGATGATGTCGTGCGATTTTCGTCCCTTGATATTGGCGACGAAACCGACGCCGCAGGAATCGTGCTCGTTGCGCGGATCGTAAAGTCCTTGTCTCGCGGGCGCGGCCATAGCGGATGCTCTTCACCTGAAATTGTTTCACAAATTGCAGCGACGCATCCGCAGGCGGAGGCGCGATCGTGATAATAGGCATGTCCCGGCACGCGAATCGAGGCTTAATCTCGCGCTCGGCTGGCGATCGCGTCGGGCAGGCGTTGGTCAGTTGGGTTTCCGGCAGGCGTCCTCTAGCCGCGTCCGAGGCTGATAGATGAGATCAGCATCCGGGCATTATACCCGGCATTCGCAATTTTACCCGCCTTCAAACCTGAAAATTTGGTTGCGCCGACCAATTGCGCGGGATAATGGTGCCGCTCGCACGAAGCTGACGGAAGCCTTTAGCGCGGTAGACGCTTGAAGCCAACGGAGATTCAGCAGAATGGCACGGGTAGCGATGTTATTGCTAGGCGCCCTGTCCGCAGGCGGTTTGCTCTTTGGCATCAGCGCGAAGGCCGACGCGGAGCTGGTGGCGCCTCCAGGATTGATGGTGTTGCTGCCGGCCGCCCAGGCACAGGAGCAAGGCTCCCCGCTGCTTCTACAATTCGACGAGAACGGAGATGCGACAATATCCGTAAATGGCGGTTCGCCGACCAGCCTGACGGGGACGTTGATGGTGGATCCCGCAGATCCCAACGGAGGGCTCGGCCTGACTTATCTGCTGCCGGAATCCGTTGTCACCGGCGACGTCGAAATCTTTGATCCGAGCGGGGCGCTCAGCGACGCGCTCCGGTTCACCGACGCGTCCGGCGATATCTCTGGAGACGATGCGGGCGCCGGCGTACGGCTGATCTACTATTCCGATAAAATTCCCGACGACGGTGACCTGCTGCAACTGGCGGATACCGGATTTCCGTCAAACTTGGGCTCGGAAAACCTCCTTTTCGGGCCCACCGAGATTGTCGGTCTTTCAGGTTCGAGCTTCGACTATCAGCCTGGCGGCGTCGCTTACCCGGCAAACAACGAATATCTCGGCATCAGCGACATGGCAGCAGCTGCAGTGCCGGAACCGTCTGCTTCGGCCTCGCTCGGCAGTGCGGTCCTGCTGATGGGGCTGGTCGTTCTTCGCCGCCGCCGCGGCAAGCAAACGCTCGCCATCGTTGGACGGTGAAGGTGCAACATATGCCGTGACGGCTGGTAACGTTCGCCAATAAAAGCGGCGGACCATTCGAGACAGCGCGCAAATCGCCTGCCGCTTACACTTGTGGCGTCGGCGCGATTAGGGTCGACGACTAGTACTCTGCAGATTTTGGATAGCGTGAGAGGCGTCGCCTAAGCTGCTCACCGCGGCCTAAAGGCTGCAAGCGACAGCCTATCGGTGGACATCGGCTTGCCGTGCCGGTCGTGCCATCGCTCAACTCAGTGATTTTCAGCAGGTCGCACCGCAGCGCCGCTCGGAAACCCCGGTTGTGCCGGTCATCAGCCGTGACGGTTCATTGACGCGATTTTTGTTCAACTGATCGTTTGGTTATGTTAAATGTTGGGCAACAATGATGCAAAGGGAGTCGGTGCCATGCAACGAGCGGCGTCCCTGCTTCTCTTGCTCTCGGTGCTGTTTTCGGGCGCCCTCCGGGCGCCGGTCGCCAACCTGTTCCAGCCCAGCGCATGGGGCGTGGCCATCGCCGCGGCGCAAACGACGGTTGTCAACAGCATCACCATTACAAACCAGAGCGGCGCGGCAATTTCCAACTACCCGTTTCAATTCGGCCGGCCATTTATCGCGGGCGCAATCGCAGACCAGCCGCAGGTCCTGATCGATGGCGCCCCGGTTCCCACTCAGGCCGATGTCAAGAACCGCTATGCTGACGGTTCGGTCGCGTTCGCGGTGGTTGCAGTCGTCATCCCGGCGATCCCTGCCAGCGGGTCGCTGACCTTGACATTCCAAAACCAGGCATCAGCCGTCAACACGCCGCTGACGACGGC
This sequence comes from Allostellaceae bacterium, assembly GCA_036500965.1. GTDB lineage: Bacteria > Pseudomonadota > Alphaproteobacteria > ATCC43930 > CGMCC-115725 > AP-15. The sequence goes on along the minus strand of DASYBC010000089.1, from coordinate 26,410 downwards.
GCAAATGCTGGACCAGAGTTACGATTTCGTAGCACTAGCAACCCTCAAGAGCACCACCGGCGTCACAGAGGTCGCGTCCGCCCGCCTGATGCTGCAGAATGGAGATTACAAGCTGTGGACCGCGGGCCCGATCGCTCAGACCATAATTCTCGCCGACGATACGCCAAGCCGTAAATACGACATCGGGTTTGGCGACGGCTACCATCCGCTTCGCCCGCGCTTTTACGCGACGTTCTGGCCTGCCACACACCAGGTCTGGGTCCGGGTCGTGATCGAAAACGGGTTGACGACGGAACTCGAGGACATGGCGTACACCGCCACCGTCAGGATCGGCGCGGTCAGCCCAGGCGGGAGCGGTGCGCCGCCGGCGAGCTATGTCGCAAATCTCACCGGCAATCCCCAAGAGCACTGGGCGATGTCTACCTGGACCCAGTCATTCTGGCAAGGCGGCACGCCGAGCCCGCAAGTAAACATCGACAACAACCTGGCCTACCTCGAATCTACCCGGTTCATGCCCAACTACGATCCATCGATCGCGTTGAATCCAGCCTCGTTAGCTGCCGAGTACTCGATATACTGGAGCAACATCGCGCATGATATTTACGAGGGTGGATGGACGATGGGGATGAGCACGGGTGGCGCCCGTCAGGACATCGGTCCGCAGCCGACCTGGGACGCGCTGTGGCTCTACACGGGAGATTGGCGCATGCGGCAGCTGGCGCTCGGCATGGCTGATCTGGCGGCTGCCTGGCCGGTCAATCTGCGGGAGAGCGATCCGACAAAACGGCTCAATCGTGCCGATCCGGTACCGAGCTCTGGCCAAATCGGCAGCGGCTACGGGTTGCCGGTCTCGATTACCGACCGCAAGACGTTGGGCCCAAGCGCCGGTGGCGAGGGGGTGCTGCTCTACTACGGCTACACAGCTGCCGTGGACGCGCTGAAGGTAGTCGGACCGCTGTGCCTCATTCCTGATACCGCTTGGAATTGCAGCGGCTGGGCCTACGACGCGGCGCACGAGCCGGCGCCGTTCTTCATCCCCTACGTGCTGACCGGCGACCCGTTCTATCTCGGAGAGATGGAGATGTGGGCCGCCTATGATGCCACTACCTCTGACGGCACCGAAACGGCAAATGCCCAAGGCCGCGGCCCGACCGGCGCCGAGGGCGGCGCCTATGACCAGCTGCGCGGCGCGGGCTGGATCCTGCGCAGCCGGGCCGAGACGGCGTTTGCCATCCCCGACGGCGACCCGTTCAAGACGTATCTGACGATCTTGACGCAGGAGGAAATCGCCCGCTGGGAAGGCTGTCTCGGCGTCGCCGACCCGGTGCTGACCGGATATCCTGAATATGTCTGGGCACAGGAGACTGGCGACCCGCTGTCCAGCACTGCGTTCGGCACCCCGCCACCGGCCCCAGCCCTGCACAATTGGGCCACCAACTATGACGCGGGCTATGTCTCGGGCGGGGTGTGGAACGACGCGGCGGTCAACGCCTATTCGGAAACCTGGATGCAGTGGTATGTGCAGTATGCGCTCGGCCGCGCCGCTGAGCTCGGCTTTGCCGCCGGGCCGTTGGCGCTGTCGAGCGGGCAGTACCTCATCGGCATGGTCAATTCCACCGGCTATCCGATGCTGATCGGCTCCTATGTCACGCCGACCTGGACGACCTCGGGGCAGATATCGAGCTGGCCGCAGTTCGTCGCGCTGTTCACCCCGCAATTCTTGACCGGCAATGGGTGGAGCGGGTTCGGCTCTTCGGTGCAGGGGCCAATCACGACCTTTTTCTTTAACCAGCTCTATTCGCAGGGTTATGACATGTACGCCGCGGCGGCGCTCGCCACCCTGGTTGATGACGGCGCGCCGGGGGCTGCCCAGGCTGAGACCTGGGTCGGCGCCAATGTCTATCAGCCACTCGTCGCCAACGGTTCGCTTGAGGCGGATCCCTCCTGGGCGATCGTGCCGCGCACCGACGAGAACACGCTGCCACCGCGGCCAACCTCACCCCCGTGACGACGCCACGACAACGCCAGATTGACGCCGGGCCTGCCTCATTGCAACTGCTCGGCCGCTTGAGAACCTCGCGAAAGCTCGCGCGAGATCTGCACTCGGCGTTGGCGCTGCAGCAGCAGGGGCGGTTGGCTGAAGCCGAGGCGCTCTATCGCGCTGTCATCGAGCGCGATCCCGACCATGTTCGGGCATTGTTCAACCTTGGTCTGGTCCGCGTCCGGCAGGGTGCGCTCGACGACGCGGTCGGCCTGTTCGGCGAGGCGCTCCAGCGGCGGCCGGATTTTGCCGAGGCGCACAACGCGCTGGGCATCGCGCTGCGCCTTTCCGACCGCCACGAGGAGGCGCTGGAGCATTACCGCAAGGCGCTGGCCCTCAAGCCCGACTATGCCGAGGTCGAGAACAACATAGGAGTAGCGCTGCGAGCGCTCGGCCGTGCGGCGGAGGCGATCGGGCACCATCGGCGCGCGATCGTGCTGAAGCCCGATTACGCCGAAGCGGAGAACCATCTCGGAGCCGCACTGCGGGCGCTCAACCGCTACGAGGAGGCGGTGCCGCATTACCGCCGGGCGGTGGCGCTCCGCTCCGACTCGGCCGCGGCGCACAACAATCTCGGCGTGGCGCTGCAGCTGGTCGGCCGGCATGACGAGGCGCTGGCCGAGGCTGAGCAGGCGCTGGCGCTGGCGCCCGACTTTGCCGAGGCCCACCATGCCCGCGGCACCGTGCTGCGCATCTTGGGCCGGCTCGACGAGGCGCGGCAGGAGTTGGAGCGGGCAATCGCGCTGGCCCCGCGTAAGGCCGAGTTCTATCGTTCGCTGGCCGAAGCCAAGCGCTTTACCGAGCGCGACCCGCATTGCGCGATGATCGAGGCGCTGGCGCGCGACATGGGCTCGTTATCCGCGGAGGAGCGCATCCATCTGCACTTTGCGCTCGGCAAGGTCTATGACGATCTCGGGCAGCACGATCGCGGGTTTTCCCATCTTGTCGAGGGCAATGCGCTAAAGCGCGCGCAGATCGTCTATGACGAAGCCGCGGTTCTGGGGCGGTTCGAGGTTACCCGGGCGGCGTTCAGCGCCGAGGTCGTGCGCGAGCGGGCGGGGCAGGGCGAGCCGTCGCCGGTGCCGGTCTTTATTCTCGGCCTGCCGCGCTCCGGCACCACTCTGGTCGAGCAGATGTTGGCGAGTCACCCCAAGGTTCACGGCGCCGGCGAGCTCAACGACTTCGAGCGCTCGGCGGCGGCGCTTGCTGGTCCCAACGGCGCTCCCGCCGATATCGGCGGCGAGGAACTGCGCCGGCTGGGCGCGGGCTACGTGGCAAAGGTCACGGCCCTGGCCCCGGGGGCGCGGCGCATCACCGACAAGATGCCGGCCAACTTCCGCTACGCCGGACTCATTCATTTGGCCCTGCCGAATGCGCGGATCATTCATATGATGCGCGACCCGGTCGACACCTGCCTATCGTGCTTTTCGATCCTGTTTGGCGGCGACCAGCCGTTCGCCTACGATCTGGGCGAGCTCGGACGGTACTATCGCGCCTACCAGAAGCTGATGGCGCATTGGCGCGCGGTGCTGCCGGCCGGGGTTATGCTCGAGGTGCAGTACGAGGCGCTGGTTGGCGATTTCGAGCAGCAAGCGCGATGGATTGTCGCCCATTGCGGTCTCGAATGGGATAGCGCCTGCCGCGATTTTCACAAGACGCAGCGGCCAGTCCATACCGCCAGCTCCGTGCAGGTCCGACAACCGCTTTACAAGAGTTCAATCGGCCGGTGGCGGCCAGCCGGTCACGTGTTGCAGCCCCTGCTCGACGCGCTCGCCGAAGCTTGAGCCCTGGCTACTGCGGAAGCTGGTCCGGGAGGCTCCGAATTCCAAGAAGTCCGAATTTTTAAGAAGAGTGCCAGCGCCTCTTGCGATAGCGCCCCAGAATGCCTAGTCCGAGCAGCCATGAGCCGAGTAGCGCCAGCGAGCCCGGCTCGGGCACCGCGGGGGGTAACTCGTCCAAAGCGACTAATAAGCCACCACCTGAGAAGGAGAACGGAACGCTAGTAACACTCGAAACATCACTACCGAATGGCGGTGTATGGCCGGCATAGGAAAGGAGCTGGTCGTTGACATCGAAGTTATTGACACCGGCCGAGATCGGCGTCGTAAACGTGCCGATGCTCAAATTCGGGCCGAACAGCGGCACCTCGGGGGTGAAGCCGAGCGAGATTCCATCGACGAAGGCCTGATAGACGTCGCCCGCGAATTTGCCCACGCTTGGCTGCACGGTCATCTGCAAGGTGCCGGCTACGGTAGCTGTGAAGGTGAAAGGCCCGCCGATACCGCCCACCGGGCCGAGCGGGCCGAGACCTGTGCTTCCGGCGGGCGCTGGATTGGCGGTCGAAGCGGTTTCGCTAAAGGTGCACGGGGTCCCGCCTGGGCTTATCGTCGTGCAGGTGGCGCCTCTGGCGTTGGCGGAGACGAGGCCGATCAGCGCCGCGCCGGGCAGAAGATACTTGTTCATCCGAGCCTCGGTAAGGTTAACGATTTGATTCAGGATTAACACGGGCCAGCGCGGATCGTCAAGGTAGATAAGACGCCAGGTGATGTGCGGAAGCGTGTGTCAGGTCAGTGAGAAGGGGGCTCCGCGGATTGCTGACGCCGGTTAAAGGAGCACCCTCAATGCCACACGCAGCGGCGATCCGAAGCTTTGCCGAGGGCTCCGAGCTGGTGAAGGGGACGCCGGAGCTGGAGTGGAGCGACAGCGGCGATGCGCGGTGCCGAAGCGCGATTTTGGCAAAGCTGCGGCGCGCGCGAGGCGGGGCAACCGACGGTTTCGCGCTCGACCGCATAGCCGGTTTGTAGCACGATCGAGAAATGCGCAAATTTCCGGCATTCGGTCGCGACACGAGGGTCAACGCGCTGCTCGGCGCCGGCCATTTCCTGTCGCACTATTATCAGCTCTGCCTGCCGCCGGTGTTCATCGCCTGGCAGCACGGTTTCGAGGTGTCGTTCGCCGAACTCGGGCTGACCATGGCGGTCATGTCGGGCGCCGCCGCGCTGTTGCAGACGCCGATGGGGTTTCTCGTCGATCGCTATGGCGCGCGCCGGTTTCTGGTCGGCGGCACCTTGACGATGGCGCTGTCGGTCTCGGCGATGGGGTTCGCCACCGCCTACTGGCAGCTCGTGGCCCTGGCCCTGCTATCCGGGGCCGGCAATTCGGTGATCCACCCCTGCGACTATTCGATCCTCAGCGGATCGGTGGATCGTGCTAAGCTTGGCCGCTCCTTCGCGTTTCACACATTCGTCGGCAATATCGGCTTTGCCGTGGCCCCGCCCGCGACCGCGGCCTTGACCTTGCTGATCGGCTGGCGCGCAGCCCTGACCTTGGTCGGCCTGTTGGGCCTCCCGGTCGTGCTGATGATCCTGTGGCAGAGCGGCATTCTGCTGGAAGAGCGGCGCGAGCCTCGCGCGCGGGCCGACCCGGCCGCTTCCGGCGCGCGCCTGCTGCTCGGCCGTTCGGTTATGATGTTCTTCGCCTTTTTCATGGTGTCGTCGATGGCCGGGGCCGGCATCCAATCCTGGCTGATCACGGTGCTGCATCGCACCTATGGGATGCCGGTCGAGGCCGCCTCCTCGGCATTGACCGGGTGGATGGTGGGCGCCATCTGCGGCGTCCTGCTGGGCGGCTGGATCGCCGACCGCACCGACCGGCATCTGCCCTTTGTCGTGGCGCTGACCATTGGGGCGGCGGCGATCCTGTTATGGGTCGGGATCGTGCCGATGGCCGAGCTCGCCACAATCGCCATGCTGTTCGTCGGCGGCGTCATGACCGGGGCGAGCCGCACCCCGCGCGACGTGATGGTCAAGGACGCCGCCCCGCCGGGTCAGATCGGCAAGGTGTTCGGCTTTGTCAGCTCGGGCATGTCCTTGGGTGGCGCCATCATGCCGGTGCCCTATGGCATGATCATCGACTCGGGCCGGCCGCGGCTGGTGCTGGTCGTGGTCGCGGCGCTGCTGATGGCAAGCCTGCTCTGTGCCGGCGGTGCGCGCATCCGCTTCCGCCGCCCGGTGGTTCCGGCACCGGCCGAATAGAGGCTTCGCGCGGGAGCCCGATCCCGGGCGATCAGGTGCGGTCCGGCTGGACCACAACGCAGGGCAATTGGCGCTGGTTGAGTTGCCAGCATGCGTCGGACGCCGCGCTGGCCGACAAGTGGGCCAGGCGCGCACGATACAGCATCGAGCCGCCATTGGGGGTCGGCGGCAACGCCAGTGTGGCCGAGCGGAGCTGGCCCGGCGCCTGGGCGCGGGCGTTTTCCGCCACCGCGCGGGCCAGCCGCGGATTGGCGAAGGCGCCGACCTGGATCGCCCAGTCGTGGACCGGGACCGCCAATAAATGCGACCCGGGAGGGACCGGCGCGGCGGCTGCAAGGAACCCGTGCGGCGGCGGCGCGGCCCGGTAACGGGCAAGGGACGTCGCCGCAACGGGTAAGGGCATCGGCGGCGAGACCGCTGACGCGGCGCGGCACGGCCGATCCGGGTCGAAGGCAACATCGGCATCGCAGCCGCCCGCTGACGCCACCCGGGTGTAGGAGGCGGCCTCTTGGAGCGCCGGCCGGCACGGATGATCCGGGTCATAGGCGAGATTTGGATCGCAGCCGCCGTTCACTTGTGCCGGAGCCGGTTGCGGCAGGGCCGATGCGACAATTACCGGCGCAGCGGCCGGTTGCGCCGGCGGGGCCGATGCGACGACAGCTGGTGCCTCGGCCGGTGGCGGCGGGGCCGATGCCACTGTCACTGACGCCTCTCCCACCGAGGTGCAAGGGTGGCTCGGATCATAGGCGATGTTCAGATTGCAGCCGCCCACCCCGGCTTGCTGGACTGCAGCCTGCAGGACCAAGCCCGGCTGCGGTGGGGCCGACGCCACTGCCGCCTGCTCCAGCGAGCTGCACGGGTGGTTCGGATCATAGGCCAGGTTCAGGTTGCATCCAGCCGCCAGGCTGGCCACGCTCGGGCCGTACCCGACAGCACCGCCGGCCCGCGCTGAGGCATATGTGGCCAACGGCCCGGACAGCGGCACGCTGTCGCCGAGATTGGGTGTGACCGCGGCCAGGTAGTTGACCGTCTCGTCCGGCAAACGGGCGGTGCCGGCAAGATAGCTGTCGACCCGATCCGGACCGGCGTTGTAGGCAGCCAGGAAGCCGGGCGCGCCAAACTGGTCGTACATCTCGCGGATATAGGCGGCGCCGGCCAGAATATTGTTGTGCGGGTCATAGGGGTCGTCGCCGAGGCCGTAGCGTTCCCGCAATCCTTCATAGGTTTCGGGCATAACCTGCATCAGACCCATCGCCCCAACGGGGGAGACGGCCTGCTCTTCGCCACCCGATTCCTGCTGCATCACCGCGCGAATCCACTGCTCGGGCACGCGATAGCGCACCGCAGCCTCGCGGATGTAGGGACCCCAAGGGTCGTCCGGCGGCCCTGGCGGCGGGTAGTAATGCATCGGCGCGAACGACGGAATGCTGCCGATGATGGTGTTGCCGCCATAGGGCGGCGAAGCTTGCTGCGCACAGGCGACTAGCAGCAGCAACGGCAACAGCCAGAAAAAGCTGCCGGCGGCCGGCCTTGCCGCATGAAACTGGCCGGATCGGCTCGAAATGGGCATTTGGCGCAGCGGTCCCCCTTCGGCTTGGCCCCCCCGACGCGCCAAGCCACCTTGGCGCCGATACCACGAGACGGTAGGAACCTCCAGCTATTCGAGTTCGAGTCGGGTTTTGCCGCGGTTGGCTGCGCGGTTGCGGACCGCTGCCGCTGAACCATGGCGTCGGCGCGCCTTGGTCGAACCCCGAATCCGGCCTTTCGGCGTCAAGCTCATGGCTGTCGGTTAGCAAGACGGCAGCACCCCGAACGATCGCTGTCGGATTTCTTTACGAGCGACATGGCAGAGTCGCCGACAGGAGCGTGCTTCGCAGTTCTCCCGCAAACCCGCGATCCGATTGATCCGATTGATCCAACGAGGTTTCCTCGTCGCTTAGAAGCCGCGCCAGGAGAACCGCGAGAGACGATCGGCGAGGCCCGATCTGTCGAGGAAGATTACACTCTATAGCCGTATGTTAGTTAAATTTAACCAGCTTTAGGGAAAATATTGAGCTAAATCAGTAGCAATAGGCTATTGGCACACGAGTTGCGAGAGCCATCGGTGCGATGTCGCGCGCGTGCCGGGTTTCGGACGCGGCGCGCTCGAAAACGTGATGCATTCGCACGATGACAGGAGTTGTACATGTCGTTCTTCAAATCAGCCGCACTCGGCCTGACGGCCGTCGGGTTGTCACTGGGCTTGGCCTATTCGGCTCAGGCGGACGTGCTGCCGGCTACGAATCTCGAATTCAATCAGTTGACCCACCCGTTGACGCAGCAAAAAGATTTTTTCAACACGGTAATGCCGATTGGCTGGTCAGTCGGTACGGCTGGCGCGGACGGCAGCCTCACCTATGTCGGTGAGCAAGGCTCCGAGGGCTATACCGGCACCGGTGGCAATATTTATCCTGTTTATACCAACCCGGGATTCTCGGTTACCGTTCCGGCCGGCACCAACTTCTTTCAGGCGGACGGTAATCCGCAGTACGAGAACACGATCTTTCAGACCATTACGGGGCTGACGGCGGGCACGACATACACCTTGCAGTTCCAGCAGGCAGCCGGTCAGCAAGTCGGGTTTAGCGGCGAAACCCACGAGCAGTGGCTGGTGTATCTTGGCAAGGGTGGGATCAGTGTCAGTTGCGGCTCAACTTCCTGCACCCCTGTCGTCCCCACCGGCAATCTGGAGCAAGATTCGACGCTGATGACCACCCCGTCTGAGATGAACATTGACTGGAATTCCGTCACTCTCAGCTTTACGCCGACTGCCGCGGACCTGACTGGCGGGAGCGCAGTGCTGACATTCCTGGCCTGGGGTGACATGGGCAGCACGACCAATTTGCCGCCGACCGTGTTCCTTCAGGGCGTCAACACGACGCCGGTGGTGCCGGAGCCGGCGACCTTGTCGGTGCTTGGTGTCGGCCTACTCGGCCTCGGCGCGGTCATGATGCGCCGGCGCGCGAAGCAGGGCGGCGCCGCAGCCTGACCCGCTATCGTCGATGCGCCCGGGCGGGCTGGGTCCTGCTCGGGCGCATCAACCGCTCCTCGCCGCGCCACGGCCGATCAGGAGGCCTCCGTGCCGTCATTTCTCCACCTTCACCAACTCGACGCGTTGCTGCTCAGCTTGCTCCGGCTGGTCGTTTGGCTGCTGCTGCTTTGCGTCGTGTTCCTGCCATTCGAGCGGCTGTTCGCCGTTAATCGGCAAAACATCCTCTGCAAGAGCTTTGCTGGCGATATCGGCTTTTATCTGATCAGCGGCCTGGTGCCGGGCCTGCTGCTGTCCCTGCCGCTGGGGCTGGCGGCGCTGGGCACGCACGCGGTCGTGCCGTGGCGGGTTCAGGCGGCGGCCGCATCCCTGCCGCTCTGGACGCGCGCGGCAGCAGCGCTGGTGGTGGGCGAGATCGGCTTTTATTGGGGCCATCGCTGGTCGCATGAAATTCCGCTGCTGTGGCGCTTCCATTCCGTTCACCACAATCCGACGCAGCTCTACTTTCTGATCAGCGCCCGCGCCCATCCGATCGACAATGCGTTCATTCGCTTATGCGGTCTCGTCCCGGTCTACGCCCTCGGCATCGCCACCCCGCTCACTCCGTCAGGCGGACTGATCTCGGCCCTGCTGGTGCTCGCCATCACGATGTGGGGTTTTCTGATCCATGCCAATCTGCGCCTGCGGCTAGGCCCGCTCGAATGGTTGATTTCGACCCCGGCCTTTCATCATTGGCACCACACATTGGCCGAGCCGCGCAACCGTAACTTTGCCTCGATGCTGCCGGTCATCGATTGGCTCTTCGGGACCTATCACCTGCCGCGCAAGGCATGGCCGACGGCCTACGGCATCGAGGGAGAATTGCCGCGCTCGCTTCCCGGACAGCTCATCCACCCGTTTTGGCTGCACCCCTCAACGCCCGCCCTCGCCCGCCCCGCCGCCGACGGCTAAATCGCCAGCGCGCGGCAGGGACAATCCTTCCCTGCCTTGTGCCGCTCGGATCGATCGGAGACAATCGCCGGAACCCACATCGACGGAGGCTAGCCATGCGCAGGGTCGGACCCCACAGCTATACCGAAATTTATTTCGCCGGCTGCAACCCGAGCTTTGTCGAAACGAGCGACGGCTACGTGATGATCGACTCGCCGCAGCAGCCGATCGACGCGGTGCGCTGGCGCGAGCGGATGGAAGAGAAGGCGCCGATCCGCTACCTGATCAACACCGAGCCGCATGGCGACCACATCTCGGGGAACGCCTATTTCACCAACACCCAGATCGTCGGCCAGCAGAAGCTGCAGGAATGCTTCGAGCGCTATCTCTATGCATTCGGCTCGCTCGACGAAAAGCGCGAGCGGTTCAAGGAAACCGACCCCGATAGCGTGTGGCTGGTTGGCCACCCGGATTATCCCGCCGCCAACCCGCCGACCTTGATCTTCGAAGACACTTTGACCCTGCATCTCGGCAATCATACTTTCAACATCATTCACATGCCGGGGCATACCGCGCCGCAAACCTCGGTCCATGTGCCCGAGGAGGGGGTCGTCTTTACCGGCGACAACGTCTTTTACAAGTGCCGCAGCTGGCTGCAGGAATGCGACCCGTGGGAGTGGCTGGCGGCGCTTAAAAGCATCGAGGCGCTCGATGTCGAGCTGATCGTGCCGGGGCATGGTGACCCGTGCACCAAGGCCTATCTGAAGGAGCAGGGCCAGATCGTCGAAAACTGGGTCGGCTATGTCGAGCGCTTTGTCGATCGCGGGGTCAGCGCCGACGAGGCGCTGGGCGGGCCGATCGACGTCGAAAAGCAGGACCCCTATCCGATCGGCCAGCGCCTGTTTATGCACAATGAGCGCCTGACCGACATGATCGTGCGCAACCTGCACCAGCGCATTCTCGACAAGAAACAGCAGACAGGCGCTTAGCCCGAGTGCCGCGTCGCGCCTGAGCGATCCTGAGCGTGGCGGCGGCGAGGCGAGTGCTGGCCGGCCGAGCCCCGCGGGGCGTTGGTTATGGCTGGAACAGCGCGAAGCACTTGTCGGAGTTGAATAGATGGGATTCGATGTAGTCGACGATCTCGGGCCGCCGCCCGAGGGCGTCCATGGCCCCGGCGAGGCAGACCCAGTTCAGAAATTCCTGCTGGCCCGCATCCTCGATCTGCGCGGTCGTGAGATTGCGCCAGCGGGCGGCGTTGCCCGAGGCCAGTTCGTCGAAACGCGCCCGGTCGCTGGCGACATCGGGATAGAGCCAATGGTGCTTCGCCGTCAGAAACGCGTGCGACCAGCTGGACGAGGCGATCAGCGCGACGCGCCACGGGCTGTCGGCGAGAATTCGCGCGACCTCGGCACCGACATCGAAGCAACGTCCAGGGTTGGGGCCGGGCGGATCGATCGCGTTTGGGTCGGCCTCGCCGGTCAGGTGCGCGCTCGAGCCCCGCTTGGCGATGACTGAGGAGCCGTAGCAATTGACGTGAAACGGCACCACCGGATAGGGGAAGCCGCGCCGATCGTAATCCAGATAGAGAATCGTGTTGATAAAGGCATGCGGCAGGCCCAGCTCGTGGCGCATCCGGTAGGCGTAGCTGACATCGTAATCGGCTTTGATCAGCTCTGCCGCGAGCGTCGAGCCGGCGGCCCGGTGGCCGGCGACGCGCACGACGGCATCGGCAGGCTCGCCCCATACATTGCCGAGCTCCGATCGGCCGGGGCGCGAGAACGGCCGGCAGTCGATTGCATCGAGCGCGAACACGCAAAATGACGGAACCCCGTCTTCGCGGAAGTTTTCATACTGGTCGTCGCCCCAGATCAGCACGAAATCGGGCGCGAACGCGTCCAGCGCCTGGCGCACTCTGCGAAACCCGCCGGCCAGCCGGCGGCGGTGCTCGGCCGCGGCGGCGCCGTCCTGGTTGGCGGCCAGCTCCTGGCGCAGCGGCTCGGGCCAGCGCGACGGGTCTTTCATCTCGGCCGGCACCCGCTCGCTCTTCAAGGTGCGGGTCAGGAACGAGCTCATATACTGGTCGGTCAGCATCAATCCCGGAAAATGGGTGACGCCGATGCCGAGAATTTCGCCCATGATCTCCTCCCGTCCGATCAGTGCGCCGAGTTCAGCCTCGACATCGTAGCAAAGAAGCCGGGATCATAGCAAAGAAGCTGTTGGCGGGCCGCGCCTTCGCCTTGGCGTTCGCTCAGCGAGGCGCCAGACCTGCCATGTCGGCGACTTCCGCACGGCGGCGTCGGGCCGATCATTGTCTCGCCTCGGCGTCGAGACGCTGGCCCGCCTCCTTGGCGAGGCTGAGATCCGTGTATTTGTTGACATCGAGTTCAGAGCTTACAAAGCCGAGCTTGTGCGCCATGTCGACGTTGGCCTGAAAAGCCTCGAGATCTGGCAGCGCGCGCGGGTCTCGGTAGTAATCCTGCTTGGTAAACACCCAGCTCGCATACAGCGACGGCTTCTGCTTGGTGGCCTGGGCGATCAGCGCCACCGCCTCATCGTGATGGGCGGGATCGCTCAGCCAGCGCAAGCTGTGGATATAATCCTCGAGGAAATCGACCATGACCGCGCGGTGCGTCTTGAGAAACCCGGCGCGTGCCGCCTGCACGATCATCTGGGTGCGTCCGACCGCCTGCGCCTGGGTCAACAAGGTGCGCGAGAACGCTTGCAGCGCAGGGTCGAAGCCGAACGGGGCGACCGCGGTGATCAGATCGACCTTGCCTTCCTTCAGCATCGCCTTTTGGTCCGGGAAGCGGACCTCGATGATGGTTACGTCGCGCTTGTCCTTGAGACCATGCTTGGCGAGCATCGCGCGCAACGCGATGTCGACCGCGCTGCCGATCTGGTTCGATGCCAGGATCTTGCCTTTGAGATCTTCGACCGAATGGATCGGGCTGTCCTTGCGGACGACGAAGTTGTTGGTGTGGTAGCCGGGGACCCCATCCTGGAAGGTGTCGGCGATCACCCGCAGATCGCTCATCCCGGCATTCTCAATGCCGAGGGCAAAGGTCGAATAGGCGAGGGCGCCGCAATCGAGATCGCTCGCAGCGAACGCCGTCATCTCGGTCGGCGTACCGGCGAAATGGGTCAGCTCTGGGACGTAGGTCTTGCCGGCATGCGGCGCCAGCCCCGGCTTCAGGAACATCAGCGGCGCGATGTCGGAGGGCACCACCACCCAGCCGATGCGCAGGTGATAGGGCTCCGCGGCCTGCGCCGATGCCGCCGCGAAGAGCGCCAGCGCTAGCACCGCCGCTGCCTTGACCAAACGCATTGACCCCTCCCTGTTCCAGCCCCACGGCCGCCCGGCTTGTCCGATGATCCTATCTGACCGGTGCCGGGAAACCTGCGCTCCGATCTGCGAGCATATAAGCTGACGCCCATGCTGACCCTTTATAGCAGCCGCAATCGGCCAGGCGAGCCTCCCTCGGATCTGGCCAGCGGATCGCTGCCGCCAGAAACCCTGTGGCTCGACCTGATCCGTCCCGAGCTGCAGGAAATCGCTTTTGTCAAGCGCACCACCGGTCTCGAGGTGCCGAGCTTCGAGGCGCTCAGTGAGATCGAAAGCTCGAGCCGGCTGCGGGCTCGCAACGGAGCGCTCTATCTGAGCGCGCCGTTGATCTACCGTTCCGATTCGGATCAGCCGGTGACCACCCCGGTCGGCTTTGTGCTGAGCCGCGAGCGGCTGGTCACGGTGCGATTTGAGGAGCTGACCCCGTTCACCAACTTTATCACCCGGGATCTTGCCGCCGACAGCGAAGAGCTGAGCAGCGCCGCAATATTGGTCGAGCTGCTGGATGCGATCGCCGACCGGCTGGCCGACATCCTCGAGCAAACCGCCGCCGAGCTCGATGCCCTGTCGCATCGCCTGTTTCGGGAGCCGGTTGCGCAGCCGCTGCAGCGGCGTCGCCCTCCGGCACGCGAAAGCGCCGATCTGCGCATCATTCTGCGCCGGGTCGGCCATAGTGGCGATCTCGCCTCTAAGATCCGCGACAGCCTGCACGGGATCGGCCGAATCGTACCCTTTTTGTCGAGCACCGCAGCGACGTGGCTGCCCGACGAGGTCAAACGGCGACTCGATACGCTGCGCCAGGACATTGGTTCTCTCAGCGATTACGACGCGCATCTGGTCGATTCGGTTCAGCTGCTGCTCGACGCCACCCTGGGGTTGATCAATGTCGAGCAGAACAACATCATCAAGGTGCTGACAATCGTGTCGGTCGTCGGCATCCCGCCAACCCTGATCGCCAGCATTTACGGAATGAATTTCAAGGGGATGCCGGAGCTTGACTGGGCCTGGGGATACCCTTACGGGCTGGCGATGATCGCGCTGAGCGCGATCCTGCCGCTGCTGTGGCTGAAATGGCGAGGGTGGTACTGAGCTTCATGCATGCGCACAAAAAGCCCCCGGGGGTACCGGGGGCTTTCGTTGCGCTAAGCACCATTCCCCGTCGCCCCCGAAGGCGGGGGTCCAGGGCTACCGTAAATCGATCGCCTCCTGTTCATGCCAGGAGGCAGGCCCTGGGTTCCCGCTTTCGCGGGAATGACGGTTCAATATGGCCGGGGGGCCGCTCACGCGGCCTGCTTCTGCTGCTCCACCATCTGCGGCTGGCCGCTGACGATCTCGATCTTGCGCGGCTTGGCCGCCTCCGGCACCTCGCGGACCAGATCGACATGCAGCATGCCATTATCAAGGCTGGCGCCGACGATCTTGATGTGGTCGGCGAGGCTGAAGCGCCGCTCAAACGCGCGCCGGGCGATGCCGCGGTGCAGATAACGGCCCTCCTCCTCTTCCTTCTTCGCCTTGCCGGTCACCAGCAACGAATTTTCGTGAACCGTCACATCAACCTCGTCCGGCGCAAAGCCAGCCACCGCCATGGTCAGGCGATAGGCGTCCTCGCCGGTTTTTTCGATGTTGTAAGGCGGGTAGGAGAGGGCGGCGTTATCGACGCGGCTCGCCGCATCGACCAGCCGGGTCAAACGATCAAAGCCGATCGTCGAGCGGAACAGCGGAGCGAAATCAAAACGGTCCATTACCACATCCTCCATTGAGCAATATGGGCGAAGCACCCGCATTGGGGCCGGGTGCCATTCCTGATGTACGATCCCGAGGCGGCGATCGCACGCAACTGAGATAGTGCCCTCCGGGGCGTGGTCAAGGGCCATCGTGTCACTCAGCGATGGCACACGCCAGCGGGAGATTAGAGTGCAGGACGCGTGATATTCGGCTCAGGCGATGCTTAAGGCTTGAGCCCAAAACCCTGGAAACGCTTATTGAACCGGGCGAGCTGTCCGCCGCTGTCGACCAGCCGCTGCTGCCCGCCGGTCCAGGCCGGGTGCGATTTCGAATCGATGTCGAGACGCAGCGTGTCGCCGGCCTTGCCGTAGGTCGAGCGCGTCTGATAGCTGGTCCCGTCGGTCATCACGACGGTGATCTCGTGGTAGTCCGGGTGAATTCCCTGCTTCATGCCCTCGCCCTCCATGCGGGCGGCGTTATAGCCTCCACTTGCCGGCTGAGCAATCCGCCACAAAAACGGCGGGTCCAGCGGTATGCCCCGCCGGCCCGCCATCATGTTGCGCGGGAGAGCTAACGGTTGGTGCCGCTGGCCGAGCCGAGATGGCCGCCAGTTACCGGCGAGGTCGTGCTGCCCGCCCCGGTGTTGTTGTTGGTCATCACGTAGTTCTGCGCCTGCTTGAGCTGCGCTTTGGTCATGTTCAAAGTCAGGCGGTTGTTGTTACTCTTGATGTCGCTCAGCGGCACCGCAACGTTCTTTCCGTTGCTGTCGAGAAAGCCACCGCCGACCGACACGACCGCGGCGGCGACGCGCCCGTCACGATCGATTATCAAATCCTTGACCGAGCCGATGTTCTGGTTTTGCACGTCATAAACATCACTGCCGATCATCTTGCTAGCGCGGAACTGATCGCTTTGAATCATGTTGCCGCTGGGGTTCGTCATCCCCATGTTGCTGTGCCGTTCGGCGCTGGTCTGCGCGAAGGCGAGCGGCGAGCTGGCTATCAGGATCGCCGCCACCGCAGCGGTCAAGCTCGAGTTCTTCAAGATTTCTCTCCTATATTGTAACGCGGACCTTGACAAACAACGCATCGTTCTGCCCGGTTCCAAAAAAAGCTTCGCCGAAAAATCAAATAACATGAAACAGAAACAGCAGGATGATGATCGGGATCGGGATCCCCAGCAGCCACAGCAAAATGCCCCGGCCCATGACTTGACTCCTCAAAGCTGTCGGAATAGCGATCGGGAACGATCACCAGATAACGCGGTCACACACTGTCTCCCGACGATCTCACCGGCCATTCTTCAGGATAACGAAGCCGTTCGCCGGCGGTTCCGAAAAAAAACCGCCGGTTCAGCCTTGCGAGGCTCTTCCAATGCCGAGGCTCGTTCAATGGCAATCCCTATGAAGGCGATTACCGAGATTCGGCCGGGCGACCCACCGCTGGGAAACCATTGGACCTAATTCCGTCCTCGCGTTGTTTGCGCTTTGGGAATTCCCCAGCGATCGGAGCGATAAGAGATGGATGGACAATCTGTGGCCGATACAGCAGCCCAATTCGCGAACGATGCGAATGCGAAGCTGAAGGAAATGAGCGACAAAACGGCGGCGAGCGTGGCCAACGCGGCAGAGACTGCGCGCGCCATTGCCGACCGGACCCGCGCCGCGGGCGTCGAAGCCGGCGCCCGCATAAATCAAGCGGCCGAGCAGGGGGGCGAGGCGCTGCGCGATCTGTCCAAGCGCGGTTCCGAGTGGACCCGTTATCTGAGCGAGACCGCCGCAGCGCACCCGATCCCGGCATTGCTGATCGCCGCCGCCGGCGGCTACGCGCTCGCCCGGATAATGCCGCGCTAATCTCGGCCGAAAACATGGACAGCGGCCGGGCCAAAGCGTACAAAGCCCACGCCGCAGGCCGCTGAAGACTCGACCGGCAAAAGCGGTAAGAGAGGCCGCCAGCGAGGTCTTCGGCGATCCGGGGGGTCTGACGATGGCCGAGCCGCTGCCGGCCCGGGAGAGTGGCCAAATTAGCGGCCGAACCGGTGCTTTGCCCTCTGGCGTCGCTGGCACATTGATTTTTCTGACCCTGGGCCTGGTGGTCGCGGCGCTGTATTTTGCGCGCGAGGTGTTGGTTCCATTCGCGCTGGCGGTGCTGCTGAGCTTCTTGCTGGCGCCGGCAGTGCGCTGGCCGCGCCACCTGCGGGCCGGCCGGGTCGGCGCAGTCGCGATCACCGTGGTTGTGAGTTTCCAGATCATCTTTGCGTTCGGCCTGGTTGTCGGCAAAGAGATGTCGTTGCTCGGGCCGGAGCTGCCGAGATACGAACGCAACATCGAGACGAAGCTGCGCTCCTTGCCCCAGGCGATACCCCTCGATCGTGTCGCCGCGGCGCTGCATCAGGTCACGCTCGCGCTGAAGCGATCGGAAAAGCCGAGCCCGGCGCCGGCCGTCTCTTCCCCCGGCGCCGGCCAACCCAACGCGGAGCCGGCGAGCCCCTTGCCGGTTGTGGTCCAGCAGCCGGAGCCGACGCCGCTGGAGATCGCCGAGACCGTGATCGGGCCGTTGCTGCAGCCGTTGGCGACGGCGGGGCTGGTCGTCGTGCTGGTCATCTTCATGTTGCTCGAGCGCGAGGAATTGCGCGACCGGCTGCTGAAGCTCGTCGGCAGCGGCGACCTGCACCGGACCACTGAGGCGATGGATGAGGCGGCGCATCGGGTCAGCCGGTATTTGTTGTCGCAGCTCGCGATCAATGCCGTCGAGGGCATGCTGATCGGCACTGGGTTGGCGGTGATCGGGATTCCGAACGCGGCGCTGTGGGGCATCCTGGCGATGCTGCTGCGCTTCATTCCATATCTGGGTATTGTCATTGCCGCGTGTTTTCCGCTGGCGTTGGCGATTGCGGTGGCGCCGGGCTGGTCGCTGCTGGTCTGGACGGCGCTGCTGTTCGTCGCCACGGAGCTGATCGTCGCCAATCTGGTCGAGCCTCGGCTCTACGCCGGCAGCACCGGGCTCTCGTCGGTCGCGGTGATCATAGCAGCGGTGTTCTGGACCTGGCTGTGGGGGCCGATCGGGCTCTTGCTGTCGACCCCGCTGACCGCCTGCCTCCTGGTGCTTGGGCGGCATGTGCCGCAGCTGCGCTTTTTCGACGTGATGCTTGGCAGCGAGCCGGTGCTGACGCCCGACGAGATGCTTTACCAGCGGCTGCTGGCCGACGATCCGGAGGAGGCGACCGAGCAAGCCGAGGAGTTTATCAATGACAAATCGCTGGGCGAGTTCGCCGACGAGGTCGCGATCCCGATGTTGGCGCGGGCCCAGGCCGACAGCGACAGCGGGCTGTTGCCGGCGGAGCGGCGGACGATCGTCAAAAAAGGCTTCGCTAATCTCCTCGAAAACCTGTTCGAAGATTCGGCGATCGATCCGGATGCGGCGGCCGACAGCGGCGAGAGCGGGTCGCCGGATCGCGGCTTTGTCGCGTGCGTCTCGGGACGCAACGAGCTCGACGAGGCCGCCGCGATGCTGCTCGCCAGCCTGCTGCGGGCGCGCGGCCGAGCCGCCGATGTGTTTGCGGCAGATTCGCCGGCGGCGCTCGGCAACTCTCGGGTGTCGCTGCGCGACGCGGCGATCGTATGCCTGTCGTTGATCAGCACCAGCTCGCCGGCGCGCGCCCGGCACATCGTGCGCCGCTTGCGGCGCAGGGCGCCGCGGGCTCCGATCCTGGCCGGCTTTTGGGGAGTGGGTGCCGCGGGCGCCGCCCCGAGCGACGAGCTGGCGGTCAGCGCGGCCGATGCGGTGGCGACCACGCTCGGCGAGGCGATCGCCGAGGTCGAAAAGCGCGGCGCGGCGGCGCCTCGACCAATCGCGGCGACCGAGGAGCTGCCGCCGACGCCTGAGGAGCCGAGGCTGCAAGCTCAGGCCGGCTGAGCGCGGTCGAAGCGCCGGCGCAAGGCCGAGGCGGCGCTGAACGCGAGCGGGTTCAAGGTGATCGAAAACAGCGCCGCGGCGAGGATCAGATTGCGCCCCTCCGCGCTCAGCAACCCACGCCCGGTGCCGAGATCAGCCAGAATAAACGAGAATTCGCCGATTTGCGCCAGGCCCGCCGACACGGTCACGGCGGTAACCGCCCCGTAGCCGGCGAGCCGCACGATGACGAAGGCGGCGAGAGACTTGCCCAGCATGACGATGCCGAGGGCGGCCAGCACCTGAAACGGGTGGCGGATCAGGATGCCGGGGTCGAACAGCATCCCGACCGACAGAAAAAACAGCACGGCAAAGGCGTCTTCGAGCGGCTTTGCCTGCTCGGCCGCCCGGTGGCTGTGATCGCTTTCGCTGACCACGATCCCGGCGAGAAAGGCGCCCAGAGCGGCAGAGCCGAAGAGTGCCGCCGCGGCAAAGGCGATCCCGAGCGCGGCGGCGATCACCGCCAAGGTGAACAGCTCGCGCGACCCGGTGCGCACCACCCGGTCGAGCAGCCACGGCAATAGCCGCACGCCAAGGATCAGCATCACCGCGACAAAACCGGCGACCTTGGCGAAAGTCAGCGCCAACAGCAGCACGAGATTGCCGGAGGCGGCCGCGGCGCGGCCGCCGAGCGACGGCGCCAGCGCCGGCAGGGCGACGAGGGCGGCAACCGTCAGCAGATCCTCTACGATCAGCCAGCCGACCGTTATCCGGCCGTCGGCAAGGCCGAGCAGCCCGCGCTCTTCGAGGGTGCGCAACAGCACGACGGTGCTCGCGACCGACAATGACAGCCCCAAGACCAGGCCGGCGCCAAAATTCCAGCCCCAGAGCCGCGCGACGCCGATCCCGAGCAGCGCCGCGACGGCGATCTGCGCCACCGCCCCCGGCAGCGCGATGCGGTGGACCGCGATCAGATCGCGGATCGAGAAATGCATGCCGACGCCGAACATCAGCAGCATGACGCCGATCTCGGCGAGCTGCGGCGCCAGATGGACATCGGCGACAAAGCCGGGGGTGAACGGCCCGATCGCAACGCCGGCGAGCAGGTAGCCGACGATCGGCGGCAGGCCGAGGCGCACCGCGGCAAAGCCGCCGGCGAAGGCGAGCGCCAGCCCGACCGCGATCGTCGAGATCAGCGAGGCGTCGTGCGGCACTCAGCCGGCGCGCCGGGCGCGAAACCGCAGGCGGACGTAATCGGCGATCCAGGTGCCGGTTTCGTCCATTAGGATGGGGCGCAACAGGTCGGCCACCTCAGTGCGGGCCGGCAGGCGGTCGGCCGGCGGCAGGGCGCCGAAGAAATCCTCGGCGAAGGTGTCGAGCCAGGCTTCGAGCCCGGCCGGCAGCGGAGTCGGCCGCGGCAGGACGCAGATTTCGTCGATCGTAAACCCGGCGGCTTCGAGCCTTGCGCCATAGGCCGCGGCCGACGGGAACCACCATGGGCTCAGGCGTTGCGCCTCGATCCCGCGCTGCGCCAGCACGGCCCGGAGCGCCACCATGATCGCCGCGATGTTGTTGTGGCCGCCCATTTCGCCGACAAACCTTGCGCCCGGCTTCAATGCCCGGTGGACGCCGGTCAGCACCGCCTCGGGCGGACGCATCCAATGCAACGCCGCATTCGAAAAGACCGCGTCGAACTCGCCGTCGAAAGCGAGGTTCTGACCGGCGACGACGCGGGCGTCGAGGCCGCGCGCCCGGGCCGCGGCGACCATGTCCGGGGCGGCGTCGACCGCGACCACCGCGGCACCGGCGGCGGCGATCTTCTCGGTCAGCACGCCGTCGCCGCAGCCGAGATCGAGAATGCGCTCGCCCGGCATCGGCGCCAACAATTCGAGCGCCGCCGAGCCGAGCGCCGGGACAAAATGCGCCGCCTCGGCATAGCGCCGGGCCGACCAGTGCTGGTTTGATAGTTCCGTCACACTCGAACCTCTACCCGATGCCGAAATCGTCGCCCCATCCTGCCGCTGCTTCTGCAGCAAATCAGCAGCAAAATCGCGCGGCAAACCAGGCGAGCGTTTCGGCCGGCGCGCGATACTCAGATCTGAGCCGCACCGCCATCGACGAACAGCTCTATCCCGGTAATGTAGGCGCTGTCGTCGGAAGCGAGGAACACCGCGGCCTTGCCGAGATCGTCGGGCAGGCCGAGGCGGCCGAGCGGAACCGAGGCGACGGCCGCGGCTTTGTTTTCATCGCTCATCAGATTGGCGAGCCCCGGGGTGTCGGTGTAGCCGGGGCTCAGCACGTTGATGCGGATGTCGCGCCCCTTGAGATCGACGATCCAGGTGCGGGCAAACGAGCGAACCGCAGCCTTTGACGCGTTGTACACCGAGCACGATGCGAAACCTTTGATCGACACCATCGAGCCGGTCAGGATCACCGAGGAGCCTCGACCGAGCAATGGCAGCGCTTTCTGCACGGTGAACAAGAGGCCGCGCACGTCGGTATTGAAGATCTTGTCGAAATGCTCCTCGGTAATCTCGCCGAACGTGGCGGCTTCATAGCTCCCGGCATTGGCCGCCAATATGTCGATACGCCCGGCCTGCGCCTCGAGGGTGGCGTAGATACGGTCGAGATCGGCGAGGCTGGAACTGTCGCCGCGGATTGCTGCGGCATTGGCGCCGATCGCGCCGATTGCCCTATCCAGTTCGGACTGGCGGCGGCCGGTGATAAACACCCGCGCGCCTTCTTCGGCAAAATGCCTGGCAATGCCGAGGCCGATGCCGGCGCTGCCGCCGGTGACGAGTGCGATTTTGCCTGCCAGCTTGCCGGGCATGGGGGCCCCCTTTTCCTATTGTGCAGGCCGATCCGGCACATTCGAGAACAGGTCGCCAAGCCCCTCCGCCATTGTCGGATGGGCGAGAACAGCGTCGCGCAGCCGCGGGTACGGCAGATCCGCCAGCATCGCGGTTTGCACCGCGGTCATGACTTCGCCGGCTTCGGCGCCAATCATCGTGAAGCCGAGAATGCGATCGTCGCTCGCGCCGACGAGGACCTTCATAAAGCCCTGTGTCTCGTCGGTCGTCGCGGTTCGCCGCACCGCGCTCATCGGCAGCTTGGCGACGCGCGCGGCCACACCTTGGCGTCGCGCATCGCTCTCGCTCAACCCGACATGCGCAAGCGGAGGCTCGGTGAACATGCAGTATGGAACGAGCCGGTCGCGCGTGCTGCGCTTGCCGCCGGCGAGATTGTCCCTGATGATCCGGAAGTCGTCGATCGAGACATGGGTGAATTGCGGGCTGCCGGCGCATTCCCCGATCGCCCAGACGCCGGCGGCGCTCGTCTCCAGCCGGTCGTTGACGCGGATGTAGCCGCGGCCGTCCAGCGCGACGCCGGCCTCCTCGAGGCCGATCCCGGCGGTGTTTGGAACGCGCCCGGCCGCGACCAGAATGTCGCTGCCTTCGACCCTTTGCTCGCCCGAGGTGGTGCGAACGGTGATGCCCACCTCCTCGCCGGATCGGCCCGCCACCTTGAGGGTCTCGGCCGCCACCAGAAATCGAATACCCTCCGCACCGAGAATGCGCTGCATTTCATCGGCGACATCGGGATCCTCCCGGCTGATCAGCCGAGGCCCCGATTCGATGATCGTCACCGCGCTGCCGAAGCGGCGGTAAGCCTGGGCCAATTCGAGACCGACATAGCCGCCGCCGATCACGACCAGATGCGAGGGCAGATAGTCGAGCTCCAGGGCCTCGATATGGGTCAAGGGGTGGGCGGCCGCGAGGCCGGGAACCTCGGGAACTGCCGCATGCGTTCCGATATTGAGGAAGACCTGGTCGCCGGCCAGCAGCCGGGTCCCGCCGTCATTGAGCTGCACTTCGAGCGTTTTCGCGGCCACAAAGCGCCCGGTCCCCATGATCAATTCGGCACCGCTTGCCTGGTAGTTGCGCAAATGCAGCGCGATTTCGCGCTCGACCATGTCGCGCTTGCGCTGGCGAACCCTGGCCATGTCGGTTGCGACCGGGCCCGAGATCATCGTGCCGAACTCTGCGGCGTGCTGCGCCTGATGCGCGATCCTGGCGCCCCAAATCTCGTTCTTGCTGGGCAGGCAGGCGATGTTCGGACACGAGCCGCCGATCCATCGGCGCTCGACGACCGCGGTCCGTCGCCCCGATCGCGCCATATGCCACGCTAAGAGCTTGCCGCCGAAGCCGCTGCCAAGCACCAGGATTTCAAAGCGTTCTCGCTCGGACATGAGGTTCCTCCCTGTGCGACGCACAAATCATACGGCGGACGCTGACGGCATCGCCACCCTGCCGCGCTCGAAGGTCGCTGCTGCTGCGGCAAATCAGCAGCAAAAAATCGCGCGCCGACCCGTCGCTGCGACGGCGCGGTCACCCGGGAGGGCGGCTTTCCAGATGCGCGATGCCCCAGGCGAGCGCCTCGGCGAGAGAGGTGTGGGCGAGGTCGATGTCCCGTCGGTCGCGGTAGCGCCGCACCAGATCCTCCATTTTTGCCTCGAATAATGCGGCGAAAGGGTCCGGCTCGGGGTCGCCGTCAAGTGGGGGGTTGGCGGCGGGCCGTGCCGGCTTGTCACGGGGCTCGGCAAGTTCGTGAACTGCCGCGTCGCCGACGCGCAGCATCGCAACCGCCGCCGGGTCGATCCCCGATTGCGCGAGGGCCTGGCGCAGCACCGCGCCGATGTTGACGCGCGCCTGCAACGCCGCGCCGTGCCGCGCCGCGGCATCGCCCGCCGCCGTCCGGCGCGCCGCCAGCCGCGCCAATTGCGCCTCACGGGCGCGCCGCATCGGCCTCCAGCGCCTGCAGGCGACGGTCGAAATCGCTGGCCTCGATCGCCCGGACGAAAGTGTCGACGATCTGCGCCAGGGCGGCCGCTTCGCCCGGCGTCAAGGCGCCCTCGGCGACCGCGGCGGCGACGGCACCCATAGCGCCGGCAATATCGGCCGCACTCCGGATCGGCGGCAACGCAAAGCGCACGGCGCGCTCGCGGCGCGGCGCCAGGATGCGCTCGAGACACAGTTTGAGGGCGGTCGGATCGCCCTCGATCGCCAGCTCGACGGCGCGCCGGGTCAGCAGATCGGCCTCGCCATCGAGCAACGCCTCGGCGGCGAGGCTCGCGCGATTGCGGCGTCCCGGCCGGCGCCCACCCGGATTGCCCGACCGCCCCGCCGGGAACGGCCGTCCGCGCGCCGCCCCGCGCGGCTTTGGTGTTGCGCTATCCGACATTCCTTCTCCTGCCTATAATCTCAAGCGAAGCGGGAACGATACGATGCGATTACGACTATTTTATAGGCGTGCACGGCAAAGCGGTGTCACGGAGCCGATCCCTATGCGCAAGCCGGCCGGATTGGCGGGCGTCCGCGTCCCGCCGCGGGCGGCTGTCGGTGCGCTGTGAGAGCCGGCTACGCCGCCGGCGGCGGGTCGAGTGCGGCCAGCTCCTGAGTGATCACGGCGCGCAGCGGCGGCAAGTCGATGCGCACGGTATTATGGCGCAACCGCCACTGCGGCGAAATTGCCGCTCGGTTGCGAAATTACCATAATATAGAGAGGTCGGTCAGGTAGGGAGGCGCGCCGTGCGCGCGCGATGGGCCATCGTTGTGGCGTTATGTTTAGTCTGGTGGAATGCCTCCCAGGAATGTTTCGATAAATGCCATGTATTGAGGTTGAATTGGCATATCTGTGGTGCGGAGCCCGCGCATATTGTTCGTTCTATATTCGAACATAAATGGAGTATGGTGTATCGTAGGCTGCCCAAATTCAGTGTAGGCAATGCATACAATCAGCAGTGGGAATATGAATGACCGAAGTTTGGGATCTTCTTTCCACAAATTATCCAGTCGGGTCTTTGGGATCTCAAATGTGTAACGAAGCGTAGGGGTGTCGCCGGGGAATACGCTCCCGCCTGGAAGGCCCCTGCCTGCCCTTGCGCAGATTGTGGCAGTTTTTGCGGCGATATCCGGAACAAAGATAGCGTAGCCTTCTCCGTCGAGATGTACGCTAATAGCTGGCGTCTGTCCTGTATTCCTAAGTATTATCGTTGTCGGGAGACTAACCGACCCATCGCTCATGGTCAGTGGACCGGCGCCGAAGGTAGCAGTAACCCAAGGTCTGCGAGTTATTTCCATTTCATCCAGCTGGCCGCGCATGACATTGGCTTGGGCGGTCAATGCGGCGATGGTTCTGTCTGTTTGTTGACTGGCAGATTGCATGCTAACGAGCTGCCCTTGCATCACTTTCCGTTGCCGCTCAGAATCAGAGTTCCCAACCCAAACGGCGGCCACCCCCACAATAGCCGCGCCCCAGAGACCGATAACTCCCATAACCTCCCAACGCCGATCCCATTTCTTGCGGGTATGTTCCTTATGGGTCTCGCGATCATATTTCTCATCTATTGTGTTAATCGCGACGACTATTTTTTCTATATCGACGCTTTCGGCGGCGCGGTGCCGTTCATCATCGGCGCGCTGTTGATTATGTTCTGCTTGTTGCCTGATCCGCCGTCGATATTCGGGCTCTCGATAATTCCGTGGCATTAGTCCGCCGCCGTCAAAGGTCTTCTAGCCGCATTTCCTCCAATTCCAATACCGCTAAACAGGCGATAAGGAAACTCGCCGCGAACGTGCCGCGCGCTAGCTTCCCTGTGATGGAAGTCTCGGTCTCTTGGAGACCATGCCGATTGAGCCGATCGGCCAACTCCTTGTATCCGATTCCAGCCCGCTTCAGCTTCGCCTTCAGGAACCGACTAGCCTTCTCGCCCCATTCCCGCTCACGATCCGTCAACGCCATATCCGTTCTCCGCACGAGATTTCTGCGGAATATGGAAGATTTATGTTGACGGCGCAACATCAGATAGCTACGGTATGCGGCAGAACGCTCACGCATACCGCAGATGTCTCAACATTTCCTCCTCACCGCAGCCGCCAGGACGCTCACTTTAGCGTCCGTCGCGCGCATGAGCGATGAGGAGGCGGAGCGGATGTTTGTGCGGCTCCGGTGGGCTGACAACCACGGCGACGCTTACTGCCCGCATTGTGGTTGCCCGACCGTCTATGCCTGCCGCCGGCCGAACGGTGCGCCGCGCTGGCGCTGCAAAGCCTGCCGCAAGGATTTCAGCGTTACCTCCGGGACGCTGTTTGCCTTTCACAAGATGCCGCTGCGCTCCTATTTGATGGCGGTCGCGATCTTCGCGAACGAGGTCAAGGGCAAGAGCATGCTGGCGCTCAGCCGCGATCTCGGGACGCAGTACAAAACCGCGTTCGTGTTGTAAGCGCTCGGTGAGGGACGCCTGCCGCTGATCGTCGCCTGGGGCGATGATTGGGGATGGCAGCGACAGTAACGGAAGTGTCCACTACCGGCGTGGTGGACACTAAGCGAAGCTCCGATAGGCCGAAGCGTCGGCAGTGG
>DASYBC010000088.1:0-37726 GCA_036500965.1 Allostellaceae bacterium | reverse complement strand
GCGACAGTAACGGAAGTGTCCACTACCGGCGTGGTGGACACTAAGCGAAGCTCCGATAGGCCGAAGCGTCGGCAGTGGCCGGAGGCGTTGAGGCGTCAGATCGTCGCCGAGACAATGGAGCCGGGCGCGTCGGTGTCGATCGTGGCGCGGCGCCACGACGTGAACGCCAACCAGCTGTTCAAGTGGCGGCGCGAGATGGTGCCGGAGCAGCCGGCGGCGGCGGAGCAAAGCGTCACCATGCTGCCGGTGGCGATCGTGCCGGACGCGAGTGAGCCTCGCCCGCGGGTGCGGCGCAGCGGCACGATCGAGATCACCTTGGCTTGCGGGGCGCGGGTGTGCGTTCGCGGCGAGGTGTCGCCCGAGACGCTGCGGCAGGTGATTGAGCTGTTGCGATGATCGGCTTGCCGGCGGGCACGCGGGTGTGGCTGGCGGCGGGCACGACCGACATGCGCAAGGGCTTCGACAGCCTGGCGGCGCAGGCGCAGAGCGTGCTCGGACAGGACCCGTTCTCGGGTCATGTGTTCTGTTTCCGCGGTCGCCGCGGCGACCTGATCAAGCTGCTGTGGTGGGATGGCGACGGGCTGTGCCTGTTCGCCAAGCGGCTCGAGCGCGGACGATTCGTGTGGCCGCACGCCGAAGAGGGCGTGGCGGTGCTGACGCGGGCGCAATTGTCGATGCTCTTGGAGGGGATCGACTGGCGGATGCCAAGGCGGACCTGGCGGCCGGAGCTGGCCGGGTGAGGCCGGCTGCGACAGATTGACTCAACCCATGGCATAGGCAAGCCGAGCCGCCGCCGATCTGATCCACTGCCGATGTGACGAACCCGCCCGAAAGCCTGCCCGACGATATCACAACACTGAAGCGCATCATCGCCGAGATGGCGCGCGACGCGGTTGCGGCGCAGGCGGAGATCGCCAAGCTGAAGTTCCAGCTGGCCCGCTACCGGCGGGCCGAGTTCGGGCGCTCGTCGGAGAAGCTGGCGCGCGAGGCCGAGCAGCTCGAGTTGGCGATCGAGAGTTTGGAAACCGACCAGGCCGAGCGGCTGGCCGCCGCCTCGCCGGCGGTAGCCGCGGCAATCGAGGAGGCGGTCGAAAGACACAAGCCGGCGCGCCGGCCGCTGCCCGCGCATCTGCTGCGGGAAGAGATTTTGCATCCGGCGGCCTGCGCCTGCCCGCACTGCGGGGGCGTGTTGCGCCGGATCGGCGAGGACGTGACCGAGACCCTCGATTACGTTCCCGGCCGCTTCAAGGTGATCCGGCACGTGCGCGAGAAGCTGTCCTGCCGGGCCTGCGACACCGTGATCGCGGCGCCGGTGCCCGACCACGCGATCGCCCGCGGCCGGGCCGGTGCGGGGCTGCTCGCACATCTCGTCGTATCGAAGTACGACGACCATCTGCCGCTCTATCGCCAGGCCGAGATCTTCGCCCGCGAGGGCGTGAACCTGGAAACCTCGACCCTGTCCGGCTGGGTCGGCGCGACGGCTGCGGCGCTGAAGCCGCTGGTTGACGCGCTTGCTGCCGAGGTGATGGGCTCGGACACGCTGCACGTCGACGACACGCCGGTGCCAGTCTTGGCGCCGGGCACCGGCAAGACCAAGACCGGGCGGTTGTGGACCTATGTCCGCGACGAGCGGCCGTTCGCTGGCTCGCGGCCGCCAGCGGCGCTGTTCTTCTATTCCCCCGACCGCAAGGGCGAGCATCCACGGGTGCATCTCAAAGACTTCCGCGGCGTCATCCACGCCGACGGCTATTCCGGCTTCAAGGAGCTGTTCGCTGGCAACAGGATTACCGAGGCCGCCTGCTGGGCCCATGTCCGACGCAAGTTCTTCGACGTCCATGCCACCAACGGCTCGCTGATCGCCAAGGAAGCCCTCGACCGCATTGGTAATCTCTACGGGGTCGAGAAGATGATCGCGGGCGCGCCGCCCGACCATCGGCGAGCCGAACGCCAGCAGCGCTCGAAACCGATCGCCGAGGCGCTGCGCGTCTGGGCAGAGGTGACCCTGCCCAAACTGTCTCGCAAATCCGAACTGGCCAAAGCCTTTCGCTACATGCGGGCACGCTGGAAGGCGTTGTTGCGCTGCCTCGACGACGGCCGCCTTGCCCTCGACAACAATCCCGCTGAGCGGGCCCTGCGCTGCGTCGCGATCGCGGGGGCGACGAGGAAAGGTGCAACTCCGATAATGTCCAACCGAACAGCCCGTGACGACACCGCAGGTGCCGGCCGTCCCCAAGCAACGGCAATAATCCATCCTGGATCAGCGGGGAGCGCTATCGTGCAGCAGGGCGAAGACCGACGCATCTTGTTCCTGTTCCGGCACGGCGAAACCGATTGGAACCGCGCGGGGCGGCTGCAAGGTCACACCGACACGTCGCTGAACCCGACCGGGCTCGCCCAGGCCGGAGCGCTGGCGCAGCGGCTGCTGCCGCACCGCCTCGACGCCGTCCTGTCGAGCGACCTGTCGCGCGCGCTGACCACCGGAAGGATCATCGCCGAGGCTCTGGGCCTGCCGCTGTCGAGCGATCCGGGACTGCGCGAGACCAATGTCGGCGCCGCCGAGGGGCTGCTCTGGACGGAGGCCAAGGCCCGCTTCGGCGCGGAGCTGACCGAGCGCTGGTATGACGGCGACACCGCGTTTCCCGGCGGCGAGACCGGCTCCGCCACCCTAACGCGCGGGCTGGCGGCGCTGCGCCGGTTTGCCGCCGCCAACCCATACCGCCGGATCGGGGTGTCGAGCCATGGTGCGATGCTGCGCCAGCTCGTCAGGCACGCTCTGCCGCCGGGCAGCCCGCCGGTCAGGGTGGCCAACACGGCGCTCTTCATCCTCAATTACGAGCCGGCCGCCGGCCGCCTCGCCATCATCGCCGAGGAGGAGCTCGGCTGACCTTCAGAACGGCCGGTCGCCCCTGATCTGCGAGCGGTGCATCAGCCGGCGGCTCGCCGGATCGAACTCGTCGCGGCGATGCATGACGCAGCGATTGTCCCACAGGATCAGGTCGCCGACCCGCCATTGCTGATACCAGGTCAGCTCGGGCCGGGTCGCCTGCGCCCACAGCGCATCGAGCAGCCGCTCGCTGTCCTCGAGCTCGAGGCCCAGGATATAGGCGTTGCGGCGGCGGCCGAGAAACAGCGCCTTGCGCCCGGTCACTGGGTGGGTGCGGATGATCGGGTGGTCGGCGCCGGGGGCCTGGCGCGGGTCGGTCACCTCGCTCATCCCGCGGCGCAATTCGCCAGCGCTGTTGCGGCTCGAATCATGCCGGCACAGGCGGCCCTCGATGCGCTGCCGCAGATCGTCGGGCAAGGTGTCGTACGCCCTGTACATATTGGCAAAACCGGTGTCGCCGCCGGCCGGGGGCACTTCGAGCGCATAAAGCGCGCTGCCGATCGGCGGCTCCGGGTTGTACGACATGTCGGTGTGCCAGATCGCCTCGTAGGCGCCAAGCGCGCCGATCGCGACCCCGTTCTCAACGATGTTCGAGATGACCGAGATGTATTGGCGGCCCTCCTCGGCCGAATCGACATAACGGTCCTCGCCGCGGATCTTGACGCGCGAGGCGGCGATGACCGGGGCGAAGTCGAGCTCGCCGAACAGCGCGCTGAAGCGCATCAGCCGGTCGTCGTCGAGATGCTGGCCGCGAAACCGCAGCACGAGGTGGTCGGACCACGCCGCTTTGATCGCCGCGACCGTCGCCGCCGGCAGCTCCTGGCCCAGATCGATGCCCTCGATATCGGCGCCGAGCGCCGCGCCGGTCGGCCGCACATCAACCGTCTGTCGTTCCAGAACCGCTGCCATCGTTGCTTTGCTCCACGATTATTCGGCGCCGCTCAGCCGCGCGCCAAGGCGTAGATCTGGCTGCCGCCGGGCGGGGGCGGCAGCGTGGCCCAAGTCTCGCCGCCATCTGTGCTGTTGTAGACTTCGCCGCCGTTGGTGGCCGCCGTCATGATTGCCGGCCGGCGCTCGTCGAAGGCGATCTTGAACATCGTGTGCGGTACCGCTGCGCCGATATCGACACGCGCCCAGCTGTCGCCGCCGTCGCGGCTGTGCAGCAGCGTGCCCTTGTCGCTCTGAAAACCGGCCCCGGCCGCCACCCACAGGTGCCGCGGGTTGCCCGGCACTTCGCGAATGTCGCGGCAATAGATGTAGCCCTTTGGGTTGAGCGGCTCCAATGGCACGTGCTGCCAGTGGTCGCCGCCGTCATCGCTGCGGAACATGCCGGCGCGGGCGATGCCGAACACAATGCCCGGCCGCCACCGGCTCGCCAGCACGCCGTGCATATCAACCATGTCGTCGTTGACGTACTGGCCGTGGCTCAAATTCTCCCAATGCACGCCGCCATCGGTCGAGCGGATCGTGCCGCCGACCTCGATCGCACCGTAGAGGTGATCGGGCTGGCTGGCGCTGGCATCGAGCATCAAGATTCGCTTGGCCGGATTGGCGCCGGGTGCCGTAGTGATTTCCGGAAAGCGAACATTGACCGGCAGCCGGGTCCAGCGCTCGCCGGCATCGTCGCTGCGATAGATCTCGCAATCCTCATAGCCGACCAGGATCACATCGGGGTTGTGCGGGTGGAACAGCACCGACCAGACCGGCAGGCCGTGATCGGGCAAGTTGACCTTCTCCCAATGCTCGCCGCTATCAGCACTGCGATAGGGACCGGACTGCGTGCCGGCATAGACGATCTCAGGCTTTTGCGGGTGCACCGCCAGCGCCCGCACCGCCGGCATCTCGGGCAGGCCGCGCTGCAGCGCCTCCCATTCCTCGCTGCCGTCGGCCATGCGGAACAGGCCCGAATCGACGACGCGGCCGCGACCGGTTTCGCCCGCCAGCCCCAGATAGATGTACGATTTCTGGCCGTTCGCCCCATTGCTGGTCATCGGATGCTCCTCCTCGTCCGCTGCTCAATTATAGCGTCATTCGAACTGCATGCTGATGATTTCGGCAACCAGCGCCGGGCGCTCGGCACCCTCGACCTCCATGGTGCTTTCCGAGGTGATGCGCACGCCGCCGCCGGGGGCCGGCTCGACCGATTTGATCGTCTGATGCAGCCGGATGCGCGAGCCGGCCGGCACCTGACCGGTAAAGCGCACCCGGTTCGACCCGTAGTTCAGTCCGCGCGACCGCTGCTTGACACGGTAGAGCGTCGCCGCCAGCCGCGGCACCAGGGACAGGGTCAGATAGCCGTGGGCGATCGTCTTGCCGCCCGGCATCTCGCGCCGGGCTCGCTCGACATCGACATGGATCCATTGATGGTCACCGGTCGCCTCCGCGAATTTGTCGATGATCGCCTGATCGACGGTGAACCAGTCGCTGACCCCGATCTCCTTGCCGATATACTGGGCGAGATCGGTGGGCCGCTCGACCTCGATCATCCCTGCTCCCTTTCCGGCATGTGCGGTGCATCCTCGATGGCGATGTCTCGACCTCGTGAGCCAGATTAGGAGCCCGGCCCGGCGGCCGCAACCGATGCGCTACACCAAGATGGCACTCCTGACCTTTGGCGCCGGCCTGCTGCTGGGGTTGGTCGTCGTCGTGACCGAGATCGGGTGGCCGGGCCGGCTGGCCAGCGGCTTGATGGCGCTGAGCCTGGTCGCGCTGCCCCTCGGCATGATCGTGGATTGGCGGCTGGCGACCAAGCCGCCGCGACCCCCGGCAAGAGCCCGCGTCAAAGCCAGGACGCCGCGCGCCCGGCAACGTTCCCGCGCTCCAGGGGCGCGCAAGCCGGCCCCGCCAAGGCGATAGGATGACGCGGCCATCGCGGCCGTATTAGGATTGCGGCGGAGCGTGCGGCGCGCTGGGCCGCGAGCCTGATGCGGAGGAAGACCGAATGGCGAAAAACAAGATCGCGATTGTCGGCGCGGGGGCGGTCGGCGGCTATGCCGGGGCGCATATGGTGCAGGCCGGCGAGGATGTGACCTATATCGATCCGTGGCCGGAAAACGTCGAGGCGATCCGCAAGGACGGGCTGCGGATCACCCATATCCGCGACGTCGAGCCGTTCACGGTCAGGCCGCGGGCATTGCACCTGACCGAGGCGCAGCAGCTGAGCAAGGAGGCGCCGATCGACATCGCCTTTGTCTGCATGAAATCCTACGACACCGCCTGGGCGACGATGCTGATCAAGCAGTATCTGGCGCCCGGCGGCTATGTCGTGTCCTTGCAGAACTGCATGAACGAGGAAACCATTGCCGGCATCGTCGGCTGGGGCAAGACCTTGGGCTCGATCGCCAGCTCGATCACGGTCGAATTGCACGCACCCGGCCAGGTGCGCCGCGCCGCCGGCAAATCGGGCTCGCGCCATACCGTGTTCCGGGTCGGCGAGGTGCACGGCCGGATCACCGACCGCGCGAAAGAGGTCTGCCGGCTGGTCAGCTACTCCGACAGCGCGATGGTGACCGAGAACCTTTGGGGCGAGCGCTGGTCGAAGCTCGTGACCAACGTCATGGGCAACGGGCTGTCGGCCTGCACCGGCATGATCAGCCGCGACATGATCAAGAACGATGCGATCCGGAATTTTTCGACCCGGCTCGGCAGCGAGGCGATCCGCGTCGGCCAGGCGCTCGGCTACACCTTTGACGAGGTCAGCCACATGGACCCGGAGACGATCGCCCGCGCCGGCGAGGGCGACGCAGCGGCGACCAAGGAGATCGACGAGCACCGCCTGGCCGAGGCCAATCGCGCCGGCGGCGGCGAGCATCGCCCATCGACCGGCCAGGACATGTTCAAGGGCCGGCGCACCGAAATCCAGTTCCTCAACGGCTTCATCGTGCGCAAGGGCGAGGAGGTCGGCATCCCCACCCCGACCAATGCGATCCTGACCGACATTGTCGCCCGGGTCGAGAAGGGCGAGCTGAAGCCCGACCCCAAGCACATCGTCGATCTGCGGCTGAACTGACGATCATCGGCCCTCACCCGCCCAGCCCCCGCCCATTCCCTCCCCCTCCCATTCCCTCCCCCGCACGCGGAGGAGGGGTAGGGTGGGGGCCAGGTCCCCCCTCTCCCGCATTGCGGGAGAGGGTGCCGACCGTAGCGACACGGGTGAGGGCGAGCGCGGCAGAGGCCAAAACCGTTGCGAGGTAGCAAATGCTCGCTCTCGTCAACACTCCGAGTGGACCCGCGCCGGTTGAAATCCGCGAGCTGCCGGAGCCCGCGCCCGCGGCGAACGAGGCGGTGGTCGCGGTGCGGGCATTTTCCCTCAATCGCGGCGAATTGCGGCTGCTGCAGACCCGGCCCGAGGGCTGGCGGCCCGGCCAGGACATCAGCGGGGTGGTGGTGCAGCGAGCGGGCGACGGCAGCGGCCCCGAAGCCGGCACCCGGGTCGTGGCCTTGACCGACAATGCCGGCTGGGCGCAGCGTGCCGCGGTCCCGGCGCACCGGCTCGCGGCGCTGCCCGACAATGTCGGCTTCGAGGCGGCGGCAGCATTGCCGGTCGCCGGCCTGACGGCGCTGCGCACGTTGCGCCACGGCGCGCCGCTGCTCGGCAGGCGGGTGCTGGTCACCGGGGCTGCCGGCGGCGTCGGCCATATGGCGGTGCAGATCGCAGCGCGATCGGGCGCGCAGGTGACCGCGATTGTCGGCAGTCCCGAGCGCGGCCGGCATGTGCGCGGCGCCGACACGGTCGTGACCGGCATCGATCAGGCGGAGGGCCGGTTCTGGCTGATCCTCGAAGCGGCCGGCGGCGCCTCGCTCGCCGCCGCTATCGCGCGGATCGAGGCGAGAGGGACGATCGTGATCTTCGGCAACTCGTCGGGCGAGCCGACCGCGATCAATTTCCGCGACTTCGCCGAGCATGCGAACGCCCGCATCCAAAGCTTTTCCTATTTCACCTCCGAGCCCGAGGAGCGCTTTGGCCCAGATCTTGCGCTGCTTGCGTCGCTGGTCGGCGACGGCTCGCTACAGCCCGCGCTGGTCGAGAGCAGCTGGCGCGACCTGGCGCGAATCGGCCCGCGGCTGCGCGATCGTCAGATCCCCGGCAAAGCGGTGTTCCGGGTCGAGGCCGCCTGAAGGGGAGAACATGGCCGCTGACCGCATCCATCTGAGCGTCGCCGAGGCCCGCGAGCATGCCGAACGCGCGCTGCGCCGCATCGGCTATGACGGCGAGGAGTCGCGCATCCTCGCCGACCACATGCTCGATGCGGCATTGTGCGGCTATGAATATTCGGGCCTGGCAAAAATTCTGAACATCCCGGAGCACCGCCGCTTTAAGCAGCCGCGCCGGCCGATCAGCGCGATCCGCCAGACCGCGGTCTCGGTCCTGTACGACGGCAGCAACAACGTCGGCATGCTGGCGATCTATCATGCTGCCCGCGCGGCTATTGCCAAGGCGAGAGACTACCGGTTTTCGGTCGTCGGCGTCACCAACAGCTGGATGAGCGGGCGCAGCGCCTATTATGTCGAGATGATCGCCAATGCCGACCTCGTCGGCATCCATACCGCGAGCTCGTCACGCATGGTCGCCCCGTTGGGCGGGGCGCGGCCGGCGCTCGGCACCAACCCGATTGCCTTCGGCCTACCGTCCGCCAATGGGCCGGTTGTGCTCGATATGGGGACCTCGGCGTTCATGGGCACTGAGCTCGCGCTGCGCGAGCGGCTGGGGCAGCTGTTGCCTGATGGTGTAGCAATCGATTCGCAGGGGCAACCAACGCGCGACCCAAAAGCGGCGCGGCTGGGGGCGCTGCTGCCGTTTGGCGCGTATAAAGGTTATGGACTCGGCTTTATCGTGCAGGCGCTCGGTGTGCTGGCCGGCTCGGGCATGGACCCGGAGCAGGATGACGGCTATCTGTTTATCGTGCTCAACCCCGAGCTGCTGCTGCCGCTCGACCACTTCAAGCGCGAGGTCAGCGCGCTCGTCGACCGCATCAAGAGCGTTCCGCGCCAACCGGGGGTCGATGAGATCCGCATCCCGGGCGAGCGGGCGTTCCGCAGCCGCGAGCGCTTGCGGCGCGAGGGCATCGAGATCGACCGCCGCGTCTACGACGCGCTCGCGGCGCTCGGTGCGTGAGCGGCAGCGCTGGGTGAGAGGCGTCGCGGAGCGGGCGATGGTGGCGAGACCGGCCCCGCTGTCGTGGCTGTTGGCGCCGCTTCACGTCGCAGCATTGGCGACCGGGGCGAAATCGTTTCGCGACAATCCGGTGATCGGCAGCCCGACCCTCAATCGCGCCGGGCTTCATGTCGCGCGGATGCGTCTCGCCTATCGGATGGCCGAGCGGCGGCGGCAAAAAATGGCGTCGCTGGTCTCCGAGGCCGACCGCGCGGCATTCCAGCGCGACGGGTTCGTCGTCAAGGGGGGCTTTTTGCCGGCGGAGATGTTCGCGGCATTGCAGCAGCAGGTGTCGGCTTTCGCCGGATCGGCGCGGCAGCAGGCCCAGGGTGACGCGATTACCCGGCGCATTGCGCTGGATCGTCGGGCCCTAGCCCGCCTGCCGGCGGTGCGGGCGATGGTCGAGAGCCCGGAATGGCTCGGCCTCGTGCGCTATATCGGCTCGTTCATGCTCGAGCCGTTTCTTTATATCCAGACGATTTTCGCGCAGACCCGCGCGGCGCCCCCCGACCCTCAGACCCGGCTCCATGCCGATACCTTTCATCCGACCGTAAAGGCATGGTTCTTCCTGACCGATATCGGCGAGGAAGAGGGCCCGTTCATCTATGTTCCGGGCTCGCACCGGCCGACGCGGCGGCGGCTCGCCTGGGAACGGCGGATGTCGCTGACCGCGGCCCACTGCGCGGATTTTCAAGCCTCCCGCGGCTCGCTGCGCATCTCGGCACCGATGCTGCGGCGCCTCGGATTTGGCGAGCCCAAGATGTTCGCCGTCGCGGCGAACACCTTGGTGGTCGCCGATACGATGGGGTTTCATGCGCGCGGCATCTCCGCGCATCCCTCGGCCCGGGCGGAGATTTGGGCTTACGGCCGCCGCAACCCGTTCTTGCCGTGGCTGGGGCTCGATCCGGCCGCCATGCCGTTGATCAAGGGCCGCGCCGTGCCGCTGTATTGGTCGGCGATGGATTTTTGCGAACAGCTCGGGCTCGCCCGCAATCCGTGGCGTCCAGCCGGCATTCTGAACCCGCTCAGCCCACCGGGCCAGTCGGCTCGCGGCACCTAAAGGTCACGGTGGCGGAGCGACAAATTTGCCGCGGCGAGCCGTGCTCAGCAATTGCCGCTGCTGTCGGTGCGCCAAGCATGTTCGTCTTGGTTGACATTGCCGCCGTCATCCGGGGACAAATGAGACAGTTTTGGCGAGCGGAGACCGGATGCTCCCGGTCGCCGGCGCCCAGGGGGACGAAGGGGAATGGATAAAGTTGGTGCGGCTCGGAGGCCACGATCCGGCGGCTATGAGTGACGGAGCGATCGCGATCGTCGGGGCGTCGTGCCGATTTCCTGGGGCTGAGGGGCTGGAGATGTTCTGGCGCCTGCTCGCCTCGGGCGGCGACGCCGTGTCGGAGATCGGCCCGGGCCGATGGTCGACCCGTTTTTTCTATCACCCCGAGCGCGGCGAGCCCGGCAAGAGCTATACCTGGTCGGCCGGGCTGATCGACGGGATCGACCAGTTCGAGCCTGCGTTCTTTGGGATTTCGCCGCGCGAGGCAGCGCAGATGGACCCGCAGCAGCGGCTGCTGCTGGAGCTGGTCTGGCATGCGATCGAGGATGCCGGGATCCCGGCGCGCCGGCTCGCCGGCAGCGCTACCGGCGTCTATGTCGGAGCGTCGGCGACCGATTATTCCGATTTGCGGCTCGGCGACCCGGCCGGAGCCGACTCCTATTTCATGACCGGCAATACGCTGAGCATCCTCGCCAACCGGGTCTCTTATATTTTCGATCTGCGCGGGCCGAGCCTGACCATCGACACCGCCTGCTCGTCGTCCTTGGTGGCGCTCCATCAGGCCTGCGAAGCCCTCCGCGGCGGACAGATCTCCGGCGCCATCGTTGGGGGCGTCAACCTGCTGCTGACGCCGTACCCGTTCATTGGTTTTTGCCGCGCCTCGATGCTGTCGCGGCGCGGGCGCTGCTACGCCTTCGATGAACGAGCGGATGGCTATGTGCGCGCCGAGGGCGGCGGCGTCCTCGTGCTCAAGCCGCTCGACGATGCGCTCGCTGCCGGCGACCCGGTCCGCGCGGTCATCCTGGCGACCGGGACAAATGCCGACGGCCGCACGATCGGCTTGTCGCTGCCGAGCGAGGCGGCGCAGGCGGCACTGCTGCGCTCGGTCTATGTGCGGGCGGAGATCGCGCCGGACCGGCTGGCGTTTTTGGAGATGCACGGCACGGGAACCCCGGCCGGCGATCCGGTCGAAGCCGCCGCGGTCGGCTGTGCGCTGGGCCAGCGCCGGGCCGAGCCGCTGCCGATCGGGTCGGTGAAGTCCAACATCGGCCATCTCGAGCCGGCCTCCGGGATGGCGGGGGTATTGAAGGCGGCGCTGGCGCTCGAGCACGGGGTCGTCCCGCCGAGCCTGCATTGCGCGACGCCGAACCCGAATATCGCGTTCGAGGCGCTCAACCTGCGGCTCGTCCGCGAGGCGGAAACGCTGACGAATGCGCGCGAGGATCGCTGCGCCGGGGTCAATTCATTTGGCTTCGGCGGCACCAACGCGCATGTCGTGCTGGCGCCGGCGCCGCCTTGCAGCGCGGCGGCTGAGCTGCCCGAGCAGCTTCCGCCGCTGCTGGTTTCGGCGGCGACCGAAGCGTCGCTGCGTCAGCTGGCGGATCGCTGGCGCCACCTTCTCGGCGAAACCTCGGTCGAGCGGGCGCCAGCCCTGCTGCGCGCTGCCGCGCGCGGTCGCGACCACCACCGCCATCGCCTGGTCGCGCTCGGCCGCGATCGGGAGACCACGGCGAGCCTGCTCGACGGGTTTCTCGCAGGCCAATCGCCGCCGGAGCTCGTCACCGGCACGGCGGTCGCGGACGGGAAGCTCGCCTTTGTATTTTCCGGGAACGGCGCGCAGTTCCCAGGGATGGGCCGGCGGGCGATGGGTGCCAACGCCGTGTTCCGGGCGGCGGTCCGCCAGGTTGACGAGGTTCTGCGCCGCGACCTCGGCTGGTCGGTGGCTGAGCTGATCGCCGAAGGGGTGGAGGCCGCGGCCTTGGCGCGGACCGACGTGGCTCAGCCATTGCTGTTCGCGATCCAGGTCGGCATCGTCGAGGCGCTGCGCGAGACCGGCGTCGCCGCGAGCGCGTATTTCGGCCACAGCGTCGGCGAGATCGCCGCCGCCTGGGGCGCCGGGGCGCTGTCGCTCGCCGATGCCGGCCGCGTCGTGATCGCCCGCAGCCGCGGCCAGCAGCGCACCCAAGGGACCGGAAGAATGGCAGCGCTGTCGCTGGCCGCCGAGCCGGCGCGGCATTTTTTGCGCGAATTGGCGAGCCCCGCGGAAATCGCCGCGCTGAACGCGGCAAATTCGGTCACGCTGTCGGGCTCGGCCGCGGAAATCGAGCGCCTTGGCGCCGCAGCGCGCAGCCGCAACTTGTGGTTCCGAGCGCTCGATCTCGATTTCGCCTTCCATTCGGAAAAGATGGATCCGATTCGCGACGAGCTGCTGGCCGATCTCGCCGGCGTCTCGACGGCGGCGGCATCGGCGCGGCTGGTCTCCACCGTGACCGGAACCGTGGTCGACGGGCGCGGGCTCGACGCCGAGCATTGGTGGCGGAACATCAGGCATCCGGTGCGCTTTGCCGACGCCGTTGCGGCGTTGATCGGCGAAGGCTACCGCATCTTTCTCGAAATTGGCCCGGGCGCCATCCTGCAATCGTATCTGGCCGATGGGCTGCGCGCCGCCGATGCGGAAGGACGCGCCCTTTCAACCCTCTCGCGCGGCGATAGCGAAGGCGACCCGTTTCCGCTGATCGCGGCGCGCTGCTGCGTCGCCGGCCACGACCTGGTGCAGGCTCGGAGTTTTGACGGGCCGCGCGACCCGCGCGACCTTCCGCTCTACCCGTGGCAGCGCGAGCGGTTCTGGTTCGAGCGGACGGTCGAAGCGGCCAATCCCGAGAACCCGCCCTTCGACCATCCACTGCTCGGGTTCCGCCAGAACGGCTCGGTGCCGCATTGGCTCAATCACCTCGACGAGCGGGTGCTGCCGTGGATCGGCGATCATGCGGTCGAGGGGATGCCGGTGTTCCCGGCCGCCGCGATCCTCGAAACCGCGATCGCGACGGCGCGCTGGCGCTGGCCGGATGCGCCGGCCTGGGAGGCCTTCGACGTCGAGATCCGCCGCCCGCTGCCGTTCGATCAGGGCCGCATGCGCGAATTGCGCACCACGTTCCTGTCCGAGGATGGCGATTGGGAGCTGGCGAGCCGGGCGCGGCTGTCGAGCGAGCCGGCGACCGTGCACGCGGTCGGCCGGGTTTCCGCCGCGTCCGACCTGCGCCCGATGCTGCGCTGGGGCGATCGGGTAGCGAATGCGCCGAGCCTCGACGGCGACACCCTGTACGGTGCCGCCAAGCGCGCCGGGCTCGATTATGGCGCTCGCTTTAGGACGGTGGCATCGGTCGAGATCGCCGCGGCGGACTGCGCCGTCGTCAATCTCGACGCGGCGGCGATCGACGATTCCCCCGATGCGTATCTGCTGCACCCAGCCTTGCTCGACGGCGCCTTGCAGGGCTTGCTGGCGCTGCTCGTCGCGCGTCGGCAGGACATCCCCGGCGTCGCCTATCTGCCATGGCGGTTCGGCAGGGTGCGG
Organism: Allostellaceae bacterium; assembly: GCA_036500965.1. Classification (GTDB taxonomy): domain Bacteria; phylum Pseudomonadota; class Alphaproteobacteria; order ATCC43930; family CGMCC-115725; genus AP-15. The sequence continues at coordinate 24,060 of DASYBC010000088.1, read as the reverse complement.
TTTGCGGCGGCGTCGGGGCGGGCGCCGCGCCTGGCTCGGCTGCACCTGACGCGGGTCGGGGTCAGGTCGGTTTCGGCCGATATCGCCCTCTTTGACGAGACCGGTGCCGCGGTCGCCGAGCTTGCCGATTGCTGGTTTCGCCGGGTCGAGATGGCGCGCCGCGGCACGGTCGACGAGCGGGTGTTTCGCGTCGATCTGATGCCGGCGCCGCTCGACCCCTCCCCGGCGCCGCCCGTGCTGCAGAATGCCGGGACCATCCTGGCGCGGCGTGCCGCCGCGGATGAGCCCGAACGCGACCGGCAGGACCATGCGCCGCTGCTCGACGCGCTGATCGGCACCGTGGCGCTCCACGCATTGCGAAAATTTATCGAGCCGGACGAGGTTTTCACGATTGATGACCTCGTCGATTCGGGGCGGATCGCATCCGCCTCAGGCGGGCTCGCCAGCTCGCTGCTATGGCTGCTCGAACGGCTCGGCGCCGCGGCTGAAGAATTTGGCGAATGGCGGCTGGAGCCGGCGAGCGATTTGCCGGACGCGGCGGAGATTTGGCGGCTATTGCTGGCCGAGGCGCCTGAGCTGGTGGCCGAGCTTGCCTTGGTCGCGGCCGCCCTAGAAGAGCTCCCGGAGACTCTCGCCGCCGGACCGAAGATCGCCGTGCCCGCGCTGTCGCCGATGGTCGAGCAGCTGCTCGCGGCATCGCCGGCCAGCATCGCCGGCCTCGATCTGCTCGGCAATGCGCTGCACGAGATTGCCGCGGCGTGGCCGCGCGGCCGGCCGCTGCGGATCCTCGAGATCGGCGCCGTCGGCGGCACGACGCGCCGCATGCTCGAGAGCCTGGCGCGCAGCGCGGTGGCATTCGCCTATGTCGCGACCAGCGCCGATCCGGAGCAAGTCGATCGGCTGGCGTTGACGGTGCAATCGTTTGTCGGCGCCAGCGCTTGCGCCTGGTCGCCAGGCGATCGGACGGAATCCCTCGGACAAGCCGAATTCGACATTGTCCTCGCTGCGAATGCGTGCACGCTGCTCCAGCTCGATTCGGCGTCTTTCGACGCGTTGCAGCAGCTGCTCGTCTCGGGCGGGCTCCTGGTCGCGGTGGAACCCGAGCCCAACGCCTTCTGGGACGTGGCCTTCGGGCAGGCGGCTGGCTGGTGGGGCAGAGATGCCTCGCTCGGCGGAGTGTCGCCGTTGCGCGACGGCGAGGGCTGGCGGGCCGAGCTGGAGGCCGCGGGTTTCGCATCGACCCGCGCCGCCCGGTGCTGCTCGGCGCCGTGGCCGAGCGCGCTTTTCTGGGGAACCGCGCCGTCCCGCGAGGTCGTTGACGAGACCGTTGCGACGGGGCGGCGGGCGATCGCTCTGATTGCCGGCGAGACGCCGTTGCGGGAAGCATTGTTGGAGCGGCTGACCGCGGTCGGCCACCGGGTCATGACCGTGCCCGTTTGCGACTTTCCGCCAGTGGACGAAGATGCTGCCGAACGCGACGGCGGAACGCCGCCGGTCGTCCTGTTCCTGGGCGCAGAGCCGGACAGCGGCGGGTCTGCGGCCGAGCAGCTGGCGGCGCTGGCGCGGCTGGCGCACGAGGCGGCCGAACACCGCGCGGAGTTGTGGGTCATCACCTGCGGCGCGCAGCAGAGCCACCCGGCCGACGCCGCTCGCGGCGCGGCGCTCGCCGGAGCCGCTCTGTGGGGCTTCGCGCGCGTGCTGATGAACGAATTGCCGCGGCTGAAAATTCGGCTGATCGATCTCACACCAGCCGCGGCGCCGGACGAATCCGCCAGGCAGATCGCGGTCGAGCTGAGCGCGCACACTGCCGAAACCGAAATCGTCTGGACCGGGCACGGGCGCCATGTCCTGCGGCTCCGCCCCGGCCTGCCGTCGCGGCGCGCGGCCAGCTCGGACATATTGACCCTGGCGAGCAGCCGAGCCGGTGGGCTTGATGCGCTGGGCTGGGAGCTGCGGGCGCCGCGAGATCTCGGGCCGGGCGAGGTCGAGATCGACGTGCAGGCCGCCGGTCTCAATTTCCGCGACATGATGTGGGCGATGGGGCTGTTGCCCGAAGAGGCGCTGATCGACGGCTTTGCCGGCCCGAGCTTCGGGCTCGAATGCGCCGGGATCGTCCGCGCCGTCGGCGCCGGGGTGAACGACTTGGCCGCTGGCGACAGGGTTACGGCATTTGCCCCGGCGGCATTGAGCACGCGGGTTGTCACCATCGCCGATGCGGTGGCGCCGATCCCGCCCGACATCGGCTTTGCCGCCGCCGCGACATTGCCGGTGACCTTTGTCACCGCCATCTACGCCCTCGGTCACCTGGCCCAGCTGGCGCCGGGCGAGCACGTGCTGATCCATTCCGCCGCCGGCGGCGTCGGGCTGGCGGCGATCCAATACGCCAAGCACCGCGGCGCGATCGTGATCGCCACCGCCGGCTCCGAGGTCAAACGCGCGTTTTTGCGGCTCGCCGGCGCCGACTACGTCCTCGATTCGCGCGACCTGGCCTTTGCCGATGCGGTGCGCGAGATCACCCAGGGTCAAGGGGTGGACGTGGTGTTGAACTCGCTGAGCGGCGAGGCGATGGAGCGCAGTCTGGAGGTGGTCAAGCCGTTCGGGCGGTTTCTCGAACTCGGCAAGCGCGATTTTTACCTCAATCGCCGCCTGCACCTGCGGCCGTTGCGCCAGAACGTTTCGTATTTCGGGATCGATGTCGATCAACTGCCGCTGCGCCGCCCGGCTCTCGCCAGATCGCTATTGGCCGAGGTCTCGCGCCTGCTCGGCGACGGCGCGATCCGGCCGCTGGCCTATCGGGTCTTTCGCTTCTCCGAGATCGACGACGCCTTTCGGCTGATGCAGTCCTCGGGCCATATCGGCAAGCTCGTTCTCGTTCCCGACGCCGATCTTGGCGTGTCGCTGCGCGAGCCGCGCGCGTTTGCGGCCCGGCCCGACGGCACTTATCTGATCACCGGCGGGCTCGACGGCTTCGGCCTTGAAGCGGCGCGCTGGCTCGTTGCCCACGGGGCGGGCTCGATCGCCTTGTTGGGCCGCCGCGGGCTGGAAACACCAGGCTGCCGGGCCGGCGTGGCGGAGCTCGAGGCGGCGGGCGCCGAGGTCGGGGTGTATCGCGGCGATGTCGCCGACCCCGAGGCCCTTTCCCTGGTCCTGGACCAGATCCGGGCGGCTCAGCCGCCGCTTCGCGGCATCGTGCATGCCGCCTCGATCGTCGCCGACCGGCTGACCGCCGACCTCGACCCCGCCGGCATCGACGCGATCCTGCGCCCCAAGCTCGGCGGCGCGGTCGCCCTCGATCGGTTGACGCGCGACGACCCGATCGAGCTGTTTTTGATGTTCTCGTCGGCGACGACGATGCTCGGCGCGCCCGGCCAGGGCGCCTATGTCGCCGCCAACATGACGCTCGAGGCCGTGGCGCGGCGGCGGCACGGCGAAGGCAGGCCGGCGCTGGCGATCGCGTGGGGGCCGATCGAGGATGCGGGGTATCTCGCCAAGAGGCCGGACACGCGCGACGCGCTGGCGCGCCGGCTCGGCGCAAAGCCGCTTCCCGCCATGGTGGCGCTCGACGGCCTTCCGGCGATGCTCGCGAGCGGGCTGCCGGTGGTCGGCTTCGCCGAGACCAACTGGACCGAGGCGCAGCGCTTTCTGCCGGTGTTGACGACCCCGCTCTTTGCCGAAGTCCGCGACAAGGCGAGGCCATCGGGTGCCGACGAGGCGCTTGCCGACCGCCTCGCCGCGTTGGCGCCGGAAGCGGCGCTGGCGCTGCTGCGCACCGTGGTCGCCGAGGAGGCGGCGCGAATTCTGCGGCTGCCGGCGGGCGGCGTCGACCCGCTGCGCCCGCTCTCGCAAATGGGCATGGATTCGCTGATGGCGGTCGAGCTCCGTCTCGCTCTCGAAAGTCGATTGCGCGTCGATCTGCCGCTGGTGTCGCTGGCCGAGGGAACCAGTGTGGCCTCGATCGCGGCACGGCTCGCCGACGCGCTGCAAGCGGGGGCAAAGCATGCCGAGGTGGCGGCTTTGACGGCGCGCCACGAGGCCGTGGAGGAGAGGTCGATCATCGCCGAGGAGCCGATCTCGGCGCTGAAATCCGCGGCGGCGGAGTAGTGTATGGCGGCCGGGCGCAACCTCTTCGGATTGTCGGCGCAGGCCAAGGCGCGCCTGCTCGAACGGGTATCCTCGGCGGCCCCGCTGCGTGCACCGGCGCGATTGTCGCCGGGGCAGGCCGAGGCCCGCGGCGGCGCGCCGACCGCGCGCCTCTCGGTGCCGCAGCTCGAAGGCGCTAACGAGATCCGCATGATCCGTGAGGCGGCAGCGTTCCTCGAGATCGCCGACCCGTTCTTTCGCATCCATGACGGTATCGCCGGCGCCGAAACCGTGATCGGCAACACGAGCTACGTCAATTTCTCCTCCTACAACTATCTCGGGCTGAACGGGCACCCGCAAATCGCCGCGGCGGCGAAGGCGGCGATCGACCGCTACGGCACCTCGGTCTCGGCGAGCCGGCCGGTGTCGGGGGAGCGCCCGGTGCATCGCGACCTCGAACGCGGGCTCGCTCGCCTGCACGGCACCGAGGACAGCATCGTGCTGGTCGGCGGGCACTCCACCAACGTCACGGTCATCGGCCATTTGCTCGGCCGCAACGACGTCGTGGTCCACGACGCGCTGATCCACAACAGCATCGTCCAGGGCGCGATGCTCTCGGGGGCGCGGCGGGTGCCGTTCCCGCATCTCGACCACGAGGCGGCCGACCGGGTGCTGCGCGAGGCGCGCCCGCGCAATGGTCATATGCTGCTGGTCATCGAAGGCCATTACAGCATGGATGGCGATGTCCCCGACCTGCCCGCCTTCATCGCCGCGGGCCGCCGCCATCACGCCTGGCTGATGGTCGACGAGGCGCATGCGCTCGGGGTTTTGGGGCCGCGCGGCTTCGGCAGCGCCGATCGCTTTGGCGTCGATCCGGGCGAGGTCGATATCTGGATGGGCACGCTCAGCAAGAGCCTGGTGTCGTGCGGCGGCTATATCGCCGGACCGGCCGAGCTGATCGACTATCTGAAGTTGGCGGCGCCCGGATTTGTGTTCTCGGTCGGGATGGCGCCGACGGCAGCCGCCGCGGCGCTGGCGGCGCTCGAGCTGCTGGAGCGCGAGCCGGAACGGGTCGGCCGGCTCAACCAGCGCGCGGCGCTATTTTTGCGGCTGGCGCGCGAGGGAGGCCTCGATGTCGGCGGATCGATCGGCGCGTCGATCGTGCCGATCATCACCGGCGGCTCGATCCGCGCCGGCCGGCTGGCGCAAGCGATGTTCGAGCGCGGCGTCAACGTGCAGCCGATTCTTTATCCGGCGGTGCCGGAACGGGCGGCAAGGCTGCGGTTTTTTTTGACCGCCGAGCACAGCGAGCCGCAGATCCGCGAGACCGTGCGCATTCTGCTCGAGGAAAACCGCCGGCTCGCCGCCGAGCCGAGCGAACTCGCCGCGGTCGCCCGCCATCTCGCCGGGCGCGCGCTGTCGCGGTAGTGCTCTCGCTTTCGATCGTGCCACCCTCGACCGGCCGGACAGGCAAACCGCCAGCTCGAGCGGCAAAGCGCGGCTGCCTAGACCATGATCGTATCGGATCGAGCGCTCGGCGCTCTGATCCGATCCGATCCGATCCGATACGTAAATCATGGTCTCCGTCCTTGGAATCGAGAGCAGGATTCACGCATGAAATGGAAGCTCTGTTTCCATTTCATGCGATCCTGCTCTAGATGACCTGCAATTGCGTCGAGATCAGCCGCGAGGTGTAAACGCTCATCCAGCCAACCGGATCGAGCCAGCCCTTCTCGTCGCGCGGCGGGCGTATCGCCCGAATATGTGCCTTGGTGATCTCCATGAGATCTGCGATCGGCCGCGGCGGATCGACTTCGGTCGACCAGAAGAACCTCGCTCTTCCGCCGACCTCGTGCTTGGCGACGAGGCAATTGGGCGCGCCCCCCGCCCGGTTATAGAGGCCGACCGCCGAGTAATTTTCCTGATGGCTGACGATCATAACCCCCTCGGTGCCCGGGAAGGCGTATTTCATCGCCGAGAACCAACGGCATAATCCGGTCAGTTCGGCCGCGGTAAATTCATACCGGCTCAGCACCGGCGATGAGGCCGCGCCCACCCGCGCGGGCGGTCCTTGCCACGACAGCGGAAAACGCACGACATTTGTCTGCTCGACCGCTTGTTCCACTTCGCCCCCATTTTTTCCGCCGCTTTGCGCGGCTAGTCCCCATCACAGCACCCAAGCGCTCGCGGCCCCGCCGCCCGCCCGTTTCCCCACCACAAGGCAGCAAACCGAAATGGCGCAGCCTCACCGACTACTTATCGATCAGCGATCGATACAGGGCGCCCGCTAAATTCCACTAGGGCCAATACTATCGGGCGCTGATTTGGAGTCAATCTAGCCGAAGGCGGCTTGTGGCTTTTCAACCCGACCGTTGCGGCAAAGCCACAGTTGCAAAAACGTGACATTATGTTAAACTTACGGTTCTGCGCCACAACCCCGGGCGACCGGTCGACCACCAGCTGTCTCGACCACCAGCTGTCTCGAACCGGGTTGACCAGCCGACGCTGTTCTGCTACCCACCCGACGTGACCAGCGAGCGCGACGAGCATCGACTTACCAGCTTGGCGTCCTAAAGGGCGCCGATTGGGCTCGCGTTGTTCCCGGGCAGGGGACGTTTACCGCTTGGCTTGGTGATGTCTGCAATTCGATTTTCGGCAATCCAATTTATCGATGCGTTGACTGCGTGCGGCGCCCCTTCGATCGGCTGGTCACGGCAACTCTGGCTGCGACTTAGCGGCGGCCGGCGGTGCTGAGCGATTTCCGCCGGCCGTAAGGCCCATTTCCGATCGATCGCGAGGTCGCCAACGCGGCGGCCATTCCGCAGCAGGAGATTACGATGCCCGAGATGCCGATCCATAAATATCGCCCGTTCGCCCCGATCGATTTGCCTGACCGGCGCTGGCCGGCCAGGGTCGTCGACCGCGCGCCGCTGTGGTGCAGCGTCGATCTGCGCGACGGCAACCAGGCCTTGGTCGAGCCGATGGGGCCGGAGCGCAAGCGCCGCATGTTCGACCTGTTGGTCAAGCTCGGCTTTAAGGAGATCGAGGTCGGCTTCCCGGCCGCGTCCGAGACCGACTTCGCCTTTGTCCGCGAGCTGATCGAGCACGATTTGGTCCCCGAGGACGTGACCATCCAGGTGCTGACCCAGGCGCGCCCAGAATTGATCGAGCGCAGCTTTGAGGCGATCCGCGGCGCACCGCGGGCGATCATGCACCTCTACAATTCGACTTCGACATTGCAGCGCCGGGTGGTATTCGGGCTCGACAAGGGCGGCATCGTCGACATCGCCGTCAACGGCGCGCGGCTGATCCGCGATCTCGCCTCGGCGATGCCGGAAACCCAGGTGCTCTATCAGTATTCGCCCGAGAGCTTTACCGGGACCGAGCTCGATTTCGCGATCGAGATCTGCGAGGCGGTAATGGATGTCTGGCAGCCGAGCCCGGCCAAAAAGACGATCCTCAACCTGCCGGCGACGGTCGAGATGGCGACGCCCAATGTCTATGCCGACCAGATCGAATGGTTTGGCCGCAACATCCGCGACCGCGACAGCATCGTCTTGAGCTTGCATCCGCACAACGACCGCGGCACCGCGGTGGCGGCGGCCGAGCTCGGGGTCATGGCCGGCGCCGACCGCATCGAGGGCACCTTGTTCGGCAATGGCGAGCGCACCGGCAATGTCGATGTGATGACCCTGGCGTTGAACCTGTTCAGCCAGGGGATCGACCCCGGCCTCGTCGTCACCGACATCGACGAGATCGTGCGCACGGTCGAGCACTGCAACCAGTTGCCGGTCCATCCTCGCCACCCCTATGCCGGCGAGCTCGTCTACACGGCCTTCTCGGGCTCGCATCAGGATGCGATCAAAAAAGGCTTCGAGGCATTGGCCAAGCGCAATGATCAGCTGTGGGAGGTGCCGTACCTGCCGATCGACCCGAAGGATCTCGGCCGCAGCTACGAGGCGGTGATCCGGGTCAACAGCCAGTCGGGCAAGGGCGGGGTCGCCTATGTCCTGCAGGCCGATCACGGGCTCGACCTGCCGCGCGGGCTGCAGATCGAGTTCAGCCGGATCGTCCAGGAGGTTGCCGACCGCACCGGCAAGGAATTGACCAGCGCCGACATCTGGTCCCTGTTCCAAGAGACCTATCTGCGCGTGGATGGGATCGTTCTCGCCGATTACAGCATCTTCCCCGAGCCGCGGGCGCCGGAGCAGCGCCGGGTCGCGGCGAAGGTCGCGATCGATGGGGTCGAGCGGCAGATCGAAGGGATCGGCAACGGCCCGATCGATGCGTTTGTCGATGCGCTGCGCGGGCAATGCGGGATCGAGCTGACCGTTGCCGATTATCGCGAGCACGCGATCGGCGCCGGCGCCGATGCCCAGGCCACCGCCTATGTCCAGATCCGCAACGCCGGCGGAGCCGCCCTTTATGGCGTCGGCATCGACGCCAACATCATCACCGCCTCGCTGAAGGCGGTGGCGAGCGCCGCGACCCGCGCCGTCGAGCGCGCCCGCAGCCGGTAGCCCCGTGCACCAAAGCCCCCTTCCCTCCTCCGCATGCGGGGGAGCGTTAGGGTGGGGGCCGGCGCCAACCGTCAGGCTCGCGCTCAGGAGCCGCTGCCGGCCTGTGCCCGGGTGATCGCCTGCACCACCGCCGGGCGGTGGCCGTCCTGCGCCCAGCCCAGCGCGTCGCGCCCGGTGTAGTCGGTTTTGGCGACACTGGCGCCTTTGGCGAGCAGCGCGCGGACCAGTTCCAGATTGCCGCGGCTCGCCGCGATCATCAGCGGGGTCATCCCGTCCCTGTTTTGCGGATCGACTTCGGCGCCGACCTCGAGCAGCAGCTTTGCCGCCTCGGTCTGACCCTGCTCGGCGGCCAGATGCAGCGGCGTGTCGCCGAGCTTGTCCTCGAGGTTGAGCTTCGCCTTTGCCTTGATCAGGATCGCCAGGATCTGGAGATTGCCGTTCATCGCGGCGTAGTGTAGCCCCGTGCGCGACTGGTCGTCGGTCATGTCCGGATTGCCCTCGCCGCTGCCGACGAGCTGCCGGACCAGCGCGGCATCGTTCTGCGCGGCCGCGCGGGCGACATTTTCGTAGTAATCGCCAAAGAGGCTGATGGCGGCGTGCGTGGCCGAAGCCCCGCCAATCACCGCTGCGAACGCCGTCAGTCCCAGCAGCGCCGTCCTGCGCGTGCCCATGAGCCCTCCCCTCCCTGCGCCGGCCGAGCTCCAAAACGGGCGTGGCTCGATCGTCCTCGACCGTCCTCGACCGTCCTCGACCGTCCTCGGCCGTCCTCGGCCGTCCTTATTTTAGACTCCTCCTTTTGCCGCGATAAAATCAACATTGCGGGCAATGTTGTCGCCGGCTTTGAGATTGGTGAACGCGAACGGGCGCGCGCCGCGCATGCGCCGCTCCTGGTCCGAAATTCAGCGTCCTCGCGGGTATCGATGTCGCGGCGGCGCCGTCGGTCAATAGCCGAGGGCGAGGCCGTCCTTGCGCGGCTCCGAGCCGCCAATCAGCACCCCGCGCTGATGGTCGATCCAGATCGCCTGGCAACCGCCGAGCGGCACCTCCTGCACCGCGATCTCGTGCCCGCGGCGGGCGAGATCGGCGACGATCGGCTCCGGCACCGCGCGCTCGACCTGCAACACGCCGTTGAGAGCGAGAATCCTTGGCTGCTCGGCGGCCTGTTGCGGGTCCATGCCGCGATCGAGCAGGCGATGCAGGAAATGCGCGTGGCCGACCGCCTGATAATGCCCGCCCATGACCCCGAACGGCATCACCGCGCGGCCATCCTTGACCAGCATGCCGGGGATGATCGTATGGAACGGGCGCTTGCCCGGCGCGATCGCGTTCGGATGGCCGGGGATCGTGCGAAACCCGGTGCCGCGGTTGTGCAGCAAGACGCCGCTTTCGGGGGCTACGATGCCGCTGCCAAACGCGGAAAACAGCGAATTGATGAACGAGCACGCGTTGCCGTCGCGGTCGACGACGCAAAGATAAACCGTGTCCTTGTGCTCGATCTCGGCCCAGTGCGGCCCCGGCAAGGCCCGGTCGAGCCGGATTGTCCGGCGCGTCCGCTCGGCCCGCGCCTCGGACAGGTAGTCCGCGACATCGACCGGCACATGATCGGGGTCGCAGATAAAATTGTCGCGCACCCAATAGGCCGCCTTGTTGGCTTCGGCCAAGAGGTGCAGCCGGTCGGCCTCGCTGAACCCGTCGCCGCCAAGCGCATAGCCCGCAAGGGTGCGCAAGATCATCAGCGCGGCCATGCCCTGTCCGTTCGGCGGGCACTCATAGACGTCGTAGCCGCGATAAGAGGCGGTGATCGGCTCGACCCAATCCGCGCGCTGCGTCGCGAAGTCCTCCTCCTCGTGCAAGCCGCCGAGCTCTTTCAGCCGGCCGACGATGTCGCGCATCACCGGGCCATCATAGAAGGCGTCGCGGCCGTCGCGGCCGATCCGCCGCAAGGTCGCGGCGAGCGGCGGGTTTCTGATCCGGTCGCCGGCCCCGGGCGGCCGCCCGCCGGGCAGGAACAACGCGGCGGTTATCGGATCGCGCAATTTCGCCTGATTGCGCTGCCAATCGGCGGCGATGCGCGGGGTCACCACGTAGCCCTGCTCGGCCGCCCGCGCCGCCGGCTCGAGCAGCTCGGCGAGCGGCTTGGTCCCGTATTCGCGGTTGAAGGTGCACCAGGCATCCACCGCGCCAGGCACAGTCACCGCATGCGGCGTCGGCACCTCGATTTCGCGGATGCCGTGCGCGACGTACCATTCGACCGTGGCTTTGGCCGGCGCCCGCCCCGACCCGTTCAGCGCCACCGGGCGTCCGCCGGCGCGCGAATAAAGGACAAAGCAGTCGCCGCCGATCCCGGTGCTCTGCGGCTCGACCACGCATTGCATGGCGACCGCGGCGATCGCCGCATCTGCAGCGTTGCCGCCGGCGCGCAGCACGTCGAGCGCCGCCAATGTGGCCATCGGGTGCGACGTTGCCGCCATCCCGTTCGCCGCCATCGCCGCCGAACGCCCCGGAACGTTGAAGTCGCGCATCGCCCGATCCTTGGCCAAAGTGTAAATCACCCGCCGGGGGAACAACCCTGTCCGGCGGGCGCGTCGCTTGCCCGCGACTCATGCACTGTCCTACCTTGCACGTCAATTCGCCACCGGGAAGAACACCGACAATGGATGGAAGCTTTGCCGCGCTGCGCTTTCCGGTTGCGACCGCGCCGGCGCCGGGCGAAACCGTCGCGATCGCGCCGGGTGTGCATTGGCTGCGCATGCCGCTCCCCTTCGCGCTCGACCATATCAACCTTTGGCTGATCGAAGACGGGCCCGGCTGGACGATCGTCGACACCGGCTATGCGATGGCCGAAACCAAGGCGCTGTGGGAGCGGGCTTTCGCCGAGCGGCTCGGCGGGTCGCCGGTGACGCGGATCATCGTCACTCATTATCATCCCGACCACATCGGGCTCGCCCAATGGCTGTGCGAGCGCTGGCAGGCGCCATTATGGACGACCGAGAAGGAATGGCTCCATGCGCGGGTGATGAGCCGGGGCGGTGACGATTTCGCGCCGGCGCGTCGCGAATTCGCCCATCGCGCCGGGATGGATGCGGCGTCGAGCATGCTCTTCGCCGAGCACGGAAGAGGCTATCGTCGCGGCGTTCCATCCGTGCCGCCCAGCTTTCGACGGATCGCCGACGGGATGCGGATCGAGATCGGCGGGCGCGACTGGCAGGTTATCGTCGGCGAGGGCCATGCCCCAGAGCTCGCCTGTCTCTATTGCGCCGAAGCGGGGGTGCTGATCGCCGGCGACCAGGTGCTGCCCCGGATCTCGCCCAACATCAGCGTTCAGGCGCACGAGCCCGACGGCGACCCGCTGGCCCGCTATCTCGATTCGCTGGCCAAATTGCGTGCGGCGGTCCCGCCTGAAACCCTGGTGCTGCCGTCGCACAACCTGCCCTTTTTCGGCCTGCACGCGCGGATTGACGCGCTTGCGGCACACCATCGGGCGCGCTGCGAGGAGATCCTGGCCGCCTGCGCCACCCCGCAAAGTGCCGTCGATCTGCTGTCGCTGCTATTCCGCCGGCCGCTCGACCGGCACCAGGTGGCGTTTGCCCTTGGCGAGGCTTTGGCGCACCTGCATTATCTTTTGGCGCAAGGCGCTCTCGATCGCGCGCAAGGCTCGGACGGCGTAAATCGCTTCATTCGTGCGGCGGGATGACACGCAGGGCAATAACCGCAAGCAATCGTCGTGAGGGGGCTATGGGAGAACGGGGAGTTTTGCGCCGCCGTTTCGGGGCGTTCGCCGCCGCCGCGGCGTTCGCCGCGAGTATCACCACAGCCGGCGCAGCGCGCGCGGCGCAGCCGATCACGATCGGTTTTGGCATGGGGCTGACCGGCGGGCTCGCCGCCGCCGGCAAATCGGCGCTGCTGGCAATGCAGATCTGGCGGGACGACACCAACGCCAAGGGCGGGCTGTTGGGTCGCCCGGTCAAGCTCGTTTACTACGATGACCAAAGCAATCCGGCGACCGTGCCAGGGATCTACACCAAGCTGATCGACATCGACAAAGTCGACTTTATCGTTTCCGGCTACGGCACCAATTTGATCGCCCCGGCGATGCCGGTGGCGATCTCGAACGGCCGGCTGTTCCTTGGCCTGTTCGGGCTCGCCGTCAACAGCGAGTTTCATTACCCAAAATACTTTTCGATGCTGCCGACCGGGCCCGACCCGAAGCTCGCCTTTTGCGAGCCGTTCTTCAAGGTCGCGATGGCCGCCAACCCGAAGCCGAAGACCCTGGCGGTGCTCGCCGAGGACGCCGAGTTTCCAAAAAACGCCTCGGAAGGGGTGCGCGACATCGCCAAACAGGACGGCATCAAGATCGTCTACGACAAGACCTATCCGCCCGGAACGCCCGACTTCACGCCGATCGTGGAAGCCATCCAGGCGACCAATCCCGACATGGTCTTTGTCGCGTCCTACCCGCCGGGTTCGGTCGGCATGCTGCGCGCCGCGACCGAATCCGGGCTCAAGACCCGGTTTTTCGGCGGCGGCATGGTCGGGCTGCAATACACCTCGGTTAAGGAGCAGTTCGGGCCAAAGCTCAACGGCGTCGTCGATTACGACTGGTGGATCCCGGCGCCGACCATGCAGTTTCCAGGGATCCTCGCCTTCTTGAAAGAATATCAGGCCAAGGCGCCGAGCGAGGGTGTCGATCCGCTCGGCTGGTATCTGCCGCCCTTTGCCTACGCCAATTTGCAGGTGCTGGGCCAGGCGATCGAGAGCACCAAGAGCCTCGACCAGGACAAGATCGCCGATTACATCCGCAGCCATCCATTCAAGACCATTGTCGGCGACATCACCTTCGGCAAGGACGGCGAATGGTCAAAACCCAGAGTGCTTGAAGTGCAGTGGCAGAACATCAAAAACGACAGCCTCGCTCAGTTCAAGGACGTCAAGACTGAGGCAATTCTCGAGCCTGATAAATACCGCACAGGCACGGTGATCGCCCCATATAACGGCAGCAAGGAATAGGAAAAACCAGATGGCAAAGATCAATCACGTGGCGCTCAAGGTGACCGACCTCGAAGCGGCCACCAAATTCTATGAGAATGTGTTCGGGTTCCGCCAGGTCGGCACCGGGCGCTCGCGCGGGCACACCTCCCGGCACCTGACCGACGGCTATGTCGATCTGGCGCTGATGGTTTATGACAGCGAAGACGATGCGGAGGCCAAGCTCACCGGCGCCGGCCCGGCAATCCACCATTTCGGCATTGCGGTCGAAGACCGGCAGGCTACTCTCGCCAAGGTCGAAGAGTTCGGCGGCACGATTTTGTCCAAGCCAGATGCCAGCACCGTCAAGTTCGGCTCGCCTGACGGCACAATCGCCGAGATCGCCGACCCCGGCCGCTACCAGGAGATGGCCGAGCGCCGTCGTCCTTAGAGTGTTCCGACCTGATAAAGATGATTCCTTACTCTCCTGACCGTTAGTTTGCCGATGCCTCGAAGAAAACAAATCGTTTTGCGCGGGTTTGTCCCGCGTATCCACACCTTTCTTTCGCGCGTCACCGGCGCAGATGCCCACGGAACAAGTCCGTGGGCTGAAAGCCCACGGGCCAAGCCCGGCCAAGACGAAATAGATAAGCTGGTTCCACCCGTTTTACTGCGCCGATGTTTCTCCGGTGCGGATTAGTCGGTTAGCAGTCGGTCGGCCGCCGCCTATTTGTTTTTGGCGGCGGCGTGCTCGGCCTTGGACAGGGTCAGCTTTTCCGGGTGGATGATGGTTTTGTTGGCGGCGGCGCGGGCGGCGCCGAGATTGGCGAACTCGGTTTCCGCCCCCTCGCGCTGCAGGACGTAGGCGGTTGACATCGGCTTGCCGCTGTTCTGATCGGCGACGCTGCGCTTGACGATCGTCCAGTGAACCCGCCGCGCCGCGTTCTCCGCGGCGTCGTCGGCGACATCCTCAAAGCCCCGGTCGACCATCGATTCGAGCATATAGAGCTTCGGCGCAGGCCGGTTCGGCGGCGCATCCCGCCCCCGCCCGGGACGGCGGCCGGAGGCACGGCCTTCGGAACGCGGCCCCCCGCGGCGGGCATCGCGATCGCGCGACCCGGGCTCCCGCCGATCCGTCGCCGATCGTTCCCGTGGCGACCCGGTAGCGGAGCGCGGTAATCCAGGCTCGCCGGCTCCGGCGCTGCGCGGCTGGCGGCGGCGCGGCGCTCGGCCGGGGCGCGGCTCGGCGCCCGGCAACGGGCCGGCCCGTTGCCGGGCGCCGGGCGCGCCGGCACCACTTGCGGCTTGGGTCGCCGGCGCTGCTCGCCGGCGTCGACGGCGGCCCGGCACGCCAGTTCCAGCGGCTGTCCGCTGACCGTGCCCGGCATGCCCGGGAGCCCCGGCCGCCGAGGGGTCGCCAGTCTCTGCCGATGGTGGATCAGCCGCCGGCTCGCCAGCATTCGCGGCGCCGGGCGGCGCCGCCCGCAGATGCAAGGTCTGGTTCGCCTCAGCCGCGGCGGGGGCGGCGCCGTCGCGCTCGGCCGGCTGGTCGTCCCCGCCCGCCGGCGGCTGCATGGCGAACCCGGCGCCAGCGGCCAGCCCGACGGCCCCGCCAGGCCGCGGCGGCCTGCGTCGCCGGCGGCGACGGTGCGCGCGCTGCTCGTGCGGCTCGCCGGCGCCCGACGGCTCGGTCTGCCGCACTTCCGGCGATGGCTCGCCGGGCGAGCGGCTCCCCTCGGCCGAACCGCCCGCGACCACCGTTGCCGGTGCAGCGGCCGCTTCGGCTGGGCGGCGGCGACGGCGGCGACGGCGGCGGCGCAGCGGGTCGCCGCTCGACGCGGCATCGCTCTGCGGCGGATCGAGGGCCGGCACGCTCTCGGCGACATCGGCCGGCGGAGCAGGCGGCGGCCCGGTTCCGGCCTGCTCGCTCGGCGAACCGTTGTCCGGCGGCATCGGGGGCGTTTCCTCGGTAGGCATTTTGACGCTCGCAGCCCTAACATGAGCCGCCATAGTATCAACCGATCACCGATCGGGAGAAAGCACCGTGATGTCGAGCGTGATCGGCGGGGCCATGCTGCCTCACGCCCCGCAATTTTTCACTCTTCCCGAGACCGAGGACCGCGGCACGGTCGAGCGGGTCAAGGCGGTCGCGGCCGAGATCGGCGCCAAGCTCCGGGCGATGGCGCCGGATCTTTGGGTGATCTTTTCCAACGACCATGCCGAGCAGTTCTTTCACGCCGCCGCCCCGCCCTTCACGATCCATGTCGGCGGCGAGGCGATCGGCGCCTTTGCCGGCCGCAAGTTTCACTGGCGGGTGCCGGGCGAGATCGGCTTTGAGATCGTGCGCCAGATGTATGCGGAGGGATTTGATCCGGCGTTCAGCAGCAGCGCCAAAATCGATTACGCGATCGGCATCCCGCTGACGCATCTCGGCATCGAAGATCCGGTGCTGCCGATCTACATCAACGCCTACCTGCCGCCGCAGCCGAGCGTGGAGCGCTGCTTTGCCTTTGGCCAAGCCGTGGCGCGGATCGTCGGCGCGATGGGGCTGAAGACGGCGGTGCTGGCGAGCGGCGGGATGTCGCATTTTCCCGGGACCGACCGCTATGCCGAGCCCGATCTCGCCTGGGACCGCAAAGCCCTCGACAAGCTCGCCGCCGGCAATCTCAGATCGTTGCTCGGCTATGATGCGGCCGAGCTCGACGCAGCCGGCAATGTCGAGCTGCGCTGCTGGGCGTGCGCGGCGGGGGCCCTTGGCGAGCGCAAGCCCGACATCGTGGCGCTGGAGCCCTCCTGGCACCACAACTACGCCTCGCTCGGGTGGTTCGGGCCGCCGCCCGGACGCGGCGAGCCGCATTACCCCTCGATCCGGCCCGAGCTGGTCGAGCTGACGGCGGCGTTGCAGCGCCTCGCTCATGACGACGCGAGCCGCACCGCGTTTCTGGCAGACCCGGCCGCCTATGCTGCTCGCTTCCGGCTGGCGCCCGAGCAGCAGACGGCATTGCTGGCGCTCGACACCCGCGCCATCGTGGCGATGGGCGCTCACCCGCTGGTCCCGTTCCTCGCCAAAATGCAGGTGGAGCGAGAGCGGCGCGGCTGAGAGCGCTTGCTCCGATCGGGGCATGCCGAGCGTGGGCACGCCGCCCAGAGCCCTGGCGGCGGCACGGCCCCGCGCCTCCCCCCCGAACGTGAACAACTGGTCGGGTCAGCGGGTCAAGATTGACGCAAGGGAATGATCGGCGAGCCGGGTGGGGGCGTGAGCAGCGGGCAACGGCGAGGCTGGCGGTTTGCGGGCACCCTGCGGCTGATCGTGGCATTGCTGGCGCTGCCCGCCTGCACGCCAACGAGCAGCCGGATGGCGAGCCCGCAGCCCACCACGGGCCAAATCGTCCAGCGCGCGCCAAAACCGACGCCGCAATTCGCCGATGGCGCATTCATCACCACCGACGGCGCGCGCTTGCCGCTGCGCGAATGGCTGCCGCGGGGCAAGATCAAGGCGGTGATCCTGGCGCTGCACGGTTTCAACGACTACAGCAACGCCTTTGCCGCGCCGGGCACGGCATGGGCCAAAGACGGCATCGCCACCTACGCTTACGACCAGCGCGGCTTTGGGGCGGCGCCCAAGCGCGGGCGGTGGCCGGGTCGTGCCGCGCTCGCCACAGATGCGGCGACTGCTTGCGGGATATTGCGCCGCCGCTATCCCGGCGTGCCGCTCTATCTGCTCGGCGAAAGCATGGGCGGTGCGGTGGCGGTCATTGCGATGACCGGCGAGAGCGGTACCCCGGTCCCAAATGTCGACGGGGTGATCCTGGCGGCGCCGGCGGTATGGGGCCGCCCGACGATGGGCCTGATCCCGCGCATAGCGCTGGCGGTCACGGTTCGGCTCGCGCCGGGATTGACCCTGACCGGGCGCGGCCTGCATATCCGGGCTTCGAACAACATCCCGATGCTCAGGGCGTTGGCACGGGACCCTCTGGTGATCAAAGATACGCGCGTCGATACGATCTGGGGCCTTGTCAACCTGATGGATGCCGCCCTTGCCGCCGCCCCGCGGCTGCGTGCGCCGCTGCTGCTGATGTATGGCGCCAAGGACGAGATCATCCCGAAGCGCCCGATCCGCCGCTTTGTCCGCTCGCTGCCGCATGATCCCGCCGGCCGCCGCAGCCTTGCCTATTATCCGCACGGCTATCACATGCTGATGCGCGACCTCGACGGGCCGATGGTCGCCGCCGATGTCGCGGGCTGGGTGCTCGCCCCGCGGGCGCAGCTGCGATCGGGGGCGGATCGCGGCGCGCCCGAAGCGGTTCTAGGTGGAACCAGCCAAGCCTCGCTAGGCGGGCCCTGAGAGAAATGCACCTCTCGATCATTATCCGCCTGATGTTTTTGCTGCTGCTCGCCAACGGCACGCCGTTGGTTGCCGGCAAGCTGCTGGGCGTCCGGTTTTTGCGTCCGCTCGACAGCGGGCGCGAATTCGTCGATGGCCGGCCGCTCTTTGGCCGATCGAAAACCGTGCGCGGGGTGATCCTCGCGATCCTGATGACCACCGCGGGGGCGCCGCTGGTCGGTTTTTCGTGGCGGATCGGCATGCTGGTCGGCGCTCTAGCGATGGCCGGGGACCTGTTCTCCAGCTTTTGGAAGCGGCGCCTTGGCCAGTCGCCGAGCAGCCCCGCGGTTGGGCTCGATCAGGTGCCGGAATCGCTGTTTCCGCTGCTCGGCTGTCTCGGCCCGCTGCCGTTGACCCTGGCCGACGTAGCGCTCGGCGTCGCGGCCTTTGTGATCGGCGAACTACTGCTGTCGCGGCTGCTCTACGCCTTTGATCTGCGCGAACGGCCCTATTAGGCCCGCGCCGGGTGCGGCTCGGGCTCAAACCGCGCGCAAGTGGTGCAGCGTGATTTCCGGAGCGCAGTTGATCCTCACCGGGACGATGCACGACCCGACCCCGACCGAGGTGTAGCCGATCATGCGGCCATAGCGCCAGGAGCCGGACCCCATTTGCCGCGGCAGCGTCGAATCGAGCGTCACCGGGATGGCGCCGGGCAGGCAGATCTGGCCGCCATGCGTGTGTCCGCTCAGCAATAGGTCGAAACCGGCATGCGCCGCCTGGCGGTAAATCTCCGGGGTATGCGACAGCAGGACCGAAAACGCGCCGCCGGAAATTTGCGCTGCGGCCTTCTCGATGTTGTCGAGCCGGTAGTAATGCGCGTCGTCGATGCCGGCCAGGTGCAATCTTTGGCCGTCCCGCACTAGTGCTTCGGCTTCGTTGACCAGCATGCGGATGCCCATCGCCTCCAAGGCCGGGACCATGCGCAGCGAATCGTGATTGCCGAGGACGCCAAAGACCGGCCCGGTGAGATGCCGGCGCAGCTCCGCCATGCCCTCGATCGTCGCCACGAACGGACCGAAGGTCTTGCCGCGGTAATCGCCAGTCAGCACGCAAAGATCGTAGCTGAGCTGCGGCAACAGCGCGATCAGCCGGCGAATGGCCCCTTGGTTCATATCGATGTGGAGGTCGCTCAGCTGCAGGATGGTGAACCCGTCGAACACCGCCGGGAGCCCGGCCGCGGCGACCTCGTGATGACGCGTCGCGATGCGCTCGGCGTTTTTCCGGCCACGCCAATATAATCCGGTCAGCTGCAGCGTGCTGCGGATGACCGGCGCGCTCAGATACCATCGCCTCGGCCGCAGCGACCCGGCGCCCCGGCCGCGCGCCCGCGCTTCGTGATCGTCTTCGATGCCGAGCCGCTGGCGCGACTGGAGCCGCCCGAACCGGTGCTCCAACTGGTCGGCGATGTCGCCGCTCATCGCGAGGCTGGCGCATCAGACGGCGTGACCGGCGGCGAACCCCGGGTGGCGGCGGTTCGGCTAACCATGGATCCCCCGAGCGGTGAGCGGCGGGCCGGATAATCCCCGAATGCACGCCCGCCGCCAAGCGCAACTTGGCGGGCGCGGACAAGTGGCCCGCCCGCGCCAGGCTCGGTCACCGCCAAGCTCCCGCGGCCCTAAGGTTCTTGCATCCAGATCCAGGCGGCGCTATCGAAGGGCCGTCTGCGTGGGTAGAGATCGCGCATCGGCACCCGTAGCTCAGCTGGATAGAGCGCTGCCCTCCGAAGGCAGAGGCCAGGGGTTCGAATCCCTTCGGGTGCGCCATTTTTTCCAAGTACTTAGAGGGGAGCCGGGCCGGGACCAAACAAGGCGTGGCTAGCAGATGGCTAGCAAGCGGGGGTTCGGTTCGGCGCTGATCGATCATCCTCGACACCCTTGGAGCTATTGGTCGCGAGCGGTTCGCGCATATGGCTATCGGGTACCTATTAGCGAATTGTGAGGAAACCACGGCGCTGATCAAAAAATCTCTCTTACGGGCCGGTCTTCATGCCGCGGGTTGCGCTTTCGGTCGATAGATGGGCCGCGCTGTTGCAGGCTGTGCGAGAGCCCGAACGGTGGGCTGACCCCGACGCTGCGCGCAAGTTCGCCGCAGCCATCACCTACGGAACGGCGGACAGCCGGCCGCCCAAGCGGACCCTTCGCAAGAAAGTCCAAATCGCCCTCGCGGTCCTGAAGGGCGAGGAGGCGGTTCAAGATGGTCCGCAGCTATGCATCCTCCCTGCCTCCTAACCTCGCCGCCTCACGGCGACGGATCGCGGTTCGCGATCTAGGTGCCGCGCTCGAACACCTCTCGGCCGCCCTGCCGATCGAACCGCCGCGTGACCCCGAGGCGTGGGTCATCGATGCCGCCCGGCTGTTCGAGCGGTATCGCGAATGGGTAGACCCGAAGGCTCGCATCTCGCCGAGCGGACCAACGGTCCGATTCATCTTCGCGGCGCTAAAAGCGATGGGCCATCGGCCAACATCGATCGGCGCCTTAGCGCAAGCACTACAACGCCGCCGGAAAAACGCGACAAATCGCGGTCACCCCTAACTTGTTGCGGGGCGAGCAGTAAATCGCTGCATACATTTGGCGTCGTACCCCAACGAGGGAGCGCAAATGTGACCGATTTACCGAGCCGGCGCCACAACCGAAAGGGGGCCGCAGTATTCCTGGCCGGCCAAGGCTTCGAGATTTCTGCGGCAACCTTGGCGACGATGGCGACGCGCGGCGGCGGGCCGGTTTTTCAAAGGTTTGGGCGGAAACCCGTCTACACCGAGGACGATTTACTGGCTTGGGCCACAGGCCGGCTGTCGCCGCCGATGACCAGCACCAGCGCACCCGCGCCAACCGAGCCCTTGCCGGCGCAGCACCGGCGGAAGATCGCCTGCGCGCCGTAGGACACGCCGCCACGGCCCGGCGTGGCCGGCGATCAACAATAAACCGGGAAGTGTTATATTATCAGCTGGAGTTTAAAATGAACGACTACATGCAAAGATTGCGCCGCAGCAAAGACGAGTACGAGCACTCGCGCGCCGCCGCCCACAAGGCCGGCTATGACATCTGTGTGCATTGGGCGCGCGGTGAGCACGCCAGCTACGCTCCCCTGGCCTCGATCGTCTCCAACAATCCCGCTGAATCGGGTTCGGGATTGCCGCCGCCGATCATCATGAGCGACGCGATCGTGTTCGCCGGCATGACGGTGGCCCAGCACCTGGCTGCCAGCCCCAATCCGGATGCGTTCATCGACGGTTTCCGGCTCGCGGCGCACGAGGTGCACGCCGAGGTGTTCCCAGGGCAGCAGCACCGCTAGGACGGTCCTGCCTCCCCTCAAATGGCGGCAGCTATTTTATTTTGGCTGCCGCCACGTTTTTGGTTTTGATTGAAATGATTACCTGCCGAGAACAGCAGCGCAAACGCGACGCCCGGCGGCGCGCCGCGGCCGAACGCCAACAACGCGTCCAAGAAGCCGCCGACATGATCGCCCAAGCGCTCGGCGATGACCTGCCCGCATTCGTTGAGCTATTCAACGGCATTGACCCGTTAAAGCTGCGGGCTCGGCTTGGCGAGCTGGCCGCCGCGATCCCGGCCGAACAGCCGCCGCCGATCGATGAGGCAAAGCTGGCACAAATGCGGGCTGAATGGCGATCCCGGCCGCATCCGAGCGGGTTTCACCTTCGGTACGTCGGCGACGACTGAAACGGCCGCCGTGGAAATTTTCAAGCGCCGCGGCGAAATTGTCAGTAAACCAATGATTTTAATAGCGGATTTTTGTGATGGAGCGAAAAAACCGGCGGGCCGGGGCGCGACCCCCAACCGCGCCGCGGCAATCGGTTAGCGACGAAGCTCCCGATACTAACGCATTGCCTAGGGCTGCACAAGCACGGGTTGTCGGGCTTTGCCGATGGCGTCCCAATCCTCAATTTCACTGGCAGCGCCCCCGGTTGCTGCTTCGGGTGCCAACGCGCATTCGCGGCATTCGAGCTGGTGTGGGGCGGTTTCCGCGCCGATGAGAGCTTTGCCCGGCTGGGGTCGTGCTGTAGCTCAGGGCTGGTTGCCGTTGCCCTCATCGAACTGCGCCGGCCGCAATGAAGCGCGCCAGCGATCCCGACGTGATCGATCTTGCCCAGCATCGCCGGCAGCGCGACGGGGTGACGTTTGACGATATCGCTCGCCTGCGGCTATGGGTGGCGTGGCAAAACGAACCGGCGGCCGAGCGGCCGACCAAGGTCCCGTATAGCGCCGCCGGGCGCCGGGCGTCGTCAACCGATCCGGCGACATGGTTGACCCGCGATCAGGCCGAGCGGGTCCGCGACCGCCTGCCGTTTCCCTGCGGGGACGGTGGCATCGGCATTATCCTCGGCGCCGATCTCGGCGACGGCCGGGTGATCGTCGGCATCGATTTGGACACCTGCCGCGAGGCAGGTGGGACATTGACCGAATGGGCCGGCGACGTGATCGCCCGGTTCGGGAGCTATGCCGAGATCAGCCCGTCCGGGTCCGGCTGCAAGCTCTTCGGGGTGCTGAGCGCCAGCGATTTGCCACCGATCCGCGCCATACTCGCCGGCCGGCAAGGCGCGACCTGGAAATGGACGACCGGCGCGGAACACCCGCCCGCTATCGAACTTTACACCGGCGGGCGGTATTTCACCGTGACCGGCGAGCCATTGCCGGACAGCCCGGCCGAGTTGCGCCCGATCGCCATCGACGCGGTGCGCTGGCTGGTGCGCGAGGCTGGGCCGGCCTTTGTCGCAAGCGACCCGGCCACACGCAAAGGCTCGGTCAAGGGCGATCGATCGGCCGCGGCGTACCGATTGGCCCAACGGCTGGCGGGCAAGACCTATGATGACTATGTCGCGGCGTTGCAGGCCGATCCCGAACTCGCCGCGTGGTATGTCGAGAAAGGGCAGCGCAGCGGCGAGCGCGAGGCAAAGCGGACGTGGGAGCGGGCGCAGGCCGCCGATCCGGCGGTGGCCGAATTGAACGAAACCTTTGCCCTGGTGCTGAGCGGCGGGCGCACCGCAATCCTCAAAGAGGACGGCGACGAATGGGCGCTGATCACGGTCGACGCGTTCAGGCAGTGGCACGCGAACCGCTTTGCGCCGGCTGGGGCGAACGCCAAACCGCTACCGCTGGCGACGTTCTGGCTGACCCATGCCCAGCGCCGGCAGTATGACGGCATCGTGTTTGCGCCGCAGCGCGACACCCCCGGAAAATATAATTTGTGGCGCGGCTTTGCGATCGAACCGCGGGCCGGCGCCTGCGGACGGTTTCTCGCTCATATCCTCGAGAACGTGTGCCAGGGCGAGACGGCGCTGTTTGACTGGGTGATTGGCTGGTTTGCCGACATCGTGCAGCATCCCGATCGCAAAATGCGGCACCGCGCTCGCCTTGCGCGGCCCGCAAGGGGTCGGCAAGACCATTGTCGGCAAGACCTTTGGCGCGCTCCTAGGTCAGCACTATGTCGCCATCGCCGACCCGCGCTATGTCACCGGCCGGTTCAACTCGCATATGGTCGCGGCACTGTTGCTGCACTCGGATGAAGGGTTTTGGGCGGGTGACCGGCCGGCCGAAGGCAAGGTCAAAGACCTGGTGACCGGCGACTGGCATTTTGTCGAATTCAAAGGCAAGGAGCCGTTCCCGATCCGCAACTACGCCCGGTTGCTGGTGACCGGCAATCAATCCTGGCTGGTCCCGGCCGGGATGGAAGAACGGCGCTGGTGCGTGCTCGATGTCGGCGAAGACCACATGCAGGACCACGCCTATTTCGCGGCGATCGAGGCCGAGATGGAAACCGGCGGGCGCGAAGCCTTGCTTGATCACCTGCTCCGGTTTGACTTGGCGCGGGTCAATCTGCGGCAGGTGCCCAAGACCGCGGCGCTTCTCGACCAGAAAATCGCCTCGCTGTCGCCGGAGATGGCGTGGTTGCTCGATTTTCTGCGGGCCGGTGAATTGCCGCCGGGCTGCGATGGCGAGACCGAATGCCCGCGCGCGGCGCTCTATGATGCTTATGTCGAACACGCCAGGGCACAGGGGGTGAACCGCCGCAGCATCGAAACCGCAATTGGCCGTTTCCTGGTCAAGACGTTTCCGCGGCTGCGGCTGAAACGGCCGGAGCGTAACGGCGTTCGG
>DASYBC010000087.1:0-5178 GCA_036500965.1 Allostellaceae bacterium | reverse complement strand
GTCGCTCACCCTGCGACCGCTCAGCCGCGCCCCGACAGGCTCAAAACGCCAGGCTCGCGGCCCCAAAACCCCGACAAGCAGCCTGATACGTCAGAAAATCCAACATCAGCAGCCGCCCGGTGAGATATCCGGGCTAGCGCGCGCGGCGCCTCGTCAAAGCTTGGCAGCTCGTACTCAACCGCGGCCAGGGCTTCAAGCATCTGCCCGGTCAGAAACTCCTCGGTCCGCTTCTGCGCCTCGGCAATCGTCAGCACGCCCCGCTCCCGCCGGGGACCGCCTGAACCGTCAGGCGGCGGGGCGGACCGCGGCTTCTTTGACTTCGTCGCTGACGAAGGGTTCGAATTCGCGGAAATTTTCCTCGAAGCGGTGGGTCAGCGCGCGGGCGGTGTCGTCGTAGGCGGCTTTGTCGGACCAGGTGCCGCGGGGGTCGAGCACCTCGCTCGGCACCTCGGGGCAGCCCTGCGGCACCAACAGCCCGAAATGCGGCTCGCGGCGCATCGGCGCGTCGGTGAGCTTGCCGTCGAGTGCGGCGCGCAGCAACGCCCTTGTATGGGCGATCGGCATGCGCCGGCCAACGCCATAGGTGCCGCCCGACCACCCGGTATTGACGAGCCAGCATTGCGAGCCGTGCCGCTTGATCCGCTCGCCCAGAAGCTCGGCATAGACCGCCGGGTGGCGCGGCATGAACGGCGCGCCGAAGCAGGTCGAAAAGGTCGCTTCGGGAGCATTGCCGAGCCCTTTTTCGGTGCCGGCGACCCGCGCGGTGTAACCGGAGAGGAAATGGTACATCGCTTGCTCAGCGGTCAATTTGGCGATCGGCGGCATCACCCCAAACGCATCCGCGGTCAGCATCACCACGTTCTTCGGATGCGGCCCGAGCCCCTTCGGGTCGGCATTTGGGATGAAGTCGATCGGATAGCACGCCCGCGTGTTCTCGGTCAGGCTGTCGTCGTCGACATCGGGCAGCCGGGTCGCCGGGTCGATCACGACGTTTTCGAGGACGGTGCCAAAGCGGCCGATCGTTGCATAGATCTCGGGCTCGGCGGTCGGCGACAGATGGATCACCTTTGCGTAGCAGCCGCCCTCGAAATTGAACACGCCATTGTCGCTCCAGCCGTGCTCGTCATCGCCGATCAGAGTGCGCGAGCCATCCGCCGACAAGGTCGTCTTGCCGGTGCCCGACAGCCCAAAAAAGATTGCCGCATCGCCTTTGGGGCCAACGTTGGCGGAGGCGTGCATCGGCAGCACGCCGCGCGCCGGCAATACAAAATTAAGATAGCCGAACACCGATTTCTTGATCTCGCCGGCGTATCGGGTGCCGCCGATCAGCACCAGCCCGCGGGCGAAATTGACCAGGATGAAGACATCGGAATTGATCCCGTCGACATCGGGGATGGCGCGGAAATTGGGCGCGTGCAAGATCGTGAAAGCCGGCTCGAACCCCGCCAGCTCCCCGGAGGGCGGGCGGATGAACATATTGCGAGAGAAGAGGCTGTGCCAGGCGCTGTCGGTGACCACCCGCACCGGCAGCCGGTAGGCCGGGTCGGCGCCGGCATAAAGGTCCTGCACGAACAATTCGCGCCCTTGCAGATAGGCGAGCAGGCGCTGGTGCAAGCTGTCGAAGCAGCCGGGAGCAATCGGCTGGTTGATCTTGCCCCACCATACCGTGTCTTGGGTTCCGGGCTCCTCGACGATGTACTTGTCGCGCGGGGTGCGGCCGGTAAAGGCGCCGGTATTGACCGAAAAGCTGCCGCCGGCCACCACCTCGCCCTCGCCGCGGCGCACCGCATGCTCATAGAGCACCGGCATCGGCGCGTTCCAATGCACGGTTCCCAGATGATGCATGCCCTGGCGGTCGAGGCCGAAGCGGCTCTTTGCCGCGGTCATCGGATCGTCCCTGTCATCGACGCTTCCTCCTGTTGCCGCGCGGTCCGCTGTCGCACAGACGGCGGCGCCTTTGTGGCGGCGCCCGTACCACAGCCGGGCGAGCATGTCAAAATACGTGCAACGTTGGCGTTATCGAGGTGCTGTTTGGGCGAGCTGGGCGAGGGCGGCGCACACCGCCTCGGGAGCAAACGCCCGAAACGGAAAATCGAGCCGTGCGGCTTGCTGATTATTTCGCAGATCGATCCCTTCGGGGTCGATGCCGACGATCCGCCAACTGGACTTGGCATGCCCCGGCAGACGGCGCATGCACAGCGCAACCGTTTCGGCGTGCTCCTCGTTCAGCTGCGCCAGCAGCGACGGCTCGGCCGCGGCGAGCGCCCGCGTGTCGGCGCCGAGCAGCAGCTCGCCGCCGGCGAGCCATTCGATCCGACCGAAGCCGGCGACCAGATGGCCGCGTTCGACGGCGACCCGGTAGAGGCGGAAATCGGCAAAGCCGGCGTAGGCCGTGCTCGACGGATGGCGTGCGACAAAGCGCGCCGCGAGACGCGGATCGACGCTCGCCTCGGCCCGCCCGAGCACGGTCAGCCGCGGGCCGGCGAGCGGCTCGGGATCCCTGCCGGTTCCGTCGATCAGCAGCGAGACGCGCGGCTCGAAGGCGATGTTGCGGCTGTGCTGGGCGAGGTCGGAGAGCAGCAGCAATGGGCTCGCGTCGAGATCGGCGGCAACCAGCACCAGCGAGGCATAAGGTGCACCGCGGAGGCTGGTGGCGAGCGCTGCGCGCTCGCAGCGGCGCACCAGATTTCGGGCAAAAGCGGCGGAAGCCCCGCCGAAAGCTGCTTCGTCCATCTCCGCAGTGAGCGGCGCCGGCCTGACGGCGTCAACCCCGGAGCGCATCACCGGAGCGACCCGCTGCGCTGGCAGCCCTCGGGGACGAGGCGGTACAAGCGTCGAGCCGCGCATCCGCCAGGGCGAGCGGCGCCGGAGCAGACGATGCGAACTGACCGTTGGTACCTGGGCCGCCGCCCGAGATTGCTTCGCTTCGCTCGCAGTGACACCTTAAAGGCTTTGTCATTGTGAGAAGCGGAGCGACGAAGCAATCTCGATGCGGCCGTCCACGACCGGGGATCATGGTCCCAACCATCAGGATCAGCGCCATGCAGCAAATAATCGATTCCCCGACCGGCGCGCAGTGCTTTCAGGCGATGGTGGCGATGCGCGACGGCGTGCGCCTCAACACCTTCGTGTTCCTGCCACCGGACGGCGGACCACGCTGGCCGGTCATCCTGCACCGCACCCCCTATGGCATCGCCGCAGCCGATGCGCGCGACAAGACCGACTGCGCCAAGGCGTGGCTGCCGAGCGCCGCTGAGCCGATGCGCGGCTCGATCCTGCGCGGCTGGCGCGCGATCGTCGGCCACGGCTATGCCGCGGTCTATCAGGATACTCGCGGCCGGCACGGCTCCGAAGGCGAGGACCGGGTCTATGCCGACGACGCGGCGGACGGCCGCGACACGCTCGAATGGATCGCCAGCCAGCCCTGGACCAGCCAGATGGTCGGCATGTCGGGCTCGTCTGCCGGGGCGACGACGACCTTCGCCGCAGCGTCGACCCGGCACCCGAGCCTGCGCGCGTTTTTCGCCCAGGCCGGCGCTTCCAGCATCTATGACGACGTGGTTTACGAGGGCAACTCGATCGAGATGGAGCGGCTGTGGCTGTGGGTGGCGCGCAATATCCCGGGGCTCTCGCCGTCGCATCGCGAGGCGGTGATGCGGCGCTTCGGGATCGGCGCCGCCGCGCTGGAACGGGCCGCCGCCTCGGCCGCCGCGCGCTATGCCCGGCTCGACGCGGCGCGCCAGGCCGAGCCGCCGTTCATCGGCTCGGAAGACTGGCTGCGCCTACCATTGTCGGGCTATCCGGACTTCGCGACCTGGCAGCCGTTTCTCGACGAAATCATCAGCCATCCGGCCCCCGACGCGTTTCGCGCGGCCCATAACTTCCGCCGCACCATCGACATTCCGGGGTTTCACGTGACCAGCTGGTTCGACATCTTCCAGACCAGCGTCGTCGCCGCGTTCAGCGAAATTCAGGCCCGCGCTGGCAACCAGAAGCTGTGGATCGGCCCCAACGAGCATTACTTTGTCTATGACCCGAATTTCTGGCCGCATGACCCGTATTTCGCCTGGTTCGATTATTGGCTGAAGGGCGCGGACAACGGCATCATGGACGGCCCGGCGGTGTCATATTCGCCGCGCGCCTGGGTCGCCGACCGGGAAGGCTATGTCCCGAATGACTGGCGGCATGCCGAGCGCTGGCCGCCGCCCGGCATCCGGCCCTTGCGGCTTTACCTCCATGGCGACGGCAGCCTCGGCCCCGATTTTCCGGTGCAAGGGGGCCCCGGCGCCTCGCCGCTGCGCTATCGCTATGACCCGCGCCGGCCGGTGCCGACCTTGGGCGGGCGCAACATGCTGATCGAGGCCGGCCCGCGCGACCAGCGGCCGCTGCAGGCGCTGCCCGATTACGGGCTGGTCTACCGCGGCGGCGAGCTGCCCGAGGCGCTGACCATCGCCGGCAATGTGCGCGTCACCTTGCACGTGCAGTCGGATTGCCCCGACACCGATTTTGTCGCAAAGCTGATTGATCTCGAGCCGGGCGGCCGGGCCATGCTGCTGATGGACGGCGTCACCCGCGCCCTCTATCGCGACCCTGCGGGCGAGCCCCGGCCGCTGACCCCGGACCGGGTCGAGCGGCTAACCATCGACCTCGGCCATATCCACCACACCTTCGCCTCCGGCCACCGGATCGAGATCGACATCACCAGCAGCAACTTCCCGCGCCGCGCGCGCAACACCAACAGCGGCCATCCGGTGCTCGCCAACGATGGCGAAGCCGACATCCGCGTGGCACTCAACATCATCCACCACGGCGAGGCGACGCCGTCCTTCGTCGAGCTCCCGGTCCTGCGCTGAGGCTAGACCATGATCGTATCGGATCGAAGCGCATGGCGCCCCGATCCGAGACGTGAATCATGGTCTCATCCTTGGAAGCGAGAGCAGGATTCACGCATGAAATGGAAGCTCTGTTTCCATTTCATGCGATCCTCTCTAGCCCGGATATCTCACCGGGATGAGTGCATCGGGGTTCTGAAAGAGGGATAATACCCACCTGAATTGATACTGACTCGCCAAAGGAATTGCATCGGAGCTGGCTGGCGAGTAGCAGATGTTGTGGTTGGGGGACGGGGGGACCGCAATGCCTGCTCTGAGGATCCGGGACGACATCAGTTCGGGGGAA
>DASYBC010000086.1:0-52624 GCA_036500965.1 Allostellaceae bacterium | reverse complement strand
GGTGCAAAAAGCATCGTCGCCGGACTACACTCTGTCGGCATCGGGGACCTCCTCTGCAACCGGATAAGCCTTTGTCGCAGAAGAATTATCCCTCTTTCAGAACCCCGATGCACTCATCCCGGTGAGATATCCGGGCTAGCTATTCCAGCGGTGGTAGCCTGGAACCTACCGTTTGCTTGGTATTGGCGGATCGGAGCTTTCCTGGGGATGATTTTCGTCGTCGGCATGTCGGTGGCTTTGTGTCGGGCGCGGCGCACCAGCCGCAGCCGACGCCCGGCAAACAACTGTTACATGACCCCGACTGCTTTTCAGCAGCTATATCTCCGCCCGCCGGGAGACAATAACCCCAAGCATGGAGCCGAGGAGGTCGACCTCCTTACACGCGCGGGGATCGGGGTGGGGGTATACGAGCGCCATCCTGCTCCACCAATCTTTTGGCGGAAGGCCGCGACCGCGGCCAATCAACTTCACGTATGGTTAGAACAATATCCGACAGCGACCGGGGAAGAGCGCCTCGCACACGCCAGAAAACTGATTGATGTCAATCGGCTCGTACATCGATCCCTGCGGTCGGGATAGGGCGTGGCACCATTTCTAGATCTTGGGTTTCTGCACCGGTCGTCGAAGCAAGCTTAGGGCGGAAAAGCACAGCGCATTCCGCCGGCTATTGCTGCGACCGGCATTGCAGCGCTTAGGGGAAACGCCGGGTGATCGGCTGCCCTCGTGTTGCGTCGCAGCGGTCTTCGCGGCGGCACCCGTCCGGCCGTCTGGCCGCCACCGAAATCAGCGGCACGCATTGCCGATTTCCCCTACGGCTTTCTCCAACGCGCGACGATCAAATTGCCATCATCGTATCCTATTCTGTGGCTCTTTTGCGGTGCCCCTCTTCGGGCGCGGCGGAGGAGACGCGGAGCGCGAACGCCTGATATGGACCTGCAAATAACAGGAGAAACAGGCCGCATGGGCGACGGCGGCGGCGCCAGCTTCCGGAACCGCGGGGCGCCGCCGATCTCGTCAGCGCGACCGACGGGCGCGCATTTGGGCGAGGGCGGCGCCGGCCATCCGGGCCGGCTCATCCGTATCGAAGGCGCTCACGAAGGCGTCGATGCCGCGCGCGATCGCCGCCGCGGTCGGCAATTCCTGCCACTCGCGGATCAAGGATTTCTGCAGCCGGATCGCCTGCGGGCCGGCGGCGAGGATCGGCTGCGCCAAGCGATCGACCGCATCGTCGAGCCGCTCGGCCGGAGCCAGCGCGTCGATCAGCCCCCAGGCGAGCGCCTCCGCGGCCCCGATCGTCTCGCCGGTCAACAGCAGCCGGCGCGCGCGGCCCTCGCCGATCAGCCGCGGCAGCAGCGCCGCCTCGACCACCGAGGGGATGCCGACCCGCACCTCGGGCATTCCAAAGGTCGAAGTTTCGCTGGCGACGCGCAGATCGCAGGCGGCGGCGAGCTCGAGCCCGGCGCCGAGCGCAAAACCGTCGATCCGGGCGATGACCGGCACCGGCAGTCGGCGAAACGCGTCGCAGCAGCGATGGACGAGGGTGATGAACCGGCGCGCGCCGGCATGGTCAAGTGCTGCGATCTCGGCGAGGTCGGCGCCGCCGGCGAAGGCCCGGCCGCCAGCGCCGGTCAGAATTACGAGGCGCAGCTCCGGGTCGGCGGCGAACCCCGCCACCGTCGCGACAATCTCCTCCATCAGCGCCGAATTGAGGCTGTTGAGCTTGGCCCGATTGTCGATCGTCAGCCGCGCCACCCGGCCGCCCTCCGGCCGCTCCTCGTGTCGCATCAAGAACCCCATCGCGCGGTGCTCCCGGTTTGTTGCCTGATACCCAAGCCGTCGGCCAAAGCCAATGGAGCTTTCTCCCGGTCGCAGGCATAGTGGCGGCAGTTTCGACACGGAGGCGAGCGCATGGACACGATCGAGAACCCGGAGCGGCTGCGCGAGATTTACGGGGAGCCGAGCGAGCGGGCGGTCAAAAAGCAGCTGAGCCGGCTCGACCGGCATTGCCGAGCCTTTATCGCACGCTCGCCGTTTCTGGTGATCGCCTCCTCGGACCCGTCGGGGCGTTGCGACGCCTCGCCTAAAGGGGATGCGCCGGGCTTTGTCCAGGTGGTCGATGATGAGACCCTGCTGATCCCCGACCGGCTCGGCAACAACCGCATCGACACGCTCGGCAATCTGCTGGCGCGTCCCGGGGTCGGGCTGATCTTCTTTGTGCCGGGCGTCAACGAGACCTTGCGGGTCAACGGGCGGGCCAAGGTCACCACCGACCCGGCGCTCCTCGAGCCGCTCGCGGTCAACGGCAAAGCGCCGCGCAGCGGCATCCTGGTGGCGGCCGACGAAATTTATTTCCACTGCGGCAAGGCGCTGATCCGCTCCGATCTGTGGAATCCGCAAAAGCACATCCCGCGCGGCGATTTCCCATC
This sequence comes from Allostellaceae bacterium, assembly GCA_036500965.1. GTDB lineage: Bacteria > Pseudomonadota > Alphaproteobacteria > ATCC43930 > CGMCC-115725 > AP-15. The sequence continues at coordinate 50,198 of DASYBC010000086.1, read as the reverse complement.
GCTCGGCCGCATCATCGCCGAGCAGATCGGCGGCATCAGCGTCGAAGAATCCGAGCGCGCCACCGCCGAGAGCTACCGCACCAGGCTTTATTAAAGGGCATCACTCGGCCGGGGTCGAGGCGGCGATGCGCATTGGATGGGCCGGGTAGACGCCGAGAATCTTCAGCTCGCGCGAGAAAAACGCCAGCTCCTCGAGGGCCAGCGCCAATGGCCGGTCCTCGGGATGGGCCTCGACATCGGCATAGAATTGCGTCGCCGCAAACGTGCCGCCGACCATGTAGCTCTCGAGCTTGGTCATGTTGACGCCGTTGGTGGCAAATCCGCCCATCGCCTTGTAGAGCGCCGCCGGCACGTTGCGCACGCGGAACAAAAAGGTGGTGACGGTGGGGCTGCCGAGCGCCGGCCGCGCCGGCTCGCGCGACATGATCAGAAAGCGGGTGGTGTTGTGCTGGGCATCCTCGATATTCGCCTTCAGCGAAACGAGCCCGTAGATGCGGCCGGCGAGCTCGGAGGCGATCGCGGCGACGCTGGGGTCGCCGCGGGCGGCGATTTCGGCCGCCGCACCGGCGGTGTCGGCGGCCACCACCGGGTCGAGGCCGAGCGCGCGGATCAGCTGGCGGCACTGCGACAGCGCCTGGACATGGCTTCTGACCGTGCGCAATGCCGCCAAGCTCGCGCCGGGCAGCGCCAAGAGGTGATGGTTCACCCGTTCGAAATGCTCGGCCACGATGTAGAGCCCCGAATCGGGCATCAGATGGTGGATGTCGGCGACCCGGCCGGCCACCGAATTTTCGATCGGGATCATCGCGAGGCGGGCGCGGCCCTCGCGCACCGCGGCGAACGCGTCCTCGAATTGGGCGCAAGGGAGCGTGGTCATGTCCGGGAACACCTGGCGGCAGGCGAGGTCGGAATAGGCGCCCGGCATGCCCTGAAACGAGATCGCCCGCGCCGGGTCGGCGGTTTTGCGCTCGCCCTCAGCCATGCCTCTGCTCCAATTCCCGCATCAGCTCGCGCGCGCGTTCGAGGTCGGCCGGGGTGTCGACCTGCACACCGAGGCGGCCGGCCTCGATAAGGCTGACCGAGATGCGCATCCCGGCCTCGAGCGCGCGCAGCTGCTCGAGCCGCTCGCGCTCCTCCAGAACGCCGCGCGGCAGCCCGACAAACCGCTCCAGCGCCGCGCGCCGATAGGCGTAGAGCCCGATATGCTCGTAATGCGGGCCCTCGCCCCACGGCACCGCCGCCTTGCTGAAATAAAGCGCCCGCGCCGGACGCGCCGGGTCGGCAAAGCCGGCGACGACCTTGTTGACGCTCTCGTCGCCGAGCGCCCCCTCGTTCTCGATGACCGCGGCGAGGGTGGCGATATCGGTTTCCGGGTCGGCAAGGCCGGCCAGCGCCAGGCGAACCGCGGCCGGATCGAGCAGCGGCAGATCGCCTTGGACGTTGACGACCGCGTCATGGGCACGAGCGGGGTCGAGCCCCGCAATCGCCGCGTGAATGCGGTCCGAGCCGGTTGGCAGCTGCGGATCGGTCAGCACCGCCCGCCCGCCCGCCGCGGCGACCGCATCGGCGATTTCCGGGTCGCCGCAGGCGACGACGACCGGCCCCACATCGGCCGCGGCCGCACGGCGCCAGACATGGACGATCATCGGGGCGCCGCCGATCGGGGCGAGCGGCTTGCCGGGAAGCCGCTTCGAGGCGAGGCGCGCCGGGATCAGGATGATCGGGTTGGTTGGGGCGGCTCTGGTCACGGCGTCTCGATGGCGAACATTTTTGCCGGTCGGCAGCGACAACATGCCCGGTTCGTGCAACCGCCGGAAGCGTGATAATTCATTTGAGTCGCCGGGGGGAATTGGCTTTGCTCCCGAGCCGGAGCGGCCGAAGGGGGATCGATGTCGTCGTTCGAGTGGAACAAGATCATTGGCTCGATTCTGACCGCGCTGATCATCGCCATGGTTTCCGGCATCCTGGCGAGCATGCTGGTGCGGCCAAAGCAGCTGGAAAAGCCGGTTTTTCTCGTTGCCGGCAGCGCCCAGCCGGCGGCGGCTCCGACCGAGCAGGCCGCGGCGGCGCCAAAGCTCCCCGACATCGGCCCGCTCCTGACCAAGGCCGACGCGAAAAAAGGCCAGCAGCTGACCGCGGTCTGCCAAGCCTGCCACACCTTTACCAAGGGCGGCCCGAACCGGATCGGGCCGAATTTGTGGAACATCGTCGGCCAGCCGATCGCCGAAGACCGCGGCGGCTTCGACTTTTCTTCGGCGCTGCAAAAGCATCACGGTCAGAAATGGGAGCCGAAACTGCTCAACGAATGGCTCGACGACCCGCAGCACTTCGCCCAAGGGACCAAGATGACCTTCGCCGGGTTCCCGCAGGCGATGAACCGCGCCGACGTCATCGCCTATCTGCAAACCCTGAAATAGGGCCGTGCCGGCGTCAGAGCTCGACGGGTTCCTCGCGCTCGCAACCGAGCTGGCCGATGCCGCCGGGGCGGCGATCCGGCCTTATTTTCGCCGGCCTCTGGCGGTAGACGACAAGCCTGACCTGACCCCGGTGACGGTCGCCGACCGCGCCGCGGAACAGGCGATGCGGCGCCTGATCGAGGCCCGCTTTCCCGAGCACGGCATTGTTGGCGAGGAGTTCGGCCCGGTGCGCGAGAATGCCGAGCTGGTCTGGGTGCTGGACCCGATCGACGGGACCAAATCGTTCATCAGCGGGGTGCCGCTGTTCGGGACCCTGATCGCGCTGACCCGCGGCGGCGCCCCGGTCCTCGGGATCATCGACCAGCCGATCTCGGGCGAGCGCTGGGTCGGCGCCGTCGGCCGGCCGACCACCTTGAACGGCGCCGCCATCGGCTGCCGGGAATGCGTCGGGCTCGCCTCAGCCACACTGTTCGCCACCACCCCGGACATGTTCCGGGGGCCGGACGCAGCGGCGTTCACCCGCATCGCCAAGGCCGCCAAGCTCGTCCGCTTTGGCGCCGATTGCTATGCCTATGGTCTGCTTGCCGCCGGCTTCGTCGATCTCGTCATCGAGGCGAGCCTCAAGCCCTACGATTTTTGCGCGATGATCCCGATCGTCGAAGGGGCGGGCGGGGTCGCCACCGACTGGCGCGGCGAAAGGCTGGGGCTGGCTTCGGATGGGCGCGTCCTGGTGGCTGGCGACCGTCGCGCGCACCAGGCGGCGCGGGCATCGCTCGACGGGTAAGCTGATCGCAGGGACGAACGTATGCGTAAATTATCGGCAATCGCAGCCGGGCTGATGTTGCTGGCCTCGGCTGGCGGCGCCAAGGCGGCGGCGAGCGAAGGGATGTCGCTGTTCGGCGACCTCAAATACCCGCCCGGCTTTACCCATTTCGATTACGTCAACCCGCAGGCGCCCAAGGGCGGCGCGATCCGCTATTCGGCGATCGGCACCTTCGACACGTTGAACCCGTTTGTCATCAACGGGGTGCCGGCGGCCGGCATCAATCTGATCTTCGATACCCTGTCATCCGCCGCCGAGGACGAGCCGGCGAGCGAATATGGGCTCGTTGCCAAGAGCATCGATTTGGCTCCCGACAAGCTCTCGGTGCTCTACACCCTGCGCAAGGCCGCGCGGTTTCACGACGGCACGCCGATGACCCCCGAGGACGTGATCTGGACCTTCAACATGCTGCGCGCGAAGGGGCTGCCGATGTATCGCTCCTATTACGGCGACGTGACCAAGGTCGTGCCGGAGGGCGATCATGGCGTCCGCTTTTATTTCAAATCGGCGAAGAACCGTGAGCTGCCCGAAATCCTCGGCGAGATGCCGGTGCTGTCCAAAAAGTATTGGTCGGGGCGCGATTTCGAGAAGACGACCTTAGACCCGCCGCTCGGCAGCGGCCCGTACACGATCCAGTCGATCGACCCCGGCCATTCGATCACTTATCGTCGGGTCAAGGATTATTGGGGCGCCGATCTGCCGGTCAACAAGGGCCGCTATAATTTCGACGCGATCCGCTACGATTACTACCGCGACGCGACGATCGCACTCGAAGCGTTCAAGGCCGGCCAGTACGATGTACGCCAGGAGAATTCGTCAAAGGATTGGGCAACCGGGTACAACAGCCCGGCGCTGCGCGCCGGCCTGATCAAAAAAGAGCTCATCCCGAACGAGCTGCCGAGCGGCATGCAAGGTTTCGGCTACAATCTGCGCCGGCCGATCTTTCAGGATTGGCGGGTGCGCAAAGCGCTGGCCTATGCGTTCGATTTCGAATGGTCGAACAAGAATTTGTTTTATGGCGCCTATCAGCGCACCCGCAGCTATTTCGACAATTCGCAACTGGCCGCGACCGGGGTGCCAACGGGCAAAGAGCTCAAAATCCTCGACAAATTCAAGGGCCAGATCCCCGACGCCGTGTTCACCAAGGAATATGACCCGCCCAAATACGACGGCTCGGGCAACATCCGCGACGGCCTGCGCCAGGCGCTGAAGCTGCTGATCGCTGCCGGCTGGACCTTCAAGGGCGAGCAGCTGGTCAACGCCAAGACCGGCCAGCCCTTCACCTTTGAGATCCTACTGGACAACCCGCAATTCGAGCGGATCGTGCTGCCTTTCGTGCAGAATCTGAAGCGGATGGGCATCACCGCGCGGGTGCGCACCGTCGACACCGCGCAATATGAGCGGCGGATGGAGACCTTCGACTACGATATGACGGTCGTGCTGTTTCCGGAATCGATGTCGCCCGGCAACGAGCAGCGCGACTTCTGGGGATCGGCCGCCGCGGACCAGCAGGGGAGCCAAAACCTGCTCGGCATCAAAAGCAAGGTCGTGGATGCGCTGATCGAGGAGCTGATCCGGGCGCCGGACCGGGCGAGCCTCGTCGCCCACACCCGCGCGCTCGACCGGGTGCTGCAATACGGCTATTACGTGATCCCACAATTTCACTTGGCAGCCTTTATGGTTGCCTATTGGGACAAGTTCCGCCGTCCGGCGGTATCGCCCAAATATGCGCTGGGCTTCGACACCTGGTGGGTCGATCCGGCTGCCGCGAAAGCGGTCGAAGCAAAAAAGGGCGCGGTGGCAAAACCGTGAGGGGCCGCGCATGATCGCCTACGCCCTGCGGCGGCTGCTGCTGATGATCCCGACCCTGTTCGCGATCATGGTGGTCAATTTCGTCATCGTCCAGGCGGCACCCGGCGGCCCGGTGCAGCAGATGATCGCCAAGCTGAAAGGAGAAGCCGTCAGCGCCACCGCACGGGTCAGCGGCGGCGCCGGCGAGCTCCTCGGTTCGGCGAGGGCGGTCAATTCCCGCTATCGCGGGGCGCGCGGCCTCGATCCCGCGCTGATCAAGGAGCTCGAAAAGCAATACGGCTTCGACAAGCCGCCCCTGACCCGATTTTTGCTGATGATGCGCAACTACGCGACCTTCAACCTCGGCACCAGCTTTTTCCAGGGCCGGCGCGTCATCGACCTGATCAGGGAAAAGCTGCCGGTATCGATCTCGATCGGGTTGTGGACGACTCTCATTACGTATCTGGTGTCGATCCCGCTCGGCATCCGAAAGGCGGTGCGCGACGGCAGCCGTTTTGATGTGTGGTCGAGCGCCGTGATCATCGTCGGCTACGCGGTGCCGAGCTTTCTGTTCGCGGTGCTGCTGATCGTGCTGTTCGCCGGCGGCAGCTATCTGTCGATCTTTCCGCTGCGTGGGCTCGTAAGCGACAATTGGGCGGCGCTCTCCTGGCCGATGCGCATCGCCGACTATTTCTGGCACATAGCACTGCCGATCACCGCGCTGGTGATCTCGGGGTTTGCCACTTTGACGATGCTGACCAAGAACTGCTTTCTCGATGAGGTCAACAAGCAATACGTGCTGACCGCGCGCGCCAAGGGGCTGACCGAGCGCCGGGTGCTGTACGGCCACGTGTTCAGGAATGCGATGTTGCTGGTGGTCGCCGGCTTTCCGGCGGCGCTGGTCGGCATCCTCTTTACCGGCTCGCTGCTGATCGAGGTGATCTTTTCGCTCGACGGTCTCGGCCTCTTGGGCTTCGACGCGGCGATCAACCGCGACTACCCGATCATGTTTGGCACGCTCTACATCTATACGTTGATCGGGCTGGTGCTGAAGCTGGTCAGCGACCTGACCTATATGCTGATCGACCCGCGCATCGATTTCGCCACGAGGCGGGCGTGAAAACAGCCGCGGTCAGCCCGCTGGCGGCCAGGAGCGGCGCTGGTAGGCGCCGTCCCAGAACAGCCATTCGTATTGCGCGGCGCGGGTAAAGGCGGCGAGCATGCGCTCGCGCACCGCGACGCTCGCGGCCTCGGCCGCCCGATCGGCGGTACCGATGACCCGCTCCACCGCGTCGCCGAAATTCGGATCGGCATAGGTGTCGATCCAGGCGCGGTAGGGGTTTCCGGGCGCGCTCCTGGCGGCGATGGCGCAACCGACATCCCAATAGATCCAAAAGCACGGCAGCAGCGCCGCGACCAGCACCTCCCACGGCTCGTGATAGGCAGTGGCGACGAGGAAGCTGGTATAGGCGAGGCAATCGGGCGCCGGCTCGGCGCTGGCGAGCCCGGCCGGATCGAGGCCGAACTCCAAGAGATACCGCTCGTGCAATTTCTGCTCGACCGCGACCGCGCCCAAGGCCGAATGGGCAAAGGCCTGCATCGTCGCCGCATCGGGCGCCTTGGCCGCGGCGATCAGGAGCGCTCGCGAGAACTCTCGGAGATAAAGCGCGTCCTGCGTGATGTAATGCTGAAAACGGTCGCGCGCCAAGCTGCCGGCGGCGAGCTCGGTGTTGAACGGCAGCGCGTCGATCGCAGCGCGCAAGAGATGCGTGCACTGCCGCGCCTGTTGCGAAAAGCTGGTCATCCGTCGTCCTCCGGCGAATGTTTGTGCCGCGCCTCAATTGCCGCCGGTCACGTCGATTGTAACGCCGGTGACGAAATCGGCGTCGCTCGATGCGAGGAAGCAGATGACCCGCGCCTGGTCGGCGGCTTCGGCGATGCGCCGCAGCGGCGTGCGCTCGATTTCGGCCGCTTTGTCCTCGGGGCTCTGCTGCTCCCAGCGCGGGCGGATGCGCGGGGTCAAGGTGCGGCTGGGTGCTATCGCGTTGACGTTGATGCCGAAGGGCCCGAGCTCGAAGGCGATCTTGCGGGTGAAGGCGATGATGCCGCCCTTGGCCGCGGCATAGGCCGCACTGCTCGATGCGCTCAAGCCGCGCCCGGCGATCGAGGAGAGGTTGACGATCTTGCCGCGGCGCTGCCGCTTCATGACCGGCGCGACGGCGTGACAGCAGAGAAACGTGCCGTCGAGGTTGAAGGCGAGCAGCCGCTGCCAGTCGGCAAGGGTCAGCTGGTCCATCGTCGCCCCGGGATGCGGGATGATCGTGCTTCCGCCAACGGCGTTGACTAGGATGTCGATCGACCCGAATTCCCGCGCCACCGAGGCGACGAGCGCGTCGACCTGGGCGGCGTCGAGCACGTCGACCCGCCGGCCATCGGCGCGCCCGCCGGCGGCGCGCAGCGCGGCGACCGTGTCGTCGAGCCGCGCCTGGTCGATGTCGACGGCGACGACGATCGCCCCCTCGCGCGCCATGATGTCGGCCGTGGCGCGGCCGATCCCGCTCGCCGCCGCGGTGATGATCGCGACCCGGTCGGTAAAGCGCATCCGCTTCCTCCTGTGTTGCTCACCCGTTGTTCCCGCGGAAGCGGGAACCCAGAACCACGGTCATGCCGGCTGCCCTGGGCCCCCGCTTGCGTGGGGGTGACGGAAAACTTTGAGGGCGCCTCAGCCCTTGGGCGCGATCGCGATCCCGGCGTTCTTCTCGAACAACTTGACCAGCGTCTGGGTGTCCTGGTCGGCGCCGTGCTCGTTGATCACGGTCTGGAACAATTCGCGCACGACATTGGCCAGGACCATCGGCGTCTCGCTGTCCATGCCAAGCTTGGTCGCGAGCCGCACATCCTTGTGCATCAGCGCCAACGTAAAGCTGACCGAGAAATCGTTCTTCAACAGCTTCGGCAGCGCCAGCTCGGTCGTGGCGCTGCGGGCGCTGCCCTTCTGCAAAACCGCGGTGCAGGTTTCGAGGCTGAGCCCGTTTTTGATGCCCATCGCCAATGCCTCGAAGGTGACGGCGCGCACCCCGGCGCTGATCACGTTGTTGACGAGCTTCATAACGTGGCCGGTGCCGACATCGCCGGTATGGAAGATATTGGGGCTGATCGTCGCAAAGATCGGCTTGACCTTAGCGAAGACCTCGGCCGGCGCGCCGACCATGATCGCGATCGTGCCGGCATTGGCGCCGTGCGGACCGCCGCTGACCGGCGCATCGATCATCACCACACCCTTTTCGGCGAGCCGCGCCGCCATCTCGCGGGTCTCGCACGGATCGCCGGTGGTCATGTCGGCCCAGATCTGGCCCGGCCGCAATACCTCGGCGACCCGGCCTTCGCCGAACAGCACGTCGCGCACCTGCGCCGAGGTCGGCAGGCAGGTCATGATCATGTCGCTTTCCCGGGCGAGCGCCGAGGCACTCTGGGTCGGCACCGCGCCCGCCTCGGCAAAGCGGGCCACCACCTCGGGCCGCAAATCGAAGGCGCGAATCTTGTGCTCGCGAATGAGCCGCCGGGCTAACGCCCCGCCCATATTGCCCAACCCGATATAGCCGAGCTCCATGATCTCCCTCCTGCTATTTCTGATCGCTGACCCGAGCTTCGCATAGGCGGTGCCGCGATAGCGAGGAGTGATCGCGCTTGGCATCGTCGCGCGAGCTTGGCTAGGGTGGCCGCGGGATCACGGCGCGAGCGAGGTCAGGGTTATGGAATTCGGCATGTTCCACGAGTTTCCGTCGCTCCCCGGCCGGTCCGAGAGCGAAGCCTTCGACGAGGCGATGGAGCAGGTCGATGCGGCCGAGCGCCTCGGGCTCGACGTGATGTGGCTGGCCGAATTGCATTTCGAGCCGCGCCGCTCGTTGCTGTCGGCGCCGCTCAGCATTGCCAGCGCGATCGCCGCGCGCACCAGCCGCATCAAGATCGGCATCGCGGTGCAGGTCCTGCCATTGTGCCACCCGCTGCGGCTCGCCGAGGAGGCGGCCACGGTCGATCAGCTGAGCCACGGCCGGCTGATCTTCGGCGTCGGGCGCAGCGGCGTCGCGCAGACCTATGAAGCCTATGGCGTCTCCTACGCCGAGAGCCGCGACCGCTTTCGCGAAATCCTCGACGTCATCCAACGCGCCTGGACCGAGCCCAATTTTTCCTACGAGGGCGCCTACCACCGCTTCAACAACATCAGCGTGGTGCCGCAACCCTATCAGAAGCCGACCCCGCCGATCCGCGTCGCCGCCAGCACGCCCGACACGTTTCCGGCGATCGGCCGCCGCGGCGCGCCGATCTTCGCCTCGGTGCGCCACACCAGCTGGGCCAATCTGGCCCGGCAGGTGGAGGCTTACCACCAAGCCTGGGAGGCGGCGGGGCATCCCGGACGCGGCGAGGTCTTTGTCTCGGCGCCGACCTATCTCGCCGAGACCGAGGCGCGCGCCCGCGCCGAGCCCCGCGAAAGCATCATGCATTTCTACCATGAGCAGGCGAATTTGCTCGAAGGGGCGGCGAAGCTGGTCGATCCGGAAACCGCCGCGCGCCGCATGCAGCGGGTGCACGAGCTGCGTCGCCGCGCCTACGACGATGCGATCGAAGCCAATGCGCTGATCGGCACGCCCGAAACGATCGCCAAGAAGCTCCAGGCGCTGCAGGCCGAGATCGGCCTCTCCGGGATCCTCGCCGAGCTGAATTGCGGCGGCCTGATCGCGCACCAGCAGGTGGTGGGCGCGATGCGGCTGTTGTGCGCGGAGGTGATGCCGGCATTTGCCCGATAGTCGGGTTCTGCTGTTAACCTCCCAAAAAGCACACGCAGGCAGAGTTGACAGCTCACCACGGTTGGTCGAAACCTTAAGTAGAATCGGCGATGCCATTTGTCACACCGCCGAAAATCACGGGGGCCTCTGGGATGGCTTTGCTCCGATTCCGGCCGCCGAATGGGATGAGCGCTCGTGCGGCTCGACGCGGTTGCCGCCGGGGGCGCGGACTGGCCGGTCCGGTCTGGCGCCCTCGCGTGTTGGCGCTGGCCTGCTTCTTCGCCGGCGCTGCGGGCTCCGCCTGGGCGACACCCTACGTCGACATACGCGCATACTGGTTCGTCACCCCCGGATCGGGGACCACGATCCCAAGCGGCGTCACCCTTTCGTGTTTCGGCGGCGCGACTGGCCTGGCCAATGGCTGCACCGATAGCCGCTCGATCGACGCGTCGGTCACCGGGCCCGAGCAGCTCTCGGCCGACGCGATGAGCGGGCTCACCGTGACCAACACGACCGATCAGAGCTTTGCCCCGACGCAGCCTTTCCGCGTCGAATTCAGCGCCTTCAACCCGGGCGGCCCGATGGTCGGGATCAGCATCGATGACCCGCCGACCGAGGCCGCCAGCTTCGCCAGCACCGTTTCCGGCCCGCAGGCGAGTGATTTCCATAGCTGCTCGGTCGGTTTCCTCGGCGATAGCGGCCATCTGTTCTCGCCGACAACCTGCGGCGTCGATAGCCCGGATTCGAGTGAAGGGATGATCTATATCGATGTGCCGCCTGGACAAAGCGAGCAGCTCGCCTATTCGATCGACATGACCGCGGATTTCGCTGTGCCCGAGGCGTCGTCGGCATCGATACTGGCGATCGCGCTGTTGGGGTTTGGTGAAATAAACCGGCGCAAGCGCAATCGTCGCTGGCTCTTGGCCGCGCAGCCGCAATTCTTCGCCGGGTGCGCTCCCGCTGACCCTGGCGTGCTGGACGTAATTGGGGAGTTTCGATGCTGACCCTGTATTTTTCTCCCGGATCGAGCGCGATGGCGACGCATATCGCCTTGCACGAGACCGGGGTGCCGTTCGAAAGCCGGCTGGTCTCGCTCGCCAAGGGCGAGCAGCATGCGCCCGAATATCTGGCGATCAACCCCGAGGGCAAGGTGCCGACCCTGCTGGTCGACGGCCTCAAGCTGACCGAGGTCGCGGCCACCCTCTATTATCTCGCCAGGCGCTACCCCGAGGCGGGGCTTTGGCCGCGGGGCGGACTCGAAGCCGAGGCGCAGGCGGTCTCGTGGATGTCGTTTATCGCCGCGACCATCCATCCGGCCCGCCGCATCGGCCTCGAGCGCTGGCGGGAGGTGTTCAAGATCGCCGATCCACGCCTGGGATCGAATGAATGGGCGGTCGGCGGCCATTATTCGATCGCCGACATCCACCTGTTCCGGCTCTACTGGCGGTTCAAGACGACGACTTCGCCGCCGGCCGGCGAATATCCAAGCCTCGATGCCCATTTCGAACGCGTCATGGCCCGACCGGCAGTCAAAAAGACGATCGAGATCGAGAGCGCGATCGGCTACAACCTGCCGTAACGCCGGGCGGCTGCTCGCGCAAGCAGTTCGCGCCGCGAGTGCAATCCCGCCACGCAGCGTGAGTTTCGGCTCCGATCCTTGGCTGAGCCGCCAATCCGCGGGAGATGTCGGCAATCCCGCTGAGATCGGCCCTGATAACTTCCGAGAGGCCTCAGGCAACCCGGTCCTCAGCCATGAAAAACCAAGTCTTTCTCCTAGCCTTTACCTTTATGCTCGCCGGTGGCCAGGTCTTGTTCAAGAAGCTCGGGCTCGCGGTTCGGGGAATGCCGCCAGCCGAGGCGCTGCTTACGGTGCTGCGCGATCCTGTCTTGTACGCGGCTTTGGCGTTTTACGGCGTGGCGACGCTGCTGTGGATTTGGATTCTGTCGCGCGTGCCGCTGAGCCAGGCCTATCCGTGGGTCGCCGTCGGCATGGTTGTCGTGCCGTTATTGGGCTGGTATCTCTTCGGCGAGCGCATCGCGCCGATGTTTTGGATTGGAACCGCCTTGATCATCGCCGGGCTCGCGCTGATCCACTATGGCAACTCCAGCGTTTGATCGATCTGCCGCGCCGCCGGGCCCTTCTGCTATCGTTGACCCGAAATGACCATCAACCCGCAATATACGCGCGCCCAGCCCGGCTCGCTGCCGATCAAAATCTCAGCTTACCAGCGACGCAAGATGTTCGATGCCTTTCTTCGCGATTCGGCGATCGCGGCAAGCGATACGGTCCTCGATATCGGCGCCACCAGCGATCGCAGCTTTGATCATTCCAACTATCTCGAAGCGTGGTATCCCGCCAAGGCGCGCGTCACCGCCCTGGGGATCGACGATGCCTCGTTTCTGACCGGCATGTATCCGGGCCTCACCTTTGTCAGAGGCGACGGCCGGGCATTGCCGTTCCGCAGCTTGAGCTTTGATTATGTCCACTCAAGTGCTGTCCTCGAGCACATCGGCGATCACCGGCGCCAGCAGAGCTTTCTGCGCGAGGTCTGGCGCGTGGCGCGCAAGGGCATATTTATCACCACCCCAAATCGGTGGTTCCCGGTCGAGTTCCACACTGTGCTCCCTCTCGTCCATTGGCTGCCGGCGCCGTTGTTTCGCGACGCCCTCAGAAGGTTGGGGATGGAGTTTTACGCGCGCGAAGAGAACCTCAACCTGTTGTCAAGGCGCAATTTGGCCGTGCTCGCGCAACAGGCCGGCATCGAGCGGTTCGCCATCCGCACCGCATCGTTGCTCGGCTGGCCGACTAATCTGCTCCTCTCAGCGGCAAAACATGTCGCGGCCTCCGCGACGGGTCAGACCATCGATCCCCGCGAGCACCCGCTGCCGCGATGCGACGCGCGCTCGGACTAGAAAGCAGCAAATACGAGGGCCTCAGGCGTGGCCGGCATCGCTCGACAGCGTCGACGGCTCGACGCCGAGCTTGCCCAGCGCGCGCCGCCATTTCGCGTCGTGGTCTCGGTCGAACACGATCGCCTCGTCGGCGGCGACCGAGAGCCAGCCATTGGCCTGAATTTCGGCGTCGAGCTGGCCCGGGGCCCATCCGGCGTAGCCGAGCGCGAACAGGCTCTGGCGCGGGCCGCGGCCGCTGCCGATTGCGCGCAGGATGTCGAGGGTCGCTGTCACCGAAATATTGCCGGCGACCACCAGGGTCGCGTCCTCGCGGTAATCGTCGGTGTGCAGCACAAAGCCTCGCCCCGGCTCGACCGGCCCGCCAAAATGCACCGGACGCGCGTTGGCCGTCCCGGCGGCCTCGATCTCGAGCTGGGCCAGAAGCTCGGCCATGCTGAGCGAGCCCAGCAGCTTGTTGATCACCAGCCCCATCGCCCCGGCGTCGCCGCTATGCGCGCACAGATAGATGACCGACCTGGCAAAGCGGGGGTCTTCCATCTGCGGCATGGCCACCAGAAGCTGGCCCGCGAGCGAATTCACCGCGCCCTCCGATGCGATCCCTCGGCCATCGCGCCCATCCTGTCCAAACCCGCAATCTATACGTCTACCATACGGTTTTGTTGCGAGGCCGCGCACAAAAACCGGCAGCCGGCAAAACCCGGACACTGGTGTTGGCCGGCACGGTTTGCCCGGCACAGGGCGCTGTGCTATCGGTGCCGCTTTCTGAGGCTGCACCAGCATCGGAGGGATTTCCATGACGATCAAGATCGGCGACAGGCTGCCATCGGTGACCTTGCGGCAGGTCACCCCGGAGGGGCCGAAAGAAGTCACCACCGACGATTTCTTCCGCGGCAGAAAGGTCGTTCTGTTCGCGGTGCCGGGAGCCTTCACTCCGGCCTGCTCGCAGCGCCATCTGCCGGGCTACGTCGAGAAGGCGGTCGACCTCAAGGGCAGGGGCATCGACGAGGTGGCCTGCGTCGCGGTTAACGACCCGGCGGTCATGGGCGCCTGGGGTCGGACGCAGAACACCACCGGCAAGGTGACGATGCTGGCCGACGGCAGCGGCGATTTCGCGCGCGCTCTCGGCCTCGAGCTCGATTTGAGCAAGGGCGGGCTCGGGGTGCGTTCGAAGCGCTATTCGATGCTGGTCGACAACGGCGTCGTCAAATCGCTCAACGTCGAGAGCCAACCGGGCCAGGTCGAGGCCTCCGGCGCCGAGGCGATGCTGAAGGCGCTGGCTTAGGGTCAAATTCATCCGGATGGTGACGCAAGCCCGCACCGACCCAGCCCCCGGATCAGGTCCGGGGGGCTCCGGCGGGCTGGGTCCGCCCCCTCCGGCCAAGCGCTGCGAAAGAAGGGCTTCAGCGTTGGAGAGCGCTCGATGACCGCGATCGCCGATATTCATGCCCGCGAAATTCTCGACAGCCGCGGCAACCCGACGGTCGAGGTTGAGGTGACGCTCGAGGACGGCGCGGTGGGGCGGGCGGCGGTGCCGTCGGGCGCTTCGACCGGGGCGCATGAGGCGATCGAAAAGCGCGATGGCGGGCAGCGCTATGGCGGGCGGGGCGTGCGGCAGGCGGTGGGCGCGGTCAACGGCGAGATCTTCGATGCGCTGTCCGGGTTTGACGCGGCCGACCAGCTGGGGCTCGACCGCGTTTTGGTCGAGCTCGACGGCACCGCGAACAAGGCTCGGCTCGGCGCCAACGCGATTCTGGGCGTCAGCCTCGCCGCCGCCAAGGCCGCCGCCGCCGAGCTCGGCCAGCCGCTCTACCGCTATGTCGGCGGCGTTTTCGCCCGCACCCTGCCGGTGCCGATGATGAACATCGTCAATGGCGGGGTGCATGCCGACAACCCGATCGACATCCAGGAATTCATGATCATGCCGGTCGGCATGACTTCGGTTGCCGAGGCGATCCGCGCCGGCTCCGAGATCTTCCACAGCCTGCGCAAGCAGCTTGCCGATGCCGGCCACAGCACCAATGTCGGCGACGAGGGCGGGTTTGCCCCGAACCTTGCCTCGGCCGACATGGCGCTCGGCTTTGTGATGCGGGCGATCGAGGCCGCCGGCTACCATCCGGGCGACGATGTGGTGCTGGCGCTCGATCCCGCCGCCAGCGAGTTCTATCGCGACGGCGCCTATCGCATCGACGGCAAGACCCTCGATTCGGCGGCGCTCGCCGCCTACTGGCGCGACCTGGTCGAGCGCTACCCGATCGTCTCGATCGAGGACGGCATGGCCGAGGATGATTGGGACGGCTGGGCCTTGCTGACGCGCGAGCTCGGCCACCGAATTCAGCTGGTCGGCGACGATGTTTTCGTCACCAACCCCGCGCGGCTGCGCGACGGCATCGCGCGGGGCGCGGCCAACGCGCTGCTGGTCAAGGTCAACCAGATCGGCACGCTCTCGGAAACGCTCGAAGCGGTCGAGATCGCGCAGCGCGTCGGCTGGGGCACGGTGTTCTCGCACCGCTCGGGCGAAACCGAGGACGCGACGATCGCCGACCTCGCGGTCGCCGCCAACAGCGGCCAGATCAAGACCGGGTCGCTATCGCGCTCCGACCGGCTCGCCAAATACAACCAGCTGATCCGAATCGAAGAGCAGCTCGGCGCCGGCGCGGTCTATGCCGGCCGCTCGGTTCTGGCCGGGCGGCAACCGCCGCGAAGAGAGGGTTGACCGGCCGCAAGATCGGTGCTCCTGTCGCTCGATGATCCTATTGCGCGAATTGCGGCGAGGCGGGCGCGCCATGATCGGCCCGCTATGCGGGATCGCCTTGACCGGCTATTTCGCCTACAACCTCGTTGAAGGCAATCGCGGGTTTCTCGCCTGGATCCGCCTGAGCGAGGAAATTCATACCGAAAACGCCCGGCTCGACGCGCTGCGCGGCGAGCGCCAGGCTCTCGAGTTGAAGGTTTCGGAGCTGAACCCCGATCACCTCGACCCTGACCTGCTCGACGAGCGGGTGCGCGAGACCCTGAACCTGGTCGCGCCCAACGAGGTCGTGATCATGAAGGCGGCACCCGCCCGCTGAACGCCGGCGCACAGCTCCGTTCGCCGGTTTTCGACTTTCCGCACATAAGGTTGAACAGGTCGAGGTTGCAAACGACCGGGTTTGACACCATCCTCCGGGCCAAGCTTTATGGCGGCGATTTGGGCGGTCGCCCGGAGGGAGCGAGATGGCAGCAACCCGCAAAGCCAGGCCGGCCGAAATCGCCGAGATCGAGGCCTCGCCAACAGAGCTGACCGGCTTTTACCGCGACATGCTGCTGATCCGACGCTTCGAGGAGCGCGCCGGGCAGATGTACGGCATGGGGCTGATCGGCGGCTTCTGCCATCTCTATATCGGGCAGGAGGCGGTGGTCGTCGGCATGCAGGCCGCACTTCGCCAAGGCGACACGATCGTCACCTCGTACCGCGACCATGGCCACATGCTGGCCTGCGGCATGGACCCAAAAGGGGTGATGGCCGAATTGACCGGGCGGCGCACCGGCTATTCGCACGGCAAGGGCGGCTCGATGCACATGTTCAGCCGCGACAAGAATTTCTTTGGCGGCCACGGCATTGTCGGCGCGCAGGTGCCGATCGGGACCGGGCTCGCCTTTGCCCATCGCTACCGCGATGATGGGCTGATCACGGTGACGTATCTCGGCGACGGCGCGATCAACCAGGGGCAGGTCTATGAGAGCTTCAACATGGCGGCATTGTGGAAGCTGCCGATCGTCTATGTGATCGAAAACAACCGCTATGGCATGGGCACCTCGATCGACCGCGCCTCGGCTCGCACCGATCTGTTCCATCGCGGCATGGCCTATGGCATTCCCGGCGAGCAGGTCGACGGCATGAACGTGCTCGCCGTGCACGAGGCCGGGCTCGCCGCTGCCGAGCATGCCCGCTCGGGCCAGGGTCCGCTGATCCTCGAGATGCTGACCTATCGCTATCGCGGCCATTCGATGTCCGACCCGGCCAAGTACCGGACCCGTGACGAGGTCGACCGGGTGCGCAGCGAGCACGATCCGATCGATCAGGCGCGGCGGCGGCTGCTCGAGGGCGGAGCGGCCGAAGCGGCCCTGAAGGCGATCGAGGCCGAGACCCGCAGCCGGGTGGCCGAAGCCGCCCAGTTCGCCCAGGACAGTCCCGAGCCCGATCCGGCCGAGCTGTGGACGGATGTTCTGATCGACGCCTGAGCCCGAGGCGTGCGCGGCATGGCCCGCGGGAGAACGCGATAAGCTATGGCTACCGAAGTGCTGATGCCGGCGCTGTCGCCGACGATGACCGAGGGCAAGATCGCGCGCTGGCTCAAGAGCGAGGGCGAGGCGGTCAGGGCCGGCGACGTCTTGGCCGAGATCGAGACCGACAAGGCGACGATGGAGGTCGAGGCGGTCGATGAGGGCGTGCTCGCCAAGATCGTGATCCCCGAAGGGACCGACCACGTCGCGGTCAACACCCCGATCGCGCTGATCGCCGGAAACGGCGAAGATGCCTCATCCGGCAATGGGGCTGCAGCACCTCCCGGGGCCGAGGCATTGCCGCCAGCCGCGACTCGCCCGCAACCCGCTGCCGAGACCGAGCGCGTCGAGGCGCGGCCGCCGCAACCGGCACCGCTGCGCGCCCCGCCGGCGCCGCGCCGCGCCGCCGCTCCCCCGGACCAGCTCGATCACGCTGGCCCGACCCGGACGATCACCGTGCGCGAGGCCTTGCGCGACGCGATCGCCGAGGAAATGCGCCGCGACGACAGCGTGTTTCTGATCGGCGAGGAGGTGGCCGAATATCAGGGCGCCTACAAGGTCAGCCAGGGCCTGCTGCAGGAGTTCGGGGCACGGCGGGTCATCGACACGCCGATCACCGAGCAGGGGTTTGCCGGGCTCGGGGTCGGCGCCGGCTTTGCCGGGCTGCGTCCGATCGTCGAGTTCATGACCTTCAACTTCGCGATGCAAGCCGTTGACCAGATTGTCAACTCGGCATCAAAGACGCGGTATATGTCGGGTGGCCAGATGGGCTGCCCGATCGTTTTCCGCGGCCCGAACGGCATCGCCGCGCGCGTTGCCGCCCAGCATTCGCAATGCTACGCCAGCTGGTACGCGCATGTGCCCGGGCTCAAGGTCGTGGCCCCCTACACCGGCGCCGATCACAAGGGCTTGCTGAAATCGGCGATCCGCGACCCGAACCCGGTGGTTTTTCTCGAGCACGAGCTGGTCTATGGCGAAAGCTTTGCGGTGCCCGACGATCCCGAATTCCTGGTGCCGATCGGCAAGGCGCGCATCGCCCGGCCGGGCGAGCACGTCACGATCTCGGCGTTCTCGCGCATGGTCAAGCTGGCATTACAGGCGGCCGAGGAGCTCGAAAAATCGGGCATCTCGGCCGAGGTCGTCGATCTGCGCAGCCTGCGCCCGTTCGACCTCGACACAATTGTGGCCTCGGTCAAAAAGACCAACCGGATCGTCGCGGTCGAAGAAGGCTGGCCATTCGCCGGGATCGGCGCCGAGATCGCGGCGGTCGTCATGGAGGAAGCCTTCGACTGGCTCGACGCGCCGCTAAGGCGGGTCACCGGAAAGGATGTGCCGCTGCCCTACGCCGCGAACCTCGAGCATCTGGCGGTGCCGCAGGTCGAGGACATCGTCGCCGCAGCGCGCGAAGTGACCTATCGCTGAAAAGACAGGTTCGGGTTGTGGTCTCACATGCGCCTGCGGCGCCCCCGGTGCTAATGCGAAGCAACATTTGATTGGTCGTTCCCGCGGAAGCGGGAATCCAGGGCCGCGGGCTCCGTCACCCGCTCTGGGTGCCCGCTTTCGCGGGCATGACGAGCGGGAAGGGCGAGCAAATATGCCGATTGAAATCCTGATGCCGGCCCTGTCGCCGACAATGACCGAGGGCAATCTCGCCAAATGGCTCAAGCGCGAGGGCGACGAGGTGCATTCGGGCGACGTGCTGGCTGAGATTGAGACCGACAAGGCGACGATGGAGGTCGAAGCCGTCGATGACGGGCGGGTCGGCAAGCTGCTGGTCGCCGAAGGGACGCAGGGGGTCAAGGTCAATCAGCCGATAGCACTGCTGCTCGGCGAGGGCGAGGACGCGGCGGCGCTCGCGCAATTTGCGGCGCCCGCCGCGAAACCTGCCGCCGCCCCGCGGCCCGACGCGGATACGGCGCATCCAGCTGCCGCGCCGCTTCCCGCCGCCGACGCCGAAGCGCCGCGATCGGCCGGCGCGCCGGCATCACGGGTCGGGAACGGGCATGACCGCCGGATTTTCGCCAGCCCGCTGGCGCGCCGCATGGCCCAGCAGGCCGGGCTCGATCTCGCCGCGCTGACCGGCTCGGGGCCGCAGGGCCGGATCGTCAAATCCGATATCGACGCGGCGCTCACGGCAGGTCGCGCGGCGCCGGCATCGCCACCCCCGGCAGCAGCACCGCAACCGATGCCCCCGACAGCGGTGCCTCTACAGCCGGTTGTGTCGAAAGAGCGGGTGGTGGCGCTCGCCGGCAACCCGCCTTTTACCGAGCGGCCATTGAGCGCGATGCGCCGGGTCATCGCCCGCCGCTTGACCGAAGCCAAGCAGACCGTCCCGCATTTCTATCTGACGATCGACTGCGAAATCGATGCACTGCTAAAAATCCGCAAAGAGCTGAACGGCAAGCTGACCCCCTCCTTAGCCTCCCCCGCGGGCGGGGAAGGGAGGGGAGGGGGCATTTCGGTCAATGATTTTGTGATCCGGGCGGCGGCCCTCGCCCTGCGCCGGGTGCCCGCGGCCAACGCGTCGTGGAGCGAGGAGGCGATCCTGCAATGGGATTCGGTCGACATCGCCATCGCCGTGGCGCTCGATGACGGGCTGATCACCCCGATCGTCAAGCAAGCCGACCGCAAGGGGCTGGCGGCGATTGCCGCCGAGACCAAGGACCTGGTCTCCCGCGCCCGGGCCGCCAAGTTGAAGCTCGAGGAGTTTCAGGGCGGCACCTTCTCGATCTCGAACCTCGGCATGTATGGGGTCCGCGATTTTGCTGCGGTGATCAACCCGCCGCATGGCGGCATCTTGGCGGTCGGCGCCGGCGAGCAGCGGCCGGTCGTCAAGGACGGCGCGCTCGCGGTCGCCACAGTGATGAGCTGCACGCTTTCCTGCGATCACCGTGCGGTCGATGGCGCGGTCGGCGCGCAATTTCTCGCCGCCTTCAAAAAGCTCGTCGAGGACCCGCTGACTATGCTGCTGTAATGCCGCGCAGAACGATGGACGGGTGAACAGTTTCTCAGCTCATTCGTCATTCCCGCGAAAGCGGCAACCCAGAGTCCTATCGCCTATTCGACTCCCCACTGTTCAAGCCAGGGCAGCATGTCTGGACCCCCGCTTTCGCGGGGGCGACGAAGGAAGAGGACCATGGCCGAGACCGCGTTTGATCTGATCATCGTTGGCGGGGGGCCCGGCGGCTATGTGGCGGCGATCCGGGCGGCGCAGCTCGGCATGAAAGCGGCCGTCGTCGAGCGCGAGCACCTGGGCGGCATCTGCCTCAACTGGGGATGCATTCCGACCAAGGCCTTGCTGCGCAGCGCCGAGATCAGCCATCTGCTGCACCATCTCGATCAGTACGGGTTTTCCGCCAAGGACATCGGCTACGACGCCGGCAAGGTCGTCGCCCGCTCGCGCGCCGTCGCCAAGCAGCTTTCGAACGGTGTCGCCTATCTGCTGAAAAAGAACAAGGTCAGCGTGTTCGACGGGCAGGGGCGGCTCTCCGGGAAGGGCCGGCTCGCGGTTGAAAAGGACGGCAAACCGGTCGCCGATCTGACCGCCCCGCACATCATCCTGGCCACCGGGGCCCGGGCGCGCGTGCTGCCCGGGCTCGAGCCCGACGGCGAGCTGGTGTGGACGTACAAGGAAGCGATGGTGCCGCCGGCGATCCCGAAATCCCTGCTGGTCGTCGGCTCGGGCGCGATCGGCATCGAATTCGCCAGCTTTTACCGCGACATGGGCGCCGATGTCACAGTGGTTGAGGTGCTCGACCGGGTGTTGCCGGTCGAGGATGAAGAGATCTCCGCGTTCGCCCGCAAGTCTTTTGAAAAGCAGGGGATCAAGATCCACACCGGCGCCACGGTCAAGGCGCTCGACCGTGCCGGGGGCCAGGTCGCGGCGCAAATCGAAGCGGATGGAAAGGCGTTCGAGGCGACCGTCGAAAAGGTGATCCTCGCGGTCGGGATCGTTGGCAATGTCGAGGATATCGGCCTCGAGGCGACTGCGGTCGAAGTGCAGCGAACCCACGTCGTCGTCGACGAGTGGCTGCGCACCGGGGAGCAAGGCATCTACGCGATCGGCGATCTGGTCGGGCCGCCCTGGCTGGCTCACAAGGCGAGCCATGAGGGTGTCATCTGCGTCGAGCGCATCGCCGGGGTCAACGACGTGCATCCGCTCGACACCCGGAACATTCCGGCCTGCACCTATTGCCGGCCGCAGGTGGCGAGCGTCGGCCTGACCGAACAGGCCGCGCGCGACGCCGGGCACGAGGTAAAAGTCGGCCATTTCCCGTTCATCGGCAATGGCAAGGCGATCGCATTGGGCGAGCCCGAAGGGATGGTCAAGACCGTGTTCGACGGCACGACCGGCGAGCTCCTGGGCGCGCACATGATCGGCGCCGAGGTGACCGAGCTGATCCAGGGCTATGCGATCGCCAAGACCCTGGAAACGACCGAGGCCGAGCTGATCCGCACGATCTTTCCGCACCCGACCTTGTCGGAGACGATGCACGAGGCCGTGCTTGACGCTTATGGGCGGGCCATCCACTTCTAGCCGATGACAGCACCGCCCGGGAACGGCACGCCGGCGCCATTGCACCATCTTGAAAGGGCCGGGCGCCATCCGGAGAAAGCCGGCCGCCCGGACGGCCCGATCCTGCACAAGCCCGAATGGCTCCGGGTCAAGGCGCCGGGATCGCCTGAATACCAAGCGACGCGGCGGCTGATGCGCGAAGCGCGGCTCAACACCGTGTGCGAGGAAGCCGCCTGCCCCAATATCGGCGAGTGCTGGAAGGAGCGCCATGCGACGGTAATGATCTTGGGGCGCGTGTGCACCCGCGCCTGCACCTTTTGCAATATCGCCACCGGCCGGCCAGACCGGCTCGACCCGGATGAGCCCGCTCGCGTCGGCGGTGCGGTCGCGAGGTTGGGGCTCGCCCATGTCGTTATCACCTCGGTCGACCGCGACGATCTCGACGATGGCGGCGCCAGCCAGTTCGCACAGACCATCGCGGCGATCCGCGCCGCCGCTCCGGCCACCACGATCGAGGTCCTGACCCCGGATTTCCTGAAAAAGGAAGGCGCGCTCGAAGCTGTGGTCGCGGCGCAGCCCGACGTCTTCAACCATAATCTCGAAACCGTGCCGCGGCTTTACGCCGAAGTAAGGCCGGGCGCCCGATACTTCCATTCGCTGCGGCTGCTGGACCAAGCGAAGCGGCTCGACCCGGCGCTGTTCACCAAATCCGGGATCATGGTCGGGCTCGGCGAGGAGAAGGCGGAAATCTTGCAGGTGATGGACGATCTGCGTGCGGCGCGAGTCGATTTCCTGACCATCGGGCAATATTT
Organism: Allostellaceae bacterium; assembly: GCA_036500965.1. Taxonomy (GTDB): domain Bacteria; phylum Pseudomonadota; class Alphaproteobacteria; order ATCC43930; family CGMCC-115725; genus AP-15. The sequence goes on along the minus strand of DASYBC010000086.1, from coordinate 27,879 downwards.
GCAGCCGACCCCGAAACACCACGCGATCGCACGCTTTGTGACGCCTGAGGAATTCGCCTTCTATCGCAGCTTTGCCCTCGCCAAGGGCTTTCTGTTGGTTTCGGCGTCGCCGCTGACGCGGTCATCGTATCACGCCGGCGAGGATTTCGCGCGTCTGCGCGCCGCCCGCGCCGCCAAGCTCGCCGCTGCCGGCTGATCCTGCCGCGATGCCGACCCATGCCGAGCAACGCGTGCTCCCCTACAGCGCGGAGCAGCTCTTCGCATTGGTCGCAGATATCGAACGCTATCCCGAGTTCCTGCCGTGGTGCATCGGCGCGCGGATCAAAGAAAAGCAGCCCGATCTGGTGGTCGCCGATTTGATCATCGGGTTCAGGATGTTCCGCGAGCGGTTTACCTCGCGGGTGGCGCTCGATCCGCCGCGGCAGATTGACGTCACCTATGCCGAGGGGCCGTTCCGCTATCTGAACAACCACTGGACCTTTACCCCGGTCGCGCAGGGCTGTCGGATCGACTTCTTTGTCGATTTCGAGTTCAAGTCGCGGCTGATGCAAAAAGTCATCGAGGTCCTGTTCAGCGAGGCGGTGCGGCGCATGGTCGGCGCTTTCGAAAAGCGTGCCCGCGACCTCTACGGCGCCCCGGCCCAAGGCGGCGCCGGCCGCGCAGCCGTCTGATCCGCGCGGCGCCGGGCGAATTCGTCGGCGCCCGAGCCTCGCGCGGGCTTCTGTCGCGCCGCCTCCGGTCCTATGCTGGCTCGCAAGACGCTTGGTCGCGGCCGTCGGGGGGTCCAGGACATGCCTGATAGGACAGCAGTTTACGCCAGCATCGGACCGGAGCTGACGCAGTACGATCTCGATCTCGGCAGTGCGGCGCTGTCCCGGCGCGGGACGGTCGCATTGCCGGCAAATGTCCATTACGCCTGGCCTCACGCCTCGCGACGGTTCCTCTATGTCGCGTCGAGCGACAGCGCGTCGGGGATCGGCGGGGTGGTCGGGCAGCGGCATCACGTCAGCGCCTTTCGCATCGATCCGGCCTCGGGCGCGCTCACGTCGCATGGCGAGCCGATCGCATTGCCGACCCGGCCGATCCACATGACGAGCGACATACCGTCGCAGAATCTTCTGGTCGCGTTCAGCAATCCCTCCGGCTTGCGCGTTTACCGGATCGCGGCCGACGGCGCGCCGGGGGCCGAAGTGGCGCAGACGGAGCCGGTCGATCCCGGCATCTACGGGCACCAGGTGCGGGTCAGCCTCGACAACCGGCTGGCGATCCTGGTCACCCGCGGCCACGATGCGGCCAGCGGCGAGCCGGAGCAGCCGGGTGCCTTAAAGGTGTTCCGCTATCGTGACGGGCTGTTGACCAACGAGGCATCTGTCGCACCCGGCGGCGGCTACGGCTTTGGCCCGCGCCATCTCGATTTCCACCCGACCAGGCCCTGGGTCTATGTGTCGCTCGAGCGGCAGAATCGCCTAGATATGTTCGCGATCGAGGGCGAGGCGCTGACCGCGACGCCCCGGTTCAGCAAAGGGACCTTGGGGGAGCCCGACAATATTCGCGGCCGGCAGGTCGCGGGCACGGTCCACGTCCACCCGAACGGCCGCTTCGTCTATGTTGCCAACCGCGCCTCGAGCACGGTCGAGGAGGGCGGGCGGCGCGTTTTTGCCGGCGGCGAAAACACCCTCGCCGTCTACGCGATCGATCCCGCGACCGGCGAGCCCAACCCGATCCAGCACGTCGATACGCAGGGCATCCACTGCCGCACCTTTCACATCGATGCGACCGGCCAAATGCTTGTAGCCGCGCATATCATGGGCCTGCCGGTCAGGGACGGCACGGCGCTGCGCGAGGTGCCGGCGTGCCTTGCCGTCTTCCGCATCGGCGGCGACGGTCGGCTCAATTTCGCGCGCAAACACGATGTCGATGTCGGCGGCCGGCAGATGTTCTGGATGGGAATGGTTTAGGCGCGGACGCGCATTCTCGCCGGCGCGCCGCGATCGAAAATCGCTTTCGGCCTGAAGAGGGCCGGGCGCAAACCCGCCGATTGTCGCCTATACCCGTAAAACCCGTCGCTCGGGTTTGTCTTCGCCGGCAAATCGCCATATTTAGTCGCAACAGCAGCCGCTCTAGAGCCGATCGCCTTGCTGCCATGATTAACGGGGGGTGCATCAGCGTGGCAAACACTATTGCTCTTGTCGACGACGACCGCAACATCCTGACCTCGGTCTCAATTGCGCTGGAGGCCGAAGGCTTTGCCGTGCGCTGCTATGCCGATGGCGCGGAGGCGCTGAAGGGGATGAGCGCGCAGCCGGTCGATCTGGCCGTGCTCGACATCAAGATGCCGCGGATGGACGGCATGGAGCTGTTGGAGCAGCTGCGCCGGCAGAGCCACATCCCGGTGATCTTCCTGACCTCGAAGGACGACGAGGTGGACGAGCTCTTAGGCCTGCGCATGGGCGCCGACGACTACATCAAGAAGCCGTTCTCGCAGCGTCTCTTGATCGAGCGCATCCGGGCGCTGATCCGGCGCGGCGAGCTAGCGCGCGAGCGCGAAGACCCGCAGGGCGAGCCGGTGATCGTGCGCGGCCGGCTCACGCTCGACCCGGCGCGCCATCTGTGCACCTGGAGCGCCGAGCCGGTCGAGCTGACCGTGACCGAGTTCCTGATCCTGAAATCGCTCGCCCACCGCCCGGGGCACGTCAAGAACCGCGACCAATTGATGGACGCGGCCTATGGCGAGCACATCTATGTCGACGACCGCACCATCGACAGCCACATCAAGCGGCTGCGCAAGAAGTTCAAGGCGGTCGACAGCGATTTTGCCCAGATCGAAACCCTCTATGGCGTCGGCTATCGATACCGCGACCGCTGAGCCCGCCGACGCGCCGGCAACGCTGCTGCCTGCGCGGCCGGCAGGTGATGCGGCCGGTCCGGGGCCGCGCGCGTCACCGCCGCCCGGCCCGGCGCGGCAGGCCCGCGGACAATCTCGAAGCGGCGGTCGGCGCTGGCCATTTTCGCCGCTCACTCTGCGGATCCTTGCGGTCAACGTCTTGGCGCTGGCGTTGTTGGCCGGCGGCTTTCTGTATCTGGGCAAATACCAGACGAGCCTGATCGGGCAGCAGATCGAATCGTTGAAAATGCAGGGCGAAATCTTCGCCGCAGCGCTGGGCGAGGGCGCTGTCCTCGACTCGGCCGATGAGGGCGAGGTGCTGCTGCCCGACCTCGCTCGCCAGATGATGCGCCGCCTCGTCAAGCCGACCAAGACGCGAGCACGGCTGTTTAGCGTCAAGGGCGAGCTGATCGCCGACAGCCGCATTCTGCGCGGGCCGGGCGACGCTATCCAGGTGCTCAAATTGCCGCCGCCCGGTGCCGAAAACCCGATCCTCGGCTTCGCCGATAGGATTTACGACGCCATCGCCGACAAGCTGCCGCACCGCAAGCGCTTTCCCCTCTACCACGAGAGCCTGAAGCCGCGGGCCGCCGATTATGCCGAGGTCGAGCGCGCGCTGCGCGGCGAAACCGGCGAGGCGATCAGAAGCGATCCGGCAACCGGCGGGCTGGTGCTGAGCGTCGCCATTCCGGTGCAGCGCTACAAGGAAGTGCTGGGCGCGCTGATGCTGTCGACCGGCAGCCGCGAGATCGAGCAGGAGCTGCGCACGGTCCGGCTCGAGCTGCTGCGCATTTTCGGCGTGGCTCTGCTGGTTACGGTCCTGCTCTCGCTCTATCTCGCCGGCACGATCGCCCGGCCGATCCGCCGTCTCGCCGCCGCCGCCGAGCGCGGCCGCGGCCGCCGCGCCCGGGTCGAGATCCCCGACTTTACCCGGCGCGGCGACGAGATCGGCGATCTATCGGGCTCGCTGCGTGAGATGACCGACGCGTTGTGGCAGCGGATGAGCGCGATCGAGCACTTTGCCGCCGATGTCGCGCATGAGATCAAGAACCCGCTGAGCTCGCTCAGGAGCGCCGTCGAGACCGCGGTGCGGATCGAGGACGCGGCGACCCAGCGGCGGCTGATGGCGATCATCCTCGATGACGTCGAGCGCCTCGATCGGCTGATCACCGACATTTCCGACGCCTCGCGTCTCGACGCCGAATTGAGCCGCCTCGAACTGGCGCCGGTCGATATCGCGGCGATGCTGCAGGCGCTGACCGATGTGCACGAGGCAACCCAGGCCGAAGACCGGCCCCGCCTGATCCTCGATCTGCCCGACCGCGGCCGGCCGCTGATCGTGCCCGGGATCGAGACCCGGCTATCGCAGGTCTTTCTCAACGTCATCGCCAACGCCGAGTCGTTCAGCCCGCCGCAGAGCGAGATCCGGCTGACCGCGCGGCCGCTCGGCCGGGCGGTGCTGGTGACGGTCGATGATTGCGGCCCCGGCATTCCCGACGACAAGCTGGCCGCGATCTTCGACCGCTTTTACAGCGAACGCCCGGCGGGTGAGAAATTCGGCACCCACTCGGGCCTCGGCCTGTCGATCTCCAAGCAGATCGTCGAGGCGCATCGCGGCCTGATCTGGGCGGAGAACCGCAAGGATGCCCAAGGCGCTACAGCGGGCGCGCGGTTTTGCATCCGCTTGCCGGCGCAGGCATGAACGGCACGATCCTCGTGCACGCCACCGCGGTCGCAATCGATGGCGAGGCGCTGTTGCTGCGCGGGCCGGCCGGAGCCGGAAAGTCGGACCTGGCGCTGCGCCTGATCGATGGTGGCGCTCGCCTTGTCGCCGACGACCAGGCGGTGCTGCGGCGCCTTGGCGACCGGGTTCTGGTGCGCGCCCCAGCGGTGATCGCCGGCTTGATCGAGGTCCGGGGCTTTGGCATCGTGCGCGTCGAGGCGATCCAGGAGGCGCCGCTCGCGCTGATTGTCGATCTCCTCCCTTCGGATCGGATCGAACGCATGCCGCAGCGCCGGGTCGAGCCCGTTCTCGGCCTGGAAATCGGCCTGATCGAGCTCGCGGCTTTCGAAGCTTCCGCCGCCGCAAAGCTGCGGCTCGTCCGGCGCGCGTTGGCGGCGACGCGATTGCCAGCTATAATCGGGCGATGATGACCGAAGGTGGTCGAACGATCCCTTGCGGAACCAAAAGCACCGTGCGCGCCCGCGTCCTGCTCGTGACGGGCATGTCGGGCGCGGGCCGGTCGACCGCCCTCAAGACCCTCGAGGACATCGGCTACGAGGCCTTTGACAATCTGCCGGCGGCTCTGGTCCCGGCGCTGGTTGAGAGCGCCGCGGCCGACGGCCCGGCGATCGCGGTCGGCGCCGACACGCGCACCCGCGGCTTTGCCGCCGCCAGCATGCTCGAAACCCTCGCCGGCGCCGTCGGCCGCACCGGGCGCGAGCTGAGCGTGCTGTTTGTCGATTGTGATGACGAACGGCTCGAGCGGCGCTATACCGAGACCCGACGGCCCCACCCGCTGGCTGGCGACCGCCCGATCGCCGTCGGCATTCGCCGCGAGCGGCAGAGGGTCGGCGCCCTGCGCGACCGCGCTGATCTGGTGATCGATACTTCCGCTCTGACCGCTGCCGACCTGAAACGTGTGCTTGCCGGCCATTTTGCCCTCGATGCCTGCGGGCTGCGCATCTTTGTCACCTCTTTCGCCTATCGCCGCGGCATCCCGCGCGATGCCGATCTGATCTTCGACGTGCGTTTTCTCGACAATCCATATTATGTTGACGAGCTTCGGACGCTGACCGGGTGCGATCCGGCGGTGGCCGCGCATATTCAGAGAGACGCGGATTTCGCACCATTCTTTGCCCGGCTGTGGCGCCTGCTGCGCCCGCTGCTGCCGCGCTACGAAATCAGCGGCAAGACCTATCTTACAATCGCGATCGGCTGCACCGGCGGCCGGCATCGCTCGGTCTATGTCGCCGAGCGGCTGGCCGCGCGGCTGCGCGACGCGGGATGGCGGACGGAGATCGCGCATCGCGACCTGCCGGCCTCGGGCGTCGGCGCGACGGCGCCGGCTGGCGCGCCCGTCGCCGCCGGCTGAACCGCGCCGCCGCATCCCAGCAGAGGGAATCCGATGATCGGCATGGTTTTGGTGACCCATGGGCGGCTCGCCGCGGAATTCGTTGCCGCGCTCGAGCACGTCGTCGGCGGGCAGACGCAGATCGCCGCCGTCTGCATCGGCCCCGACGACGACATGGAGCAGCGCCGACAGGAAATCCTGCGCCGGATCAGCGAGGTCGACAGCGGCGAGGGTGCGGTGCTGCTGACCGACATGTTTGGCGGCACACCCTCGAACCTGGCGATCTCGGTCATGGACCGCGCCAAGATCGAGGTCATCGCCGGGGTCAATCTGCCGATGCTGATCAAGCTAGCCAGCCTGCGCCAGAGCGAAACCTTGGAGCGCACCGTGCTCGGCGCGCAGGAGGCCGGCCGCAAATACATCAACGTCGCTTCGCAGCTGCTGACCGACGCCCGGCGATGAGCGATGGCTCTCATCGGGATCCGGCGCGCAGCTCCGGCGGCGACGCAGCGTCGGGGGCGGCCCGGCGGATCGCGACGATCTGCAACCGGCGCGGCCTGCACGCCCGGGCCGCGGCCCGGTTTGTCAAAACCGCCGCGCAATTCGAGGCCGATATCCGGGTGCGCAAAAACGGCACCGAGGTCTCGGGCTGCTCGATCATGGGGCTGATGATGCTGGCGGCGGCGCCGGGGACCGTTATCGAGCTGAGCGCCACCGGGCCGCAGGCGGCCGAGGCGGTGGCCGCGCTGGCGACGCTAATCGAATGCAAGTTCGATGAGGATTGACGAGGGTTCCGATCTGACCACCGAGTGCGGCGCCGCCGAGCAGCGCTTGGCGGGCCTCGGGGTGTCGCCGGGCATTGCCATCGGCCCGGCCTATGTCGGCGACGGCGGCGATCTCCCGGTGCATGAGAGCCATATCCCGGAAACCGAGGTCGAAGCCGAGCGCAGCCGCTTCGCCGAGGCGGTCGCGGTCTCGCAGAAGCAGCTGCGCAAGCTCAAGGCCAAGGCCGCCGGTCTTCCGGAGTCCGCCGCCGAAGAGATCGGCTATCTGCTCGACGCGCATCTGGCGATGCTGTCGAAGTCGCGGCTGGTGCGCGGCGTCGACGAGCGCATCGGCCGCGCCCGGATCAATGCCGAACGCGCGGTCGAGATCGAGATCGACGAGATCGCCCGCAGCTTCGCCCAGATGCGCGACCCGTATCTGGCGGCGCGGATCGAGGACATTCGCGTCGTTGGCACCCGGCTCATTCGCAATCTGATCAAAAAGCCCTATGTCGCCTTTTCGGGCGTGCCCGAGGGGGCGGTCATCCTCGCCGACGAGCTGACCCCAGCCGACGCCGCGCTGATGGACCCGCGCCGGATCGCCGGCTTTGCCACCCAGTTCGGCGGCGCCGACAGCCATACTGCGATTGTCGCCCGCGCGCTCGGGCTGCCGGCGGTGGTCGCGGTGCCGGCCCTGATTGCCCACGCGCGCGCCGCTGCGACGGTGGTGATCGACGGCACCGAGGGGACCGTGATCATCGACCCCTCGACCGAGACGATCGGCGATTACGAGGCGCGGCGCGACCTCGTGCTGCGCGAGCGGCGCCATTTGACCCGGCTGCGCCGATTGCCGGCGGCAACCCGCGACGGGGCCGAGATCACCCTCGAAGCCAATCTCGAATTGCCGGTCGAGCTCGACCAGGCCGCGTCCAACGGGGCGATGGGGCTGGGCCTCGTGCGCTCCGAATTTCTCTACATGAACCGCGACGATCTGCCGGGCGAGGAGGAGCAGTACGCGGTGTTCTCGGCGCTGGTGCGCGGCATGCAGGGCAAGCCCGTCACCGTGCGCACCTTCGATCTCGGCGGCGACAAGCTCGCGCGCTCGCTCGCCGACCATTTTGCCCCGGCCGACAACCCGGCGCTCGGCCTGCGCGCGATCCGCCTCTCGCTGCAGGACCGCCGCCTGCTCGACCCGCAGCTCGCGGCGATGCTGCGCGCCGCCGCCGAAGGGCCGCTGCGCATCCTGTTGCCGATGATCTCGACGCCGAGCGAGCTGCGCCTGGTGCGCGAGGCAATGGAGCAGGTTGCCCGCCGGCTGCGGCGCCGCGGCATGGCGCTGCCCAAGCCGTTGCCGCCATTGGGTGCGATGATCGAGGTGCCGGGCGCCGCATTGGCCGCCGATGCGCTCGCCGCCGAGGCCGATTTCTTTGCCATCGGCACCAACGACCTCATTCAATATACCTTGGCGATCGACCGCAGCGACGAGCAGGTGGCGCACCTCTACAACCCGCTGCACCCGGCGGTGCTGCGGCTGATCCAGTTTGCGATCGAGGCGGCATTGCGCCGCGGCATGCCGATCAGCCTCTGCGGCGAGATGGCCGGCGAGCCGCGCTACACCGCACTGCTGCTCGGCCTCGGGCTGCGCAACCTGTCGATGGCGCCGCGCAACATCCCGCGGGTCAAGCAGCGCATCCGCGCCCTCGACATGGTCGCCGCCACCCGCCGCGCCCGCGCCATCATGGACCAGTCGGATTCGGGCCGCATCGCCGCGCTCCTCGACGACTTCAACGCCATCGCCTGGCCGCACTAGACCATGATCGTATTGGATCGAAGCGCATGGCGCTCCGATCCAAGACGTGAATCATGGTCTCATCCTTGGAAGCGAGAGCAGGAGTCACGCATGAAATGGAAGCTCTGTTTCCATTTCATGCGTGACTCCTGCTCTAGCCGGCGGGCACCGGCGGCTCACACCAGCCCCAAAAACACCGCGACCGCCCGGTTGACGGCAGCCAGGGTGGCGGTGTCAACCGTGCCGATTACCGCACCGATCCGTTCGCGGCGCGGGCTTTGCGCTTTGTCGATCTGGATCTGCGAGATCCGATCGAGACCGCTCTCGGGACCAATTGCGATCCGCAAAAGCGGCGCTTCGACGAGATGGCTGGTGATCGGCAAAACGGTGATTGACGGGTGCTCGGCAAACAAATCCGATTGGATGACCAGAGCCGGCCGCGGTTTGCCGTAATCGCCGGGCAGAGAAACGACGACGAGGTCACCCCGTTTCACGCCCGGCCGCTTCCCAGGAGGCTATAGCCCAAGCTTCGTCCTCGGCTCGGCTCGCGTCGGTCTCGCTGTCTCGGATCAGGCGGGACTGTCGCCCGCACTCCTCGGCAAATCCCGGCACGCGGGCATCTGGGACCCAAATCTGAACCGGCCGGAGCCCAGCCGCGCGCAGCTTACCGCGCCGGCGTTCGACCCGTTCGGCACGCGACATCGGTTTCGCCATGTTGCCTCCTGCCGCTACATGTAGCGTCAAGCCAGGGGGTTCGCAAGACAACACTGGCCGCGGAACCCAACCAACACGCCGAGAGCCACCCCAGATTGTCGAAGGCGCCGCCCGATATTGCGCGGGTCAAGCCGCGCGTCCGCGCCCCCGCTCGGAGCGGACCCGATCAGGCCGTGTGGCGCTGGTCCTCGGGCAGCAGCTCGGCGCGGTAGGTCGGGCGCAGGATGTCGAGCTTCATCGGCACCGGCGTGCCGAGCCACAGCGCATTCTTGCTGTGGTCGTCATAGGAGCTTTCGGTCAGCGGATGGACCAGGACGTCGAGCCCGTCGCGGTTCAGCATCAGCCACGGCACGAGGTTCTGGAACTCCTCGTTCTTGAAGATGACGTTGAACTGCGAGATCGGGTGCGGCCCGCGCGGCTCGTCGCTGAAGCCGCCGGGCTCCACCGCGAATTTGCCGATGATCGCCTCGCGCAGCCGCGCCGCGGCCGGCTTGGTCCCGGCGTTGTAGTAGACGTGGGCATGGTAGCCCCGGTTTTCGCTCACTGGGATCCTCCCGATCTTTTCCGGCTCGATGATTGTGCCGGCCAAATTGTCGCAGAGCGGGACGAAATGCGCAACATTGAACCGGATGCGGTCGAGCCGGGGCCCGAACCCGCCGCCCGGCCGGCGCAACATGCGGTTTGGTTTGACCAGCGTGCAGCGCTGCCCTACGGTTCGGCGAGAAGGGTCTGACCAGCAAACGCACCACGGAGGGCATGATGGACGGGATGGCATCGGCCGATCTGAATAGCGTCGTAGCGCCGCTCAATTTTCTGGCGCCGATGGCCGAGAAGCCGGTCGCCTACAATTACGAGCCGCCGCCGGGGACGCCGCAGCGCACCGGCCGCAATGTCGAGCACCAGGTGCCGATCCGCGACGCGCGCCCGCTGATCGGCCAGCTCTCGCTCGATCGCGAAGGGTTCGTGCTGCTGCACCACCAGACCGCCGTCACCAATTTCTACGACGAAGAGCAAATCAAGGCGATCTACTACCCCGAATGCGAGCGGGTCATGCAGGAAGCGACCGGGGCCGCCCGTGTCGTCGCCTTCGACCATATCGTGCGCAACGCAGCGATGTCGGCCAAGGACAAGACGGTCAAGATCCCGGCAAAGCGCGTGCACAACGACTATACCGCATGGTCGTCGCCGCAGCGGGTGCGCGACCTGATGGGCGAGGAGGCCGAGGAGCTCTTAAAGCACCGCTTTTAAAGCACCGCTTTGCGATCAACAATCTGTGGCGGCCGATCCGAGGCCCGGTGCTCGAATCGCCGCTGACCCTGTGCGACGCGCAGAGCCTCTCTGAAGAAAACCTGATCGCCAGCGACCTCAAATACCCCGACCGCACCGGCGAGACCTATTCGATCACCTACAGCCCGAGCCAGCGCTACTATTATTTCCCAAAGATGCAGGCCGACGAGGCGGTGCTGATCCGCTGCTTCGACTCGGCCCAGCACGGCGCCGCGCGTTTCTCGGCGCATACCGGCTTCGACGACCTGACCTCGCCGCCCGACGCCCCGCCGCGCGAGAGCCTCGAAGTCCGCATGCTGGTCTTCTACCCGCCCGACGCCTAGCCTCGCCTCGCCTCTGCCCCTCCTCACCCGACCGCCCGCAACGTTGCGGGCGGTCGTGCGCTGGTCGCATGCCCTATGGAAAATCAGCTTAATGGGATTGCTCTTTCCAGGTCGAGATGAGAAACGCGGCCATAGCGCCTGCGAGATTAACTGCAAGCTCGGCGTGTCGCGGTTTGGGTTTCACAGGTCTTCGACCTTGACCGTGAGCATCGCCGATCTTGTTTCGGATAGCGCCTAAGTTGCTTACTACGGATTGGCAGTTCCCCAGGATCGCCCTGAACACTTGTTCCTGATGCTGATGGGGGGCAAGATTGAGCCGCTCCGCCGCCAGCGCCCATAGTTTCGGTAAATCGCCGTCGTCAGGATACGCGACCGCAGCTTCGTCCAAAACGTGCTTGCATACTGTTTCTATGAGCGTGCGAGCGGCCGTAATTGCACCCTCCGGGTCGGTAAGCCGACGGTCAAGGGCCTTTTGCCATGCGGCGTGCACGTTCTCTGGGTCGAAAGCCTCAAGCGCTTCGCTGATCGGTGCTAAACCAGGTGAACGATCGTAAGCTTCCAAATATTCAACCAATGGCCGGAACTCGTCCCAGATAAATGCACGCCGCTCGCCGTAATGGCGATATTCATATTTGATAAAACTCCAGAATTGGGCAAGGTCACTGCACCGACGAACGAAAGCCGGGAGCTTCTCTCGGGTATCGCCACGAGCAGCAAAATATGAGCGGAGGTCTTTGTAAGCTGGATCACCCCCGTCGAAACTTCCATCGGTTGCATGAGCAATAATACCGTTCTGAAAGCGGATTGCTTTATCGAGTGGGGACTCGTCAGGAAAATCGCAATCGAGTGTCACGGTAGAGCCTTTGAAATCGTTCTTTCGCTGGTCGCACCGCGACCTGAGCGATGAGGTTGTCTGAAATATATGGGGGTTGTCGTCACCGCCAATCTCAAAAGCATCCACACCTTGTGCAACGTGGGGGTTGGCATCCCGTATCTTGTGGCGTCCGCTCCAGTTTAGCACGCGTAAGGCGGAACAGCGCAGCGCATCCCGCCTTGGGGCGTCCCCCGGTGCGTTGCGTGCGCCTGCTGTCTTGATCTCATTCACGCTCGCCTGCTGCTGGCGGTTCAGCGCTGCCCCGGGTCCAGCCGGCAGGTACAGCCCGTTAGCGGTCGTCGCGGATCGTGTGCTCCCAGTGTCGCCGCTGCCAGATACCGCGTTCGCCGCGGCTTTTCACGACGGCTGATCGCGGTTCACAAATGGGCAAAGATTTCACGAACGCGATTTTGATCGAGCGCCAACGACTACGAAAATCGGCATCGCCTTGTGGCATGGAGAGTATGCCCGGTCTCGGGACCGACGGGATGCGCTCCGCGCTGTCCCGCCCTGCGCTTGCTCCTCGCTCATAGGCCAAGCTTGCTGTGCGAGCCGAGCCGAACCAGCTCAAGGCTGGTCGCGTCCGGCTTACGTTAGATCAGGATCAGGTCGGGCCTGACGTGGCAGTCACGGTGATCGCTCCATTCGCCACTAAGAGGATGGTCGAAATATCGCCGGGGCAACGGCTCGTCATCCGACAGCATTGTCACGGCTTCCATCAGTTCGGCGTCGAGGCGCTTGCCGTATCGCCCGGATTGCTCACGCTTGTAATCGCGGCGAAAGCGGCTGGTGTACCTAACAGTCCGCATTCAGGCTTGCCAGCAGCTTCCCCGGCGGGCCGGCCGTCGTCAGCTCGCCGCGCCGTGCGGCCTTCATCGCCTCGATAGTTTCCTTGTTGGGAACCAGCGGCTCGAACGGCAGCGCCTTCTCCTTGGCGATCTTGACCATCATCAGGCGGAAGGCGTCGGACACGGTGAGGCCCATGGCCTTCAGTACGGCGGTGGCTTCCCTCTTGATCTGCTCGTCGATGCGGGCGCGCACGACAGAATTGGTGGTCATGACATAATCTCCTTTGAGCTACAATGTAGCACGCCACGCCGAAAAAACGCAAGCGTGGCTCCCGACTTTCAATCCCGAATGTGCCCCGCGGACCTCATACACGCTTGAACATTGCCAGCTTCCGGTTTCGTGCTTCGACGAGATCGGCAGGAAACGGGAACAGCTGGTCAACGTAGACAAAATCATCCTCAAATTTTTCAGCCTGTGAGGCGGGATCTACTGTGATCTTTCTGATCGGGGCACTTTGTATCGAAAGAAAAACTGTCGGGCCAGGTTCTGGGTCGGTTATAAAACCGTGGGCCACGTCCATGCCTACCGCGACTTGGGTTTGCGGCTGGTAGGCGCTCCATTCCTGGTCGCGCGACAGATGACCGCGACCGCTGACTATAAAGAATTCGCTAGCTATTTTCTGATGGGCATGCGGCAGATAAGCGCCGTCAATAATGACAAGCTCCCAAACCCTTCCCGCGAACCAGCCGAGCCGGTAGATATCGAATGAAGCACCGCTTTTGTCGTCGCCGCGAATGAGGTGCTTGACGTCACCGAACGGATTGCCCTCGCTGTTCTTGAACGGCAAGTCGTCAGTGCGTAAAGCCTCAATGCGCGCGGAAAATGGGTCTTTCGACAAGGAATGGAACCGGCGATAGAGTTCTGCCATCAGTTCATGGTCGTGCATCACCATTAGCTCCTCTCGCGCGAAGCATCGCTTAGCTGACATAGCACATCATCAGATGTGCGTTTCCGGTCCCGATGTTCCCAGCCAAAATTCTCGCACTTTTGAGCCTTTCCCGAAATATTCGCAGAACTGTCAACAAGCTTATTTGTCGCCCCCGCGAAAGCGGGGGTCCAGGGCAGCTGCCTTGGCATTGGGCTTCTGGGTCCCCGCTTTCGCGGGAATGACAGATGAGTTGCTGATATTTCCGGGTTCATTTTGCCGCGGCCCGACCGACCCGGCGCAGCGCCGGCAGCAATTCGTCGCTGATCAGCCGCATGCTGGCGAGGGCGTGGGCGACCGGCATGCCGCTCCAATGGGTGCGGAAGATCAGGAAGTTGGCGCCGGCCTCTTCCCAGCACGGCCGCAATTGCTCGAAACATTCCTCAGGGCTGCCGAGGACAAAGCGGTCGCGCAATAGCGCGTCGAGCGACTGGCGGAACGAGTCGTGGCCGGGCAGCACCTGGTCCTGGCCCCATTGCGCATAGGTGCGGTATTTCTCGGCGAGATAGGGGCCGGCCATGTCGAGCGCCGTCGCCTTGTCCTTGGCGCAGAAGATTTCGCGCAGATAGGGCAATACCTTCGGGAACGGTTTGCCGTGGCGCGCCAATTCGGCGCGATAAAGCGCCATCTGCCCGGTGATCGTGGCCATTGTCGCGTGTGGGTTGATAAAGAGGCTGTCGCCGAGCCGCGCGGCGCGGCGCACCGCGGCGTCACTGTTGGCGGCGACCCAGATCGGCGGGCCCGGCTTTTGCACCGGCCGGCAGGTCGCGGTGACGTTGGACAATTTGCAGATGTCGTTCTCGAAGCTGACATTGTCCTCGGTCCACAGCCGGCGCACCACTTCGAGGCATTGCTCGAAGCGGCGCACCCGCTGGCCCTTTGGGACGCCGAACGCGTCGAACTCGGTGTCGCGGTAGCCGAGCCCGACGCCAAAGACGAAATTGCCGCGCCAGATCGCGTCGAGCGAGGCGATGCACTCGGCGACCTCGACCGGGTTGTGCAGGCCGGCCAGCAACACCCCGGCGACGCCGGTCATCTCGCCGGCCTCGGCCGCGAGCCGCGCCAGGAACGGGATCAATTGCAATTGGCGCACGCCCTCGCTCAGGTAATGCTGGCCAGTGGCGACGGCGTCCCAGCCGCGGTCGCGGGCGAGGCGGGTCATCGCGTACTGGCCCTCGAGCTCGGCAATGATGTCGCTGCCCGGCGGGTGCTGGCCGGTCAGAAAAATCCCGATCTTCATATCGCCTCCATCGTCGCGTCCAGCCTCGACGGCCGTACGGATTGCCTCGATCCGGTCCGTCGTAGATGATCGGGACGTTACCGGCAACGACAACGCCGAGGGTCGAGGAGGGGCGGATTGGAACGCTTTACCGCGAGCGATGGCATCAGGCTCGCCTATTACATCGACGACTTCACCGACCCGTGGAAGGCGGCTCCGACATTATTGCTGCTGCATGCGGCGATGGGCAGCGCGCGGCGCTATTACGCCTGGGTCCCGGCACTGGCCCGACACTACCGAGTGGTGCGGATGGATCTGCGCGGACATGGACGCTCCGAGATACCACCGGCTGACCGGCCGCTGAGCCTGGACCGGCTCATCGCCGATGTCGCCGAGCTGATGGACCATTTGCGTCTCGCCAGCGCCCACATCGTCGGCAATTCGGCCGGCGGCTATCTCGGCCAGCAGCTGGCGATGAACCAAGCCGCACGGGTGCGCAGCCTGATGCTGTTCGGCTCGACCCCGGGGCTCAAGAACAGCCAGGCGCCGAGCTGGATCCCGCAGATCGAGGCGAAGGGCCTGCGCGCGTTCTTGGCCGAGACCATCGCCGACCGGCTGCCGCTCGCCGAGGTCGATCCGGGGCTCGTCGAATGGTTTCTCGACGAAGCCGCCAACAACGACCCGGCCTATATCGCCAGGTTCGTCTTGCTGATGGCGAGCTACGATTGGAGCGGCGAGGTCGGCCGCATCCGGTGTCCGACGATGGTCGTCGTCCCCGGCGCCGAGCCGATCGGCTCGACCGCGAATTACGAGCCGTTCCGCCGGCTCGTCCCCAATGTCGAGATGCGGGTCTACGACGGCGCGCCGCACAATATCTGCGACGCCTTCCCCGACCGCTGCGCCGCCGACGTGCTCGATTTCCTCACCCGCCGCTTCGGCCTCGGCATCTGATCATCGCAGCTTCGGCAGACGCTCGTTAACCGAGGCCGGGCGGGTGGCGTTGGTGCCACTCTGTCGCCTGCTGATAAGCCCACCCGACACGCAGGGCGGTGGCCTCGTCATAGCCGCGGCAGACGATCTGCAACGACAAGGGCAGCCCGGTCGCGGTAAACCCATCCGGCACCGCCAGCGCGCACAGTTCGAGGGCGTTGACGAAGCGGGTGAAATGGGCCGGCGTCGAGCTCTGGTCGACGGTGTCGAGCGGGATCGCCGCGGTCGTGGTCGTCGGCGTTAAGAGCGCATCGGCGTCGCCGAGCGCCGCGGCGAATTCGGCCTTGGCCTGGTCGCGCTCGCGCAGCGCGCCCAGATAGTCGCGCGCCGAGAGGCCGCGGCCGAGGGCGATGCGCGGCCGCACCGCGTCGTCGATCGGCAGCTTCGGATCGTCGATCAGGTCGCCGACCAGGAAATAAGCTTCGGCGCCGATGATGCGGCCGACCAGATGGGTGTAATCCGAAAAGCGGCGGGGCAGGCTGACCGTGACGATCTCGGCGCCGAGCCGCGCCAATTGCTCGAGCGCCGCATCATAAGCGGCGAGCATTTCGGCGGCGACCCCATCACGCTCATGCTGCGGCATCCGCGCCAGCCGCAATCCGCGAACGCCGCGCCGCATCATCGTCAGCTCCGCGACGGGCGGGCGCCCGAGGGTGCGCGGATCGAGCGGATCTGGCCCTTCGATCGCCTGATAGAGCACCGCCGCGTCCTCGACCGAGCGCGCCATCGGCCCCGGCGTGTCGAGCGATGGGCTTAGCGGCAAAATCCCGTAAGTGCTGACCCGGCCGATCGTGGTCTTCAGCCCGCTGAGACCGCACCACGCCGCCGGCAAGCGTACCGAGCCGCCGGTGTCGGTGCCGATCCCCCACGGCGCCATGCCGGCCGCCACCGCCACCCCGGTGCCGCTGCTCGACCCGCCGGGGGTGCGCGGCAGCGCCGGGTCCCACGGGTTCCACGGCGTGCCGCGATGCTGGTTGGTGCCCCAGCCGCCCATCGCGAATTCGACCGTGTGGGTCTTGCCGATCACGATCATCCCGGCCGCGATCAGGCGCTGCGCGATGGTCGCGGTGTAGGTCGAGCGGCGGTCGTGCCAGACCTGCGAGCCGCCGGTCGTCACCCGCCCCTCGATCTCGATCAGATCCTTGAGCGCCACCGGGATGCCGTGCAGCGGGCCGACCCGGTGCCCGGCGCGGATCGCCTTGTCGGCGGCTTCGGCGGCGAGCCGCGCCTCATCGGCATAGACCTCGACAAAAGCGTGCAGCTTTTCGTCCTCGGCGCGAATCCGCCCGAGCAGGGCCTCGACCAGATCGACTGGCGATAGGCGGCCGGCGCCGATCTCGGCGGACAGCATCTGGGCCGGCAGAAAACCCGGATCGGCGGCGGCTGACGGCATGGCTCCCCTCGCGTTCGGCGCAGCGCCAGCATAGGCGCGCCGGCACCGCCGCTGTCAACCGGGCCGCGGGATCGGCGAGACGCCGCCGTGCCGGCTAGCCCCGGTGATGCAGCTGGGCCTCGGCGCGCAATCTCGCCGGCATGTTGGCGCGGGGGCGGGCGGGCGCGGCATGCGCTGCAAAACCAATGGCGCCAGCGGCGGAGCGTGGGCGAGCCAGGAGATCGGCGCGGCCGGAGATCCCGCCGCCAGGAGGGGCGGAATGCAGCACCTGCGCCGGCGCCGTTCTGCGCTGCGACCCGCGCGCGGCCATTCGCCGTCGGCGGTTCCTGCGGCGATTGCCGTCGTTAGCGGCGACGGCGGCATGAAACACGTCGAGTGGCGGTTCCGGGTCGTACGCCGTCGGTGTGGCCGCAAGGTACGGATGGACACCGTCTGAACCCGGGCTGGCGCCGATCTCGCGCGGGCCGGGTTGCGGATAGACAAAGCCGTAGCTCGGATAACCGCGGCCGTAATTCCCCGAGCCCAGATCCAAGACCGCGACCGTGGTCCAGTCGTTGTCGGGCGACGTGTCGATGACCGGTACATCGCGGGTGACCATCCCGCGATACCAGTTGGCCTGATCGACCTCGATCTCGCGCGGCCCGAGCACCCGGGCGACAACGGCGACGTGGCCGGACGGGATGGCCCTGGTGCGCTTGAACACCAGGATCGAGCCCGGTTGCGGGATACGCCCGCGCCAATAGCGGTCGCCCGCTTCGTCCCACCAACCGCCGGCGGCGCCGTAAAGATCGACCCCGGTCTGGGCGCGGGCATAAAGCGCGCAATTGCCGGCCGTCGCCGGGCGTGCGCACAGAGACACAAAAATCATCGGAATGGAGCCCCAGACGAGGCCCCAGGCCACCTTCGCTCGCATTGAATTGCCCCCCGGCTGTGATGGCGCGGCGCCCGTTCGTCGAACGGCCCCTCGCTCCGCGCCCCTCAAGGTTCGTTAATGCGTCGATAGAACCTCAGCTCGGAAGCGGAAATCATCAGTTTTCTGGACGGGGGAATGAAAAACCGGACCGATCTTTACCAACACGCGCAGCTATCGCCGGAATATTCGCGTTAAGCGCGTAAAGCGGCTGCAACGAGACTGGCCGAATCGCGGTTAGTCGGCAAACTCTGCGAGCGATTCGCGAAGCACGAGCCGCCATCGGATCATGGCGCGTTGCCGACGACATTGATTCGCGGCGGGGCGTGACGAAGCCGAAAAGCTGGTGCTGCCGGTAAGGATTGAACTTACGACCTCCCCCTTACCAAGGGGGTGCTCTACCACTGAGCTACGGCAGCGTGCCGCCAGAAATCTATCCGCGCGAGCAGCTAGGCATATATGAGAGGGCCGCGGTTCGCAAGACGAGCGCGGAACGGCGGTGCCGCAAACGTCGTTAACGGTTTGGCCGCGCCGACGCTGCTCGCCAAAAAGGACGCAACATCATGAGGGGCCCCTCATCGACCGCCGACCAGAGCAACAAGGCGACAGCCCAAGCGGTGTTGCGGGCGTTCGAGGCGGCGCGGGCCGAAGGGCGGCCCTCGGTCGAGTGCTATCGCGCGGGGGTCGCGGCATGGCGGCTGGCGCACCCTGAGCAGGCCCCCGAATATGCCGCCAAGCGGGCGGTTGCAGTGATCCTCTCGGTGCATGTCAATCTGCGGGCCGACGCCTGACCCGGCGCTTGACATCGCGGCGCGGGGCTCATTCCTTTGATAAATGAGCAAAGGTTCCCATCTGTCCGCGCGGAAACGGGCGGAACGCGCGTCGCGCGAGGAGCGCCTGGCCCAAGCCCTGCGCGACAATCTGCGCCGGCGCAAGGATCAGATGCGTGCTCGGGACACCCGCGCCGCTGCGCCGGACACCTCGCCCGATATTTTGAGCGAGCCGGACACCTCGCCAGACATCTCGAATTCAGGCGAGGCCTCCGGCTTGAGCGGCGGCCCGCTCTCCACTAAAAGCAATCGGCACGGCGGGACGACCGCCGATTGAAGAGTCCGCTGCCGCGGTCGGGACCGGCCTGGCCGGCCGGCGGCGCGCAGAGCCGAGGCGATGGACAAAATCCGCATCAGGGGCGGCGTGCCGCTCGACGGGGCGATCGCAATCGGCGGCGCCAAGAACGCTGCATTGCCGTTGATGGCGGCGAGCCTGCTGACCGCCGAAACCCTGACCCTCGACAACGTCCCCGACCTCGCCGATATCGGGGCAATGACGGATTTGCTGCTCCAGCACGGGGTCGCCATCGAAACGGCCGAGACGAACGGAAAAAGCGGGCACAGCCTCTCTCTATCGGCGGCGCAGATCACTTCGACCACGGCGCCCTACGAGCTTGTCAGCAAAATGCGGGCGTCCTTTCTAGTGCTCGGGCCGCTGCTGGCGCGCTGCGGCGAGGCGCGGGTGTCGTTGCCCGGTGGCGACGCGATCGGGATAAGGCCGGTCGATCTCCATCTCGAGAGCCTGCGGCAGCTCGGCGCGCAGATCGAATTGGATGGCGGCTACGTCGATGCCCGGGCGCCACGGGGGCTGCGCGGCGCCGAGATCGTGTTTCCTTCGGTCTCGGTCGGCGCGACCGAGCATCTGCTGATGGCGGCCAGTTTGGCCGAAGGCGAGACCGTGCTGACCAACGCCGCACGCGAGCCCGAAATCGGCGATCTTGCCCTCTGCCTTCAGGCGATGGGGGCACAGATCGAAGGGATCGGCAGCGATTGTCTGCGCATCGTGGGCGTCGGCCGGCTGCACGGCGCGAAACATCGCATCCTTCCCGATCGGATCGAAACCGGCACTTACATCATGGCGGCCGCCGCGACCGGCGGCGAGTTGCGGCTCTCACGCACCCGGCTCGATCTCGTCACCGCCGCCGCAAGCGTTCTCGACAACGCGGGAGTCGAGATCATCGCGACCGAGGACGGGGCGATCGTGCGCCGCCGCCGCGATCGGCTCGACGGTGTCGATGTCATGACCGAGCCCTATCCTGGATATCCGACCGATCTGCAGGCCCAGTTCATGGCCTTGATGACCACTGCGCGCGGCGCCGCGATGATTACCGAGACGATTTTTGAAAACCGCTTCATGCATGTCCCCGAGCTTTCCCGCATGGGCGCCAACATCAATGTGCACGGTGCCTCGGCGATGGTTCGCGGCGTCGAGCGGCTGATGGGCGCGCCGGTCATGGCGACCGATCTGCGCGCCTCGGTCTCGCTGGTCATTGCCGGCTTGGCGGCCGAGGGCGAGACCGTGATCAGCCGCGTCTACCATCTCGACCGCGGCTATGAGCGGCTCGAGGCGAAACTCGCGGCGTGCGGCGCGCGGATCGAGAGGGTCGGCGATGGCGCCTGACGCCGGTATCGGCGCGCTCAAGCTGCGCGCCGAGGACGCCGATGATCTGGTCGTGCTCTCGGCATGTCTGCAGGACGCGCTGGTTCCGGTTCGCGATCTTGCCTATATGCCCGACGATCAGCTCTTCGTCTTTGTCGCGAATCGTTTCCGCTGGGAGCGGGGGGTGCGGCCGGCCCTCGGCGAACAAGGGCGCGAGCGCGTGCTGTGCGCAGTTGCCTTCGCCGCCGTCCTCGGTGCCTCGTATCGCGGCTTTCGCCGCACCGACGAGAACCGGATCCTGGCGCTGCTGACGATCCGGATCGGCCGGCCGCGAGCGACCGGCGCTGCGGTTCATCTCGACTTTTCCGGCGATGCGGCGATCCGCCTCGAGGTTGCGCGCATCCGGTGCCGCGCCAAGGATCTGGGCGAGCCCTGGCCGACCCCGTGGCACCCGCGCCATGACGAGGAGCAGAGCAGGTGACGGCGCTCGATGACCGCCTGATCCTGGCGCTGCCCAACGGGCGGATCCTCGCCGAGATGATGCCGCTGCTGCGCCGGATCGGGGTCGAGCCGGAGCCGGCCTTCGAGGATGCGGCCTCGCGCCGGCTGCGCTTTGCCACCAGCGATCCTGGCCTCGACCTGATCCGGGTGCGCAGCTTCGATGTTGCGACCTTTGTCGCTTTTGGCGCGGCCCAGCTCGGGGTCGCCGGCAACGATGTGCTGATGGAATTCGACTATTCCGAAGTCTACGCACCGCTCGATCTCGAAATCGGGCATTGCCGGATCGCGGTGGCCGCGACCGCCGACTGGGTGGCGCGCGAGGATCGGGGCCGCGCCAGCCATATCCGGGTCGCGACCAAATACCCGGAAATTACCCGGCGCCATTTCGCCGCACTGGGCGTCCAGGCCGAATGCATCAAGCTCAATGGCGCGATCGAGCTGGCGCCGCGGCTCGGTCTGTGCCGGCACATCGTCGATCTGGTCCAGACCGGCGCCACGCTCCAGGCGAACGGCCTCGTCGAGGTCGCGCGCATCGCCGAGGTCAGCTCGCGGCTGATCGTCAACCGGCCGGCGCTGAAGACGCGCCCCGAAGAGGTCGGCGGCTGGATCGAGCGCTTCCGCGCCGCAGTCGGCGCCGGGCGGTTGCCTTCAGGATCGGAATGAGCGTGCGGCACCCTCACCTGCTTCGCTCCGCTCGGCCCGCTCTCCCCAAGTGCGGGAGAGGGGGAACCCGGCCCGCAGAGCCTGCCCCGGACTTGATCCGGGGGCTGGGGGAGCGAGGGGAGAGGCGCTGATGCCGCTCCGGCTCTCGACCCGCGATCCCGGCTTCGAAGCAGCCTTCGCACGGCTCGTCGACGCCAAGCGCGAGGTCGCCGTCGATGTCGATGCCGCGGTCGCTGCGATCATCGAGGATGTCGCCGGCCGCGGCGATGCGGCACTCTGCGAATACACCCGCCGCTTCGACGGAAACGATCTGACGGCTAACGGGCTGCGGCTGTCGCCCCGCGACATCGCCGAGGGTGCCGCGACGGCGCCGCCCGAGACGGTGGCGGCTTTGCGCTGCGCGGCCGAGCGGATCGAAAGCTTTCACCGCCGCCAATTGCCGGCGGCGCTCGATTACGTGGACGGGCTCGGCGTGCGGCTCGCCGCGCGCTGGCGGCCGATCGACGCCGCCGGGCTTTACGTGCCGGGCGGCACCGCTTCCTACCCGTCCTCGGTGCTGATGAATGCGATCCCGGCCAAGGTCGCCGGGGTCGGGCGTTTGGTCATGACAGTGCCGGCGCCGGGCGGGGCGGTGAACCCGCTGGTCCTGGCCGCCGCCGAGCTGATCGGCATCGACGAGATCTATCGGGTCGGCGGGGCCCAGGCGGTGGCGGCGCTGGCCTACGGCACGGCGACGATCCGCCCGGTCGACAAGATCGTCGGGCCGGGCAACGCCTATGTCGCGGCGGCCAAGCGGCGCGTCTTCGGCCGGGTCGGCATCGACATGATCGCCGGGCCGTCGGAGATCCTGGTCGTCGCCGACACGCGCAACGACCCCGAATGGATTGCCGCCGATCTGTTGTCGCAAGCCGAGCACGACAGCGCCGCACAGGCGATCCTCGTCACCGACGACGGCGATTTCGCGGCGGCGGTCGAGGCGGCGGTCGAGCGCCGGCTCGCGCTGTTGCCGCGGGCCGAGATCGCCCGGGCGAGTTGGCGCGCCAACGGCGCCATCCTGCTCGTCGCCGACTGGCGCGAGGCGCTGGCGCTGATCGACCGCATCGCCCCGGAGCACCTCGAGCTGGCGCTCGACGAGGCCGATCTGTTGGCGGAACAGGTCCGTCATGCCGGCGCGATCTTTCTCGGGCGCTGGACGCCCGAGGCGATCGGCGACTACATCGCCGGCCCCAACCATGTGCTGCCGACCGCGCGCAGCGCACGCTTCGCCTCGGGTCTCGGGGTGCTCGACTTTATGAAGCGGACCTCTCTTGTCCGCTGCGATGCCGCCAGCCTTGCCGCGCTGGCGCCAGCGGCGATCCGGCTCGCCGAGGCCGAGGGGCTCGAGGCCCATGCGCGGTCGCTGTCGATCCGGCTCGATCGGCGATGCGAGCCCGTGAAGCGGCGGCCATGAACGAAGGGCCGAACAGCGAATTCGGGGAAGATCGCCGCATCGCCCGCGTCACGCTCGACGAGCATACCGTGGTGCGGCGCAGCGCCGATATCGAGCACGAGCGGGCGACCGCGATTGCCGATCTGCTCGAGGAAAATGTATTCGCCCCGGTTTCCGGGCGCGACGGGCCGTTCGACCTGCATCTGGCGATCGAGGAGAACCGGCTGAACCTCGATATTCGCTCGCAGCCGGACGGCTCGGGCGAGACGATCGTGCTGCCGCTTACGCCGTTCCGCGGCATCGTCAAGGATTACTTCATGGTCTGCGAGAGCTATTACGAGGCGGTCCGCGCCTCGCGGCTGGCGCAGGTCGAGGCGATCGACATGGGGCGGCGATCGCTGCACGACGAAGGCTCGACGCTGCTGATGGAGCGGCTCGCCGACAAGGTCGCGATCGACCATGCGACCGCCCGGCGCCTGTTCACCCTGATCTGCGTCCTGCATCTGCGCGGCTAAGGGGTTGGGCTTGGTGAGCTCGCTGCTGGTGTTGGCCTCGGCCTCGCCGCGCCGGATCGAATTGCTGCGCCAGATCGGGATCGTGCCCGATCGGATCGATCCGGCGGCGATCGACGAAACCCCGCATCGCGACGAGGAGCCGGCGGCGCACGCGCTGCGCCTCGCCGAAGAAAAGCTGCACGCGGTGTTGCAGCACCACCCCGGCGCCTACATCCTGGCCGCCGACACGGTCGTCGCCTGCGGCCGGCGCATCCTGCCAAAGCCGGAGGACGAGGCCGCCGCGCGCCGCTGTCTCGAGCTGCTGTCCGGGCGGCGCCACCGCGTCCATTCCGGCATCGCGCTTGCCAGCCCGGAAGGCCGGCTGGCGCTGCGCCGGGTCGATAGCCGGGTCGGCTTCAAGCGCTTGAGCCTGGACGAGATCGCCGCCTATCTGGCGACCGGCGAGTGGCGGGGCAAGGCCGGCGGCTATGCGATCCAGGGCCGCGCCGCGGCCTTCGTCCGCTTTGTCTCCGGTTCCTATTCGAATGTCGTCGGCCTGCCGTTGTTCGAGACGGCGCAGCTGCTTGCCGGCCGCGGCTATCGCCCGCGATGCGCCGCGAGCTCGTAATCGCCGCCGGCCCCGGCGAATGGCGCGCGGCGCTTTTGGAAGGCGGCGTCGCGGTCGAGCTGCGGGTCGAGCGCGGCGACGGCGCCGAGGCCGGCAGCATCCATCTCGGCCGGGTGCTGCGCCTGCTGCCGGCGCTCGGCGCGGCCCTCGTCGATATCGGCGGCGACCGCCCCGGCTTTCTGCCGCACAGCGAGCTGCTGCCGCGCGGCCGGCGCCTCGACGAGGGCGAGCGGGTCGTCGTGCAGGTGCGCCGCGAGGCGCAGGGCGGCAAGGCGGCGCGGCTGACCACCGATATCAAATCGTCCAGCCGACCGCTGGAGCTGATCTGCGATTGTGCCGCGCGTTCAGATCCGCCGACGCGCCTCGATCCGGCTGCGGGCTTTGCCACGGCACTGGCGGGCGTGCTGCCGATGCCGGACCGCCTGGTCATTGACGAGCCTGGCGCGATCCCGGAGCTGCGCGCCGCCTTTCCGGTCGCCGAGATCGCGCATCAGCCGGAAGGCGACTGGCCCGTCGATCTCGGCGCGCTGCTCGACGAGGCGTTGTCGCCGACCCTGGCGCTCGCCGGCGGCGGCTCGGTGCATTTCGAGGCGACGCGGGCCGCAACCATGATCGACGTCGATAGCGGCACGCCCGAAACCGGATCGCCCGAGCGTGGGGCGCTCGCCGTCGATCTCGCCGCCGCCCTTCTGATCGCCCGGCAGGCGCGGCTGCGCAATCTCGGCGGCGGCATCGTCGTCGACTTTATCGGTCTCGACGACCGCCGCGCGCGCGAGCGGGTGCGTGCCGCCCTCGCCGGTGCGCTGGCCGCCGATCCGGCCCGGCCGCAGCTCCTCGGCTGGACCCGCCTCGGCCATTTCGAGCTGGTGCGCCCGCGCCGCACCCGCCCGCTCGCCGAGACCCTGCTCGAGCCCGGCGCGACGGGCGCGCAGGTCAAGAGCGCCCTCACCGTGGCGCTTGAAGCCTTGCGCGCCGTGCGCCGCGAGGATCGGGCACAGCCGGGCCGGCGCTGGCAGCTGATCGCCGCACCCGAAGTGGCGGCGGCGCTGGCCGGCGATGGCGCGACAGCGCGGCGCGGCCTCGAGCAGCGGCTCGGGCGCGAGATAGCGATCACCGCCGATCCACAGCATGATCGCGCGGGTTTTGAAATATTCCCAGTGTGACCATATCGGCATCCGATGAGCACCGATTCGCCGAATCCCCCGTCGCGGCCCTGCCCGATCTGCGGCAAGCCGGCGAGCCCTCGCCATCGCCCGTTCTGCTCGGCGCGCTGCGCGCAGATCGATCTCGGCCGCTGGCTCAAAGGCAATTACCGCATCGAAACCGACGAACCTGCCGACGACAGCGACGAGGAGCGCTGAGCGCGGACAAAACCGCGATTGACCAACCCGGCGCCAACCGCAAGCATTGCTCCGCGTTCAGCGCCTGGGGGGCCAATGACCGCGTCGCCGCGACCCCGCCATTACCGGGTCATCTACGCCGATCCGCCCTGGACCTTTTCGACCTATTCGCGCAAGGGCAAGGGGCGCAGCGCCGAAGCCTATTACGACTGCATGTCGCTCGCCGACATCAAGGCGCTGCCGGTGGCCGATTGGGCGGCCGATGATTGCGTGCTGCTGCTGTGGGTCACCGACCCGCTGCTGCAGACCGCGTTCGAGGTGATCCGTACCTGGGGATTTACCTACAAGACCGTTGGCTTCTATTGGGCGAAGCTCAACAAATCGGCGGAGCCGACAGTTTACCGCGATGCCAGCTTTTTCACCGGCCTAGGCTTCTGGACACGGGCCAATCCGGAGTTGTGCCTGCTGGCGACCCGCGGCCATCCGAAGCGTCGCCGCGCCGATATCAGGAAGCTGATCGTCTCGCCCCGGCGCGAGCACAGCCGCAAGCCCGAGGAGGCATACGACCGCATCGAGGCGTTGTGCGCCGGCCCTTACCTGGAAATGTTCGCCCGCGCCGCGCGGCCGGGCTGGGACCGGTGGGGCACCGAATCGGATCTGCGCCAATTGGTGCCGCGGCGATGGCCCGCCAACGGCTATCCCGACGCGCCGCAGGCCGCGGATTAGCGTAGATCTCGGCCGGATTGGCGCCGTCATTGCGGGGCGCGCCTGACGCGACGAAGCAATCTCGATCGGGTGAGGGTCAGTCGCCGCAGATTGCTTCGCTCCGCTCGCAATGACAATCCGATGTAGCGGCTTGCTCTGATCGAGGGCCACCTTGGTCCGTGCTGTGGCTTCATCGATCCTTAACCACCGTCACCGACAATCCCGCGAGGTAATCTTCGGGCGGCGGCATGATTGGCTGGGCGCTGCGCTGGATGCTGGCGTGGTGCGGCGCGGCCCTCGTCTGCATCGCCGTCATCGACCGCGACAAATGGCTGGCGCCGCGCGGACCGGCCAGCTCCGCCGTGGTGCCGCCGGCCGCGACTTCGGCCGGGCGGCGGCCGGGCCCCGATTTCGACACTCTCGTCTATCCCGCCGACCGGGCCGGTCACGTCATGATCGATGCGGTCGTCAACGGCGCGCCGCTGCGCCTGCTGGTCGACACCGGGGCCAGCCTCGTCACCCTGACCCCGGCCGATGCCCGCGCCGCCGGCGTCGACCCCGAGGAGCTCGTGTTCGATCGGCGCGCCAGCACGGCGGGCGGCGTCGTGCGCATGGCGCTGGTGACCCTGCGCGAGATCCGCATCGGCCAGCTGTCGATCGGCGAGGTCCGCGCCGCCGTCATTGAGCATCTCGATGTATCATTGCTGGGCATGAGCTTTCTCACACGGCTCCAAAGCTACGAGATGCGCGACGGCAAGCTGACCATCACCTGGTAGGCGGTGCCTTTGCCGGGGGATGAGCGAAAGCGCGAGCGACAGCGCGAGCGGCTGATCCGGCAGGCGCTCCGGCTCGAATGGCTGGCCGTGCTGTGGATGGCGATCGAGGCCGCGGTCGCGGTCTGGTCGGGCGTGATGGCGCACAGCCTCAGCCTGACCGCGTTCGGCCTCGACAGCGTAATCGAGCTCATCTCGGCCGGGGTGCTGATCTGGCGGCTGTCGAGCGAGCTGCGGCTCGGCCGCGAAATCTCGGAAAACATCGAGCAGACAGCGCGCCGGATCGCCGGCGTCCTGCTCGTGGCGCTCGCCGTTTATGTCGTCGCGGCCGCCGGCCGGAGCCTGTGGCGCGGCCAGGGGCAGGCCTTCTCCTGGCCGGGGCTCGTGATCGCGCTCTTGGCGATCCCGGTCATGCTGTGGCTGGCGCGGCGCAAGCGGGAATTGGCCGAACGGCTCGGCAGCCGGGCGCTGCGGGCAGACGCCGCCGAATCGGTCGCTTGCCTGTGGCTGTCGCTGGTCGTGGTCGTCGGCTTCATCGCCCAGCTGGCACTCGGAGCGTGGTGGATCGACGCGGTGGCGTCGCTGGCGATCGTCTGGTTCCTGGCCAGCGAAGGGCGGGCGGCCCTCTCCGAGGAAGACGACGGCGACTGACTCAGTCACGGCCTCATCAAGTCGAACCGTCCCTTCGTCGCCCCCGCGAAAGCGGGGGTCCAGGCGTAGCCCCGAATCGCCTGCCCTCTGTTCCAGCTACGGGCAAGCTGTCTGGGCCCCCGCTTTCGAGTGTGTGAAGAAATTGAAGATAGGATGGAGCGGTGCGGTGCGTCCCCCGCCTTCGCGAGGGCAGGCCCTTCGAGACAGCCGCTTCGCGGCTTCCTCAGGATGAGGTATGTTCTCATCATCATCAATCGGATACCTCATGCT
>DASYBC010000085.1:0-12988 GCA_036500965.1 Allostellaceae bacterium | reverse complement strand
CAGGCCGAAGGCCGCTCGGTGCTGACAATCGAGGGGGTGGCGAGCGGCGACACCCTGCACCCGATGCAGGAAGCCTTTCGCAACAACCATGCGCTGCAATGCGGGTTTTGCACCCCGGGCATGGTGATGAGCGCGCTCGACCTGGTCAAAAACAACCCAAACCCGTCCGAGCACGAGATCCGCGAATATCTCGAGGGCAATCTGTGCCGCTGCACCGGCTATCACAACATCGTCTTGGCGATCGCCGAGGGGGCGGCGGTGATGCGCGGCGAGGCGCCGCCGGCCAATGCCCACGGGGCGGCGGCGGGGTAAGGCAATGGCCACCGTCGGCACGCCGGTTCGGCGGCGTGAGGATTACCGCTTTCTGACCGGGCAAGGCACCTATACCGACGACATCGACCGGCCGCGCCAGCTGCACGCCTACATCCTGCGCAGCCCGCACGCGCATGCGCGGATCACCGGCCTCGACACGGCGGCGGCTTCGGGCGCACCGGGTGTCGCCGCCGTCTACACCGGCAAGGACATGGCGGCCGAAGGTGTGGGCGGGTTGCCCTGCGGCTGGCAGGTGCATTCGAAAGACGGCTCGCCGATGGCCGAGCCGCCGCACCCGCCGTTGGCGGTGGACCGGGTGCGCCATGTCGGCGATCCGGTGGCGGTAGTCATTGCCGAGACGCTCGAACAGGCCCGCGAGGCCGCCGATCTCCTAAATATCGACTACGCCGAGCAGCCGGCGGTAGTCGACCCGGCCGAGGCGCTGAAGCCGGGGGCACCCCAGGTCTTCGCCGAGGCGCCGGGCAATCTGTGCTACGACTGGAGCCTCGGAGATCTGGCCGCGGTCGATGCTGCGATCGCCAAGGCGGCGCGGGTGGTCAGGCTCGATCTGGTCAACAACCGGCTGATCCCGAACGCGATGGAGCCGCGCGCGGCGATCGGCGAATACAACCGCGCGACGGGCGAATACACGCTCTACACGACAAGCCAGAACCCGCACGTGATCCGGCTGCTGATGGGCCTCTTCGTCCTCAATATTCCGGAAACGAAGCTGCGCGTCGTCGCGCCCGATGTCGGCGGCGGGTTCGGGTCGAAGATCTACCATTACGCCGAGGAGGCGATCGTCACCTGGGCCTCCGGCAAGGTGCGCAAGCCGATCAAATGGACCGCCGAGCGCTCGGAAAGCTTTATGTCCGACGCGCATGGCCGCGATCACGTGACCCATGTCGAGCTGGCGCTCGACTCGCAGGCCAAGTTTCTCGCGCTAAAGGTTTCGACGATCGCCAATATGGGCGCCTATTTGTCCACCTTTGCGCCGTGCATCCCGACCTATCTCTACGGGACTTTGCTCGCCGGCACCTACACGACGCGGGCGATCTATGTCGAGACCAAAGCGGTTTTCACCCACACCGTGCCGGTCGATGCCTATCGCGGCGCCGGCCGGCCCGAGGCGACGTATCTCCTCGAGCGCATCGTCGATGTCGCCGCCGACGAGATCGGCCTCGACCCGGCCGAATTGCGCCGCCGCAACTTCATCCCGAAGGACGCCTACCCCTATCAGACCCCGGTCGCGCTGCAATACGACAGCGGCGATTACGGGACGACCCTCGACCTGGCGCTGAAGGCCGCCGATTACGCCGGCTTCGAGGCGCGCCGGCGGCAGGCGATGGCGCGC
Organism: Allostellaceae bacterium; assembly: GCA_036500965.1. Taxonomy (GTDB): domain Bacteria; phylum Pseudomonadota; class Alphaproteobacteria; order ATCC43930; family CGMCC-115725; genus AP-15. The sequence goes on along the minus strand of DASYBC010000085.1, from coordinate 11,322 downwards.
GGCAAATTGCGCGGCATCGGCATCGCCACCTATATCGAGGCCTGCGGCATCGCGCCCTCGGCCGTGGTCGGCTCCCTTGGCGCGCGCGCCGGGCTCTACGAAAGTGCCGCCGTTCGGGTGCATCCGAGCGGCAGCGTCTCGATCCTGACCGGCTCGCACAGCCACGGCCAAGGCCACGAGACGACGTTTTCGCAGCTGGTCGCCGACCGTCTCGGCATCCCGATCGAGAGTGTCGAGATCGTTCACGGCGACACCGCCAAAATCCCCTACGGCATGGGCACCTACGGCTCGCGCTCCTTGGCGGTCGGCGGGTCGGCGATCGTCAAGGCGATGGACAAGGTGGTCGAGAAGGGCCGCAAGATCGCCGCCCATCTGCTCGAAGCCGCCGAGGCCGATGTCGAGTTCGCCGACGGCAAGTTCACCGTCGCCGGCACCGACCGCTCGAAGGCCTTTGGCGAGGTGGCGCTGACCGCCTACGTGCCGCACAACTATCCCGCGGATTTGGAGCCCGGCCTCGACGAAACCGCGTTCTACGACCCGAAGAACTTCACCTACCCGTCGGGCGCGCACATCGCCGAGATCGAGATCGATCCCGAGACCGGGCACGCGATCGTGGTCAACTTTACCGCGAGCGATGATTTCGGCCGGATCATCAACCCGATGATCGTCGAGGGCCAAGTCCATGGCGGGCTCGCCCAAGGGATCGGCCAGGCCCTGCTCGAGGGCTGCGCCTACGACAAAGCGACCGGCCAGCTGCTGACCGGCTCCTATAACGACTACGCGATGCCGCGTGCCGCCGATCTGCCGAATTTTGCATTGTCGACCAACGTGACCCTGTGCACGCACAACCCGCTCGGGGTCAAAGGCTGCGGCGAGGCCGGGGCGATCGGCGCGCCGGCGGCGATCACCAACGCCATTGTCGATGCGCTGAAGCCGTTGGGCGTGCGCCATGTCGAGATGCCGGCGACCCCCGAAAAGCTGTGGCGCGTGATCCAGCAGCACCGCCAGCCGCTGGCCGCGGAATAGAGGGGAAGCCCCTCACCCTGCCCTCTCCCCGCTCGCGGGGAGAGGGAGGGACCCGCGAAGCGGGAGGGTGAGGGGCGGCCACCGAGAGAATAGGGAGAAGCCCGATGTACGAATTCGAGTACCACAAGCCCGCGAGCCTCGACGAGATCGCCAGCCTGCTCGGCGCCAACGAGGACGCCAAGCTCGTCGCCGGCGGCATGACCCTGATCCCGACCCTGAAGCAGCGGCTCGCCCGGCCATCTGATCTGGTCGATCTCGCCGCGATCCCCTCCTTGCGCGGCATCACCGACGCCGGCGACGCGATCGTCATCGGGGCGATGACCCGGCACGGCGAGGTGCACAACTCACTGGTTGTCAAGCAAGGGATTCCGGCGCTCGCGGCGATGGCCGGGATGATCGGCGACCCGGCGGTGCGCAACCGCGGCACGATCGGCGGCTCGATCGCCAACAACGACCCGGCGGCGGACTACCCGGCCGCCCTCGTGGCGCTCGGCGCGACCGTGCACACGACCAAGCGCGAGCTCCCGGCCGAGCAATTTTTCACCGGCATGTTCGAGACCGCGCTTGCGCCGGACGAGATCGTGACCTCGGTGCGTTTCCCAAAGCCGCAGGCGGCGAATTACCAGAAATTCCGCAACCCGGCCTCGCGCTACGCGATCGTCGGCGTCTTCGTCGCCCGCACCGGCTCGGGCGTCCGCGTCGCCGTGACCGGCGCCGGCCCGAGCGTCTTCCGCGTCCCCGAGATGGAAGCGGCCCTCGCCAGATCCTTTACCCCCGACGCGATCAAGGACATCGCGATCCCCGACGACAACCTCAACTCCGACATCCACGCCAGCGCCGAATACCGCGCCCATCTGGTCGGCGTCATGGCCCGCCGCGCCGTCGCCGCCTGCGGCTAGGAGAGTGCATGCTGTTCGTCGCGCTGCGCGGAGCGGCGGGGCGGTGGGGGCGGTAACGCGGGGGCGGGGCGAATGCGGGCAGAGGGGTGGGTCGATCGGGTTGTCCTGGCGCTGTCCGGGATCACCTTGGTGCTGGTCGTCGTCTACCTGGTCCTCTCGCAGGAAAACCGCTCAGCGCAAGCCGAGGTCAGCCAGCGCCAGCAATTCATCAGCCAAAGCATCGGGTTCAACCGCATCAACAACGCACTGGTCCAGGCGATCGCCAGCAATGCCGTCGCCAACAAGGATGACAAGCTGCGCGACCTGCTGACGAAAAACGGGATTTCGATCAACCCGGCGACCGGCGCGCCCGAGGCAACGACAGCATCAGGGCCGGGTTCCGTGGCGCCAGGTTCGGTGACGCCGGGTTCGGCGGCGCCGGCCGCGCCGGGCAAGTGACGATGGCGATCGGCCAGGGCAACAGGCGGGGCCGCGACGGCCCGTCGGCACCGCTGATCCTCGTCGTCGTGTCGCTGTTTGTGCTGATGGCGTTCGAGGCCGGTCAGGCGATCCATGACCGCACCGCGCTGGCGGCGCTCCAACGCGCGCAGCAGCCGAGCATGGAGCAGGCGGCGAAGCTGCGCCAGCAGCTGCAAACTCTAGCCGGCGAGACCGCGGCGCTCGCCGCCTCGGGTGACGCCGGCGCCCAGAGGGTCGTCGAGCAGATGAAGCGGCAGGGCGTTACCCTGTCGGTCCCCAACAAGTAATTTCGGCCGCCACGGTCTGATCACGCTGATGTCGGGGGGCGGTCGCCGGCGTAGCTGGTCAGGTCGATGAATTCGAGCACGGTGCCATCGGGATCGTGGAAATAGGCGCGCGGCCCATTCAGCACGCCGCCTTGCCGGTCTTCCTCGAAGGTGATCGCGACGTTATGGGCGCGCAAATGCTCGAGTGCGGCCGCATAGTCTTCGTGCGCCACGGCAAAGGAATGGTGGACGCCGCCATGATCTTCGGGCTTCGGGTTGATCGGCGACGCGCGCTCGACCAGGATCAGGCAAGTCCCGGCCGCATCCAGAAACGCCATCTGCCCGCGCGCCACTGTCGCCAGATGCCGGCAGCCGACAATCTCGGTATAGAACCGCGTGCTGTTTGCGACATTGCTGACCGGGATGCTGAAATGCGCGACGGATTTAATCGCGACCATCCACTGCCTCCATCGGTGATCGCCATCAACACTAACGAGATCGGGTGTCCGCGTCGACTCCGGCAAGGCACCGGATGGCCCGGCTACGAGCGCTTCTCGGCGGCTGGTGCGCCGGGAAGGGTCGCGGACAGGCCGAGAATGCTCTGGAGCCGCCAGGCCAGCGGCAAGGTCAACAAGACAACCGCGGCGACCAGCAGCATCGCCGGGCGCAGGCCGATCGTATCGCCGAGCAGGCCGTATAATATAAGGCCGGCGACACCGCACCGGAGCCGACCGTGCCGGTGTAGAACACGCCAAAGGCGTGGTCACGGCGGCCCGGCGCCACCAGCTCGGGCACGGTGCCGTAGAGCACCGACGACGTCCCATTCAGCGCAACGCCGATGATCGGCAACAGCGCCAGCGCGGCGCCGATCGGCAGCGGCAAGAGCCCAAGAATGCCGGCCGCAGTGGCGCCCTCGGTGATGAACACGGTCGTCAGCACGCCGAGCCGCGCCCCGAGAAAGCCGCAGACCAGCTTGCCGGCCGCCCCACCGGCGAAGACGAGGGTCAGCGCCGCGCCGATTTCCGGGACCCCCGCCCCTTTGGCGCGCAGCAGAAACGGCAGAAAGGTCAGAAAACCCATCCGCGTTGCGCTGTCGACGATGCCGATCGCCAAGAGCAAGGGGAACCCGCCGCGCGCCGGCCCGGCGTGGCCATCGGCTGTTCGGTTCGCTGCCGGGCTCGTCGCGCGCTCGACGCCGGCGACTGGCAGCCGCCCAAGCGCCAGCGCGATGGCGCCGGCGCCAATCAGCCCGATGATGCCGATCACGCTCGCCGCCGAACGCCACGCTATCACCGCGATCAGGCCCGCGGTAATCGCCGGCAGCGCCATCTTGCCGAGATCGCCGGCGAAGTTGTAGGTGCCGAGCGCGCCGCGCGACCGCGGCCCTTCATAGGCCGCGGCGACCAGACCGGAGGCGATTGGATGCTGGGTGCTCGACCCGATGCCGCCGAGGATCAGCGCGAACGCCAGCACCGGCAGGCTCGCGGTTTGCCCGAGGCAAAGATACGCCGCCCCGGCGACCGCGGTGCCGGCCGCGAGCAAGGTCACTCCGCCGACCCGCCGCGCCAGCCTGGCCGCCGGCACCTGCAGCCCGGCCATCGCCCCGGCATAGAGCGCGCGCAGCACACCGATGGCGGCGTAGCCCAAGGCGAATTCGCTCTGCAAGAGCGGCAGCAGCAGGTAGAGCGTGTCGGTGAAGCCGTCGTGCAGCGCATGCGCGCCGCAGGCGCCCCATAGCACGCGCATGCGGCTGCGATTGGGGCCCTCGGCATGTCCGGTCGCGGTCGGGAAGGTTGCGGTCGTCATCATCCCATCTTGCCGGCCGAGACCGGCAGAAATCGGCACGCGGCCATTGCCGGCCCGTCAACCGCACCATTTGGCATTATGACGGATTGATGACAAACGACTTGTTCTGATCTCCGATGTGAGCAAATCTCACAATCGATGGTCCGTCCGCGCCTGCCGCCGCTGAATGCAGTCAAAGCCTTCGAGGCCGCGGCGCGGCTCGGCAGCTTCACCCGTGCCGCGGCAGAGCTGGGCGTCACCCATGGCGCGGTCAGCCGGCAGATCCGCCTGCTCGAGGATCGGCTCGGCGCCCGGCTGTTTCAGCGCACCGGGCGCAATGCCGTGCCGACGCGGGCCGGCACCGACCTGTTGGCCGAAGCTGGACCCGCACTCGACCGCCTGGCCAGCGCGGCTCAGCGCGTCGGTCGCGGCGCGCAAATGCCGGGGCTGCTCTGCATCTCGGCGCTGCCGACCTTTGCGATGCGCTGGCTCATTCCGCGCCTGCCCGAATTCCAGCAGGCCCATCCCGAGCTGGAATTGCGCATCGTCACGGCGAGCACGCCAGCCGAGCAATTCTGCATGGACGCGGATGTCGTCGTCTCGGGCCCGGCGCGGCAACCCGGCTGGGTCGGCAAGCGGTTTTTAGGCGAAGCCCGCTTGCCGCTGTTGAGCCCCGAGCTGATCGAGCGATGCCCGCTGCGTGCGCCGCCGGACCTCGCCCGGCACACGCTGCTCCACGCGGCGACCTTGCCCGAGGCCTGGCCGCGCTGGCTCGCCGCTGCCGGCCTCCCCGAGCTAAAGCCGGCACGCGACCAGGTGTTCGAGCATTTCTATTTCGCGATCCAGGCGGCGCTCGAAGGCCTCGGCGTGGTGATGGGCCCCCTCGCCCTCGTCGGCGATGAGCTGCGCGCGGGCCGGCTCGTGGCGCCAATCAGCGACCCGGTGGTCAGGACGCGCGGATATTTCTTCTATGCGCCGGAGGCGGGCAGCAACGCAGCCGAGATCGCCGCTTTCCGGAAATGGCTGGTCGGCGCCGGCGCCGCCGCGACGGCCGAATATCCGCCGCATCTCTCGCGACATCTGTTGTAGCCGGCGGTTCGCCATAACGCCGGGAGCCGGCCGGCGGACATTTCCGTTATCCGACCGCGGCGAAATAGAGCTTGGGGTCGGCGGCGCGGATATGCGTTTCGGGCAGGCCCAATTCGCGGCGCACGATATTGGTGCCGGCCACCATCGAGACGCATTTGTAATAGGCGATACGGCGCGACAGCCCCTCGCGGCCAAAGCCGCAATCGGTCGTGATCACCAGCCGCTCGGGCGGGATGTATTCGAGCGCCTTTCTGATCAGCCCGGCGACATGCTCGGGCGGCTCGACGATCGTGTTGCAGTGGTTGACGACGCCGATGCCGATCTTCTTGTCGGTCTTGAATTTGGCGAAGAGCGGCAGATCCTTGCCCTCGCTCGAGGCGCATTCGAAGGTGATGACGTCGGCGTTCAATTGCAGCAGATGGGGGAGCGCCCGCTCGTAGCTCGGCACCTCCCAATAAACCCGCTGCTGGTTCGGGTTGCCCCAGCAGGTATGCGCCCAGATCTCGGCCTCGACCCCGGCGAGCTGGCGGTTGAACGCATGCGTCTGGAATTCGAGCTCGGCCTCGGTGCAATCGGGGCGCGTCGTCAGCCCGTGATGGCGCGGCTCCTCGACCTGGATCACCGGGCACCCCGCGGCAGCCAGCTCGCGCAGCTCGGCGTTGATGATGTCGCACAAATCGAGCACCATCGCCCGGTCGTCGGGGTAATGCTGGTTCCACAGCATGCTGGCCAGCGCCGGCGCGCAGATCGCGCCGAACTTGACCGGCCGGTCGCTGAAGCGCTGCGCGATCTGCCACAGTGCGGCGTATTCGAGCGGCCCGCGCGTCAATTTCTCGGTGACGACCGCCGGCTGATAGGCCTCCTGCACCTCCCACAGGATATGCCCCGGCCCGAGCCCGTGCCGGCCCATCCACCCTTGCGATGTCGAGCGATGGCCGTGGATCCCGCCGAGCCGCTCGATCGGGTAGAAGAACCACGACTTGCCGCCGACCGCGAGGTCGAAGCGGCTGTCGCCGTCGGTGACGATGTCGAGACCCGCCGCCTCCTGCGCGTTGATTACCGCGGCGACCGCGTCGAGATATTGCTCGCGAAACAGCGAATCGCCGAGCGCCGCCTTGAACGACCGCCCTTGCAGGCTCGCATCGAACCACAACGGCCGCGGATACGACCCGGTGATCGCCGTCGGCATGATCATTTCGCGCGTGGTGGTCAGCATCGGCGTTCTCCCTGCGGTCAACGAGGGTAGCAGACCCGACCGTCGCCGTGGAATAGGGTGGCGCTTGACACGTTCTGACCAGAGTGTCATCGAATTGCTATATGACACATCGTGGGACGCTTGACATGCAAGGCAGGACACGGATCAACCAGCAAGGCCGCATCGTCATTCCGGCCGAATGTCGTGCCGCGGCCGGTTTGAAGCCCGGCGACGAGCTGCTGATCGAGCCGGTCGGCGAAGGCGAATTGCGCCTGCGTACCAGGGAACAAGCCTTGCGCGAGGCGCAGCGGATCGTGGCTCGCTATAGTTCGGGCCGCGACTTGGTGGCAGAGCTGATCGCCGAGCGGCGTGAAGAGGCGGCGCGTGAATGAGGACGATATCGTTGCCGACGCTTCAGCGATCCTCGCCGCACTAAAGAATGAGCCATTCGACAATATTGATCCGCGCCGCCTCGTCGGGGCGACCATCAGCGCCGTTAATTTTTGCGAGATCCTTTCGAAGTTGCACGATGATGGCCTGAACGGCGCTCAAGCGGACGCAGCGGTGACCACAATGGATTTGCGTGTCGTCGCCTTTGACGAGCCGCAGGCACGCGGCGCGGCACAACTGCGCTCGCTGACGCGGCATGCCGGCCTATCGCTCGGCGATCGCGCTTGCCTCGCTCTTGGCGACACGCTCGGGTGCGCTGTGATCACCGCCGACCGAGCCTGGGCGAGGGTCGATATCGGCGTCGAAATCGTCTTGATCCGCTGAGGCTCGCCTTTCATCCAGATGGCCGAGCCGGTAGCTGTTGCTGCGAGGCAACCGATCTCAAGGGGGCACGACAAATGAAAGACTTCTCCGGTCGGATCGCAGTCGTGACCGGCGGCGGCTCGGGCATGGGGCGCGAGCTCGTCCGGCAGCTGGCCGCCGAAGCCTGCAGTGTCGCGATGTGCGACGTCTCCGCGGCGGGCATGGCGGAAACCCAGCGACTTTGCGAAGCGGCGGGGCTGCCGCAAGGATTGCGGGTCACGACCCACGTTGCCGATGTGTCCGACATGGCGCAGGTAGTGCGGCTTCGCGACGAGGTCGCGGACCGCCACGCCACCGACAAAATCCACCTGTTGTTCAACAACGCCGGGATCGGCGGCGGCGGCAGCATGATCGCCCACAGCCGCGACGAGTGGGAACGGACCTTCAACATCTGCTGGGGCGGGGTCTATCACTGTACCCGCGCCTTTCTGCCGATGCTGCAAAAGGCCGAGGCGGGGCACATCGTCAATACCAGCAGCGTCAACGGCTTCTGGGCCTCGGTCGGCCCGCGCATCCCGCACACCGCCTACAGTGCCGCGAAATTCGCGGTCAAGGGTTTCACCGAGGCGCTGATCGCCGACCTCAAGGTCAACGCGCCGCACATAAAGTGCTCGGTCGTGATGCCCGGCCATATCGGCACCGGGATCACCGTCAACTCGCGCAAGATCCACAGCGGCACCGAGGCCGAAGAGATCGACGCGGCGCAGTTGGCGCAGGCGCGGGCACGCATCGCCTCAATGGGCCGCGACGCGGCGAACCTCTCGGACGACGATATCCGCAAATTGGTCGCCGAGCGCGACCGCCGCTTTCGCGAGGAAGCGCCGACGAGTGCGGCCGAGGCGGCCAGGATCATTCTCGACGGGGTCAAGGCCGAGCGCTGGCGCATCCTCGTCGGCGCCGATGCGCACGTCATCGACGAATTGGTGCGCGCCTCGCCGGAGCGGGCCTACGACACCGATTTCTTCGAGGAGTTCGCGACCAAGGCCGGCTGGCGCATCGGCACGTGACCGGAGCCGAGCACGTTATCCGGATTCACAAGTCCTTGGGATTAGGTGCCTGCGATATGTTCTTGTCATATCGGAGAAGGCCGGTACCGACGGCCGCAATGGGTCCCGACCGGCGTCGGGATGGCAAGGTGGATGACGTTGCGAACTTCTGGTTCCGGAAACCACGCAGAAACCGATCGACCACTTACGCTTGTATCGCGCCCAAACACCTATAACATCATCCCCATGGCCGAAGAACCGATCACTCTCGAATTCCTTGCCCGCCAGCAGCAGCGCGTGCTTGAAGAGATCGGGGTGATGCGTGATGACATGCAGGTGCTGACCGCGATGGTCATGCGCCTCGACGGCACCGTCGGGCTCTTCCTGCCCGAATTGCGAGCAATGCACAGCATCAGCGCTCGCCAACCGCATCCGCCGCCTCGAGGATTAGCTGGAAGAGACACAAGGTGAATCGAAAGTTGCCCTACACGGTGCGTGCCTATGAAAATCGCCAAGAGTGGACGGGTTATCGTGCCGGCTTCTGCGCCTTCATCCCGGCCGCCACAGCCGCTTGCTTTGCCAGGCAAGCAAGTTCATATCGGTCGCCCGGCCAAATCGGATTATCTCTTAAGAGAGCGCTGTCCGATCGCCTCCAGTCTTCTTCATTCGGATACTCATAGAATTCGATCTCGATACCCGATGGTTTATGTCTCACCAGCCGTTCGATAAGATCGACATCGAAATCCTGCAGTTGGGGCAGGCTCATTACCGACTCCGTCCCTAATGAACAAGCGTGACGTTAAAATGATGCTGCATTTCCGTCTCGCCAATATGCCAATCGCCATCCCATGCAACCCTGAGCCTAATTGGCAGACTTTCGCACTCGAGCGAGCGGGCAACCACGGTAATCAGTAAATCTACGGTACCTATGCGATCCTTAATTGCAGGGGCGGTTTGAAGCACGAGCTTCCGATCCGAGGTTACAGCGAGAAGATCAACAACAACTGCCGACCCGACATTTCTCACTGCGGGAAAGGCTTCGGCATGCTGCCAGCGGAGAGGAATTGGCCCGCGGAGCTCCAAAATCGGTTCTCCACCGCCCTGCCGTGGACGAGAAATTGATTCTACCACGACGTGGACCTCATGAGCAGGCCCTCTTCTATTCCTGTTCGTTACGCGCAGTCGATAGAAGCGTGCGTCCAACGTTCGCTGCTTCGCATCAGTTTTGTCATGTTCGCGAACAGTCTGGACCTCCAACTCGCCTGCTACGTACACCAATTCGACGGCCAGATCGGGTCTACTCCACCGAGATCGTAACCGGTCGCCGAAGAGTGCGATTATTGCAACGGTCCACGTGCCCAGGCCCGCAAACAGCATTATCCAGCTTTGCGACGTCACAGCCCTGCGGCGCCGGACGGAAGACGTCCCACAGCCCGCTTAGTCCGCGTCAATCAAACGTCAGCACGGTCCTTGCGACTTCGCCGGCTTTCATGGCGCGGAAGGCTTCGTTGATGTCGTCGAGACGGCCGCGCTTGGTGACCATGGCGTCCAAGTCGAGGCGGCCTTGGCGATAGAAGTCGAGATAGAGCGGGATGTCGGTGCGGAAGCGGTTCGAGCCCATGCGCGAGGTCTGGACCTTGCATTCGGGGCGGATCGCCATCCATGGGAACTCGATCATCGCGTCCGGCGGCAAGACACCGACGATCGTCGCGGTGCCGCGGATCGCCAGGCTCTCGATCGCCTGCCGCACCAGCGCGGCCACGCCGACCGCCTCGAAGGCGTGATCGACGCCCTGCCCGCCGGTCAACGCGCGCACCCTTTTGACCGGGTCGTCCTCGGCGCTGTTGATGAAATCGGTGGCGCCGGCGCGGGTCGCCATCTCGCGCTTCGCCTCGAACTGGTCGATCGCGATGATCCGCCGCGCACCGCCGATCTTCGCCCCCTGGATGATTGAAAGACCCACGCCGCCGCAGCCAAAGACGGCGACCGTTTGCCCGGCTTCGAGCCCCGAGCTGCGCAGCGCAGCACCAACCCCGGTCAACACTCCGCAGCCGACCAGCGCCGCCCGGTCGAGCGGCAATTCGGGGTCGATCCGCACGATCGAGTTCTCGTGCAGCAGCATCTTCTCGGCATAGCTCGATATGCCGATGAACTGGCGCAACGGCTGACCATTCTGCGACAGCCGCGGCGCCGCGTTCTCCGGGCGGGTGACGATGCCGCCGGTGCACAAATTCGGGTGGCCGGACAGGCATTGCGGGCAATTGCCGCAGAATCCGGAGAGACAGGCGACGACATGATCGCCCGGCTTGACCGTCGTCACCTCGGCGCCGACCGCCTCGACCACCCCGGCGCCCTCGTGCCCCAGCACGATCGGCCGGTCGAGCGGAAACCGCCCGACGCCATCGACAACATGGAGATCGCTGTGGCACACCCCGGTCGCCGCGGTGCGCACCAACACCTCGCGCCCCCACGGCCGATCGATCTCGACCTGCTCGATCGTCAACGGTTCGCGGACTTTGCGAAACACTGCGGCTGCGGCTTCCATTCTCCGGCTCCTCCCGCATATCGACCCTGGCGACCCAAGATAAGCCTGGGATCAGCGGGTGGGAAGGCAGCCCGGTTAAAGCTTCCGCACAAGCTGGCGGGGCGGAGCTCGTCCCCGATGGTGACGTCAAAAGGTTTGTGTCAGCAGGAGAGGGGTGCTGACGCCTTGGTTGCGGTTTTCGTGATTGAAGACGGCGAATAGGATGCGGTCCATCGAGGTGCGATCGGAGAAGACGCCCATCGGGCGGGTTCGCCGTCTG
>DASYBC010000084.1:0-8659 GCA_036500965.1 Allostellaceae bacterium | reverse complement strand
ATTCTTCGGCGGCACGCGCGGGCTTTGCGGCAGCATGCCGACGCCGATGAAGTTCCTCGGGAACAGCGCGCAGACCCGGTGGATTAGCTCGTTGCAGGCGGCGGCCCACGCCTCGCTGGTCGTCGCGTCGCCGAGATGGTGGCCCATGCCGGCGGCCCGGGGCGAGAAGATCGTCAGGTCGGTGCCGCGCTCGCGCTGCACCTTGAGCTGACCGCCGGCGATCGTTTCGCGGATCTCGTCATCGGTAATTTGCGGGCGTGGCTGCGGCGGCTTGCCGGCCCGGTGCGCCTCGATCTGCTCGCCGCGCCATCCCTCGTGCTGACGAGGGGCGGTGGTGTAGTGGCCATGGCAATCGATGATCATTGGAACCCGCCTCGTCTCAGAGCAACGACCAGATCATATCTCGTCGTAGCGACGATCGCCTCAAAGCTTCGCCCGGTCAGGCGTGCGGCAGGTACCGTATCGCCGCCAAGATGACCCCGGCCAGGACGACAATCAGCGAACCGAGCCGGATCACGGTGCGGTCGATACGTGCTTCCAGGCGCAATTCGAACTCGCGCATTTCCGCTCTCAGCCTACCTTCAACAGCGCTGATGCGATCTCCCAGGGCGGACGCAACAGCGCTGATGCGGTCTCCCAGGGCGGACGCAACAGCGCCGATGCGATCTCCCAGAGCGGACTCAACGGCGCTGATGCGAGCTTCGAGAGCGGTTTCGACCTGGTCGATCCGCGTTCCCAGGCGGTAGACATCGGTCTTGGTCGCAACATTCTCGTGGATCGCGTCGAAAATCTCGGTCGCGATCCGCTCGGCCTTTTGGCGCTCGATATTGGCGTCGGCCAGCGCGTTGGTCAGGGAAAGTCGGTCGGTCATCCTCGACCCGAAGAATACACCGCACCGCACCGCGGGCGAATCCGGTTCGGCGAATTCGGCGGCTCCGCTCGCACAGCGATCGCGAGCGCCTGAGTGTTTGGATGCGCTGTCTGTGGCTGCAAAATGCATCTGTAGCCGCAAGCGGACCGCGTGAGGCGTTGCCGCCGACGAGGCTCCGCGCCCCGTCCGGCTTCACCCCTGGGCACGGATTAGGCGGTCCAGGCGAGGATCGCGGCGGCGACCTCATCGGGCCGGTCGAGCTCGGCCAGATGGCCGGCGCCGGGGATCGTCCTGATCTCGCTCGGGCCGGCGATCGCCGCGGCAAAGCGGTCGGCGTAGCGGCGCGGCATGATCCGGTCCGCCTCGCCCCAGATCAGGAGGGTCGGCGCCGCGATCAAGGGCAGCCGCTTTTCGAGCCGGGTGTTGCCGAGCGGCCAAAACGCCCGGGCCGCGGCCTCGGCGGCGCGGGTCTGCTCGATCGGCCATTCGGGTGAGTTGGCGCCTTCGGGTGCCGCCTTGAGCTGGTTCCAGCGCTCGGGGTCGGCGCACAGCAGCGCCGGCAATTCGGGCGGCCGCTGCGCCCACGGGTCGGTCGCCGGCTCCTTGTCGTCGAACAGCCCCCATGGCGCCACCAACGCCAGCCGACGCACGCTATCGGGCCAGATCGCCGAGATTTCGGCGGCGAACGAGCCGCCGACCGAGCCGCCGGCCAGATCAGCGCCGTCGAGCCCGGCCCGGTGCAGCAGCTGACGCACCGCGAGCACCCAGTCGAGATGGCTGTCGAGCACCGCATGCCCGCGGCCGCCGCCCGGAAACCCCGGCAGCGACGGCACGATCACGGTGCGCTCGCGCGCCAGCACGTCGAGAAACGGGACCCAGCGCGGCAAGCCGCCAAACCCGGCGAGAAAGCCGAGCTTCGGGCCCGCCCCCTTCTGCCAGACCCGAGAGGCAAAGCCGTTAACCTCGACCGAAATTTCCCGCGGCTCGCTCATGCTCCGCTCCAACCACCCGCCCGGCAGCCTGACCCGACGGCCTGCCGAGGTCAACCCGCGGCACGCCGCGGCAGAGTTCGCGGGCGTGGCAATGCTATCGGTTTGTCGTGCGGTTAGAACAGGTCAGCGGCGGCTGGCCATCATGCGACAGGTCAGCATCCGTTCCCGGAAACCAATGCCGCGGCGCCCGCGACGCGCTCGACCGAGGCAAGCCAGTCGGCGAGCTCACGATCGAACGGCTCGATCAGCACATGGTCGATGCCGGCCGCCCGATAGCCCGCGAGCCGCGCCTTCAGCGCGCCTTCATCCTTGCCGTCCCAAGCGGCGCGCAACGAGATCGTAAAGCCGGGATCGGGCCGCGCCGCCCGCAGCCGCGCGACGATCGGCGCTGCCTCCTCGGGCGAGACCCGCGAGCCATGCCAGCCGTCGAACCGCAATGCCCGCTTGATCGCCGGCTCCGAGCCGCCGCCGATCCAGATCGGGATCGGCTGCTCCGGCTTCGGCAGCATGCGCATCTTGTCGATGGCCGCCGGGATCGTCCGTGCCGGAAAGCTGACCGGGTCCTCGCTCCACACCGCGCGCATCATCGCGATGCCTTCGTCCATGCGCTTGCCGCGCTCGTGGAACGGCACGCCCAATGCCGCGAACTCGGCTTCGAGCCAGCCGACCCCGGCCCCGAGGATCAGCCGGCCCTGCGACAAATTCTGCAACGTCGCCAATTCCTTGGCGAGCGGCAGCGGGTGGCGCATCGGCAGCACCAGCACGCTGGTGCCGAGACGCACGCGCTTGGTATAGGCAGCGGCCCAGGTCAGAGTCAGCACCGGGTCGTAGAACAGCGGCGAGGGCGGGTAGGGTGCGCCGCTCGGCACGATGATGTGCTCGCTGGTCCACACGTCGGCAAAGCCCAATTCCTCGGCCTGCACCGCGGCGCGCCGGATCGCCTCCGGCCCGGCCTTGCGCCCGATCTGCGGCAGATGAACCCCGACCAGCATGGCTCTCCCCTACAACAGATCGCGCAGCAGAGCCACCAGCGGCTTGTCGGCCGGCGGCATCGGGTATTCGGCGAGCCGCGGCGGCCGCACCCAGGCGAGGCGCTGGCCCTCGCGCGGCACGACGATGCCCGACCATTTGCGGCACACATAGAGCGGCATCAGCAGGTGGAAGTCGGGGTAGGCGTGCGAGGCGAAGGTGAACGGCGCGAGGCAGCTCGCCGCCACATCGATGCCAAGCTCCTCGGCAAGCTCGCGAATCAGCGCCGCCTCGGGCGTCTCGCCGCGATCGACCTTGCCGCCGGGGAATTCCCACAGCCCGGCCATCGGCTTGCCCTCGGGGCGGCAGGCGAGCAGCACCCGGCCGTCGGCATCGACCAGCGCCACCGCCGCGACCAGCACCACGGGACCGCCGGTCCCGTGGTGCTGTGCTGCGCCTGGCGCCTGCGGGCACTCGTTATCAGCTGCGATAGCTGCCATTGATATCGATATAGCCGTGGGTCAGGTCGCACGTCCACACCGTCGCCCGGCCGTGGCCGATGCCGAGATCGACCGCGATCGCGATCTCGCTTCCCTTCATGTGCAAGGCCACCGGGGCTTCGTCGTAGCCCGGCACCGGGCCGCCATCGGCGGCGATCCGAATCCCGCCGACGGCGATCGACAACCGGTCGCGATCGACCTTTTCGCCGGCCTTGCCGACGGCCATGACGATGCGGCCCCAATTGGCGTCGCCGGCCGAGAGTGCGGTCTTGACCAGGGGCGAGTTGCCGATCGCCAGCCCGATGCGCCGCGCCGCCCGCGCCGTCGCCGCCCCGGTCACCTCGATCGTGACGAATTTCTGCGCCCCCTCGCCGTCGCGCACGACCTGCTGGGCGAGGTCGATCATGACCCGGTCGAGCGCCCGGCGGAAATCGCCGAGCCGGCGGTCGCCCGGGCTCGCCACCGGCGGATGCGGCGCCTGCTGGGTTGCGCACAGCAGCACCGTGTCGCTGGTCGAGGTGTCGCCGTCGACGGTGATCGAATTGAACGAGCGGTCGGCCGCGGCAGTGAGCAGCGGCTGCAGCACGGCCGGCGGCAATGCCGCGTCGGTAAAGACGTAGGCCAGCATCGTCGCCATGTCGGGGGCGATCATGCCGGACCCCTTGGCAAAACCGTTGAGGCGGACCTCGACGCCGCCGATCTTCGCGGTCGCGGTCGCACCCTTGGGAAAGGTGTCGGTGGTCATGATCGCGCGCGCCGCCTGCTCCCAGCCGTCGCCGGCGAGCGCGGTGACGATCTGCGGCAAGGCGGCGGTGATCCGCTCGCCCGGCAACGGTTCGCCGATCACCCCGGTCGAGGAGATGAACACTTCGCGCGGTTCGCAGCCAAGAGCCTCGGCCACCGCCGCCGCCGTCCCCTCGACCACGCCGCGCCCGGCCTCGCCGGTGAACACGTTGGCGTTCCCGGAATTGACGACGACAGCGCGCACCTTGCCGCCCGGGAGGCAGCTGCGGCACCACAGCACCGGCGCACCGGCGGTCAGCGACCGGGTGAAGACGCCGGCGACGGCGCTGCCCGGCGCCAGCTCGGCCAGCATCAGATCGTCGCGCCCGGTGTAGCGGATGCCGCAGGCGAAGCTGGCAAGGCGGACGCCGGCGATCGGCGGCAGCAGCGGAAAGCCCGCTGGGGCGAGCGGGGAAACCTCGGGCATGTCTATTCTTCTAATGCAGCTGGTCTTCTAATGCAGCTGGTCTTCTAATGCAGCGGGCGCAGCGACCCCGAAAACAGTTCCTTAGCTCGAACGGCCGCTAATTGGCCGCGGGCAGCGGCTTGCCGTCGAGCCCGAAGGTTTCGACCTTGGCGTTGCCGCGCAGCTGTTTCAGCTTTGCCGAGATGATGTCGTGCGCGACGAGCCGCGTCACTTCGGCGCGCGCCTCCTCGAAGCTCGGCGGCTTTTTGACCTGCCGATCCTCGACCAGGATCACGTGCCAGCCGAATTCGGTCTTGACCGGTGTTTCGGTGTATTTCCCAACCGGCAGTGCGAACGCTGCGGCAGAGAACGCCGGAACCATGTCGTCGCGGGTGAAGTAGCCGAGATCGCCGCCGGATGCCGCGCCCGGGTCGGTCGAATATTTCTTGGCGAGAGTGGCGAAATCCGCCCCCTTGTCGAGCTGGGCGATGATCGACTTGGCCTCCGCCTCGGTCTTGACGAGGATATGGCGGGCGCGGACCTCCTGGCGCGGCGGCTGGTCCTGGATAAGCTTCTGATAGCGCGCCTTCAGCTCGTCCTCGCTCTCCGCCCCCTTCAACAGCCGCTCGATATAGGCCTGCTGGATCAGATGGTCCTGATAGAGCTTCAGCCGTTCCTGCACCGACGGGTCCTGGTCGAGATGCTCGCTGCGCCCGGCCTCGGTGACGAGCGCGCCGTCGACCAGCCGGTCGAGCAGGATCGGGTAGATCTGGGCGAGCGGCAGCTTTTGCGCCTGAGGCGGTAGGCTTTGCTGCGCGGCTTCGACATCGGCGAGATGCAGCTCGACCCCATTGACGCGCGCGACCACGGTATTTCCGGGCGGCAATGCGGCCGCCGGCGCCGCGGCAGGAGCGGCTTTTGGCGGCGTCGGGCCGGCGGCGCTCGCGGGAACGGCAGCAAGCCCGGCGCAAAGCCAAAGGCCAAGCGCCACGGCTAGCGAAGAATGGGACAGCATGCTTGAACCCCCCGGCAGGACAGCGGCCGCGCCTTTGCAGGCGGTCGAGCCCTGGTCATCAATGCATATCGACGGGGTGCGGACAAGCGCGCGATGGGCCGGGCGGCGAACAAACAGAAGCGCGGACGAATTGCCGGCACGGCTGGTGCCGGTGCCTGGCGAATTGACAGTTTCGGCCAGCCCGCCTATCTCTGATGCGCTCGCCGTGCGAACATATCCAGCCATTCGCCTCCGTTGCCCGAGGGTTCCATGCTTGGCGCTTTAGCCCGGCGGCTGTTCGGCTCCGCCAATGACCGCTACGTCAAAAGCTTGGGGCCAATCGTCTCCGCCATCAACGAAATCGAGCCGCAGCTCGAGGCGCTGTCCGATGACGAGCTGCGCGCCCGGACCCAGCAGTTCAGGCAGCAGCTCGCCGACGGCGCCGAGCTCGACGACCTGTTGATCGACGCTTTCGCCACCGTGCGCGAGGCCGCCAAGCGCACCCTCGGCCAGCGCCATTTCGATGTGCAGCTGATGGGCGGCGTTGTCTTGCATCGCGGCATGATCGCCGAGATGAAGACCGGCGAGGGCAAGACCCTGGTCTCGACCCTGCCGGTCTATCTCAACGCGCTCTCCGGCAACGGCGCGCATGTCGTCACCGTCAATGATTATCTCGCCCGCCGCGACGCCGAGTGGATGGGCC
Source organism: Allostellaceae bacterium (assembly GCA_036500965.1). Lineage (GTDB taxonomy): Bacteria > Pseudomonadota > Alphaproteobacteria > ATCC43930 > CGMCC-115725 > AP-15. The sequence goes on along the minus strand of DASYBC010000084.1, from coordinate 2,441 downwards.
AGATCTATCGCTTTCTCGGTCTCTCGGTCGGCTGCATCGTCCACGAGCTCGACGACATGCAGCGCCAGGAGGCCTATCTGGCCGACGTCACCTATGGCACCAACAACGAGCTCGGCTTCGACTATCTGCGCGACAACATGAAGTTCCGGCTCGAGGATATGGTCCAGCGGCCGTTTCATTATGCGATCGTCGACGAGGTCGATTCGATCCTGATCGACGAGGCGCGCACGCCGCTGATCATTTCCGGCCCGACCGAGGACAATTCCGAGCTTTACATCCGGGTCGACAAGCTGATCCCGCCGCTCCAACCCGACGACTACGAAAAGGACGAAAAGCAGCGCACCGTCGCGTTGACCGAATCGGGGGTCGAGAAGATCGAGGCGATGCTGCGCCAGAGCGCGTTGATGACCGCCGGCTCGCTCTACGACATCCAGAATGTCGGGCTCGTGCACCACGTCAACCAGGCGCTGCGCGCGCACAAGCTGTTCGCCCGCGACACCGATTACATCGTCAAGGACGACAAGATCATCATCATCGACGAGTTCACCGGCCGGATGATGGAGGGGCGGCGCTATTCCGAGGGGCTGCACCAGGCGCTCGAAGCCAAAGAGGGCGTCACCGTGCAGAACGAGAACCAGACGCTCGCCTCGATCACCTTTCAGAATTATTTCCGGCTCTACCCCAAGCTCGCCGGCATGACCGGCACGGCGATGACCGAATCGCAGGAATTCGGCGACATCTACAAGCTCGAAGTCATCGAGATCCCGACCAACGAGCCGGTGCGGCGCGAGGATACCGACGACGAGGTCTATCGCACCACGCGCGAGAAATACGATGCGATCGCGCAGCAAGTGAGCGAGTGCCGCGAGCGCGGGCAGCCGGTGCTGTGCGGCACGGTCAGCATCGAAAAGTCCGAGGCGCTAGCGGCCCTGTTCAAAAAGCACAAGATCCCGCACAACGTGCTGAACGCGCGCTATCACGAGCAGGAGGCCCACATCATCGCCCAGGCCGGCCGGCCGGGTGCGGTCACGATCGCGACCAACATGGCCGGGCGCGGCACCGACATCCAGCTCGGCGGCAACCTCGAAATGCGGCTGCGCACCGATCTCGCGGCAAACGCCGACGAGAGCCAGCACGCGGATTTGGCCGCCGCCATCCGCCGGGAGATCGAGGCGGCGCACGAAGAGGTGGTCCAGGCGGGCGGCCTCTTCGTCGTCGGCAGCGAGCGGCATGAGAGCCGCCGCATCGACAACCAGCTGCGCGGCCGCTCGGGGCGCCAGGGCGACCCCGGCGCCTCTAAATTCTTCGTCTCGCTCGAAGACGATCTGATGCGCATCTTCGGCTCCGAGCGGATGGATTCGATGCTGCAGCGCCTCGGCCTTAAAGAAGGCGAGGCGATCATCCACCCCTGGGTCAACAAGGCGCTGGCCAAGGCGCAGCAGAAGGTCGAGGCGCGCAACTACGACATCAGGAAGCAGCTGCTCAAATTCGACGACGTGATGAACGACCAGCGCAAGGTGGTCTATGAGCAGCGGCGCGAGATCATGAACTCGCGCGAGGTGGCGATCACCATCGCCGATATGCGCAACGAGACGATCGAGGAAGCGGTTGCGGTGGCCATCCCGGACAATTCGCTGCCCGAGCAGTGGGACATCGCCGGACTGCACGCCGAGTGCCTGCGCCTGCTGGCGCTCGATCTGGCGCTCGCCGAATGGGCCAAGGAGGAGGGCATCGACCGCGACGAGGTGACGGCGCGGATCATTGCCGCCGCCGACCGCAAGATGGCCGAGAAGACGGCGAATTACGGGCCGGAGCTGATGCGCATGGCGGAAAAGAGCCTGCTGCTGCAGCTCCTCGACCAGATCTGGAAAGACCACCTGTTATCGCTCGACCATTTGCGGCAGGGGATTAATCTGCGCGCCTATGGCCAGCGCGATCCGCTGAACGAGTACAAGCGCGAGGCGTTCGAGCTGTTCGAAGGGATGCTGGTCAATCTGCGCCAGCACGTCACCTCGGTCTTGTCGCATATCGAGCTCAGGGTGCAGCAGCCGGCCTATGCCGAGCTCGCGGCCGAGCCCGAGGAGGCGATGGCCGAGGAGATGCGCGCCACCGGCACAAACGGGCGGCCGGTTGCCGCTCGCCCGCGCGCGGCGCGGCGGCCGGGTTCGGGAAACGGCGCCGACCGGGACGAGGTGCAGCGCATGGCGGGTCCGCGCGCGCCCTGGGCCGGGACCCCGCGCAACGCCCCCTGCCCCTGCGGCTCCGGCAAAAAATTCAAGCACTGCCACGGCCGGGTGTGACGGCGGTCCGGTCTCGCGCGCGGGCCGGGTCTCTCGACAAGCCGGCGGCGGCTTGCTATAGCCTCCCCGGCGGGTGCATAGCTCAGTTGGTAGAGCAGCTGACTCTTAATCAGCGGGTCCAAGGTTCGAGTCCTTGTGCAC
>DASYBC010000083.1:0-3924 GCA_036500965.1 Allostellaceae bacterium | reverse complement strand
ATGCCGATGGTCCGCACGACGAGGCCCAGCCGGCATTTCTGGGCGGCGAAGACATGCTCGACCCGCGAGCGCACCCGGGCGCGGGTGGCGTTGCCGCGGGCGATATGGGCCGGCATCTTGCGTCCGCGCGGCTTCTTGCGCCGAAACTGCGGCTTGAGGCCGCGGCAATCGAGCAGGGCCGGGTTCGCTGCTGAGCGGTAGGCGGTGTCGGCACACACATCACTGGCGGTGTTGTCGCGATCGAGCACCGCGCCGAGTTGGCTGCCGTCATATCTTGCCGCGTGGGTGACGCCATGGCACCGCAGCAGACCGGGCCCGCGGTCGCCGCCGACGTGGTTCTTGCACCCGAACATCGGCACCGCGATCGCCGGCGGGCGCTGGTGGTAGGAAGCTTGATTGGCCGGGGTCTCGCGCTTGCGGCCGTGCTTCAATGTCCAGCGCCCGTCGCGGTCGATCTGCGCGCGCCGGGCCGGGTTCCATTCGGACGGAACCCCGCCGCCCTTGAGCGTGTCCTTCTCCGCCTGGATCAGCCGTGGCCGCCGCGCCGCGATGACGGTGGCGTCGACAATCTGCCCGCCCATCGCCAGCCAGCCTGGGCCCGCAGCAGCGCGTCGAAGCGAGCAAATAGCCGTTCGGCGGCGCCGGCGCGCGCCAATTGCTCGCGGTACAGCCAGATCGTCTTGGCGTCCGGCACCGGATCGTACAGCGCCAGCCAGACAAACCGCATGAACGACTGCCGGGTGTTCTGGTCGTGAGCAAAGGCGTTATAGAGCCGGTGCCTCCTGGACGGCTCGAATTACCCGGTTTTGAGCGGGGATGAGGGGTGGATCGAGCCATTGGTCGCGATATTCGGTCTCAGGCAGGTCGGCGATTTCGGATTTGGCGGTGGCAGCCTGGTTGCAGAGGGATTTTGGCGTCACGCCGGCGCGGCCCGCCCATTGAGCCAGGCCAGTCGGTTGAAGTTGTAGGCCAGATTAGTGGAGTGCTTCTTTGATCGCTATCTGACGCAGGCCGAGGTTGTGTGCCCGGCGGCCCTGCGAGGCTGTCCCGGACACGACGTACGACGGCCCACAGGGCCGGCCACTCCCATACGCCAGATAATTCTCAAAATGCTACGCCATTCAATTTTCAAAATGACAGCAGGGGCATTCGAGCGAATTGGTTCGGGCGTCGTTGGGTGGGCCCGCAGTCCTAAGTCGGAGGGTGCCCAACCTTCGGCGGCCACCGTCTGCTGTCAGCCGTAAAGCGGACGTATGACGCGAGTTTCCTCGCTATGGGAACAGCTGTTCACCGGTCTCGGCGTCCTCGACGATGATCGCGCTCATCGGGCAGTTCTCGGCAGCCTCAAGGATCTTCTCCTCGCTGTCGCCGGCCGGGTCGACCGCCTCCGATTGGCGGTCCTCGTTGAGCCGGAACACATTGGGCGCAAACGTCTCGCACATCGCATTACCGACGCAGAGGAGGTGGTCGACCCGAACGCGCAGCTTGCGGGCCATTGCCGCCTCCTATTGCCAATGAATCGGTAACGATTTCAGCGACCGGAAGGTGATGCTGGCCTGATATTCCAGCGACTCGTTGTCGAGGCGGAAGCCCGGGAAACGCTCGGCCAGCGCCTTGAACACCTCCTGGCCCTCGACCCGCGCCAGCGTCGCGCCGAGGCAGTGATGAATACCCGAGCCGAAGGCGACATGCTGGTTCGGCCAGCGCTCGATATCAAACGTCTCCGGATTTTGGAACCTGTCAGGATCGCGATCGGCCGAGGAGATGAACCAGCGCACCCGGTCGTCCTTCTTCAACACCTTGCCGCGCATCTCGACATCCCCGGAGGCGATGCGCTGGATCGATTTGACCGGCGAATCGTAGCGCAGGCACTCCTCGGTCGCGAGCTTGGCGGCGCCGGCCGGATCCTGTTTCAGCCTCGCCCATTGGTCGGGGTGCCGGATGAAGGCCAAGGTGCCGTTGCACAACAGGTTGATCGTCGTTTCGTGCCCGGCCAGCAACAACAGCGAGGTGTTGACCAGCACCTGATGACGGGTGAAGACGCCCGCCTTTTCGCCGCTCGCCAGCACCGAGATGAAGTCGTCGCCGGGATTGACGATGCGCTCATCGACCAGCGGCGAAACGTACTCGATCATCCCTTTCATACCGTCGGTCAAAATCGGCATGCGGTTGTGCTCGCCGCGGCCGATGTAGAGCAGCTTTTCGGCCAGCTCGCGGATGTAGGGCCGGTCTGGTTCGGGAACGCCCATCATCTCGGCGATCACCAGCACCGGGAGCGGTGTCGCGAGATCGCGCATGACGTCCATGCGACCGTTCTTCTCGGTCTCGTCGAGCAGGTGCTTGACGGCGCGCTGGACAAAAGGCCGCCACTCCTCCAGCGATTTCGGCGTGAAATAGCCGTGCACGACCTTGCGCATCTCCAGATGATCCGGCCGGTCGTGCTGGATGAACTGGTCGCCCTGGTAGTTGCGGACATACTCGTAAAGCCCAAGGTCCGACTCGTCGATCGCCGGCTAGCCAGGATTTCTCACGGTGAGTAGCTGCATCGGGGCGGAGAATCTGAGAAAGTTGTTTTACCAGAACGGCTTGATCAGCTTCACCGGAGATCCCCGATGCCGACAAAGTGTAATCCGAGTCTGTTTGATTTTGCACGTGTTGAAGGGCGTTCGGTGGTGGCGTCGTTCGACGGCGGAGCGATCACGTCCGATGCCGGCGGCTTGCTGCGGGGCGCCACGGATCGGGCGCTCCGGCTGGTCGATCGGTTTGCCGGCTGCTTCCGGGACGCGCGACGCGGTGATCTGATCGAGCACAACGTCCACACCCTGATCGGTCAGCGGGTGTTCGGCATCGCCTTAGGCTACGAAGACTTGAACGACCATGAGACGCTGCGCCACGACCCAATCATGGCGGCGCTGGCCGACAAGCTCGCGTCCCGACGCAAGGATTGCGCGCCGGTCGCGGGCAAGTCGACGCTCAACCGGCTGGAACTGAGCCGGGCGGAGCCCACGCGCTATCACAAGATCAGCCACGATCCGGCGGCGATCGAGGGGCTTTTCGTCGATCTGTTTCTGGAAGCGTATGGCCGGGCGCCGAAGCAGATCATCCTCGTTCTCGATGCCACCGACGACCCGCTGCATGGGCACCAGGCGCTTCTTTCACGGCTATTACGACTGCTACTGCTACCTGCCGCTTTACATCTTCTGCGGCCGGCACCTCTTGGCCGCCAAGTTGCGCCGATCGAATATCGACGCCAGCGCCGGGTCGGCCGGGGAAGTGGCGCGCATCGTCGGCCACATCCGCGCCCGCTGGCCGCGGGTGCGCATCCTGCTGCGCGCAGACTCCGGGTTTGCCCGTGAAGAGCTGATGGGCTGGTGCGAGTTGAACAGTGTCGATTTCCTGTTCGGCCTGGCCAGGAATGCCCGCCTCACAGCGGCGATCGCCGCCGAACTGGGCGCCGCACGCCGGCACAGCGAGCAAACCGGCATGCCGGCGCGGCGCTTCAGAGACTTCAGTTGGTCGACGCTGGACAGCTGGAGCCGGTCCCCCCGCGTCATCGGCAAGGCCGAATGGACCGGCGGCGAGGCCAACCCGCGCTTTGTCGTCACCTCGCTGTCCCGCGCCGAGCACGAGGCCTGCCACCTTTACGAGAAGGTCTATTGCGCCCGCGGCGACATGGAAAATCGCATCAAGAGCCTGCCCTCGCTAAAGCGGGGGAGTGCCAGCTCGACTTGTTCGCCGACCGAACTTCCACCAATGCCATGCGCGCCAACCAGCTCAGGCTCTGGGTCATGTCCGTCAAGCTGGTGTAAATCGGAGTGGAGTTTGAGGTGGCCATTGGTCAAGCAGCGATAGGTGGCAATTTGGTCGGATCGGCGTCGATCAGCGGCGGTGTCAGTTCAGCCATTCCCTCGATCTGCATGTAGC
>DASYBC010000082.1:0-10492 GCA_036500965.1 Allostellaceae bacterium | reverse complement strand
CGACATTGCGCGCTAAGCCGGCGGCGTCTCCGCTTCCGGTTCCGCGCCCCGCGGGAGCACGACCTTGCCGCCGGCTTTCTCGACCGCGGCGATCGCCGCCGCCGACGCGCCGACGACTTCGATGGTGATCGCGGTCTTGAGCTCGCCCTTGGCAAGGAGCCGCACCCCGTCGCCGAGGCGGCGCAAGACCCCGGCGGCGACCAGCGCCTTGCCGTCGATCGTGTCCTTGGCGGCGAGCCGCTTCGCGTCCAGCGCCTGCTGCAGCCGGCCGAGGTTCACGACCTTGTAGTCCTTCTGGAAAATCTTGTTGTTGAAGCCGCGCTTCGGCAACCGGCGGTGCAGCGGGGTCTGGCCGCCCTCGAAGCCGTTGATCGCCACGCCGGAGCGCGCGGTTTGGCCCTTGCCGCCGCGACCCGAGGTCTTGCCCTTGCCCGAGCCGATGCCGCGGCCGACCCGTTTCGCCCGATAATGGGCGCCTGGATTGTCCCTGATTTCATGCAGCTTCATCGTCTGGGCCCCTGCCTCGTGTCGCCGCCCCGCCGCTCCCGCCGGTCACTCGGCTTCCCCGACGATCCGCACCAGGTGCTTGACCTTGTTGATCATGCCGCGGATCGAAGGGGTGTCCTCGAGCACCCGGCGGCGGTGACGCTTGTTCAGCCCGAGCCCTTTGAGGGTCGCCTCCTGGTCGTGCCGCCGCCCGATCGGGCTGCCGGTCTGCTCGACCGTCAGCGTCCGCTTACCCTCCATCACGCCGGCTCCCGCGCCTCGCCGTCGCGGCGGCCGAGGATCTCGCCGACCTTCTTGCCGCGCCGCGCCGCCACCGCGCGCGGGCTGGTCGCCTGGCCGAGTGCCGCGAAAGTCGCCTTGATCATATTGTGCGGGTTGGCGCTGCCGGTCGATTTCGCGACCACGTCGTGGACGCCGAGCGCCTCGAAGATCGCGCGCATCGGGCCCCCGGCGATGATCCCGGTGCCAGCCTTGGCGGCCCGCACGATGACCTGGCCGGCACCATAGCTGCTGGCGATGTCGTGATGCAAGGTGCGGCCCTCGCGCAGCGGCACCCGGATCATGCTGCGCCGCGCCTGCTCGGTCGCCTTGCGGATCGCTTCCGGCACCTCGCGCGCCTTGCCCGCGCCATAGCCGACCCGGCCCTTGCGGTCGCCGACCACGACGAGCGCGGCAAAGCCGAAGCGCCGGCCGCCCTTGACCACCTTGGCGACGCGGTTGATGTTGACGAGCTTCTCGGCGAACTCGTTCTCCTCGCGGTCGCGCGACTGGCGATCGCCATCGCCCCGCCCGCGCCGATCGCCGGGGTTGCGTGTCATTGTCCGCGCCATGCCGATCCCTTTCCGGAAATCCGGTCTCGTCTAAAAATCAAGCCCGGTCTAAAAATCAAGACCGCCTTCGCGGGCGGCATCGGCCAGCGCCTTGACCCGGCCGTGAAACAGGTAGGCGCCACGATCGAACACGACGCGCTCGACCCCCGCGGCTTTCGCCCTCTCGGCGATCAGCTTGCCGACCTCGCCCGCCGCAGCGGCGTCGGCGCCGGTCCGCAGCCTTTGGCGCAGCGGCCCGTCGAGGCTCGACGCCGCCGCCAAGGTCCGCCCGGACATATCGTCGATGATCTGCGCATAGATATGCTTCGACGAGCGGAACACCGACAGCCGCGGCCGATCATTGGCAGTGCGGCGCAGCTTGGCCCGGACCCGCTGGCGGCGGCGCAGAAACAGATCTTTGACGTGTTGCGACATCGCAGCTACTTCTTTTTGCCTTCCTTACGGCGAACGATCTCGCCGGCGTATTTGATGCCCTTGCCTTTGTAAGGCTCGGGCGGGCGAAAGGCGCGGATCTCGGCCGCCACCTGGCCGACGCGCTGGCGGTCGGCGCCGTTGACCGTGATCACCGTCGGCCGCTCGCAAGTAATCCTGACATCCTCGGGAATCGGAAACGGGATGTCGTGGCTATAGCCGAGCTGCAGGTTCAAGACATGGCCCTGAACCGCGGCGCGATAGCCGACGCCGTTGATCTCGAGGCCGACCGAAAAGCCCTTCGACACCCCCGAAACCATGTTGTTGACCAGCGCCCGGGTGGTGCCCCACATCGCGCGCGACTGCTTGGTATCGTTGGCCGGGGCGATCGTCACCGCGCCATCGGCAACTGTTGCGGTAACGGCGTTGCTGACGACGAGATGCAACGTGCCGAGCCCGCCTTTCGCGGTCAAGGTGCGGCCCGAGAGCTCGACCTCGACGCCATTTGGGACCATCACCGGGTTCTTGCCGATGCGTGACATCGCACTCCCTCCAAACACCCGGCTCAAAACACCCGGCAGAGCACTTCGCCGCCGACCTTGGCGACGCGGGCTTCGCCGTCGGACAGCACCCCCCGCGGCGTCGACAGGATAGCGATGCCGAGCCCATTATAGGTCCGCGGCAGATCGGCGATCCGCGAATAGATCCGCCGCCCGGGTTTCGACACCCGCGCGATCTCGCGGATCACCGGCTCGCCATCGACGTATTTGAGCTCGATCTTGAGCTCGGCGACGCCCGGCCGCAGATCCTCGCGGCTGTAGCCGCGAATATAGCCTTCGCGCTTCAGGACTTCGAGCACATTGGCACGGATCTTCGATGCCGGCGAGGCGACGACCGCCTGGCGCGCCCGCTGGCCGTTGCGGATCCGCGTCAGCATGTCGCCCAACGGGTCGCTCATTGTCATCGCCGGGCCCCTCCTACCAGCTCGATTTCAGCATGCCCGGGATCTGGCCGGACGAGGCGAGCTCGCGCACGGCGATCCGCGACAGCTTGAATTTGCGGTAAAAGCCGCGCGGCCGGCCGGTCAAGGCGCAGCGGTTGCGCACCCGGGTCCGCGAACCGTTGCGCGGCAGCATGGCGAGCTTGAGCTGTGCGGCAAACCGTTCCTCCGGCGCCGCGGTGCGGTCGATCGCGATCTGCTTCAGCCGGGCGCGGCGCGGCGCGGTGCGCTGGGCGAGCTTGAGGCGCCGGGCATTCTTCTCGATCGCGCTTTTTTTTGCCATGTGGCTAAGCTCCTGACCTCCTCAATTGGCAAACGGCATGTCGAAGCCTTTGAGCAGCGCCTTGGCTTCGGCATCGCTGTTCGCCGTGGTGGTGACGACGACGTTCATCCCGCGCACCGCGTCGACCCGGTCGTAATCGACTTCCGGAAAGACGATCTGCTCCTTGAGGCCGAGCGCGAAATTGCCGCGCCCGTCAAAGCTGCGGCCCGAGATCCCGCGGAAGTCGCGCACCCGCGGCAATGCCACGTTGATCAGCCGGTCGAGAAATTCATACATGTGGCGGCGGCGCAACGTCACCTTGCAGCCGATCGGCATGCCCTGGCGCAGCTTGAAGGTCGCGATCGACCGCTTGGCCCGGGTGATGACCGGGCGCTGGCCGGTGATCGCGGTCAATTCGCCAGCCGCCGCCTCGACCTTCTTGCTGTCCTGCACCGCCTCGCCGACGCCCATGTTGACCACGATCTTGTCGAGCCGCGGCACCTGCATCGGGTTGGTGTAGTCGAACTCGGCCATCAGCGCCGGGCGCAAGGTCGCTTCGTAATGTTCCTGCAAACGCGGCTTGTTCATCTCCTCACCTGTCGATGACTTCGCCCGACCGGCGGGCGACCCGGACCTTGCGGCCGTCGTTGAGAACCCGGTAGCCAATGCGCGTCGGCTTGCCCGACCCAGGATCGACATGCGCGACATTGGAGATGTGCAATGTCAGCTCCTTCTCGATGATCCCGCCGGGCTCGCCCATCCGCGGCTTGGTATGCCGCCGGGCGATGTTGACGCCCTGGACGAGGACGCGCCGCTCGGTCGGAAAGACGCGCAGCACCTCGCCGGTTCTGCCCTTGTCGCGCCCGCAGATGACGACGACGCTGTCGCCCTTCTTGATTTTCAGCTTTGGCATGGCCTCGCTCCCGACCACCAGGTCACAGCACTTCGGGGGCGAGCGACACGATCTTCATAAACCGGCGCGCCCGCAATTCCCGGGTGACCGGGCCGAAGATCCGGGTTCCGATCGGCTCGCCCGCCGGGGTGATCAGCACCGCGGCGTTGCGATCGAACCGGATGGCGCTGCCGTCGACGCGGCGGATCTCCTTGGCCGTGCGGACGATGACCGCGCGGTGCACGTCGCCTTTCTTGACCCGGCCGCGCGGGATCGCCTCCTTGACCGAGACGATGATCACATCGCCGACGGTCGCGGTCCTGCGCTTTGAGCCGCCCAGCACCTTGATGCACTGCACTCGACGCGCGCCCGAATTGTCGGCGACGTCGAGGTTCGTCTGCATCTGGATCATGGCGCACCCGCCGCTGGGCTGGCGGCGTCGGTCGCGGGCTCGGCCGCGGCCTCCTCGACTGCGGCGGCGCGTGGGCGCCCACTTCCGCCGCGGCCATCAACGCTCGCACCGAGCACGACCCAGTGCTTGCGCTTGGACAGCGGACGGCTCTCCTCGATCCGCACCGCATCGCCGACATGCCAGCGATTCTGCTCGTCATGCGCCGCGTATTTTTTCGAATGGGTCACAAATTTCTTGTAGACAGGATGGATCACCCGGCGCTCGACCCGGACGATCACCGTCTTGTCGCAAGCGTCGCTGACCACGACACCCTGGAGCACGCGTCTGGACATTCGGGATCTCTCTTAGGATGCCATGCGTTTACGACGCCTTGCGCCGCCGCTCGCCGAGAATGGTCTTGATGCGGGCGAAGTCGCGCCGCACCTGGCGCACCCGCGCCGTATTCTCGAGCTGCCCGTTGGCGCGCTGAAAGCGCAAATTGAAAATCTCCTTGCCGAGCGTGTCGAGCTGCCCGGTCAGCTCGTCATCGGTCTTGGCTCTGACATCGCCGGCCTTCATGGCGCCCCCTCCTCGCCGGGGCGCGCGACAAAGCGGGTGCCGAGCGGCAATTTGGCGGCGGCGAGCGCAAACGCCTCCCGCGCGGTCGCGGCCGGCACCCCGTCGAGCTCGAACATGATCCGGCCGGGCTTGACCCGGCACACCCAGAACTCGGGCGAGCCCTTGCCGCTGCCCATGCGCACCTCAGCCGGCTTGTGCGACACCGGCACGTCGGGGAAGACGCGGATCCACACCCGCCCGGCGCGCCGGATATGGCGGGTGATCGCCCGCCGCGCCGCCTCGATCTGGCGCGCCGTGATCCGCCCGGGATCGGCCGCCTTGAGCCCGTAGGCGCCAAAATTCAAGGTCGTGCCGCCCTTGGCGAGACCATGGACGCGCCCTTTGTGCGCCTTGCGGTATTTGGTGCGTTTTGGACTAAGCATCGGGTTCTCACGCGAACGATTCGCGCCGGCCGCGCTCGTGGCTCGCCGGTGGGCCCTGCCCCTCGGCCGCCCGCTTTTCCTGCGCCATCGGGTCGTGCGCGAGGATCTCGCCCTTGAACAGCCAGACCTTGACGCCGCAGACCCCGTAGGTGGTCTTCGCCGTGCCGTAGCCGAAATCGACATCGGCGCGCAAGGTATGCAGCGGCACCCGGCCCTCGCGATACCATTCCATGCGGGCGATCTCGGCGCCGCCGAGCCGGCCCGAGCAGTTGATACGGATGCCCTGGGCGCCCAATCGCATCGCCGACTGCACTGCCCGCTTCATCGCCCGGCGAAAGGCGACGCGGCGCTCGAGCTGCTGGGCGATCCCGTCGGCGACCAGCTTGGCGTCGGTCTCGGGCTTGCGGATTTCGACGATGTTGAGGCTGACCTCGCTTGGCGTGATCTTGGCAATGTCGGTGCGCAATTTCTCGATATCGGCGCCCTTCTTGCCGATGATCACCCCGGGACGGGCCGAGTGCAGGGTGATTCGGCTTTTTCGGGCGGCGCGCTCGATGATGATGCGCGACACCCCGGCCTGCCCGAGGCGCCGGTTCAGAAAGCGGCGCAGCCTGAGGTCGTCGAGCAGCAGGCTCGAATAATCCTTGCGCGCGAACCAGCGCGAATCCCAGGTGCGGTTGATGCCGAGCCGAAGCCCGATCGGATTGACTTTCTGACCCATCAGGGGCTCTCCATTCTCGCCGCAGTCATGCTAAGCGGCCTCTTCGGGACGCTCGCGGACGATCACCGTCAGATGCGCGAAGTGCTTCTCGACCCTGGCCGAGCGGCCGCGGCCGCGGGTGTGAAATCGCTTCAAGACAAAAGCCCGGCCGACCGTGGCCTCCTTGACATAGAGCCGGTCGACGTCGAGCTGATGGTTGTTCTCGGCGTTGGCGATCGCCGCCTGCAGCACCTTTTTGACCTCGATGGCGATCCGCCGGTGGGAAAAGGTCAGCTCGGCCAGCGCCGAGGCGGCGGTTTTGCCGCGGATCGCCCGGGCGACGAGGTTGAGCTTGCGCGCGCTCGTGCGCATGCCGCGCATGCTCGCCAGCGCCTCGCTGTCGTCGAGGCGGCGCTCGGCCGCGGGCTTGGCCATCTCAGGCTCTCCTCGCCTTCTTGTCGCCGGCGTGGCCGTAAAAGGTCCGGGTCGGCGCGAATTCGCCGAGCTTGTGGCCGATCATATTCTCGGTCACCAGCACCGGGATGAATTTGTGCCCGTTATAGACGCCAAAGGTCAGCCCGACGAATTGCGGAAAAATCGTCGACCGCCGCGACCAGGTCCGGATCACCTGGTTGCGGCCGGAGCGGCGCGCCTCGTCGGCCTTTTTCAACAGGTAGCCGTCGACAAACGGCCCTTTCCAAACCGAGCGGGTCAAGCGTTGCCTCCGTCCCCGAATTGCGCGCTAGCGTGTCTGGTGACGCCGCCGGACGATCAGCCGGTCGGTCGCCTTGTTGTGACGCGTTTTCTTGCCCTTGGTCGGCTTGCCCCACGGGGTCACCGGATGGCGGCCGCCCGAGGTGCGGCCCTCGCCGCCGCCATGCGGGTGATCGATCGGGTTCATCGCGACGCCGCGCACCGATGGGCGGCGACCGAGCCAGCGGTTGCGCCCGGCCTTGGCGATGACGATGTTCTGCTGGTCCGGGTTCGAGACTGCGCCGATCGTCGCCCGGCACTCGGAGCGCACCATGCGCAATTCGCCCGAGCTGAGGCGCAGCAGCGCATAGCCCTGGTCGCGGCCGACCAGCTGCGCGTAGGTGCCGGCCGAGCGGGCAATCTGGCCGCCCTTCCCCGGCTTCATCTCGACGTTGTGGACGATCGTGCCGACCGGCATGCTGCGCATCGGCATTGCATTGCCCGGCTTGACATCGACCTTCTCGCCCGAGACCACCATGTCTCCGGCTTTGAGCCGCTGCGGCGCCAGGATGTAGGCAAGCTCGCCGTCCTCGTAGCGGATCAAGGCGATAAAGGCGGTGCGGTTGGGGTCGTATTCGAGGCGCTCGACGGTCGCCGTCACATCGAGCTTGGCGCGCTTGAAATCGACGAGCCGATAGCGCCTCTTGTTGCCGCCGCCGCGCCAGCGCACGGTGATGCGCCCGGTGTTGTTGCGCCCGCCCTGGCCCCGCAGCCCCTCGGTCAACGCCTTGACCGGCTTGCCCTTCCACAGCTCGCGGCGATCGACGATGACGAGCTGACGTCGCGACGGGGTGGTCGGGTTGAACGTCTTCAGTGCCATCGCACCGGCTCCTTCCGGCTCATATCCCGGTGGTCACGTCGATCCTCTGGCCTTCGCCCAAGGTGACGATCGCTTTTTTGACGTCCGAGCGGCGGCCGATCCGCCCCCGCGCCCGCTTGACTTTGCCCAAGACCCGGATCGTGTTGACCGCGGTGACCTTGACGTTGAACAGCCCCTCGACCGCGATCTTGACCTCACGCTTGGTCGCGGAGAGCGGCACGCGAAAGATCACCTGGTTGTGCTCCGAGACGTTGGTCGCCTTTTCGGTGATCACCGGGGTGCGGATGATGTCGTACATCTGCTGCCGCGTCAGTGTCGGCAGGGTGCGGGGGATGACGCGAAACCGGCTCATTTGAGGCGCGCCTCCAATTGCTGCACCGCTTCGCGGGTCAGCACCAAGGTGTCGCGGCGCAGGATGTCGTAAACATTGGCGCCCTGCTGCGGCAACAAATCGACCCGCGGCAAGTTGCGCGCCGCGCGGGCGAAGTTCTGATCCACCGCCGGCCCGTCGATGATCAGCACCGAGCCCCAGCCGAGCGCTTCGAGGCGCAGCCGCAGCGCCTTGGTCTTGGCCTCGTCGGCGCGGGCGGCGTCGATGACGACGAGCTTGCCCTCGCTGCGCTTTGCCGACAGCGCGGTTTTGAGACCGAGCCGCCGCACCTTTTTCTGCAGCGCGAAGGCGTGGCTGCGCACCACCGGGCCGAAGATTACAGCACCGCCGCGAAACTGCGGCGAGCGCAGGCTGCCCTGGCGGGCGCGCCCGGTGCCCTTCTGCTTGTACGGCTTTCTGGTGGTGCCCTGGATGTCGCTGATGCCCTTCGCTTTATGCGTGCCGGCACGGCGCTTGGCGAGCTGCCAGTTGACCACGCGCGCCAGGATGTCGCGGCGCAGCGGCAGCCCGAAGACGGCGTCGTCGAGCTCGATCTCGCCGACCTCCTCGTTGTCGAGATTACGGACGACGACCCGATGCAGAGATCTTCGCTCAGCGTCGACCAACCGCTTATCGCGGTCGAACGCTAGCCCGCGAGCCGCCAATTCGGCGTTAACCTCCGGCAAGACGCCGCCCTTCATCCGCTTGAAGCTCCCGCGCTGATTACGCCCTTCAACAAGCAGGGTGTCGACTAATTCGGGCACGGCGCCGGTCCAACACCGGGCCGTTTTGTCGGGGTCCTGTGTGAAAGTCTGCGCACGTTGGATGCGCCAGTATTCCCTAATCCCCAAAACATAGACGGGTTCATTCGACTCGGCGGCCTGCTTTTTGAGCGCCCGAAGCTCATCCGAATCCATAATGACGCGACTAGTCATGGGTTTTCCTCCAAATGTTCTCCTTGGCCTGCATCGACCGGACCAGCGGCGGCACTCAAAGTCGCCGCGCCGCGGATTGCGGCCGGAAACGGCAGGCCCTCCGGCGGCTTGCGCTTGACAGCGTCCTTGACCATGACATAGCCGCCCTTGCTGCCCGGCACCGCACCCTTCAGCATCAAGACGCCGCGCTCGGCGTCGGCGGAAATCACCTCGAGGCTGTGCACGGTCACCCGCGCAGCGCCCAAATGCCCCGCCATCTTCTTGTTCTTGAAGGTTTTGCCGGGCGATTGCCGCTGCCCGGTCGAGCCGAGGCTGCGGTGCGACACCGAGACGCCGTGAGTGGCGCGCAGGCCGCCGAAATTATGCCGCTTCATTCCCCCGGCAAAGCCCTTGCCGATGCTGACGCCAACGACATCGACCCGTTGGCCGGGCAGGAAGTGCGCCGCGGTGATCTCGCTGCCGACGGCGAGGAGCGCATCCTCGCTGACACGGAACTCGGCGAGCCGTGCCTTCGGCTCGATCTCCGCTTTGGCGAAATGGCCGCGCTGCGGCTTCGACACATTCTTGACCTTCGCCGTGCCGATGCCGAGCTGCAATGCGCAATAGCCGTCCTTCTCGGCGCTGCGCACGGCCACGACCTGGCATTTGTCGATCGCCAGCACGGTCACCGGCACGTGATTGCCGTCCTCGGTGAAGATCCGCGTCATGCCGAGCTTGCGGGTCAGGAGGCCGGTGCGCATAGCGATTTCCTCGACGGCTCAACAATCCCCGTCATTCCCGCAATCCCCGTCATTCCCGCGCATGCGGGAATCCAGAGCCACCGATTGGAACGACTGCCCTGGACCCCCGCTTTCGCGGGGGCGACGGCTGAATTCTCACACGAGACGCCCATCTTGCGCTCTACCGTCACAGCTTGATTTCGACGTCGACGCCGGCGGCAAGGTCGAGCTTCATCAGCGCGTCAACGGTCTGCGGCGTCGGATCGACGATGTCGAGCACCCGCTTGTGGGTGCGGATCTCAAACTGCTCGCGCGATTTCTTATCGATATGCGGCGAGCGCAGCACGGTGAATTTCTCGATCTTGGTCGGCAGCGGGATCGGGCCGCGGATCCGCGCGCCGGTCCGCTTTGCGGTGTTGACGATCTCGCTCGTCGACTGGTCGAGCACGCGGTGATCGTAAGCCCGCAAGCGGATACGGATGTTCTGGTTGTCCATCTGGCGTTTTCGTCCCTCAAGCAGGTCTTGTCGGTTGGCGAGATTCTCGGATCACGTCCGGGGATGACTGCCGCTCATATGCGGGGCAGTCATTTGATGATCTTGGCGACGACGCCGGCGCCGACGGTGCGCCCGCCTTCGCGGATGGCGAAGCGCAGGCCCTCATCCATCGCGATCGGCGCGATCAGCTCGATCTCCATCGAGATGTTGTCGCCCGGCATCACCATCTCGGTGCCCTCGGGCAGGTGCACCGTGCCGGTCACGTCGGTGGTGCGGAAATAGAATTGCGGCCGGTAATTGCCAAAAAACGGCGTGTGCCGCCCGCCCTCCTCCTTGGTCAGGATGTAGGCCTCGCACTGAAAGCGGGTGTGCGGCGTGATCGAGCCGGGCGCCGCCAGCACCTGG